>JAFXHU010000028.1 GCA_017533565.1 Clostridia bacterium
CCGGGGAAGGCTTACCGTCCGTACCAATCCGCGCACTGTTAAATAAAATAAACACTTAAAACGAATAAAAAAACTACCATATACAAGGAGAAACGAAAATGATTGACATTAAATTTCTGCGTGAAAATCCCGAGGCTGTGAAGCAGAACATCAGAAACAAGTTCCAGGATGCAAAGCTTCCCCTCGTTGACGAGGTAATTGCACTTGACGAGGAGCTTCGCGCAAATAAAAAGCGTGCGGACGACCTTCGCGCCAACCGTAACAAGGTTTCAAAGTCCATCGGAGCTCTTATGGGTCAGAAGAAATTTGCCGAGGCAGAGGAGGCAAAAAAGCTCGTAGCAGAGCAGGCGGAGGAGCTTAAGGCTTGCGAGGCAAAGGAGGCGGAGCTTGAGGAAAAGGTAAAGGGAATAATGATGGTAATCCCCAACATTATCGACCCCAGCGTTCCGATTGGAAGGGATGACAGCGAAAACGTGGAGGTACAGCGCTACGGCGAGCCTTTCGTTCCCGATTTTGAAATCCCCTATCACACCGAGATTATGGAGAGCTTTGCGGGCATCGACCTTGACGCCGCAAGAAGGGTTGCGGGCAACGGCTTTTACTACCTTATGGGCGATATTGCGAGGCTTCACTCCGCGGTTATCTCCTACGCGCGCGATTTTATGATTGACCGCGGCTTTACCTACGTAATCCCTCCCTATATGATTCGCTCGGGAGTCGTTACGGGCGTTATGTCCTTTGCCGAAATGGACGCAATGATGTATAAAATAGAGGGCGAGGACCTTTTCCTTATCGGTACGTCGGAGCATTCTATGATAGGAAAGTTTATCGACACGGTTAATAAAGAGGAGGCACTGCCTTACACCCTTACCTCCTATTCCCCCTGCTTCAGAAAGGAAAAGGGCGCACACGGTATAGAGGAGCGCGGAGTTTACCGCATTCACCAGTTTGAAAAGCAGGAAATGATTGTAGTCTGCCGTCCCGAGGAATCCCCCGTCTGGTTTAACAAGCTCTGGCAGAATACCGTCGATATGTTCCGCACGCTCGATATTCCCGTAAGAACGCTTGAGTGCTGCTCGGGCGACCTTGCCGACCTGAAGGTAAAGAGCATAGACGTCGAGGCGTGGTCACCCCGCCAGAAGAAATATTTCGAGGTAGGCTCCTGCTCCAACCTCGGTGATGCACAGGCACGCCGCCTTAAAATCCGCGTAAAGGGAGAGGACGGCAAAATCTACCTCGCCCACACGCTTAACAACACGGTTGTCGCTCCGCCGAGAATGCTTATCGCCTTTCTTGAAAACAATCTCAACGCCGACGGCAGCGTGAATATCCCTGTTGCACTCCGTCCGTATATGGGCGGGAAGGATAAAATTTACCCCAAAAATTAAGAGGTGAATATGAAAAGAACCAACCCCGTTCTTATAATTGCAGGGCCATCGGGCGCGGGTAAAACCGTAGTTGCGAAGGCTATCGTTGAGAGCGACCCCCGCTTTACCTTCCTTCGCTCCACCACCACGAGAGCAAGGCGCGGCGACGCCCACGACGACGAGTATCTCTACGCTACGGAGGCGGAATTTTTGGCTGCCGTGGCGCGCGGAGAGTTCGTTGAGTATATGAACTACGGCGGCTGTCTTTACGGTACTACAAAGGCGGAAATGAACGCCGCATACGAGAGAGGGAAAATACCGCTTCTCGTGCTTGACCTTTGCGGAGTCGAAAGCCTCTATAAGGCGGAGGGCTACTCCGCCTGCTCGGTTTACGTTTACGCACCTCTTTCGGTCGTGGAGGGAAGGCTCGCCGCACGCTATTTCGCCGACGGCGAAACCCCCGAGGCACAAAAGGCGTATAACTCCCGCCGCGAAAGAAATATCGTAGATTTTCTTTCCTTGCCCAACTACGCAGCCTATTTCCACGATTTTCTCGAAAACGTCGATAGCATAGAGGATTGCCGCGACAGAGTTATGAAAATCTTTGCCGATTTCACTGACGGCGCACCCACCGATACCGCGAAAAACACCGAAACCGCCGCCGCACTCAAAGCAACGGCACAGGGAAGATAAGCCTCGCTATAAAGCTTTTACCAACCATTTGATTAGGTTTTAAAAGGTTTCAGAAGGAGATTTAAATGAAAAAAACGAGAAAGTTTTTAGTTCCGATTATTCTTATTTTGATTTTTGCGGTGGGAATAGCCTGTCATAAATTTTACAGTTCACAAAAACTAACAATTACTTTTTCTAAACAGGTGAACGAACAAATTCTTAAGAACGCTAACCATTATAAGATTGATGAAAATATCACCATGGAAAGGGCACAGTTTATTGGTGCTTTTGTAGAGGATTATCCGGAGAATTTGGACAAATATGTATTAATTCATGTAAACGGTCTTGTTACGGACAATCATGGCGATATATACTACATAAATTATCAGAATAGAGTAAAGAGGACTTCTCATCACGACACCTCGGTGAAGCGTAGTAAATACGAAGTTTTTCAAATGATCTTGTTCGACGACCCGGAATGTATATCCGTGACCACCTTAAAAATTGAATCCGTTAAAAAGTTTAGCGAGGTTATGGAACAGCACCTGCCACAAATGGAAGGTAAGAAGTTGAAATCTAATTTCGTTTACTCTGTTTCTGACCTGCATTTTGATGAAGAAAAATACGAAATAAGCTTTTGTGTTTGGCAAAATGCTCTTTACACCGAGAGGGGCGAAGATAATGTTGAGTATAGAAGTAAACATCTGGTAACGCTCGTCTGCTCAGAGGAGGAGTTTGGATTGCTACGAAACAATAAAAATAAGATTCTTTCGAGCTTTATCAACTATTTCGACGACGGACTCATAGGTGAGAAGTATCGAGTTTCAACGCTTTATGAAACTACCGAATTAAATCTTGACGACGGTAAAATTTTCAGTTATAAAAAATTGCCCTTGAAGTTTAGATAGTAAAAAAGCACCCGTCGGGGTGCTTTTTTAATTATTCCTCGCCCTTTTTTGGCAGACCGTATTTCATTCTGACCTCGTCCTTTAGAGTAGAGGATAGGTAAAATGCGTAAAGCACCAGCACGAGCGAAAGGATAAAGGTTGCCGTGCCGAGCCAAGGCAATCTTGCCGCATAGACGGTATAGCCTTCCTTGGCTTCCATACGCTGCGGAAAGGCGTTGAGAATAATATTGACGAATTTCAAAATTCCGACAGCTCCGAGCCAAGCCGAAAAGCCGACGACCAGTTTTATTAAGCCCGCGTGATGCGCCCGTGCGCTCTTTGAGTAGCCCTCGCCATCGGGCGAAAGTCCCGTGTGGCGCTTCACTCCAAGCACGAGTCCCGCGGTAGTAAGTCCAACGAGCAAAAGGTAGAGCAAAAGCTCCGCACCCGATAAAATTTCAATCAAAAGATACTCGCCCTGTGCCACCGTATTCGTAGCAAGGTCCTGCGTCGAATAGACTTCCGAAAACTCGGTACAAAGAAGAAGCACGGCAAGCGACACCAAGGAAAAGCAAATAGCCGAGAGCAGGGCGGAAAGTCGGAGCGCGCCCCTCGTGAAAAAGCTCCATACCGCAAGCAGAAGCAAAATTGCGAATATAAACCTCGGCAGAACGTTGAAGCCGCCCGTGGTATCGAGCGCAATATCAAGGTTAAAAAGAGCCGCGAGCCACAAAAGATTGAGTGAGCGCACGTGGGATTTTGCACTTGCGCTGCGGCTGATTTCGGCGAGCCTTTCCTCGCCCGCCATTGCGATAATACCGTCCGCAACACCGCCGCGAAGCCTTACCGCGCGAAGAAGCGAAAGGGTTATCACCGCCCACACAATTCCGAAGAAAAGCAGGAAAAGCAGCATTGAAATTTCAATCGGCGCGTAAATCCGTCTTGCTACGTAGGTTGTGCGCTGTGAATAGAAGGTGAGGTGGCAAAGCTGCGGCAAAAAATTAAACACCGCACGAACGCCGAAAAAAACGAGGGAAAGGTTTTTGACCCACTCGATGCCCACCGTCCTGCCGAAAAGCTTAATCGGCTTGACGATACCTACGGCACTGCCGCGCTCGCCAAGATAGACAAGACCACGATAAAGATTAGCAATGGCGGGGTAGAGAAGTATAAGCTCCAGGGTACAGAAAACGAGGGTGAAAAGCGGTACGATGTCCATACCCGTGTGAAGATTTGCATACATAACGAGGGCGGCGGGAAGCCGTATAAGGCTCAACACTCCCACCCTTGTAAAGCCGTCCTGTGCCTCCTTGAAAAAGGGGACGACGTCGCTCGCACGCGAAAGCACCGCGGCGATTATAAACGCCCCGATAAAGTCGGGAAAAAAGTCAAACGCATTGAAATTCGGGTTTAAAAAGGTCAAAACCGCAAGCGTCAAAATTCCGTATGCCGATTTGTTAAGCTTCATTTTTTCTTTTTCTTCCCCTTCCTTTTCGCCTGCTTCCTTTTAAGCTCTGCGAGGCGGTATTCCTGCATCTCGCGCTCCTTTTGCTCCTCGCGCTCTCTGTATGCGTTTACAAAGGCAAAGCGCGACGGCTTTTTCCTTTTGCCGTTTTCCTCGCCGGGCATACAAATCATATAATAGCAATTCCAAATAAGGAAAAGCAGGGTGATAACGTAAATAAATTCAAGAAGGAAAGCCGAAAAATAGAGCAGGGCGGGGAGTGCGACGGGAAGCGAGCAAAGCGCGTAAAGCAGTCGTACCGCAATACCGAAAAATGCGAGAAATTTAGCACGGGTAGGCACTTTTTCAAGCTCCACCTCTCTTGCGACCTCCTCGATGCCCAAGAGAATAAGCACCGTAAGCGGGCAAAGCAGCAAAAACCTTGCCGCCCCGAAATAGGGGGAGGTCATACTCTCCGCCGCCCCAAGCGAGGGGATAAGCATTCCTCCGAAAAACATCACGAAGCGCACAAGCCCCACCGCCGAGAACAGTGCCGCAAATATACGCGAAAGCTTGAATTTTCGGTTTACCTGCGAAAGCCTCTCAAGCGCGAGAAGTATCACAAGCCCCGCAATTACGTCACTCGCCGCGGGCTTTACAATATTCAAAAGTAAAAAATATCCGATAAATAAGGTTCCAAAGCCCATTTGTTCGTCCTTTTTATTTTATTCTCCCTCTCCCGTCCATTCGCATAGTCGCGCGCTGTCGCCTTCGCAAGCCTACGGCTCGGTGCGCTCCTTGCTCTGTGGACTTCGGTTCGCAAAAACACTCGTTTGAGTGTTTTATGCTCCCTCACCCGTCCATTCGCATAGTCGCGCGCTGTCGCCTTCGCAAGCCTACGGCTCGGCGCGCTCCTTGCTCTGTGGACTTCGGTTCGCAAAAACACTCGTTTGAGTGTTTTATGCTCCCTCACCACAGCACTTTTTATATTTCTTGCCGCTGCCGCAGGGACAGGGGTCGTTTCGTCCGACCTTTTTGCCCTTTACGACGGGCTTTTTAGCCTCGCCCGTATCCGCGCCCGCGGTGGAGGTTACCTTCACAACCTGCTTTCTCTGCCTTACGGAGCGACGCGGGTCAAGAAGAAGCACGAGAGTACCCGTTTCAACCTTTATTTCCTCAATCATCTGGTCAAACATATCCGCGCTTTCGATACGGTACATCGCAATCGGGTCGCGCTGTGCATAGCTGTTAAGTCCAACGTATTCCTTGAGGTCGTCCATCATTTCGAGGTGGTCCATCCACTTCGTATCTACCGAGTGAAGAAGCAACGCCTTTTCAAACTCGCGCATATCTACGCCCGCTTCGCTGCAGATGCGCTCCTTCTCCGCATAAACCTCGCGCACCGAGTCAAGCACCTCGCTCTTTACGAGGTCGATATCAAGGTCGCCGCGCTCCGCCTCGGGGCATTCAAGTACGGTTTTCGGCTTTATAAGTCCGCGAAATTCGTCGGTAAACTCGCGAATACGCCACTCGCTCGGGTTGGGGGAGGAGAAGCATTCCTCAAACTTCACGCCTACGGCGTGCTGCATCATCGACATTACCGTATCGAATACGCTCTCGCCGAAAAGCACGTCCTGTCTTTGCTTATAAATAACCTTTCTTTGCTGGTTCATAACGTCGTCGTAGTTGAGGACGCTCTTACGCCTGTCAAAGTTCTGGCTTTCTATTCGTCTTTGTGCCGATTCTATCGAGCCTGAAAGGATTTTTGCGTCGATAACCGTGTCCTCGGTCATTCCAAGACGGGTTACCATAGCCTGTATTCTGTCGGTTGCGCCGAAAAGTCGCATAAGGTCGTCCTCGAGCGAAAGGAAAAATCTCGACTCACCGGGGTCGCCCTGTCGTCCCGCACGTCCGCGCAGCTGGTTGTCTATACGGCGCGACTCGTGACGCTCGGTGCCGAGAATGTAAAGACCGCCCGCAGCCTTAACCCTCTCCGCCTCGGGGGCAAGTGCCTCCCTGTGCTTTTCGTAAAGCCGCTTGAACTCCGCACGCGCCGCGAGAATTTCCTCGTCCTCCGTAGCCGCACTTCCCGTAGCCGAGAGAATAACCTCCTCGTCAAAGCCCGCGCGTCGCATATCTCGCTTTGCGAGAAATTCGGGGTTGCCGCCGAGCATAATATCCGTACCGCGTCCCGCCATATTCGTGGAAATGGTGACAGCGCCGAATGCGCCCGCCTGTGCAACTATCTCCGCCTCTCGCTCGTGATGCTTTGCGTTCAAAACGTTGTGGGGAATACCCACCTTCGTGAGGATTTTATGAAGCTGCTCGGATTTGTTAATATCCACCGTACCGACAAGCACGGGCTGTCCCTTTTCGTGGCAGGCACGGATTTGCTCGATAATCGCGCGGTACTTTCCGTTAAGGGTGGTGTAAACCGCGTCGTTATGGTCCTTCCTTATCATCGGGCGGTTGGTGGGCACCTCCACGACGTCAAGCGCGTAAATCGTCTTGAACTCGTCCTCCTCGGTGAGCGCAGTACCCGTCATACCCGAAAGCTTTGAATAAAGTCGGAAATAGTTCTGGAAGGTAATGGTTGCGATGGTGCGGCTCTCCTTTTGAACCTCCACGCCCTCCTTTGCCTCGATTGCCTGGTGAAGTCCGTTGTTGTACCTACGTCCCGGCATAAGTCTGCCCGTAAAGGTATCGACGATAATAACCTCCCCGTCCTTTACGATGTAGTCAACGTCGCGCTTCATAACGCCGTGCGCCTTTATCGCGGTGATTACGTGGTGGTGAAGCTCCCTTGCCTCCGCGGTGGAGTCCGAAAGGTTCTCAACTCCGAAGAATTTCTCCGCCTTTTCAATACCGTGGGAGGTAAGCACCGCAGTTTTCGCCTTCTCGTCAACGACGTAATCCTCTTCGTAAAGGTCGAGGTCCTTTTTCGCGTCGATTTCCTTTATTACGTAGGGGGTAAGCGTTCTTGCAAGCATATCCGCCTTTTCGTAAAGGTCGGTGGACTTTGAGGACTGTCCCGAGATAATAAGCGGAGTCCTCGCCTCGTCTATGAGAATGGAGTCAACCTCGTCTATAATAGCGAAGGCGTGACCGCGCTGGACGGTTGCCTCCTTGTAAAGCGCCATATTGTCACGGAGGTAGTCGAAGCCGAATTCGTTATTCGTGCCGTAGGTAATGTCGGCGTTATACGCCTTTTGCTTGTCCTCGAGCGAAAGCCCGGGCACGACAAGCCCCGTCGTAAGCCCCAAAAAGGCGTAAACCCTGCCCATTTCCTCGCTGTCGCGCTCGGCAAGGTAGCTGTTGACCGTGACTATATGCACGCCCCGACCCGAAAGCGCGTTGAGATATGCAGGGAGCGTTTCAACGAGCGTCTTACCCTCTCCCGTTTTCATTTCAGCAATACGCCCCTGGTGAAGGAGTATTCCGCCGATAAGCTGCACGCGGTAGGGTCGCTTTCCAAGCACTCGCCAGTCCGCCTCCCTTACGAGAGCAAACGCATCGGGAAGAATATCGTCGAGCGTCTGTCCGTCCCGAAGCCTTTGGCGAAGAATATCGGTTGTTCCGCGAAGCTCCTCGTCGCTCATTGCCGCGTATGCATCGGCAAGAGCCTCTATTTTATCAACCGTGGGGGTAATTTCCTTTATCTGCTTTTCGCTGTACGTGGGAAAAAGCCTTTTAAACAATCCCATTTTATCTCCTTTCCGTCCTGTGACGGGCGCAATCTATGCGCAGTATATACTTTAACTATTATATTATAACACACGCAAAATAAAAAATAAATACTCTTTTGTAAATATTTTTGGGAAAATTACGTCCTCCCCGTTGTAAGAGGGCGAAAAATCTGCTAAAATAGGGGTGAAATAAACGAAAGGTGAAAAAAATGAAGCCGTTAAATATAGTCCTGCTTAACCCCGAAATCCCGCAAAACACGGGGAATATCTCGCGCACCTGTGCCGTGACGGGGGCGGCACTCCATATAATCCGCCCGACGGGCTTTGAAATCTCCGACCGCACCCTAAAGCGGGCGGGGCTTGATTACTGGGACAAGCTTGAGGTAACCTATTACGACTCCTTTTCGGAGTTTCTTGAAAAAAATCCCGACGGCGAAAAATACTATTTTTCCTCGCACGCCGAGCGAAGGTTTACCGAGGTGAAATTTTCCGCCCCCACCTACCTCGTTTTCGGTAGGGAAAGCGTCGGACTTCCGCGGGAAATAGTGGAAAACGCGGGCGAATTTGCCCTGCGCATCCCGATGCTGCCAACCCTGCGCTGCCTTAACCTCTCAAATTCGGTAGCCGTCGCCGCCTACGAGGTCCTCCGCCAATCCGATTTCCCAAATATGCAGTAATTCGCCTTCTCCCCAGCCAGGGAAGGCTTATTACTACGACGCTTCGCTATCTTGCACAGGGGAGTCTTAAAGCTCGATACCCCTGACAGGGGAAGCTTATACAGTATCACTCTGTCCACCCCACAGGGTGTTTTTTTTGCTTTTTCCTCTCCACAACGGAAAAATATAATTTTTCCCGTAAAATCGGCGTTAAAGTATTGACATATAAACGAATAAGTAGTAAAATAATACTTGTAAGAAAAAGAAAGGCACTCATTTTGGGTGAAAAAAGACTAATGACGAAAATAGATATTTTTTCGGGCTTTCTCGGCGCGGGACAAACCACGCTTATCAAGAAGCTTATATCCGAGGCGTACGTCGGTGAAAAGCTCGTTTTGATTGAAAACGAATTTGGAGAAATCGGAATTGACGGCGGCTTTCTCCGCGATGCGGGAATTGAAATAACCGAAATGAACTCGGGCTGTATCTGCTGCTCGCTCGTCGGTGATTTTGCCACCGCGCTTTGCAAGGTGCTTGACGAATTGCACCCCGACAGAATTATTATCGAGCCGTCGGGAGTCGGCAAGCTTTCCGACGTTATAAAGGCGGTAAAGGGCATCAACCGACCCGATGCGGAGCTTGGCTCTTATACCGTTGTCGTTGACGTAAACAAGTGCAAAATGTATATGAAAAACTTTGGCGAGTTTTATAACGACCAGATAAAGCACGCCTCCTCAATCGTGCTTTCGCATACGGGAAGCACCACCGATAAAAAGCTTTCCGACTGTGTTGCTCTCTTAAGAGAGCATAACTCCACCGCGGTGCTTATCACCACCCCGTGGGAGCAAATCGGCGGCGCGGAAATTCTTGCCGCAATCCACACGGGCGCAAGGTCGGTTGATACTCTCACAAAAGAGGCGGAAATGGAGGCACACCGCCACGGACACCACGAACACGAACACGAACACGACCACGAACACACGGACGAGCATCACGGCGAGCATCACCACGAGCATGGCGAGGGCTGTAAGTGTGGCTGCGGCGGACACGGACACCACGAACACGAACACACGGACGAGCATCACGGCGAGCATCACCACGAGCACGGCGAGGGCTGTAAGTGCGGCTGCAGCGGACACGGACACCACGACCACGACCACGAACACACGGACGAGCATCACGGCGAGCATCACCACGAGCATGGCGAGGGCTGTAAATGCGGCTGCGGCGGACACGGACACCACGAACACGAACACACGGACGAGCATCACGGCGAGCATCACCACGAGCATGGCGAGGGCTGTAAATGCGGCTGCGGCGGACACGAACACCATCACCACCACGCCGACGAGGTATTTGCGAGTTTCGGCACTGAAACCGTCAAGAAATTCACCGCCGAAAAAATCACCGAGGTGCTTGAAGCCTTTGCCGAGAGCGACGAATACGGGATGGTTCTTCGTGCAAAGGGCATCGTAGCCGCGGAGGACGGAAAATGGATACACTTCGACTACGTCCCCGGCGAGCCTGACGTCCGCTATGGCACACCCGCCCTTATCGGTGCGCTTTGCGTAATCGGCGTCGGTATAGATAACGAAAAAATCAAGGAGCTTTTCGGCATATAATGAATATCCCCGTTTATTTGTTTACAGGATTTTTGGAGGCGGGAAAGACCTCGTTTATAATCGATACGATGCGCGACCCGTCCTTCCTTGACCCGAATAAAAAGTATCTCGTCATCACCTGCGAGGAGGGCGAGGAGGAATACGACCCCGAGACAATCGGCGAAAACGTTTCGTTTGCCTCCTTTGACTCCGCCGACGCAATAACCCCCGACCGACTTTCGGCTATGCAAAAGCGGGCAAGGGCGGATTTGGTTGTAGTTGAGTATAACGGAATGTGGCAGATTGATAAATTCTATAACGCGCTTCCCGAGGGGTGGCTCGTTTACCAGGAAATACTCCTTATGGACGCGACCACCGCGCTTACCTATAACGCCAATATGCGACAGCTTGTGGTGGATAAGCTCACGAGCGCGGAAATGGTTGTTTTCAACCGCGTAAAGCCCGAGTACGATAGAATGGAGCTTCATAAGCTCGTGCGCGGCATCTCCCGCCGTGCGAATATCTGCTACGAGGATATGGCGGGCGAAATTGAGTTTGACAGCTACGAGGACCCGCTTCCGTTTGATATAAACGCTCCCGTAATCGATATTGCCGACGTTGATTTTGCTTTTTTTTACCGCGATATGTCGGAGGAGTTTCAAAAATACGTCGGAAAAACCGTAAGGTTTAAGGGTATCGTTGCACTTGATAAATCGCTTGGCGCGAGACAGTTTGCAATCGGACGCCATATTATGACCTGCTGTGCGGACGATATTGCCTACCGCGGAGTCGTTGCAAAGGGCACGGGCATACTCTCTCTCAAAACCCGCGACTGGGTAATTGTCGAGGGCGTGCTGAAGGAGGAATACAGCAAGCTTTACCGTGCAAAGGGACCCGTCCTTACCGTCACGCATATCGAGCGCGCCACTCCTCCAAAGGATGAGGTCGCAACCTTCTACTGATTTGCGACGCACATCGGGTGCTTGCGTAAAACGAATTTACCCGCAAAATTTTAACAGTCTATCCCCAAAATAAAAAGCTTGGAGAAAAATATGAGCGAAGTTAAATTCCCCATAGAAATGTATAGAAAATCGGGAGAGGGAAGAATTGTCAACACCCGACAAAACCCCGACAAAATGGAGCTTGTTGAGGTAACCTACGGCCGCGTGCGCGCGCAAATCGGCACCGAGATTACCGAGGCGGAAAGCGGTGATATATTCTTCATTCCCCCCGAAATGATTTTCCGTCTTTGTGCGGTGGAGGGAAGTGCCACCGTGCGCGGCGTTATATTCGACGCGGCGATTATAGAGGAGAATATGGAAAACTTTGATACCGAGCTGCTCTATATGTTTTATGTGCAGTCGCGTAACCGTGCGACCCTCTTTACCGACGGACACCCCGTCCACGATACTCTCGCCCGTCTTATCGAGGATGCGTATCTTGAAAATTCGGTAAAGGACGTGTGCTATAAGCTCCCCATTCGCGCGGGAATTTACCTTATGGTAACCTCCTTGCTTCGCTATTACTGCGGCTCAAAGGACGAGCAGGACAGAATCGTTTACCACAACGTCCTCCGCCTCCGTCCCGTTATCGCGTATATTGCCGAAAACTTCAAGGACAAGATTTATATTGAAAAGCTTGCCGATATGATAAACGTTTCCTCGGATTACTTTACAAAAATGTTCAAGGACAGCATCGGTAAAACCCCGATAGAATACATAAACGGCTTGCGCGTCAATTATTCGATGCAGCTCCTTGCCGCCACCGATATGTCGATGGCTGAAATCGCCGACGATATCGGATTTTGTAACCCCAACTATTTCCACAAGATTTTTAAGCAGTATATGGGAGTTTCACCCCTCCAATACCGAAAGTCCACAAAGTAGAACCCCGTCCCGACGGGTAAAAGCCTCCCTCCAAAAGGGAGGATTTTATTTAACACGGGGTGGCACTAAAACAAGATAATGTAAATTATTATTTACAAATTTCTCGCGTTTTTCCGCGGTTTTTCCGCTTGCTCACAATTAAAAAGGGGCTGTCTCATTAAGAATTCAAGGAAATCAAGGTAAAAACTGCAAAAACGCGGTCAGAATTATAGCTTTGGCGAATTCTTAATGAGAACAGAACCTCGGGGCGAACGAATTTAGAGCAGAAATTTTCGTTCTTCGACCGAGAGGCGTATATGAATACGTCGGAGGGAGAAAACGGAAATAAAATAAAAAACTTTAATAAAACGGAGAAAACCGTAGGTTTTCTACCTTAATTCCTTAAATTCGCATAAAAAAACAACAGAAACACTGTTTTTATGACAATGCTTCTGTTGTTTTTTATTTGGTTATGCCTAAATGCGACAGCCCCGTGCCATAAATTTTGCTTTTTGGTATGCTTTCGCTTATTTATTCCGCGCCTTCTTCCTTGCGGATAACGGTAAGCTCGCCCTCGCCCCTTACGTAAGCGGCGGTGACGATAACGCGCTTAACCGATTTATCCGAGGGAAGCTCGTACATCGGGCGGAGCATAATCCCCTCCACAATAGAGCGAAGCCCTCTTGCACCCGTCTTTCTCTCTACGGCGAGGTGCGCGATTGCGCGGAAGGCATCCTCCTCGAATTCAAGCTCGATGCCGTCAAGCGCGAAAAGCTTTTGATACTGCTTAAGAAGCGCATTCTTCGGCTCTTTGATAATGCGGACGAGTGCCTCCTCGTCAAGGTTTTCAAGGCTCACGATTATCGGAAGCCTTCCGACAAGCTCGGGGATAAGTCCGTACTTTACAACGTCGTGCGCGTCAACGTCCTTGTAAACTCCGCGCTCAACCCTTTCGCGGGATTTCTTTTCTCCGCCCGTAAAGCCGATTTGCTGTGCGCCCTTGCGCGCCTCGATAATCTTCTCGATGCCGTCAAACGCGCCGCCGCAGATAAAGAGGATATTTTTTGTGTTAATCTGTATAAACTCCTGGTTGGGGTGCTTTCTTCCGCCCTGCGGAGGAACGTTTGCAACCGTACCCTCAAGGATTTTGAGCAACGCCTGCTGTACTCCCTCGCCCGAAACGTCACGGGTTATCGAGCGGTTTTCGCCCTTTCGGGAGATTTTGTCAATCTCGTCGATGTATATAATTCCGCGCTCGGCAAGCTCTACGTCAAAGTCCGCCGCCTGTATAAGGCGAAGAAGAATATTTTCAACGTCCTCTCCGACGTAGCCCGCCTCGGTAAGCGTGGTCGCATCCGCAATCGCAAACGGAACCTTAAAGCTCTTTGCCAGCGTTTGTGCAAGGTAGGTCTTTCCAACTCCCGTAGGACCGAGAAGAAGCACGTTTGACTTTTGGATTTCAACCCCGTCGTCAGGCTCGCCCTTTTTTCTCTTTTTCTTTTCATCTACGGTAAGAATACGCTTGTAGTGATTGTAAACCGCCACCGAAAGCGCAAGCTTTGCATCGTTTTGCCCGATTACGTGCTCGTCAAGCATAGCCTTTATTTCCTGCGGGCGGGGAAGCGTTTCGTAGGTAAGCTCCGAAAACTCTCCTACTTCGCCCTCTCTCTCGTCGGCAAATTCCTCGGGAAAATGCTCCTCGATAAAATCGTAGCAAAGCTCAATGCAATTCTCGCACACGTAAACTCCCTCTATTTGCGCGGGGAAAAGGAGCTTGCACTCGGTTTCGTCCGACCCGCAAAAGGAGCAGCGGCGAATCTTGTTTTCTGCCATAATTATTCCTTTATTATAAATAAGTTGAATTAAACCCCCGAAAAAGGCGGGGGTTTAACGGTTATTCGCTTTTCGGTTAATTATCTAACCATTACCTTGTCGATAAGTCCGAACTCAACCGCCTGCTCCGCGGTAAGCCAGTTATCCCTGTCGGTTGCCTTCTCGACAACCTCGATGGGCTGACCGCAATGCTCGGCAATAAGTCTGTTGAGCTTTGCCTTCGTGCGGAGGATGTGGTCTGCGGCAATCTTGATGTCGGTTGCCTGACCCTGCGCACCGCCGAGAGGCTGGTGAATCATAATCTCCGCGTTGGGAAGGGCAAATCTCTTACCCTTCGTGCCGCCCGAAAGAAGGAACGCACCCATCGAAGCCGCCATACCCATACAAATGGTAACCACGTCGCACTTGATGTAGTTCATAGTATCGTAGATGGAAAGGCCCGCCGAAACGCTTCCTCCGGGGGAATTGATGTAAAAGTAAATATCCTTGTCGGGGTCCTGTGCCTCGAGGAAGAGCATCTGTGCAACGACTACGGTTGCGGTAGCGTCGTTAACCTCGTCGGCAAGCATAACGATTCTGTCTGTCAAAAGACGGGAGAAAAGGTCGTATGAACGCTCTCCGCCGGGTGTCTGCTCGATAACGTAAGGAATTAAAGCCATTTTAATCTCCGTTCTGCCGCAGTGCTGCGGCAATTTATTGATTTCCCGAAATGGGGCAGGGTAAATTAACTTTACGCCTTTTTGGTGAAAATCTCGTCTATAATGCCAAAGGCAAGAGCCTCCTCTGCCGTGAGGAAATTCTCACGCTCGGTGGCGGCGGCGACCTCCTCTACCGTTCTTCCCGTGTGCTTTGCGAGAATTTCGTTAATTCTCTTTCTTGTGTGAAGCACGTGGTCTGCGGCAATCTTGATGTTGGATGCCTGACCTCTTGCGCCGTAGTGCGGCTGCTCGAGAAGAAATTCGGTGTTGGGAAGCGCGTATCTCTTACCCGCGGTGCCCGAGGCAACCAAAAGTGCCCCTATGCAGCCGCCCATACCCATACAAATCGTCACAACGGGGCACTTGATATACTGCACCGTGTCGTATATGGAGAGGCCGGAGGACTCCTGTCCGCCGTAGGTGTTAATATAAAGGTAGATTTCCTTGTCGGGGTCCTGTGCCTCGAGGAACAGCATCTGACCGACTACGGTAGCCGCAACGCCGTCGTCGATGGGACCCGCCAAAATAATAATTCTGTCGTTAAGAAGGCGGGAAAAAAGGTCGTAGGCTCTCTCCCCCTGGGGTGTTTGCTCAATTACGGTTGGAACCATTGGCATAACGGTGTCCTCCTAATCGTTTTATTATTTGCAAAGTGCCGTGAAATTATGCGTTAACAACGGTGATAACCGCGTTGTCCTTTACAAGCTGCATAGCCTTTCCGACGATAAGGTCAGCCTTGATGTCCTCGCTCAAAATCATAGACTTAACCTCGTTTACGTCAACGCTGTAAGCCTCCGCAATTCTTGCGTACTCCGCGTCGATTTCCTCCTCGGTAGCGTCAAGAGCCTCAAGCCTTGCAATAGCCTCGAGAGCAAGACGAACCTTTACCTGCTTTTCGGCCTGGGGACGCATCTGTGCGCGAATATCGTCGAGCGAAAGACCCGTGTACTGCATATAAGTCTTAAGGTCAAGACCCGACTGACGGAGTCTTGTATCGTAGTCGCGGAGGTAATTCTCGGTTTCCGCCTCGAACATAACCTCGGGAATGTCTGCCTCGATAAGCTCCATAAGCTTGTCGGCAAGGGCGTTGTCAACCGCACGGTTAGCCTCGTCCTCGTTCTTCTTTTCAAGGCGAGCCTTCACGTCCTCGCGGTACTCTGCGAGAGTATCGAACTCGGAAACGTCCTTTGCAAGCTCGTCGTCTGCCTCGGGAAGCTGCTTAAGCGACTTAAGGCTGCAATTAAAGGTAGCCTCCTTGCCCGCAAGGTCAGCCGCGTGGTACTCGGTGGGGAAGGTAACTACAACGTCGAACTCGTCACCAAGCTTGTGTCCCGCAATCTGCTCCTCAAAGCCGGGGATAAAGCTGCCCGAGCCGAGCGTAAGCTCGTGGTCGTTGCCCTTTCCGCCCTCGAATGCTACGCCGTCAACAAAGCCCTCAAAGTCGATGGAAACGGTATCGCCCATCTTAACAGCCTCGTCACTCTCGGTAACGAAGCGAGCGTTTCTGTCGCGAACCTTGTCAACCTCCGCGTCGATATCCGCCTCGGTAACCGTCTTTACCGTCTTTTCAATCTCGATGCCCTTGTAGCCCTCGATTTTAACCTCGGGCTTTACGAAGCCCTCCGCCTTGAGGACGATGTCGCCCTCCATGGAAACAAGGTCAAACTTCGGATTTCCAACGGTTTCGTAGCCTGCCTCCTTGATTGCCGCGTCGAACGCATCGGGAATGCACTCGTTGATTGCATCCTCAAAGAATACGTCCTTTCCGTACATAGTCTTGATGATGTGAAGGGGTGCTTTGCCCTTTCTGAAGCCGGGAACGTTGATGTTCTTAACCTGCTTTCTGTACGCCTTCTGCTCTGCAGCGGCGTATGCTTCCTTGCTTACCGAAAACTCGATTACGTAACCGTTCTTTTCGGTGAGTTCCTTTTTGATAAGGCTCATTTTTTCAATCTCCTAAAACCTATATTTTTTATTTTTTATTTTATTCCTAAAAATAACCACTATATTATAAAACAATTAAAAATTTTTGTCAAGTGGAAAAACGGGGATTTTTCGGATTTTGTCCGACTTAAAGCTCCTTTGGCACGTTTTTCGGCACAAAGGAAAGGTAGTCCGCCGAAATGAGGTGCATTTTTATCCCCTCATGCTCGGTGACGGGCGGCACTGCGTAGCTTCCGTGTATGTGCCCGAAATAAAGGCGTCGTATGCCGTATTCCTTTAAAATTTCAATCATTCCGTCGGAGGAGCGTCCCGCCCAATGGGGAGGGAAGTGCGTAAAAACAACGATTTCCTTTTCGGGGGATTTTTCGCGAAGCTGTGCCGCCGCCCGAAGCGAGGTGCGAAGCCGAAGCTCCTCCCGTGCCACGAGCTTTTTAAAGTCGGCGTTGTCGGGAGCGTTTTTGTTGTCCTCGTCGTAATACCAGCCGCGCGTGCCCGCAATTATGAAATCCTCCACCTCGTGGGCGTTGTTAAAAAGGAAATCGATGGAGCGAATGCCGTGCAAATCGAAAAGGGCGCGGTGCTTTTGCATCGTCATCCACCAAAAATCGTGATTGCCCTTTCCGATAATCTTCCGCCCGGGAAGGGCGTCTATAAACTTGAAATCGGATACAGCCTCCTCAAGCGAAAGCGCCCAGGAAACGTCACCGGGAATTATAACCGTGTCCGCCTCGGTAACGAGCCTTTCCCAGCCCGCCTTCAGCCTCGCGGTGTAGTCCTGCCACCTTCCGCCGAAAACCTCCATCGACTTGTTGGTGGCGTCAAGCGTGGATAAATGTAAATCGGCAATCGTGTATAATGCCATAGCTACTCCAAAAAATCAAAAAAATTCGCATAAAAGCTCTTTTTTGTGCCAACACTAACTATGCGGGCGAAAGGCTCGCGGAAAAGAGAATAAATATGGAAAAACAAAACAAGACGGACTGTACCGAATGTGATCCGAGAAAGCACGTAAAGGGAGTGCTTTGCGACGTAAAGAACTGTGCATACCATAACGGGCACAGCGATTGCTACGCGGGCTGTATCAGCGTTGGACCTAACAGGGCGGATTGCTCTGCGAATACCAATTGCGTAACCTTTAAGCCGAAGGGCGGCTGCTAACGGTCAAGCCGAGGGTGGATTTGAGCAGGCTCAAATAAACTCTCTTACCGCCTTTTCCATATCGGACTTGTCGATTACCCTGCCGTGGTTGATAGGCAGCCCGAAAAGACGGGAAAGCGGTGCGGGTATTTCGACGGAGGTACGGTTGTAAAGGGCGGCGAGTGCCTTTTCACCCTCGCGAATATCCACGCCCGAGATTGCGCGATAAACGTCGCGTGCAAACTTGTAGGGGGATGCGGTAGAAACGACGAGCATCGTTCTCTCTGCCTTATTGTCATTCATATAGCGATTTGCCGAATTAAGCGCAACCGCCGTATGCGTGTCGATAAGGCAGTTTTTATTTTCCCAAAGCTCGCGTATGGTTGCCTCGGTCATATCCTCGTTTGCCGAGTAGCCGACAAAGCTCTCGCAAACGGTGCAAAGCTCCTCCTCCGAAAGGCGGTAGCTGCCGCGGGAGTTAAGCTCGCTCATATATTTTGCGGTAGCCTCCGTGCCGAGCGTAAGATACAAAAGCCTCTCGAGATTTGAGGAAATCAAAATATCCATAGAGGGAGAGCTCGTGAGATAAAGCTCGCGGTTTTTGTTATACTCTCCCGTCCTGAAAAAGTCGGTCAAAACGTCGTTTCTGTTAGACGCACAAACAAGCTTCCCAATCGGAAGCCCCATTTTCTTTGCGATAAACGCCGCAAATATGTTTCCGAAGTTTCCCGTCGGAACGGTAACGTCGATAATTTCGCCGATTTTTATCGCACCCGCCTTCAAAAGGTCGCAATACGCCGAAACGTAGTAGGCAATCTGCGGCGCAAGCCTGCCCCAATTTATGGAGTTCGCGCTCGAAAGGAATATTCCCGCCGCGTCAAGCTCCGCCTTCATTTTTTCGTCGGCGAAAATCCTTTTTACACCGCTTTGCGCGTCGTCAAAGTTTCCGCGTATTCCCAAAACCGAAAGGTTGCCGCCCTCCTGCGTCTGCATTTGAAGCCGTTGAATATCGCTTACACCACCCGTGGGGTAGAAAACCTGCACCCGCGTGCCGTCAACGTCGCGGTAGCCCTCAAGCGCCGCCTTTCCCGTGTCGCCCGACGTCGCAACGAGTATGAGCGCGGTGCGCTCCTCGCCGCATTTTCTTTGCGCTCTTACGAAAAGTCGGGGCATTATCTGCAGCGCCATATCCTTAAAAGCACAGGTAGGACCGTGCCAAAGCTCCAGCATATATTTCCCGTCGCCAAGCTCGGTTATCGGGGCGGGGGAGGGTTTGAATTTTCCGCCGCCGTATGCCGCCGCGGCATCCTCGTAAAGCTCCCCGTATTCAAAGCCGTCGAGGAATTTGTAAAGCACCGCCGCCGCCCTTTCGGGGTAGTCAAGCTCGGCAAGCGCCTCTATCTCGTCGAAATCGAGAGTGGGAATTTCCTCGGGCATATAAAGCCCGCCGTCACCCGCAAGCCCCGATTTTATCGCGTATGCCGCGCTGACCCCTTCTCGCTCTATTCCTCTTGTGCTGACGTATTTCATATTGTGCTTCTCCGTTTTTTCTTGCTGTTTTTTTCTTTAATTTACGTGCCCGAAAATCGTGTTTTTATTATATGCTCCGATAATGTGGCGTATTTCTGCCACCCTTTTTCGTCCGTTTTTCTCGGTTACATATACCTCTATTATGTCAAAGCGCATTTTCATTCCCCTCGCGTGCCAGGCTCTGTACCAATACGCCGTCTGCATAATCTTTTTCATTTTCTCGCGGTTGACCGCCGCGGCGGGTCGCACCTCGCACGGGTGCATTTTCTCAAGCGTGCGCGTCTTTACCTCAACGTAAACGGCGGTGTCGCGCTTCGTCGCAATTATATCTATTTCGGGAAGCTCCACGTTTTCAACCTCGCCGCCCGTGTAGTTGCGCCTTCTCACCCTGTAGCCGTGAAGCCAAAGGTATCGCGCCGCCCGTTTTTCACCAAAGGTGCCAAGGCTTCTTTTCTCGGTTTTAACCTTTAAAATTCTCATTTGTCAAGAAATTTAAGAAAGCTTTTTCTATGTATCGGGGACGGACCGTGCGCCCTTACCGCGTCCATATGCTCCTTCGTGGGGTAGCCCTTGTGCTTCGCGATTCCGTATTCGGGATACGCCGCGTCAAGCTCCGCACAGCCTCTGTCACGCGTCACCTTCGCAAGAATTGACGCCGCCGCAATGGAGCAGGATTTTGCATCACCCTTTACCACCGTTTCGGTGGGTATTTGAAAGCCGCGGGAGCAGTTTCCGTCTATCAGGGCGAAATCCGCCTTCACGGACAAAGCCTCCACCGCCCGCCGCATAGCAAGCATAGATGCGTTCAAAATATTGATTTCGTCGATTTCCTCGGGGCTTGCCTCGCATATAGCATAGGCAACCGCCTTTTCCCTTATAATATCGAAAAGCTTCTCGCGCTTTTTCTCGGTAAGCTTCTTGGAGTCGTTAAGCCCCTCTATCTCACAGCCGAGTGGAAGAATAACCGCCGCCGCAACGACAGGCCCGCATAAAGGCCCGCGCCCCGCCTCGTCGCACCCGCAAACCGCAGCATACCCCTCCGCATAATGCTTTTGTTCGTATTCGTAATTCGGCATATTGCCTCCTTGAATCTATTTATTAAGCCTTCTCCCCCTTGAGAATGGTGTCAGAGCCGCAAGCAACTCGACGGATGAGGCGTCCCCCTACGGCATTTCAAGCGTAATTCTGCCGATTTTAGCCGAGCGAAACTCCTCGAGGAGCATATTTGCCGTTCTTTCGTGATTAACCTCGCCGCCCGAGATGAGAAAGCCGCGCTTCCTTCCGACAAGCTCGAAAAGGTCGTAGGAATCAAGCCCCTCGGCTTCCTCGCGCGTAAGCTTGTATCTGCCCATAAACTCGTTGGGTGCAACCTCCATAAGCCTTGCACAAAGGAGCATAGCCACCTCTTCGGTATCGAGAATTTGGTCGCGTATCGCCCCCGTCATAGCGAGATTTTGACCGATTGCCTCGTCCTCGAAGCGCGGCCATAAAACTCCGGGCATATCGAGAAGGTCAAGCCCTATCTCGGTCGGAATCCATTGCTTGTTTACGGTAACTCCGGGGCGGTTTTCAACCTTCGCCTTTTTCCCGCCCGCAAGCCTGTTGATAAGCGAGGATTTTCCAACGTTGGGTATGCCGACAATCATAGCCTTAAGCTTTCTGCCCTCCATACCCTTGCTCTGCCATCTTTCAAGCTTTTCGGCGCATACTCTTTCTACCGCGCGCGAAAGCTCCTGTATTCCGCTTCCCGTTATAACGTCGGTAAGCACGGTTTCCTGTCCGCCCCTTTTGTAATAATCCACCCACGCTCGGTTAAGCTCGGGGTTGGCAAGGCTTGCCTTCGTCATAACCGTAACCCGCGGCTTGCCCGCGAGCATTTTGTCTATTTCGGGGTTTCGGGAGCTTCTCGGTATTCTCGCGTCTATAAGCTCAAGCACGAGGTCAACCTGCGGAAGGCACTCCGCCATCATTCGGCGGGTTTTCGCCATATGCCCGGGAAACCACTGTATCGGATTTGTTGCCATTTTTTATTTCCTTTTCTTTAAGTGAAGGGGAATAAGCTCGGTTATTCCACCCGACCGAATACGTCAAACGGGAAAACGCGCAAAAGCACCCGCCCAACTACCGCATCGACGTCCACCGTGCCTATATCGCGAGAGTCGGTGGACATATTTCTATGGTCGCCGAGGACGAAAAGCTCCCCCTCCGGCACTACGAATTCGTAATATACGCCAACCTCTACGGTAAGCGTTTCATTGGAGGAATACGCCTCCGACGGATAAACGCTGTATGTGTAAGCCAAGCCGTCGGTATAAACGTAAGGCTCGTCAAGCAGCACGCCGTTTACGGCAATTCCGACCTTCGTCACGCGCACCGTGTCACCGCCAACCGCAATAACTCGCTTGATTATCGGCTTCTTAAGCGCGGTGGAATGGTCGTCAACCACCACGATGTCACCGACCCGCGGCTCGTAAAACAGGTCGGAGATTATGAGCGTTTCGCCCGAATGAATCGTGCCGAGCATCGAATCGCCCTCGACAACCGAATGCCTTACGACGAAGGAGGTTATAATCAAAACCGCCGCCAGCGTAAAGACGAAAAGCTCGATAAAATCAAACAATCCGTCAACCCGTCGGCTTCCGTTCTCGCGCACCCTTTTCTTTTTTGCCGAAGGCTGCCGCACCTCCGCGCCGTCATTTTCCTCGGCGGGTGTCACGTCCCCCGCGGGGTCTATCGCGGGCTTTTCCTCCGCGTCCTCCTCAATTGCCTCCCAAAGCTCTACGTCCTCGCGCGCTTCGCCGTCAGCCTCGGCATCGTCTGCCTCCTCCGCCGTGATCTCGTCGGCTTTTTCGGCTTCCTCCGCGACAGCATCGGCTTCCTCTGCGACAGCATCGGCTTCCTCCGCGACAGCATCGGCTTCCTCTGCGACAGCATCGGCTTCCTCTGCGACAGCATCGGTCTCCTCTGTGACAGCATCGGCTTCCTCTGTGACAGCATCGGCTTCCTCCGCGACAGCATCGGCTTCCTCCGCGACAGCATCGGCTTCCTCTGCGACAGCATCGGCTTCCTCCGCGACAGCATCGGCTTCCTCCGCGACAGCATCGGTCTCCTTTGCGACAGCCGCTTTTTCTCCGTCCTCCGCTAACCCGTCGGTTAAGGGAAGGGAAGGCTCGCCGTCCAAATCCACCGCGCCGTCCGCCTCGCACGTTTCTGCGTCAAAAACGGGGGTGTCAAAGTCAAATTCCTCGCCGCCCTCGCCCGCAGTCGGAGCATCCACGCTGACACCTGCGGCTTTTTCCGCCTTTGCCTCGCCCGCCGCTTTATCAACCGCGCTTGGAGCTTCGGACGCGTCCTTTATCGGCTTTTTGCTCCTTTTATCCTTTTTATCTTCTGTTTTCATCGGCATACCGCCCTTTGATATATTTTCACATTCTATATTTTAGCACAAAATTTCCCCAAATACAATAACAAAAGATACAAAAAATATAAATATTTATTGCGGGGCTGTGCGCTTTTTACCAAAGCCGAAAAAAATTTAAAAAACCCCTTGCATTTTGAAAATGCTTGTGCTATAATAACTACAACTGTGCCTATGCCATTCGGTATAGTCGGACAGAATTTCAGAACAGTCCTCTGCATCGCTCTGCACGAATGTTCGTAGTTATAAGGAGGGCCACTATGGATAAGATTAGGGCTTTTACAAATGAGCAGTTGAAGGCTGACGTTCCCCAGTTCGGAATCGGTGACGGCGTAAAGGTTTACGTTCGTATCGTCGAGGGTGACAAGTCGAGAACACAGATGTTTGAGGGTACCGTTATCGCAAAGCACGGCGGCGGAATCTCCGAAACCTTTACCGTAAGACGTGTTTCCTACGGCGTAGGTGTAGAGAAAACCTTCCCCCTTCATTCCCCCAACGTTGAAAAGATCGTAGTATTCCGCGAGGCAAAGGTTCGCCGCGCTAAGCTCTACTACCTTCGCGACAGAGTTGGTAAGGCAGCTAAGGTTAAGGAAAAGATTTAATTCCCACCAAAGCAAGCAAATTGGATTTATAATCCCCCCAAATAAAGGTATCGCTGAGAAGATAGAAAAAGGCGGTACCTTTGTTTTTTTCTTTTGTTGACGAATAAACGGCAATCTTCCGCACTTTTCTCGCTCGACGTACCCTCGTACGCCTTCGCTCATAAAGCACGAAATCTCACCATTTCTTCGCCAACAAG
>JAFXHU010000029.1 GCA_017533565.1 Clostridia bacterium
ACGCCTTGATAAAGGCTTCGCTGCTATATCCGCGTTCTGCCGCAAGCTCAAACAGTTGACCTTGCGTATCGCACAATGTTAGTTGTAATGATTTGCACATATCATTCACCCTTCAAAATCTCGTCAAAGAATTTACCTTCTCGACGGTATTTAACCTCGATTTCCTCTGCCAGAGTAATTCCTTCTTTTCTTCTTTCTGCACTCATATCCTTGAGCAACGATAGTTCCAATTGGGAGAGGGGTTCTTCCTTCAAAATCTTAATTTGCTTACACGCCTTTTCTGTAATAGCAACATACTGCTTACCGAGGTCAAGTGCAGAGAGGCAATTAATAAGAGCCACATCGGTGAGCGTTCTGTTGAAGAAACGAGAAAGCTCGGTGTACATACGGTCGTTAGCAATGTAGCCGATGATCACATCGTAGCCGTCAGCCATATGTGCATACTTCTCGTAGATAGGAGTACCCTTGGCACTTTCCATCTCCTTGCGATAGTAGGCGATAAGCATTGCCCAGTCCATACCGATCTCGACGGTCAACATCTTAAGTCCGGTCAAATCAAGCTCAACCGTGTAGAACTTGGGTTTATCCTCGTTGCAAACAAGTGTTAACGGCTGAAGAGTATTCGTACCCATATAGAAGCCGCTACCAAAATCGCACTCGTCACGGCTGATAGGTGCAATATCTCCTACGATACCTTTCTTCGATCCGTGATAGAGGACGAGCTTATTATCAGCATCTCCGTATGCCTTTGTGTCTATGATGAGCTGTGCGACATCTATCGCATGCTCCTTGCAGAAGTTATATAATTGTGTCTGCGCCATACGGTTAGGCAGAGTCTTTCCGTTCTCCCAACGGTTGATGGAAAGCGGAGTCGTGCCGAGAGCCGACGCGAACTGTTCCTGATTCATATTGGCCGCAAAACGGATTGCTTTAATCAAATCTTTCATGATATACCACCTATCATAACTGTTTTACAAATTAATATCTAATCGGTATTTTTGATTGCCATACCGAAAACGTTCTATACCCCTTTTTTAGAGCTAACTCCTTAATGCTTTGCTTTGCTATTTCAAATTCTGTCATAGGAGAAATATAAATTCTCGAAATCGTGTTATAGGCAAAAGGAATTGTTAAGTAAGGAGTTAGCATTCCATTTTTTACACAAAAGTCTACACTGATTTTTGTGTCTTTCAATCCGGTAATTAAGGTATTTTGATCCGTTTTGAAACTATCATCAAACTCAACAACAAATCTATACTCTTGCTCATTTGAAAATTTAGGATGTTTATAAAAAACTCCATATAAATCAATATACTCTTTAAGATACATCTCGCCAAAATTCAAAAAGTTAGGCGTTAGATTTTTTTCTTGTGATGATAATTGTTGATTAGCAAATGACTCAATTGACTGCAATAAATTCTTAATCTCTTCTTCTTGCTCTTTTGGAGAATAAAGAACTTTTCCGTAATAAATCGAGACAAATTGACTTTTTGGCAGTATAGTTCCAAGTTCGTTCAAAAAAGAAGAAACTTTGATTCCAACGCTATAACCTTGATATGAGCCATTTTTTACATAATAATTCCACATATTCAAGAGATCTGGATCTGTACACGTACAGAACAAAAATGCACGTGCGGATTTGGTTTTACCCGTTGAGGTTGTTTTAAATTTTACATTGGTGACTGAAAGGCGTTTTATTTCGTTATAGTCGTTATCTTCCAACAAGGCATTGACTATTATTTCTGCGTACGGAAATTTCCCCTTGTTACTTTCAATATATTCAATCAGTTTTTTTACAAAATAAACCCCTTCGGAACGATCATTCATGTATCTAATATCTGTAAATCTTACATTCTGATTATCCAATATTCCAAGCAAACCTTCTGGGGAGGTATAGTGATATACTATACTTTCGTTTTTATCTAAAACAACTCCGTCACGATGATAATTATGTATGAATTTAGATTCGTATTGAAACATGACATGCCTCCTGAAGTTATTTTAACCTATCATTTGTAATCAATTACAATTATATACTATGATAGGCGAGTTGTCAAGGTGTTGTGAACTTTTCGTTGGTAAAGCTCTTTACTTTTTTCAACGAGCATGTATTTTGTTAGAAAAAATATCCACTTTTTTCTAACGACGGAAAGAATATAATCTCTCTCCCTTGAACTCTCGGCAGCTTTGTGGTATAATGATGCTAATAACTTAATCCGTTGCGGCGGATTTGGCGGTTATGATGTGGCTTGCCACGGGGCGTTTTGGCGTGGATTTATCTAAAAGTTTTTCTAAAAAATCTTTAGAAATTGTTTTAGAAGCGGAAATTCTTGCACCGTCTACGGTTTCGGATTTTTGGAAAGGCAAAACGCCGAAAACCCTTGCTACGTCTGGGGTTTCAGCGTTCTCTACCGTCTGATATTTTCGATTATTTTGCGTTAATGTCGGATTTCTCAAAAAGTCTTGAAAACCGTTTGCCCAAAAGGCACGGGGGTTCGCATTTGAGCCGTAGAGCGCGTAGCGAAGCGGCGCGAGAGTGTTAGAAAACAACTAAGAGTTGTTTTTCCTCGAGCGTGACCGAGCCGCAGTGAGACCAAGCTCGCTTGTAAGCGTCAAGGCGAAAAATCTTCGTCAAAGACGAATACCCCTCTTCCCAGCCTCATATCAACGCTATTTTGTTCTTCAATGCTTTTATCTTTTCAAGTAACGAATCATACTCGGTAAAGGCTTCTACAATTTCAGTATCGTTTTCAAAAGTAGGTCTTACCGGGTATTTCTTGTTTATGATAAAGCCTTTTTCACAGGTTTCGAATTTCACCGTTACTTTGTTGTTCTGTTGAGCAATAACAACGCCCTTGCCATAGGTGGGTTGATTTACCTCAACATTTAAAAGGGATATGTACGTATATTTCTCGGCTTCCATTTCAAGTGTATGAAGCTCAGCTTCAAGCTCCGCTATACGAGACTCTCTTTCGAGTCTTTCTTTTTCTCTTGCTTCAGCTTCAACAAATGCTTTTATGCTATCTTTCTTTGAAGCGTGAGTCATACCTGCATAGAAGTTATAAGTGCGACAACAGTACATCAAATCGAAAGCGAGAATGTGCCTTGTCACATCAACGTAGTATTCGTCTGCGATCGCATTTCTCTCTTTTATGAGATTGTCGTGCTTTTCAAGAAGCGTGGGGTGTTCCTTAAGAGCTTCTACAATTATTTCGCAAAGTTCATAGTAGCGGTCAAGCCTGAAATCTCCGCCCGAGCCGAGATCCTTGCCATATTCAACGTGCTTTGCGAACTCTTCTGCATCACTAAAACGATAAATAAAGTTTACATCTGGAGCAAAAAACGCAAGATAACATGACACGGAGTGCCTTTCTTGCTTAAATTTAAAGCTTTGGGGATAATACTCCGCGCGGAGCTTATCAAACTCTTCGAGAAACTTCTCCATATTGTTTTGTCTTGCTTCGAGGTCACCGCCATCGTCTGCAAAAAGAAGAGTCTCAAATAGTGTTTCCACTGCTACTTGATTCTTTTCGGCAACTTTTACTATACCGTTTGAAGGGGACACGTAGCTATTATCGGTAAGAATATCGAAGTTCTTCTTCGCAAGGTTGAATTTCTCCGAGAAGGACATTGCTTTTGCTTCTTCCGAGAACCAAACATCACGGAAGGTTTTTGCTGCTTTCCACTTGAAAATTTCGTCGGGTTCACCGAGGTTACCGCTATTGAGCTTGTAAAAATTCTCTTCGTATTTTTCTATAAGTCTATGTAGGTTTTGAGTGTTCATTTAATTGCCCCCGAATCTATAATAGAGTCAATCTCGGATTTTATCTGGTCGTATTTTTCAGCTTCGAATCCAAAGCTTTTTATTCTTCTGAGAGATATTGTTTTGTTGTCCTGACAGTGCTCGTTTATAAACGATGTCGGCACTATGTAAAATTCCCAGTTATCAAGGTTTAACGGATAAGATGTTTCTTTCGTTTCTCCGGTATTTAAACAAAAAACATATATATCGTTCTGTCGGCAGAACTCGTTGTTTCCGCACACGCCGGAATCGTAAGCTCCGTTAGCCTTTGTGATACCGAATGTTCTTTGCTTTGATATCTTTGCTTCGTCATTCCACAAATGGTAATAGGCGGTTGATTTAACTTCGATTTTTACATCGCGATAGGTTATATCCCAAAGAGTCCAATATGCGCTGTTTTGCGCTTCGGTTACTCCCAATGCCCTCGCCACAATAAACTCGGCTATTTCACCGTGAAGGCTGTATATGTTTGAATATTGAAATCTCCAGAAATCAGAAAAATCGAAATCCAAATTTTCATTTTTGAATAAAAATTTCTCGTTGCCTTTCATGAAAAAGTCCTCGTTATATGTTTTGATATATTATAGCATAATTCGAGGACTTTTTCAAGTCGCTGTGTTTTATTGACATTAATTCCAAAATATGATAAAATATGATATAACAAACTACCCAAAGGAGCTTGAGATATGAAGTGAGATTATAGATCTTTTATTTCCAGAGTTGGAACTGAACTGTTTCAAACAGCGCGAGATGCTGGAAATAAATTAATTGACGATGCGGTTGAAGAAGAGAAAATTTGGGGAATGAGCAGAGCTGTTGATTCTATGCTTGAGTGCGATGTTTCAGACGAAAAAATAATTAGTATGCTACAAAAATATTGGGATCTTAGACTCAGTGAAGCAAAAGCAATTATAGAATCTGCAAAAGATGCAAAATCGAAAAACTAATCGTTAAAGGATTTGATATGAGCAAACTTGATTTTATTGAAGGTTATATTACCCTGCGTATCATATGAACAAAACGCATTGGTTAACCGCCTCGCTTTCCGAGTGCGATGATGATACGATTTCCTGGCTTCTTGGTATCAGCTTCGACTTGACGAGAAGTAAAATTAAACTTAAATAAATTATGCCGATGAGGTTTCTTTTGATTCCTCATCGGCGTTTTATTATTTTTCTATTTCGCCTGTCCAATCAAGGATACCGCCAAACTCGACTATGTTCGTGTATCCGAGCTTTACGAGCTTTTCAGACGCTTCCTTGCTTCGTCTTCCGCTTCGGCAATATACGAGTATCAGCTGCGATTTGTCGGGAAGCTCGGGAATCTCTTCCGTGCCTATTTCCTCGTTTGCAACGTTGATTGCTCCCGGGATATGACCTTCGGCAAATTCGTCGGCTCTGCGCACGTCGAGAATTATATAATTCTTTTCCGACTCCATCATCTTTACGGCTTCCGACGTAGTTATCTGCTTATATTCCGATGAGCCTCCCGAAGTCCCGCAGGACGACAAAAGCAGCAGCGAAAGAATAAACGGCAAAAGCCTTTTCGGTTTTCTCATAATCAATCTCCGTGACTTTGAAATTCTTGGGTTTTATAGAAATTCTAATATTTCTGCGGCGTTTGTATCCGGCTTAACCCTTGGCATTATCTTTTCTACAATTCCGTTCCCGTCGATAATGAACGTGGTACGAACAACACCGAAGCTAACCTTTCCGTACAGCTTCTTTTCCTGCCACACACCGTATGCCCCTATCGCTTCGAGATTTGGGTCGGAAAGCAAAACGAAGGGGAGATTATATTTTTCAGCAAATTTAACGTGAGATGCGATACCGTCACGGCTGATTCCTATAACCTCTACTCCTCTTTTTTGAAACTCCTCGTATGCTCCCGCGAAGGCACATGCCTGTCTTGTGCATCCCGGGGTGTTATCCTTGGGATAAAAATACAGAACAACTCTTTTGCCGATAAAGTCCGACAAGCTTACGTCATTTCCGTTTTTATCTTTAAGGGTAAATCCCGGTGCGCGATCACCTATATTTAGCATATTCTTTCTCCTGTCTTTCGTAATATTAAAGCATTCGCTATTTAAAATATTTTACCACAAATCCGAGAAAAATTCAAGGAGATATTCTTTGTTTACTGCTTGCTTACTGCGTATCAGTTTTTGATATGTAGAGGGACAGAGAAAGCGGCAAGCATTTTTGCTCACCGCTTTGGTGTTTGAGTCTGCGTACATTGTGACCGTACTCCCTGTGAGCTTCACCTCTTACGAGGTGGTGCTTTGCACTGTGTTTTGCTTTAGCAAAACGCTCACGGAGCAATCGGCACTCGCGTCCTTGAAAGCAAGCTTTCAGATACGCTTCGTTTGATTATCCGCAGGCTCTTTTTATTTAGTTGTTGATTCGGTTATTCCGTTACAGTGCATTCGTCGCACTCACCTGTGTGGGTCAGAGTGATGCTCTTGAATTCGTTTTCAAACTTGAACTTCCAAGTGTTTGTCGTAAGATCGGGTGTAGGTACATTGGTTTCGTTCATCTGTCCGCAGTTGAGAATCAAATCACAACCGCCTACTTCTTCTCCGACGAGAGCAAACATAACTCCGCCCGTCTCATTTATTTCTGTAAGTACAGAACCAAATGTGATTGTTCGTAAGTATGGTGTATCATAAAAAGCTCGATCTGCTAATTTCGTTACTTTGGGAAGTGTTACGCTATTAAGAGCATACGTACTACAAAATTCCATGTATGCCAAAGATGTAGCATCGGGCATAATCAAATCTATTGTGCCACAATAGGGACTATCAGGGTCTCCGTTTGTCGTGCTTCCGGAAGATCCCAAGAAGAAAATTGCAGCAGATACAGCAGGAAGATCACTTCCAAGCAAATTATACATAGCCGGTACGCTGCCCGTTACGATAATCGTGGTAATTCCGTTATCCACGTAAGCTTTGAGCTGATCCACCAAGGCATTGATATCTTCTTCGGTAGCCTCGGTTTTGCCGCCCAAAGTTCCGTCTATGATAGGTCTTGCATCCAGCGCATAGTTTATGCCTGATTTAGTGCCTTCGGGATGCTTCTCAGCGGTGAAGGTATAATCTGCAAGAGTTACTTCGCCCTGCTTCACACTTACCGTTGCTCCCTCTGCGAAAGTACCGTAAAGGTAAGTATTTCCGTTTTCATCGGCGGTAAGAGTGTACGCATCGGTCGCCGCATCGGTTGCACCTGCAGGAGTGAAGTCTGTTGTGTTAACCGTCAAGGTCTGACCGGGTAATGCGGAAATACGCAGGCGGCTGTAATTACGGGTTGCGCCCTTAAAGCTGATATTGAGTGTTTCATCCGTGATACTGCAAGCTGCCGAGATATACTCCGTCATTCCAAGCTGCATACCGTCCTTCAACTGCATATTACCGTCCACTACCTCATAGCACGGTGCATATATTGCGCTAACGGTAGGTATTTCACCCTCGAGGTACGAGAAGCTCACGTCGGTTGACCACACAGTACCGTCGTAGGTCAGCGTTCCATACTGTGTGCCGAAGCGCGGTGAGGTAAAGGTTACTATGATCTGATCGCCAATCTCCCAAGCGGTCTTGCCGATATCTTGAGTTCCGATTGCTTTGAGGTCTATTTCATTGTGCCAACCGTCACCGAAGGGACTATCGATGTCACCCATTGATACTTCCGCGATTCTAAACACATCCTGTCCTACCTTAACATCAAAGGTGTACTCGCCGCCTTCTTCAAGTGTTACAGCTCCGGGAGTTGTTATTTCAATTTGCACTTCTGCATCACCAACATAGAACTTAAACAATCCGTCAGTATTGTACTCACCGGGCGCAACGTAAACGGTAAACTGATTGGCGTTATGATAAGGAGTTATCCAAGCATCGTACTGTCCAACAGAGGTGATAATAGGCAATCCGTCAGCATCGCTGAAGAAGCAATACATTGAATTGCTATATATTTCTGCGATAATAGGTGCATCCAGATCAAACTGAGATGCAATCACATAATTAACCGTAATCTTTGCCATGCGGTGCTTCAGCTCGAACTCAATAACGTTGGTTGTAGGTGTGCCTATCCACCGTGCGTTCATGCAGTCGGCTTCCTTGAGTTTATCAACATCGCTTTGGTCGGTGGGAATCATAAAGTCATCCCAACCTACAGCGGTACACGGATAGCTAACGAACAACCGATGCTCGCCTGTGCCATCCCAATAGAGAGTCTTATCAGACGTCCAAGTGACCGTGCCATCCTCGGCAACTGTTGCTGTGAAGCAATATTCCTCCCATTGATTGTCACGAGAAACACGGCAGAAGTAGAGTTCGTCGCCTGTTTTCCATTCGTAATCGCCTGCATCAAAGCTGACCACGATCTCCATCGTGCCACAACCGGTGCAGACATGGTTTTCTATGGTGTGATTTTCGGGTTCGCCTACGGTAACGCCGCACTCGTGAGTCTTGGTATGTGTACCGTTGCCGTTATCTGTATAGGTGTAATTATCGCTTGCGTGGTTGGTGGAAGCTTTGGCAGTATCATACTCATATCCGCAAACTTCACAGAGCTTGCCGTGCATACAAGTTGCTTCGCCGCCCTTATGATCTTCAAGGATTACGCCGCAACCGTAGTCGCAAACGTGGTCGTTATCCTCGGCGGAGTCAGCGTGTGTGCCGATATCCGTCTTTCCGCACTCACGGTCACAGGTGTGGTCGGTGTTTTCGTCTATATGATTGTTTACATCAATCTCGCCATATGCCGTTCCACAAGCAGTACAAACCGCTTTTTCGGTGCAGGTAGCAGTACCGCCTGTGTGACTATCTCTTGCAGGCGTGGTTACCGTTCCGCATACGCTGCAAATGATTTCCGTTAAGCAGTTGCCGTCATCATCGTTAGGGGTATGCTGTCCGGCAGGGGTTGTCACATCGCCGCAGACGGTGCATTTTACTTCTGTTGAGCAATCGCCGTCATCCTCTGCAGGAGTATGTTCCTTGTTTTCTCCGTCGGTTGCACCGCATCTTGAACAGGTGGACCTAACCTCGCACAGATCAACATCGGGCGTTGTCCATTCGTGTCCGAGAGCAGAGCCTTCTGTCTTGCCACAGACTGTACAGGTCTTGGGATAGAGACAGTCGGCATCCTTCCACGAGTGCATGGAATCTCTTGTTTCGCCGCATACGTTACATTCGGTATCTGCACAGTCATCGTAAACATGCTGCTCACATTTTTTGCTGCCGCAAGCAGCTAGAGCTACGATCATCAAGACCGAGAGTAGAATGAGTGTTATTTTTTTCATATTGGTTACCTTCCTTTGGGGCTGTTAAAGATTATTTGGTAGGTACGCAGTAACTACCAAATAGAGATATCCCTCGGCACATTTTATTTTTTCGGCTTTGCCTTCGTGTTTCTCGATACTTCTTCGAGATTGTGCTCGTTGGTTTCGGTCACGTACCTTTTGAAATCCTCATAGACCTTTCTTCCGATTGCTCGGTAGTCCATTCCAAGCACCTTTGCAACCTTCGTTTTGCGAGTTTGCTCGGGGACATCAAAGAGCATCATAATTGTGTTGAGCGCGCCCTCTATTCTATGCTCGACGGATGCGGAATGCTCGGTGCTTGACAGAGTGGCGTATTCGATGCCCGAAATCAGCACCTCGGTTTCGATGAATTTTTCACCGTCCCAGCCCTCCGTGTATTCGGCAAACACCCGCTTGATTTTCTCCACGTCGTTGGCTCGTATGATGTCAAGCGGTATCCCGTGTGCGTATGCCGCTACGAAAAAGTCCTGCATTTCGGGCATTTCCTCTCCGACGGCAACCATCGTAGTAAGCTCAAGGCAATAGACAAGAAGCGAGCTTCTGCCTTCGTTTGCGGCACTCTCCATCTCCTTCCATTGGAAGTCGCACATCATTTTCACGATATCCGCAAGGATATGCTCCTTCGTGGGGAAATAAAAGGTAAGGTTACCCGTGCTGATATTCGCCTTTTTGCACAGCTCGGTTGCCGTTGTTTTTGAAAAACCGTTTTCAAAGAACAGCTCGGATGCCGCTTTGATAATAACCCGTTTAGTTGGTGTGGGTTTGCGTTTGCCTGCCAAAATTTATCCCTCCCTTGCTCAAACATAGTCGTCAATGATTTGAATTTGGATTTTTCCTAATTATAGCATACCCTTCGGAAAATTACAAGTAGTTTTTGGAAATTTCCTAATTTAATTTTCGCAAGAAAAAGCATCGGTTTTTCACCGATGCCGTTTGGGTCTTTGGTTTTTGGTTTCTTTCACGAAAGTAAGGGGGATTTACACCAAGCCTTGCTTTACCGTCGCGGTTTTTGCGTGGCGGTTTAATTTGGCTTTCGGGCGGTGGCTTTTTGAACGTGCTTGGGTGCTTCGCTATTCGGCGTAGAAATATATAGAGTAGCCGTCAAGGGATATGGGCAGGGTTGGCTCTTCCCTTCCGTCGGCGTAGGTTGTCATTGCCACGGTGGCGTAGCCCGTTTTGCCGTCAAGCGTTATACGGTAATCCGTGCCCTCGGGATTTTTCCCCGAAACGGTATAGCTGCCCGTGTACGCCTTGCCGTTCGTAAGGTCGGTGAGGGTGATTTTGCCGTCACTTGCGACGAGGGTCATTTCTACGATGCTTGCCCCCTCGTAGGTGTCGGCTTCTTCATCCGCCGCGTCGTAGATAATCCGTCCGTCCTCCACGTGCGTGACGATACGCATTTTCCATTCGTAATCCTCGATTTTCGGCTTTTCCGCACTGCAGGCGGAAAGCAAAATAACAAAAGCTGCAACGAGTATTATAGATATAGCTTTACGCATTTTTTGTCCTTTCTAACTTTTTTTGGTAGGGCGAAGTGCCTTCGCTTTTAAAAGACGTATGCCGTTATTCCCCGCTTTTATAGAGGAAGCATTCAGGCTCGTGAGAATAGATAAAGCCGACCGCCTGCAGATAAGAATAAATTACCGTAGAGCCGACAAAGCTCATTCCGCGCGAGATTAGGTCGCGGGAAATTGCGTCGGAAAGCTCGCTTTTCGTTTTGTCGGATTCATAAATTATTTGGTCGCCGACGAAGCTCCTCAAATAGCTGTAAAAGGAGCCGTATTCAAGGAGGATAGCTTTAAAAATTTTGCTGTTTTTTATGCTTGCGTCGATTTTTCTTTTGTTTCTAATTATCCCCTTATCCTCTTTAAGCTTGGAAATTTTGTCGTCCGAAAAATGGCAAACAAAATCGATATCAAAGCCACAGTAGGCGCGGCGAAAGGCTTCCCTTTTGTTTAATACGCACTCCCATGACAGTCCCGCCTGGAAGGACTCGAGAATAAGCATTTCATAAAGGTGCTTATCCGAAAAATCGGGTTTTCCCCACTCCGCGTCGTGATATTCGACGTATTTGGGATTTTTCGTGTTGCACCAGGCACAGCGTCTTTGCTCGGTCATAGCTTACGCCCCCTTTGCAGTGAAAAATGTAATTATTTGCTTACATTTTGAATTTGATATAAGGATAAAATTTAACACGGGGTCGGTGTAATTTAAGTCTTTGGAATTTGTACGCGAATCAGCAAAGCCCCTCGATAAGAATGGCGCGGGTCGGTGCACCGTCGGAATTTTTGATGCTTAACGGCTGTGCGGCAAGGAAATACACGCCCTCGCCGACCTCGTTTAACCGAAGTCCCTCAAGGAGGACGACCTCGCTTTCAAGGAGTATAATATGCACCGCCATCGGAGCATTTTCGTCACCTACCGATTGCGATTCCACACCTACGAGGCATACGCCCTCTTCGGCAAATACGCGCGCTCCGTCTATTAAGAGGACGGCGTTTCCCTTTATCAAAAGCCGTAGGGCGGCGGAGGGGTTTAGGCTTCTTGCGCGGGCAAGGATTTCACCTGCCACCGAGGCGGTAATATCGCATTCGCACTCGGCAACGAAGGCAAAGCCGACAGTCCTTTCAAGCGAAACCGAAGCCACGTCCGCGCCGTCGCGGATAAAGTGCCGCGGTGCATCGATATGCGTTCCGTTGTGGACGCACATTGAAAGCTCGGTAAGATTATATAGCTCCCCGTCCTCCATTGATTTTACACGGCGCGTCCTCGGTATCGGGTCGCCGTCAAAGACCTTCGACGAGAGCAGCTCCTGTGATATATCGTATATTTTCATTTTTCCCCCGTAAGATGCCCTTGCCGCAGGCTTTAATTACGGCAAAAGAGCGTGGGTCGGGCAAATCGCCCGACCGCATTGTTTTTATTCAATTCTTCCCGCGGATTAACGCAGGGGCGAAAATCAGTTTATTTTCTTTGCGTAGAGAATACGCTTTAACCCGCCGTATTTGACAAGCACCTTTGCCTCGGTAAAGCCGTTGGCAATAAGGTTATTCATGCTCCACGGATTTTCGGGAGAAACGGTGGAGGAGAGCCATTTGTAGCCCCTTTGCTCCGCGTGGGCGCAAAGCCTTGCGATAAGCTCCTTTTGCAAACCGTTTCCGCGGTATTCGTATCTTACGATAACGAGCTTTACGTTGGCGTTTTCGGTGACGTCGCTCACCTCGTCAAGGTCGTGTGCAAGGTTTTCCTTCGTATCACCCGCGCAGTAGAGTATGCCGAAGGCAACGAGAAGCTCCCCGTCATATGCGCCAAGCACGAGGCTGTCCCCTCCGAAGCAGGGCAAGAGTGTTTCGGGCGTATTGCGGCGGAGGAAATCGGTGCTGTCTCCCGCGTGGGCAAAGGCATCCTCCTGTAATTCAAGGAGGGCGGGAATACTGCCTTCGGAAAGAGTTTTATAGGTAAGATTATTAACGTTAATTTTCATATTATATGCTCCGTTACGGTAAAAATATCTTTGTTTTCTACCATTTTTGAATTTTTAAACTCTTGCGGTTACAATAAGGAAGCCGAAGTTAACAAAGCTGTCCGAGGCGAGGAATTGCTCCTCAAGCTCCCTGAAATGCTCGTCAAGCCATTCCTTTTCAACCTGTATTTCCTGGTCGTGGGGGTTGTTTCGGGCGGTAACGCCGATGCTATTTTTAAGGAAAAGGAATATGGTATCAAACAGCGCCTCCTTCTCCGAATAATCCATAGACGCAGAATTTATTCCGAGGCGGTCGTAGCAAATATCGCGGTAGCCCGAGCGATGAAGAAGGGTGAACAGCTCTCTTCCCGAATGGCGGTAGCCCGTGGTATCGCACTTTGCAATCATATTGAAGGCGCGCTCAAACATCAGATGCTCGTCGGGGTGGACGAAGTTTACTCCGTCGTCGATATTGCGAATAAAGATTACCGCGCCGCGGTTGCAGACCTTTCGCAGGTTTTTGAGAAGCTGGTAGGGAGATTTAAGGTGCGACATAACGGCAAGCAGGTTTATCCAATCGAAGCCGTCGATGCCCTCCGCGTCCATAACGTCGCGAAGCTCGTCGATAAAGTCCTCTCCCTCCGCGTCCATTTTATAGAAGGATGCCTTCGTATCGGCGTAATCCGCCTTTGCCTTTTCAACGAAGCTTTTGTTAAACTCCACGCCGATAATTCTGTCAACCTCGCTTCGGCTGCCAAGCCTTGCCATAAGCGCCCTTCCGTTTCCGCAGCCGACGTCAAGGACGTTGAGGTTGGATTTACCCTCCAGGTGCTTTCCGTAAATCGGCATATCGTAATCGAGCAAAAGCTTTTGCTGGGTTTCAAGGCGGCGGGTCTCCACCTTGTTATCCTGGCTGAAGAAGCCGTTTTTGTTTTCGCTGTTAATATGTACGCGGCGCTTCGTGCGTGCCTGGCGGGTTTTAAGCTCGTTTTCGATTATTTCGTCGTAGTCGGTAACGCCGACCTTGTCCTGCAAAATCGGGAGAAGCAGCTCTACCGAATTAAAGGAGTAAACGTCGTTATACTTTATCGCGTTGATATGCTTGATGCGGTCAATCTCCTGCTCGGTGAAAAATTCCTCGAGCGCGACGGTATCGTACACGAAGTTAGGTGTGATTACGGGCAAAAACGTACACATCGGGTTGGAGAGTGCGGAGCGCAGCTCCTGTAAAACCACGTCGTCGGGGTTTCGGCACTGTGCAAAGAAGCCGGGCGTAAGAATAAGTATCATAAGAGATACGCGACCCGCAACATCCTTGCAGGTTGTCATAAAATTTTCGCCGTGCTTTATGCATTTGGGCGCGTAGAAAATATGAAGCTTGTTTTTTGCATAGGAGGCAAGGTCGGAGTAAATGTTAGATGCGAGCATTCCGCCCCTGTCACCGCGATAGCATAAAAACACGTTATAGCTTTGTTCCTTTTCCATAAAGACCTCTTTTTCGTTGTTTTTCTTCATTTTAACACATTTCCCGCAAAAAAGCAATATATTGATAAAAAAGGAGCGTGCGAAATTGCACCGAAAACGTACCGCAAAAACGTGCCCCTCGGCTTTTAAAAAAAAGGCGAAAGTTTGCTTTTTTACTTGTAAAAGGCGAAAGGCTGTGTTATAATTGCATCGGTAGAAAATTACGGAGGCTTTTGCAATGTTTTTTGACGAGATAATTTACGGCACTCAATATTACAGAGCGCCAACCCCGCTTCCCGAGGAGTGGGAAAAGGACATTCCCGAGCTTGAAAGCTATTCGCTCGATACCTTTCAAATCCGAATAAACTGGCGTTGGAACGAGGTGCGCGAGGGGGAATACCGCTTCGACGACGTGGATAGGCTTTTTGAGCTTGCCGAAAAGCACGGCAAAAGGGTAATCGTAAAGTTCCTTCTCGAATGTGCGCCGCAGTACGTTTTCGACAAATACGGCGGAACTAGAATAGGTCCGCGCGGCGAGCAGCTTCGCGGAGGGTCGCACGGTGCTTTTTACGGCGGCTGGCGTCCCTGCTTTACCAATCCGGACGTTGCCAAAAGAGCCTCTCTTTTCTGCGAGGAGGTTGCAAAGAGATATAAGGACCGCCCCTCGCTTATACTTTGGAATGCTTGGAACGAGATACGCAACAAGCCTATCGAGGATTGCTATTGCCCGCACTGTCGCGCGGCATACGGCGAATACTTGAGGAAACGGTTCGGGACAATCGACGCGCTTAACGAATTTTACGGCACGGCAGAGGACTCGTTTGAAGCAATCGCCCTGCCCTCCACTCCCCACGGCTTTTGGGATACCTTTGAATACAAGAGCTTTACGGGCGGTGAAAACCTTTATTCCTTCTTAAAAATCGTTTACGATGCGGTAAGACGGCACGACACGCTTCATCCCATAATGTCGCACGTGGGCTTTACCTCCGCTTTTCAATACACCCTCGGCGACGTTTGCAACGATTACAGAGTTAAGGAGGCGGTCGATTTTTGGGGCACGTCAATTCCCTGTGCCTGCAATATGGACACCGCGGACAACCGTCTTGACTTTATGCTCCTTAACGATTATTTGTACTCGCTTGACAAAAGCTATTTCCTTCACGAGATTTATCCCGGTCTTGGAATGTTTAAGTACACCTACGACACGCCCTTTGATATGAAATTTAAGCTTCACACCGCGCTTTCAAGCGGAGCGAAGGGTCTTGTTTTTTGGCAATACCGCGCCGAGAGAGTCGGACACGAAAACGACTGTGCGGGTATTGTGAGAGCCGACGGCTCGCCAAGAGAGGTTGCCTTTACCGTGGGAGCTTTCGGGCGGGAGCTTAAGGATAATGCAAGGCTTTTCGCGGGTGCAAGCGTAAACACGCCCGAGCTTGCCATCGTTTACGATTTTAATTCACAGCTTCTTTCGGAGATAGAGGACACCTGCGGTCCGGATTTCCATTTCGAGACGTTCCGACCCGTTTATTACTACAAGAACAGCCATATGGGTGCATACCGTCTTTTCAGAGAGAGCGATTACGATGCGACCTACATCGACGCGCACGCAGAATCGGGCTTTGAAAAATACAAGCTGCTTTACCTTCCGTATCACAATATGCTTGACGAAAAAACCGCAAAAAGGCTTATGGAATACGTCAAGAACGGCGGGACAGTTATTGCGGACGAGGGCTTTGGACTTCGGAATATGAACACCTGGCTCAATCCGTACGACCTCCCGATAAAGCCGATGGCAACGGTAAGAATGCGCGAGCGCAGGCTCAATCGCGACACGGGTGTGGTCATTGACGGCGAAAGAATAAGCGCATCCCCGTACAAAACCGAATACAGAGTCGAGGGGGCAAGCGTTGTGCTTCGCTTTGACGACGGTACGCCCGCGGCTCAAGCGATAGAATACGGAAAGGGGAAAATCTATTTTCTCGGCTTTTCGCTTGGCTATACGTATTACGAAAAAAGGTATCCATCCCTTCGCGGCTTTACCGAAAAAATCCTTTCCGAGGCGGGTGTCGAAAAGGCAAGGCTTTCCGACGTCAAGGCGGGGCTTTACGTAAAAAGGCTTACCGCGGGCGAGGATGAAATTCTTTTCGTTTCAAACTGCACGGGCGGCGAAAGAACGCTTTCCCTCCCGAAGGATGCGGTGCTTCTCGGCGGGGACGGCAGGCTTGAGGGCGGATGCTACACCCTCGGTGATTGCGAGATGGGCTATGTCAAATACAAAACGTAACGTTTTATTTACCTTTTATACAGAAAATCGGTCCGAAGCGCAGATGCGTTTCGGACCGATTTATTATTCGTTTTTTAAAAAACGGCTTTAATAATTTAACACGGGTTGCGTCTTATTTGTTTTTAAGAAGCTCCACGATTTCGCGAAGAAGCGCTTCCTGCCTTTCGGGTGCGGCTGCTGCGTACGCTGCCTTTGCCGCCTCCTCCGCTGCTGCGGCTTCTGCTGCTGCCTTTTCAGCCTCGGCTGCCTTTGCGGCTTCCTTTGCCTTTGCATCACGGTAGCTGTCAAGCTGCTCAAGGTTTCTCGGATTCATACCGAGTTTCTTCATTTCGGCGCGCTCCGCCTTCGTTGCCCTTCCGCTCTTCATAGCATCGGCAAACTTGCCCTGTCCCTCCCTTAAACGGTTAAACACTCTTACGATGCAGAAAAGGACAAACGCGATAAGAAGGAAGTTGATAATCGCGTTGATAAATGCTCCCCAGTCGATATAGATGGAGTTTGCAAGGTCGATTTCGCTGGTGTAGCCTACAACCTCTCCCGCCTCGTCAACGACTGCGACGTATGCGGTCTTGAGGAAGGTGAAGGCATCGGTGAGCGCACCGTCGCCAACGATAAGTGCGATAACGTAGTTAATAAGAGGCTTTATGATATTATTCGTAAAGCCGTTTACAACGGCGGTGAACGCGCTACCTACGGTAACACCGACAGCCATATCAACAACGTTTCCGCGAGTAATGAATTTTTTAAATTCTGCGAAAAAGTTTTTCATTTGTTTTTCCTTTCATATATATTTTTTATAAAAATCCTGTTATCTTCCCACGTCGAATACCGAGCGAAGCTTCAGCTCGCGGCGCAGGGTTTCCACGTTTGTAACCGCGGAGGTTGTAAAATGCACGCGCACGGGTGCGGTGGAGGTAATATCAAAGTAGTTATCCTCGAATACGGCGTCAACCGTTTCAAAGTCAAGCTCCACGGACCGAGCGAAGGCGGAGGCGGTGAGCGTTGCGGTATATTTCGTACCCGCGCCCGTAATCTCGCACCTGATATTCGGGTTTTGGAAATTAAACGCCTTTGGCTTTACAAAGAGGGTCGTGCCCTCCGAGCGAGTACCGCCAAGGTCGGTTGCGGAGTAGCAGACGAAGCATTCGTTCATCCTTCCCGTAAGGACGGAGGAAAGGTCAACCTCGTGAACGAAGGAGGCGGACATTTCGGGAACGGTAAGCTCAAAGGAGTCGGAGAACAAAACCGTAAGATTGGTATCTATAACGCTAAACGAGAATCTGCCCTCAAACGGCTTTCTGCGCTCGTTTGCGATGCTGAATTTAACACGGGTACCCGTTTCCTCCGCAGAAACGAGCAATGGGGAGTAGAATTTTTTCGCGGCGTAGTGGAGTGCCTTCCATCTTCCGAAGTAATCAAGGCTTGCCCACGAGGCGACGGGCCAGCAGTCGTTAAACTGCCAATAGATAGACCCCATACACCTTCCGCGGTGGCGTCGCATATGCTCCGCGGTAAAGCGGATTGCATCCGCCTGTACAAGCTGTGTAACGTAGATAAGGTCGGAGAAGGAGTGGGCGTACCTGTAAAGCCCCGCTGCGTACTTTATCATCATAAGATTTCCGTCGGGGATTTTCTTTTTCTGGTGCCATTCGACAACGGGGGAGAAGATGTTCATATCCCCCTGCTCCGCAAAGGCGCGGACGGTTTTTATGTTGGGAAGCGACTCGAAGCCGTATTCCGACATATAGCGGAAATAGTAATTACGGCAGTCCTCGTATGGCTCTCCGCCCGACCACATTTTCCAGTAGTGGCAGTCGCCCCTGTCCTCGGCTTGCGGGTCGTTAAAGCCGCCGCCCGAGGAGGGCGAGGAGGGCCAATAAAAGGTATCGGGAAGATCTTCCTTCATAAGCGCGGGGAGAATGCTTTCGTAAAGCTCGAGGTAATCGTGGCGCACTCCCTCTCCGTCGAAGTCGCCCGCCACGATAAACTCCTCAATTTCGTTGTTGCCCGCAACGATGCCGAGCGAGGCGTGGTGTCCGATGCGTGTAAAGTTATCGATAAACTCCGCAATGAAATTTTCACGGTTATGCTCGGTGAGGAGTATGTTTCCGCAGGCAACCATAAAGTCCTGCCAAACGACAAGCCCCATCTCGTCGCAGATTTCAAAGAACCAATCGGGCGGATAGAATGCGCCGCCCCAAACGCGGATTGTATTAAAGTTTGCCGCCTTTGCCGAGGCGAGAACCTTTTCGGTGCGCTCTCTTGTAAGGTGGGGGATAAGGCTGTCCTCCGGGACGTAGTTTGCACCCATAGAGAAGAATTTCACGCCGTTGACGGTAAGCGCAAACTCCTCTCCGTATTCGTCCTTTTCACGGGATACAGTAAGGGTGCGAAGTCCGATTCGCATCTCGCGGCTGTCCACGACCTCGGTATCCGAGTAGAGGTTAACCGTGAGCTTATAGAGATTTTGCGGCCCGAGGTTGTTCGGCCACCAGAGGTTCGGCTCGGCGATATTTATATACCCCTCCTTGCCGACGAGTCCGCAATAATACACGCTTCCGCCCGGTGAAACGAGGGTTGCGACGGCGCGAGCCATATCGTCCTCCCCCTTCGTATGCAGCTTGATATTAAGACGCACGCTTCCGTCGGGATTATGTATTTGTCTTGTTTCGACGCGCTCGATGATTTGGGTGTCGTAGCAAACAAGCTCCACGTCCCGCATAATTCCCATATCCGAAAGCTTTGGCGCCCAATCCCAGCCCGACATATAAAACGCCTTTCGGAGGTGGGGGTGTCCCGCGGTGCAGTTTAAATCGTACATCAAAAAATGCTCCGCCTGCTTTTTCTCCATTTCAAGAAGCGCGCTTCTAAAATCAAGGCGAAGAATATTCCCCTCTGGCAAGACGATTCCCTTTACGTCAAATTCGTGGGTGCGGTGCATATTATCCACCTCGCCAAGCAGCCTTCCGTTAAGCTCGATGCGACAGAGGGTGTCAAGCGATTTAAAGCGAAGGATAATATTTCTTTTGCACAAAAGCTCGTCCGCAACCGAAAACTCGGCATAAAAGCTTACGCTTTGCTTTGCAAGCTCGCGCGCCTTTATCTCGTTATCGCGGTAATAGGGGTCGTCGATAAGTCGGTTATCGACAAGCACGGAATACATAGAGCAGGGCACCTTACAGGGGATGCCGCGATGCTCTCCGAAATCCATTTTAAAATCGGTAATTTGCATCAATCGCATACGCACACTCCGAGAAAGTATTTTAGTATATTTTAGCACATAAAAACACATTTTGCAATCATAATTTTACAATTTTTTATTTATTTTCCATACATTTTCGCGCAAAGAATTGGTAAATAACGAGAAAAAGCAAAAAGCTATTGAAATTTAAGCTTAACTGTGTTAGAATTAGAGTTGATGAGCCGCGCACTCGCTTCGGCAAATCAATTGACAAATTCAAAAGGAGATTTCCAATGAAAATAACGAAAATAATCGGTATTGCTCTTTCGCTTATTCTCGTTTTTGCACTCGCACTTTCCATCACCGCGTGCAAGGAGGATAACAAGACCGATGACCCGCAGCCTAACGAGGACAGCGAGATAACCGGCGTAAGCTTTACGGACAAGACGGTTACATACAACGGACAGGAGCAAAAAATAGAGGTTACGGGCACGCTTCCCGAGGGTGTAAGCGTAAGCTACTTCGGCAACGTCGGAACTAACGCGGGAGTTTATAACGCGACCGCAACTCTTTCCGGCGAGGGCTACCAAACCAAGATACTCAATGCAACCTTGACCGTCGAAAAGGCTAACATCACAGGCGTTTCGGCAGAAAATCTTACCGTTACCTACGACGGCACGGAAAAGACGCTTCAGCTTGTTGGCGAGCTTCCGGAGGGCGTAAGCGTGACGGCAACGCACAACATTGCAACTAATGCGGGCGAATACACCGCGACCTTTACGCTCAGAGGCGAAAACTACAACGAAAAGATTATCACCGCAAAGCTTACGATTAACAAGGCGGATATAGTCGGCATCACGCTTCCCTCCCGCACCTTTACGGAGGACGGAAGCGAAAAGAGCCTTGAAATCGAGGGCACGCTTCCCGAGGGTGTAAGCGTTGAATACGTCGGAAACGGAGTTTCCGCAATCGGCAATCACCCCGTTACCGCAATCATTTCGGGCGCAAACTACAACACGCTCGAGCTTAATTCCTTTATCGTAATCGAGGCAGCACCACTTCCCGAGGACAAGGAAATTACGGGAGTGGAGCTTAATCCCGCGGAGTTTACCTACGACGGCACGGCAAAGAGCCTTGAAATCGAGGGCACGCTTCCCGAGGGTGTAAGCGTCGAATACGTTGGAAACGGAAAGATTAACGCAGGAAAATACACCGTAACCGCGACCCTTTCGGGAGAGGGCTACATCACCGCATTCCTTACCGCGGAGCTTACCATTAACAAGGCTACGCTTACGGGCATCGAGCTTAACGACGAGAGAAAGCCGTATCAGGAGGGCATTTACCACAAGCTTTTGATTGTGGGAGAGCTTCCCGAGGGTGTAACCGTTACCTACACCTACAACGGAGCAAGCGTCGAGAGCGTTAACAAGTCGGGCACTTACACGGTTATCGCAACGGTATCCGCAGAGAATTACGAAACGCTCGTGCTTACCGCAACGCTTGAGGTTTTCGCAAGCCAGGACGGCGGCATCGTCACCCCCGAGCATAAGTTCGACTGATTTATATTGTAAATAACAGTTTACGTATATGGGCATAAAAAGCGCACCGCGTTTGGGCGGTGCGCTTTTTATTTTGAGTGTTAAATTTTAACACGGGGTGGACGCTTTCGGTGCGTTTTGCTTTTTACGGTTAGCCGATAAAGAAAATTCGGCGAAGCGACTCGCGAAACGGCTTTACGATAGCGACGGTTATGAGCATTACGCCGAGCAGGAAAAAGGTGGTTGCGGGATAGATGCTCCAGAAAAAGCCGCTTTGCTTTTCAAAGGTTTTGATTACGAGCCACTCGATAAGCACGCAGTGGCAGGCACAAAGAAGGAGCGCTCCGCCCCATATATAAAGGTAGCCGCGGCGCAGATAGAAGCTTAAAATTGCAATTCCCGAAACTATAAGCGCGATTCCGCCGATAAGCGGAAGTGCAAAGGTGAAAAACCATTTTCCGCCCTCCGCAAAATTTACGTAGCCGACGAAGAGCGCGATAGCCGCGAAATCACAGGGGACGAATACGGCGGGATGACGGCGGTTAAACCAGCCCGGAAGTATCAAAAGAATATACGCAAGAGCCATACCGCCGAGGACGTAAAAGGACCAGCCCATACCGCCGCCGATTGCCTGGTCTGCGATAAGGCAAATTGCGATTGCGATAATGAAGGCGAAGGTTATCACGAAATAGACTCCGCGGGTATTTACCACCTCCGGCTTGTTTTGCTTCGGGTAGGGTCTTTCGCGGTCGGGGTCAAGCTCCGGAAAATATACGGGTGTCGAGCAGAGGGGGCAGCTTCTTTGGCTGTCGGCAAGCTCTACGCCACATTTTACACAGTACATATTTTTCTCCTTTTGTATTTGCTTTTGGAGTCGTAACGCGGCATCGGGATAGCAAGCGACCCCTTTGCCGATCGGTTTTTGAAGGGTCACGAGCCAACCGCTTTTGCCCGATATTAGCCCGTTTTTTTAACACGGGGCGGAGGTTTTAGCGAAAATCAATGCTCGTTGCTTTCAAGCTTTACGTGTATTCCCTCCTCGCGAAGCACCTTGTAAAGTGCAGTTTCGAGGCGCGGCTCCTTTATGTCCCTTATGATATTTATATTGAGATTTTCGCCGAAGGAAATCACGCCCGCGTTATACGGAGCATCCGACTGCACCGAAAGCACGACGTCAAATCTTTCAACGTATTTTTCCATTTCGTCGGGAAGCCTTACAGCTCCGAGATTGGATATGGAAAGCGTGGATTTTCGCTCCCCAAACAGCTTAAAGACAAAGCGCATTACGATGTTTTTAAGAAAGAGGGGGGTAAGCTTTAAGAGCATATTTTCCTCGTCCTTTACGTTCGTATAGATGCGCGCGCTCATATTCTTTTCGGTGATGTCGAGCTTCATTCGGTGTGACACGATTTCGCAAAGCTCGGCAAAGCTGTATTCCCCGAGCCTCGGGTCAATTCCCGGGGTTACGTAAAGCGCAAAGTTGCGGAGGGTGCGCGAGCCGTAAATTCGGCGCAGGTCAACGGGGATAAGCATTTTGACCTTTTTTTGCCTTTTAATACGAGGCTCGTCGATGTTTTGCAGGCGCACGGTTGCCTTTATAAATGCGGCGGTAATTGCCGCGGTCAGGCTTACGCCGTGCCTATGTGCAAGCTCCAGCATCTCCGAGGAGCGAAGCATAAAGGTCGTTACGTGGCAGAAGCCGTCCTCCTCCTTCGTGCCCATTATGCGGTAGGAGTCGCTTTCCCTGCGTGGCTTTCCGACGGGAGCCTTATGCTTTGGAAATTCATTGATAAGCTCCTCCTCCCTCGGTGCTTCAAGTCTGTCAAGCACTCCGTTCCCAGACGGGAGGGTTATTCCGTGCTTTTGCTCGAGATACTCGGCGGCAAGGCTTTTCAAAAAGACGAGCGCACCGCCGCCGTCGGTGACGGCGTGGAAAAATTCAACCGCAATTCTCCGATTATAGACAAGCACGCGGAAGGCACAGTGGCGGATATCGTCAAACGGCATTCTTACAAGCGGATAGCTTTTCTCGTCCTGAATTTTCGGTGCGTGAGCGATTTCCTCAAGGTAGTACCAAAAGACACCGCGGTGAAGCCTTACTGCTATCGACGGGAAGCGGCGCACGGTAACGTCGAGGGCGGATTGCAAAATCTCGCGGTCAACCTCCTCGGTAAGCGTTACGGAAAGGCGGTAGATGTTATTCCAGCTCGAGGTAGCGGAGGCAGGATAAATCTTTGCAGAGTTATCAAGCTGCATCCATCGGAGCTTTCTATCGTTGTTTTTAGGTAAACAATTCTTTACAAAATCGTTTATGGTCTGGTAGTCCTTTTTCGCGCTTTTGAGCGAGTAAAGCACGTAGGCGTGCCACATTTCCTCGCGTACAACGAGGCTTGAGTGCGAGCCTGCCGCCTGTAATTTTTCGTGCATAGTCACGGCGTCGGAGAGCAGCATCTCGTCCCCTCCCGCAAATATGAGCGAGGGGGGCATTCCCGTAAGGTCGGCAAAGACGGGCGAAACGAGCGGGTCGCGCTTTTTCTCCTCAAGAGCCGCCTCCATTTTCTTTTTAGAGGCGCGCCTTGGCTTTGGATTTAGGTCGTCGGAGTAGCCGCCGACGTAGCAGTTTGCAAAGAACACGAGCCGTTCGTGCGTGAGGCTTGGGTCCGCCTCTCTGTTATTAGTATACGACTCCCCCGAGAGGGTCAGGTCGCACCACGGCGATATTGCAATAATGCCCGCGGGAAGCTCTATTCCCTCCTCTCGCAGTCTTAAGCAAAGCGAGTAAATCAAGCCTCCGCCCGCGCTTTCGCCCGCGAGGATTATGCGCTTTCCGGGAGTGCCGCCGCGAAGGAGCGCCATATATGCGTCGTAAACGTCGTTGAGGGCGGCGGGATAGGGGCTTTCGGGGGCAAGTCGGTATTCCACGCAAAACGCCTTCATACCGCATTCGGCAGCAAGCACCGCCGCATAGCCGCGGGCGTATTTGATCGACCCCGCGGTAAAGCCTCCGCCGTGTATATACATTATTACGCCTCCGCGAAGCTCGTCACGCGGCACGACGAGAGAGCCGCGCACACCCTCGAAGTAATCGTCGTAAACGACAACCTCCTTCCTTCGGGTAAAATGCATCAGCCGTCCGATTTTGTCCTGTAGCGCTCGCGACACCTCAAGGCTCGTGCCATCGGCAATCGGCTTTGTTAATTCAAGCTGTGAGCGAAGAATTTTGTCAGCAAGATTCATATATAATCCGTTTCTTCGTTATTTTAAGCTGCGGACGGGAGCTTCGGCATACGGTGAAATCCCCTCCGTGCAAAAATATTTTGCGCGTATATCGCATCTTTATAATACAGCAAAGGCGCACAAATGTCAAGTTTTTATTGACTTTTGCGGAATTTGAATGTATAATTTTCATATCCGTAAAGGATTTTGGAGAGAGTATGAACTACGTTGAAAAGGAAAGGTTTGAGAAAATTCGCGCGACCTTTCGCTTGAATTTTGCGATTACTCGGCTTTACGCCGATTATTTGAACAACCACCCCGACTGCATTACAAGGGAGCTTGTGGAGCTTATTCGCGAGGGGTCGGATATGACAAGAGAGGAGGCTCTGGTCGGTATTTTGACCGAGCTTTTCGGGATTGATTTCGACAGAAGCATAGAGGACAGGCGGTTAATCCGCGATTACCTTACCCCGTCGGTAAGAATGATGGACCCCGAAAGGTACACGCAAAACCCCTACTACGTCAATATAAAAATCCCGAGCGTGAAGGTGGGAGATTGGGAGCTTAAGACCGAGAGCTACAAGCCGTATCGTGCGGTGATTGCGGGAGATATGGAGATTTTCCCCGACCTTCGCGAGGTGCCGCCGCTTGGCTTTTTTGAGGAGGAATTTTTCTTTCCCGCGGTGCTTGAGGGGGGTAACGAGTGGATGACGCTTACGCCCGTTGACCTCGACACCTGCGAGGAGGCGATAGAGGCGGCAAGGGGAAGGGTCGTAACCTTCGGTCTTGGACTCGGATATTATGCGTATATGGTATCCGAAAAGACGGAGGTGGAGTCGGTAACCGTCGTTGAGAAAAGCCCCGACGTGATAAAGCTGTTCAAGGAGTACATTCTACCGCAGTTCAAGCACGGCGATAAGGTGCGGATAGTTGAAGCGGATGCGTTTGAATACGCAGAGAGGATTATGCCGAGCGAGGGCTTTGACCTTGCCTTTGTGGATACCTGGCGCGACGCCTCCGACGGTGCGCCGATGTACGAGAAAATGAAGCGGCTCGAGCCGCTTTCGGCGGGGACTAAATTTCTCTATTGGATTGAAAATTTCCTCATCTCAAGGTGCAGAGCTATAAAATACGGCGAAATTTGCGATATGATAGACGCAGATGACGCGAATGCACCGAAAACCTGTGCCGAGGCGGTTGAAATGCTTAAAAATCCGCTTGGAATGTAAATTTTTGTTTACAATTTACAGGACGGCAAAACAAACAAATTATGCAAATAATTTAACACGGGGTGCTTTGTTCCCCGTGTTTTTCGTTTTTGGCGGCGAATTTTACGGCTTGATGCCTTTTCTATAATTTGTGTGGGGCTTGCTTTGAATTTTTCGGGGTGGAGCATGTGATATTTTTAACAAGTTAAAAATTTTCGGGCTTTGCGGCTCGGTTTTTGTAGAATATGGAGAAAATGCGGCTTTTCGCGATTTTCGGACCTTTTGCGGTTGACTTTACATCGGTAAAATGCTATAATGATAACAAACAGGGGGATTATTCTCCCACAGGCTGTAACTGACGGAAAGTAGGAGAACCTACGGGAAGCAGCACTGTAATACGCCGACCGTCTGGGCAGCCTTGTAACGTGCTGTCCTTTTTTTCTGCTTTTTCGGCTTTGGTTAGCGCAATTTAACCGCGAGGTACAAGGTGCGGCACTTAAAACGATTACACGAAAGGAAATAAAAAAATGAACGAGAATTTTAACAACGCTTGGCGCGGATTTAACGGCGGCGAATGGTGCGAGAGTGTCAACGTTCGCGACTTTATTCAGAAAAATTACACTCCCTATGAGGGCGGCGAGGAGTTTCTTGCCCCCGCGACGGAGAGGACGAAAAGACTTATGGGCAAGCTTGAGGAGCTTTTCAAGCTTGAGCGCGAGAGGGGCGGAGTTGTCGGAATCGACACCGAAACGGTTTCCTCGCTCGTGACCTATCCCGCGGCGTATCTTGACCGCGACGACGAGCTTATCGTCGGTCTTCAAACGGGCGCACCGCTTGTAAGAGGTATTCATCCCTTCGGCGGAATAAGAATGGCACGCTCTGCGTGCAAGGCGTACGGCTATACCCTTTCCGACAAAATCGAGGAGCAATTCAGATACAGAACCACCCATAACGACGGCGTTTTCCGCGCATACACCGACACAATGCGCCAGATGCGCCACGCGGGTATTCTTACGGGTCTTCCCGACGCATACGGCAGAGGAAGAATTATCGGCGATTACCGCAGAATTGCGCTTTACGGCATCGACTACCTTATCGAGCAGAAGAAGGCGGATAAGGCAGCGCTTGGCAAGAAGGCTATGACCGAGGAGTCAATCCGCCTTGCGGAGGAGCTTTACAAGCAGATAAGCTTCCTCGGCTTCCTTAAGGAGATGGCGGCGGAGTACGGCTGTGACATTTCGCGCCCCGCAGAAAACGGACGCGAGGCGGTACAGTGGACCTACTTCGGCTATCTTGCGGCAAACAAGGAGCAAAACGGCGCGGCAATGTCGCTCGGCAGGGTTGGAACCTTCCTTGATATTTACCTTGAAAGAGATATTCGCGAGGGAACGCTCGACGAGGCGGGGGCGCAGGAGCTTATCGACCAGCTCGTTATAAAGCTCCGTATGATTCGCCACCTTCGCACACCCGAATACAACGAGCTTTTCGGCGGCGACCCGATGTGGATTACCGAGGCGGTCGGCGGTATGGGCGAGGACGGAAGAGCTCTCGTCACAAAAAGCTCCTTCAGATTTCTTCACACGCTTTATAACCTCGGCTGCTCTCCCGAGCCTAACCTCACGGTGCTTTGGAGCGAGAAGCTTCCCGAGGGCTTCAAGAAATACTGTGCGGGGGTATCGATAGACACCGACTCCATTCAATACGAGAACGACGACGTTATGCGCCCCGTTTACGGCGACGATTATGCGATTGCCTGCTGCGTTTCGGCAATGAAGGTCGGAAAGCAGATGCAGTTCTTCGGCGCGAGATGCAACCTTCCGAAGGTGCTTCTTATGGCTATTAACGGAGGCAGGGACGAAAAGGCGGGAATGCAAATCGGACCCGAAATGCCGATTTACGAGGGCGAATACCTCGACTTCGACGAGGTAAGCGAAAGGCTTGAAAAATATATGGCGTGGATTGCGGAGCAGTACGTAAGCACGATGAACGTTATCCACTTTATGCACGACAAGTACGCATACGAGAGGACACAGCTTGCACTTCACGATATCGACGTAGAACGCCTCATGGCGTTTGGCGTGGCGGGGCTTTCGGTAATTGCCGACTCGCTTTCGGCAATCAAGTACGCGAGGGTTAAGCCCGTTAAGAACGAGGAGGGTCTTGTCGTCGATTATATAACCGAGGGTGATTTCCCGACCTACGGCAACGACGACGACAGGGTTGACAGCATTGCAAGGGGCATACTTCACGCATTTATAACCGAGCTTCGCAAGACGCCCACCTACCGCGGCGCAAGGCATACTCTTTCCGCGCTTACCATAACCTCCAACGTTGTTTACGGCAAAAAGACGGGCTCAACACCCGACGGCAGACACGCGGGCGAGCCGTTTGCACCCGGAGCAAACCCGATGCACAACAGAGAGAAAAACGGCGCGCTTGCCTCGCTTAACTCGGTGGCAAAGATGAGCTACGAGGACTGCCGCGACGGTATTTCCAACACGTTTTCTATCGTTCCCTACGCGCTCGGAAAGAGCCGCGAGGAGCAAAGAGCAAACCTCGTCACCATTCTCGGCGGTTATTTCGTTCAGGGTGCGCATCACATCAACGTAAACGTGCTTGAAAGGCAGAAGCTTATCGACGCGATGAACAATCCCGAGCTTTATCCCAACCTTACAATCCGTGTAAGCGGTTACGCGGTTAACTTCCACAAGCTTTCGCTTGAGCAGCAAAAAGAGGTTATAAGCCGCACCTTCCACGAGAGCGTGTAATATGTCTGAAATCGGATATATTCACAGTCTGCAGTCGCTCGGCACGGTGGACGGCCCAGGTGTGCGGGCGGTGATATTTGCGGCGGGCTGTCCCTTGCGGTGCGTTTACTGTCACAATCCCGACACCTGGAAAATGAGTGACGGCACACCGACGTCGGCGGAGGATATCGCACGGAGAATTTTCCGCCTTTACCCGTATATAAAGGACGGGGGCGTGACCTTTTCGGGCGGCGAGCCGCTTTTGCAGGCGGAGTTTTTTACCAAGCTTTCGCTTCTTCTCAAGGAGCGCGGGCTTCATATCGCGCTCGATACCTCGGGCTGTATGCTTGGCGAGGGGGTTATGCGACTTCTCGACGTTGTGGATTTGGTGCTTCTCGACGTGAAATTTGACAGCGAGGATGACTATTTTCGCAACACGGGTGGCAGCTTTTTGCAAACGGTGGCGTTTCTTGACGAGCTGAAGCGGCGAAATTTGCCGACGTGGATACGCCGTGTAGCAGTGCCCGAGCTTAACGACAGGAGAGAGGATATTTTGCGGCTTTCCGAGCTTGTTTCGCGGTATCCGAATATCGAAAAGGTGGAGCTTTTGCCGTTTAGGAAGCTTTGCCTTGAAAAATATCGGACGCTTGGGATAGAATTCCCGCTTGAAAATACGCCCGAAATGAGCGAAGCCAAAATCCGCGAGCTTTACCAATATTTGAATAGCTGACCTTACACCGCGCTCCGAATGGGGCGCGGTTTTGGCTTTGTGCGGACGGTAAGCCTTCCGCAAGAGAAGGCAAAACGCTACAAGGCTCTCTGCAAGGTGAAGCGGGGGCTACTCATCCGTCACCTGCGGTGACACCTTCTCTCACAAGAGAAGGCAAAACGCTACAAGGCTTTGTGCGGGTGACGCGCGGGTCTTGATTTGTTAATAGCGCAGATACGGGTTCTTAATTTGTTAATAATGTATAATAGGTGGAGGAAAAAATCGGCAGTTATGTTAATTGACAATAAAACGCGCGGGTGTTACAATAAATGTAGGTTGAAAAACTAAATTCAAAAAGGAGAAAAACCTATGAAAAAATTCAGCAAAATTCTTTGTGCTGTATTGATGCTTGCGATTGTTTGCACGTCTTTGGCATTCCTCGTAAGCGCAGATAGCACACCCGATGCTGTTGCAATGAATCCCTCCAACGTGGATTTCGGCGCGGCAACTCTCGGCGGCGTCGAGGGTAACAACCTTCCCGCAGACGCATCATGGAGCCTGTACAAGCAAAAGACCGACCCCAACGGTGACAAGGTTTACAACGACGGTGTCGAAACCGAAAACACTATGCTTGACCGTTATATCGTTACTCCCGCAGACGGCGACGCATACGGTGTCTTCTTTGCAGGTGAGTTCCAGAACGGCGGTTCGTTCCAGAACCTTCAGAACACCTATTCTTACAATGGCGTTGAGCTTACCTCCGACGCTTATTACGTAGTAGATCTCGATATTGCTACGGCTACCGAGCTTATTACCTCGCTCGATATTTCCCTTCCCAACAGAAACGTTGTGGGCGAATGGGAATCCTTCGGCGGTTTCCCCTTCGGTACTAACGTAAATATCAAGACCTATCTTCCCGACCTTGGCGCAGAGTGGACGCACTTCACCGTCGTTTGCTCTATGAAGACCAACAAGCAGTATATCTTCGTTAACGGCGAGTACGTTGGCGTAACCGGTAACAAGGCATATAACGATACACAGCTTACCGAAGGTACAACCCTTCGTGCAAACGGTATCAAGCTTGAGGTTGCTTACGAGGCAAGCGCCAACAACACCAAGATGATTTTCGCAAACGAGTCCGCAGCGGTTGATAACGTTTCCCGCCGTGACATCGTTGACGCGGAGGGTATCGCAGCTCTCGACGCAATCTTCGCGGCAGAGACTCCCAACCTTAAGGCTTGGGCGGGCTACCCCACCGAGGTAAGAACCGGCTCTCTTCCGAGCGTGGTTGAAATCGACGGCGTAGAGTACAACAGCATTTCGGATGCTAACGCTGCTCTTCGCGGCAACTTTAACAAGACCGTCAACATTCTTAACAACTTTGCAGGCAGACTTACCGTTGCTTGCGACGCAACCGTTAATCTCAACGGCTTTAGCGCAGACATCGTTACCGTAGAGGGCGGTACCGTTACCAAGGACGGCGACGTAGTTACCGTTGACGCTCCCTACATTGCTTCGCAGACCGATACGAAGGTAAGCGACAGTACAATCCTTCGCGCGGCAGGTCTTGCAGCAGACACGGATGCCAGCAGATGGATATTCACTCCCACTAATATGAACGACGAGGACGGCGTATGGTCCTACGTCAGCGAAACCGCAGAGGGTGAAAAGTTCGTTACCCTTCTCGGTACTCCCACGGTAAACAATAACTCCAACTCCTATATGGAGCTTCAGACGCAGAATCTTTTGATCGATTACAACGGCGGCGCAGCACAGTACGTGGTTGTTGACGTTGACGCGGCTCTCCTTTCGGAGAACACGTTCCCATTTATGCTTATCCCGAGAAACGGCTCGGGCGGCGGTATGTGGGGCGGTGCAAACCCGCACGCTAATCAGATGCTCAGCTCGAGCGTAGGTGAATTCCGTCACCTTACCATCGTTTACGATATCGCAAACAACAATATGTACGCCTTCTCTAACGGCACTCTTACCGCTTCCAACGAGGGCGGTGCATTCACAAGTGCCGATAACTTCGAGCTTTTCAAGAAGCAAACCGGCTGGAAGATTACCGCATTCCGTATGGCATCCAACACCAACGGCGGCTTGTCCTTCAAGAATCTTCAGTTCAGACAGTTTACCGGTGAGGATGCGGTAGCACTCCAGACCGCACTCTCCGACAAGAACATCAGCGATTGGAACGGCAACGTTTATTCCGAGGATTACGTTCTTCCCTCTCTCGGTGAGCTTGCTATCGTTGACGGCGTTAAGTACTACGGCGAAAGCAGCCTTTCCGCAGCACTTACCGGTAACGACGTAAAGCAGGTTACCATTGCAAAGAGCTTTACAGACGCGGTTACCGTTAACTGTGACGCTGTTATCGAAACCAACGGCTTCAACGTTAACATCGTGCTCGGCGACGACGTAGAAAAGACCGTCGAGGGCACAAAAATTATCACCGACGCTCCCTACCAGCTTTCCGCTTCCTTCGAGAAGATTGAGCATACCGGAACTTGGAGCGAAAACGGCGAGTCCTACATCGGCGGCACTCCTCTTGAAAACATCAAGGCTGCTTATCTCGGTACCGTTAACGGCGGTCAATCCGTAGGCAGTTTCGCCATACAAAAGGTTAACGACTTTAACCCCTACATCATAACCGCAGCGGGCAATGCAGACAAGTTTGTCGCTCTCCGTCAAAACCATAACGGTGATACGACGAAGGATATGCAGTTCACCCAGATGTACACCGAAAAGAACCTTTCCACCGGTACGAATTACTACGTAATCGATATCGACGCAGCATCCGACACTCATATCGAAGCGAGCATGTATCTTGCTCCCGTTCTCCGTTTTGCAGACGGTACAAGCGGTACTCCCTTCGGCCGTTCGATGCATTTCTTCGAAATGATGACGGCGGACGGTAGCTGGCAGCACCTTACCATCGTTGGCGATATGGAGAACAACTACCTCTACGTATTCAACAACGGCACTCTCGTTGGTATTTGGGGTGACGAAGAAGGCGAGGACGGCGCATATATGAGCCGCGCAGGCGGTACCTCCACCAACCTTAAGTACCAGGCAGTTAAGGTTTCTAACTCTATGGGTTACGTCCTTGACACCAGCGCATCTCTTTACCTTGACGGCTTGACGCTTCGTATTTACGACAGCAACGAGGCAGCAGGCAATATCGAGGCAGCTCTTGCATCGGGTAACCTTTCCGACTGGTCGGGTATGGTAACCGGTAGAGCAGGCACCAGCCTTCCCAAGGTTGCTACAATCGACGGCGTTGGCTACTCCAGCGTTTTGACCGCTAACGCGGCTCTTAACGGCGAGGGCGAGTCCGAGGTTATCCTTGACAGAGAGCTTTGGGATAAGATTACCACCAACAAGACCGTAACCGTACAGAAGAACGACCTTGACACCATTAAGGCAAATGCACAGCCCGAGATTATCGGCGACATCGTTCTTGCTTCCAACTTTACCGTTGACGGTAACAAGTACATCAAGCTTAACGCAGACAATTACGACGACTACTGCATTGAGGTGCTTTGGTACGCGAATGCGGACGGCGAAGGCGAAGAGGCTATTTACTACCCCATCGGCTCTACCGTTCAGTATATCGGCACCACCCTCAAGGAAGTAGAGAACTACATTGAAAACGGCAAGCTTCACAATATCAACTGGTACACGCTCAACGACGACGAGGAGCCTGTTCTCGTTACCGAGTGGCCCACCGTTCAGTCGCTTGACGACGTTTACTACTACTACCTTGACGAAGAGGTAACCGAAACCGACGTTACGATTACCGACAATATCAAGTACAACCTTTCGCTCTATGCTAACTTTGAGGTTAACCTCTTCGTTGAGGATGCAAACGGCGAGTACGAAAT
>JAFXHU010000030.1 GCA_017533565.1 Clostridia bacterium
CGATCGAGCACGATTACACCGAGCTCAAGTTCAACGATACTCACCACTGGTACGTGTGCGGCGTATGCGGTGCCGAGCAATCGGGTAGCCGCATAGCTCACAACGGCGGTGTGGCAACCTGTGAAGTTAAGGCAATCTGCTCTTGCGGACAGAGCTACGGCGGATACGGAAGCCACACCTTTGGGCAGTGGCAGGAAGAAAATTCTGCGACCTGCGTGGCAACGGGAACAAAGGCGCACAAGACCTGCTCGACCTGTGAAAAGCATTTCGAAGAGGACGGCGTGACCGTTATCGACGATCTCACCATTGCCATTGACGAGTATAATCACGATATGGCAACCGAGTGGACGGGTGTTGAAGACGGTCATTACCACAAGTGTAGGAGAACCGGATGTGATTATCACACTGCTATGGAAGATCACGAGCCCGACAGAGCAGAAGCAACCGAGAGCGAGCCAGTTAAGTGTTCGGTATGCGAGTACATTATAATCCCCGCTACGGGACATATTGACCATACCTCAAGCGGCATATACGGCTACGACGAAAACGGACACTGGTTCAAATGCGTTGGATGTGAAACCGAAAAGGTAAGTCCGGCAGGACATAGCTTCGATAACGATTGCGATACCGACTGTGCTTGCGGCTACGTGAGAACCGTAGCTCACGACTTTACGGGTGCATGGGAAAAGGATGCAAGTGGACATTGGCATGTATGTGCAAAGAACGGATGCTCCGTAACCGACACCAAGCAGAATCACGAATCTGCAGGCGCGGCTACCGAAACCGATCCCGAGGTATGTAGCATCTGCGGATGGCAGATCGCACCGGCTCTCGGACATACCACGCATACTCCCGAAGCAGAGTGGCAGAAGAATGATACTCATCACTGGCACGAATGCACGGGCTGTGACGATCAGGAGCTTGATAAGGCTGCTCACAACGACGGCAATAACGACGGCAAGTGCGATACCTGTGATTACACAACGCCTGCACACGATCCCGACACTCCTCCTGTCGATAATCCTCCTACGGACGATAACGACGGTCTTGGAACGGGTGCTATTATCGGCATCGTAGTAGCGGCAGTTGCAGTCGTAGGCGGCGGTGGATTTGCTCTCTTCTGGTTCGTTATCAGAAAGAAAAGAGGTTTCTAAACAACAGTCTTAATTACATAAATTAAGGCGAAACAAAGGGCGGTGGGCTTCGGCTCACCGCTTTTGCTTCTCTCCACCACTCAAGAATTAATATAAAGGAATAACAAAAGATATCTTGGAACGTATTGTCTATAATCTTTGCTGTAATCAATTTTTGCTTCTCTTGCTATCGTTCCAACCCTTTCGCCGAAGCTACTGTATATACTGCTACTTGACGCATGAGTGTAAGAATTTATTTTGATGCGTCCTTCTTTCTTATTCTTTTTAAAAAGCAAAGACATCCGCGGTGAATTTAATTCCGTGACAGGACTCTCCCCCGCAATGTAACTGCCAAACCACTTCAATCAAACGAATATCACCGCAAATGCTATGCAAAAATACCAAACCAACAAATGACCCGGCAGCAATAAAATTTCGGTAAAAACCCTGCTTACTTTTTTTGTTTTGCTCATAACTTTTTTCCTTTCAATTAAAAATTAAATAAAAAATGCGGCTACCGAAGTAAGCCGCACTAAAAACGCAAGCTCCGATAGTCGCCAAACCAACCGAAAAATCAAAAGCTATATACGCCATTTCCGGTAGGAGTTTGCATTTTTATCAAACTCATATAGAAATGACGAAAAAAGGATATATTTATCCCATAGAGATTAAAAAAGCCCTTGTTAAAATATTCAGTTGGTTTTGCGTTTTTATTATAACACCCCCAAGTTTAATTAAACAAAAAAAGCCGAGGCTTTCGCTCGGCTTATATTTGGGGGTCGCGAGGGCTACATATCCTCCACGTATTCGATAATGTCGGAGAGGTTACAGTCCAACGCTTTACAAATGCTATCCAAAATATAGCTATCGTAACGCACGACGCGGTTTTTGTAATATCGGTCTATCGTTTGGAATTTTACGCCCGTCCGCTTTGCAAGCTCGTAGCGGGTTATGCCGCATACCTTCAAGTGTTTATCAATAGTTAACCGTATCATTGCCGTTCCTCCCTTTTTATATATTCTATTTAATATATACCCGATTGACAATCTCTTTATTTAGGTATATACTTATATATGTATATCCCTATTTAAGCATATATTCGGAGGTTTTAAAATGAAATTACTTATCGCAGGCTCAAGAAGCATAACCGATTTTGACCTTTCGCCGTATATTCCGAGGGACACCGACACGGTAATAAGCGGCGGGGCAAGCGGAGTTGACAGCTTGGCGGAAAAATATGCGGATTTACACAAGCTTTCAAAATATATTTTGCGTCCCCGCTACGAATTTTACAAGCGTTCCGCGCCACTCAAGCGCAACGACGAAATGGTGGAAATGGCGGATGCCGCTTTGATTATTTGGGACGGCAGCTCTCGGGGCAGCGAATATATGCTTAAGCAGGCAAAAAAGCTCGGCAAGCCGATAACCCTCATTAAAAGGGAGGAAGGCGGCGATTTTGTGATTGCCCTTCGCGAAGGCTCTTGGGATATATAATGCTTGAGGGCATTCGGATAAAAAAACAGGCTCAATACGAGCCTGTTTTTTCGGTTTTATCAATCGTTTTTAACGTGTACGTCAAGCTGGTTGAAGGGGATTTCGATGCCTTCCTTATCAAACGCCGCCTTTACCTGCTCCATTACGTCCGCCCAAAGCGTCCAGTAATCCGCGTTTTTCGTCCATACGCGGGCGTTGATGTCAATGCTGCTTGCCGAGTGAGCGCCCATTCTTACGTAGCAGGACGGGTCCTCAAGCGCGAGGGGATGCGAGGTGAGAATTTCGGTAACGATAGCCTTTGCCTTTTCGTAATCCGCGGAGTAGCCGATCGAAAATACGAAATCGACACGGCGAAGCGGCTTTTCGGAATAGTTGATAATATTTCCCGTGGAGAGCGCGCCGTTGGGGAGATATACGACCTTGTTATCGTTGGTGCGTACCTTCGTATTTACCATATGTATATCCTCTACGGTGCCGCTTACCCCCTGTGCCTCAATATAATCGTCAACCTTAAACGGACGGGTAACGAGCAGGAGTATTCCGCCCGCAACGTTGGAGAGCGCACCGTTTACGGCAAGACCGATACATACGCCGAAGGAGGCAACGAGTGCGGTAAGACCGCTCGTATCAATTCCGAGATAGCCGATAAGGCAGATAACGACAACAACCTTTAATCCGATATTAAGGAGGTAGGCGATTGTGCGCATAACGGTTTTATCGTATTTATCCTTGTCACCCTTTTTCTGGATTTTTCTTGCAAGGACGGTGATTATACGAAAGCTTACCGCGAGAACAAGAAGTGCAATTACAACCTTTATACCCGTATTGATGCACCAATTCCAGACGGTGCTAAGGAGGTTATCGATAAAGGGAGTAGCCTCCGCACCGGCGGTTTCGGTTACCTCGGGTGAGGTTTCAAGAAGTGCGTTGAACATTTTCATTTCCTTTCATTTTGTTTTTGCTATGGGCAAAGCCCAAAGAGAATTATAAATCAAAGCCGAAAAAAAGTCAACAGCAGCGAGAAATTTTTTCAAAAAAAGGGGAGTTTGGGTAAAAAAATTTACAAAAAGCCGCCACCCGTGTCAATTTTTCGGTATTTTGGGGGACGAAGGAGGGATTGCGAATTTTACAGCGCGAAAATCATTTCGCAAAGCCGCGCGCGAAGCAGCGCCTCCCCGTCAGAGCCTCCGACCGAGCCGCAGGAAACGAGCGTTACAGTCCCGTAAACGAGAGCAAGGACGGTAAAGGCAAGCTCCTCCGAGTCGTTTACCCCGCGCTCTGCGGCGAGGGTGCGCACTGCTGCAAGAATGGGCGCGTCGAAGCGGTTGACCTCCCGCCTTTTTTCCTCGCCAAGCTCCTCCTGTCCGCTCATAAGCACCGAGCGAAGATTTCCGTTTGCAAGCCAAAAGCGAAGCGCGGCAACCGCCAGGTTCAGAAGCCTTTGCTCCGAGCTATCGGCAAAGGCGGAGGAGATATTGTCGGCAAGAAGCTCCCAGCTTTCGCGTATATATGCGATTATCGCGAGGATAAGCTCCTCCTTGTCGCGAAAATGCCTATAAGGGGCGGCGCAGGAAACCTGTGCCTCCTGTGCCACGCGGCGAAGCGAAAAATCGCGCAGACCGTGCTGCTCAAGCTCCACGATTCCCGCAAGAATAAGTCTTGTCCTCACGTCGGCTACCGTGTCCATTTTTATCAATTCCTCCCAAAAGTTAACACTGTTTACATACATTGTAGCATACAGGCGCAAAAAATGCAATAGGATTTTAGAAAAGTATTGACTTCTTATATAATATAGGTATAATTAAAGTATAAATACGAGTAAGTTAACGGTGTTAACACTCGGCTCGGAGGGGTTATGATTAACGAGAGAATGCGCGACCTTGGTAGAAGGCGCTCGGCAATTCGCGATATATTTGAATACGGACTTTTGCGTAAGCGGGAACTTGGCGAGGAGGCGGTTTACGACTTTTCGCTCGGAAATCCGAGTGTACCTCCGCCCGAGGCGGTAAATCGCGAGCTTTTGCGTATTATCGAGGAGCTTCCGTCGGTGACGCTTCACGGCTATACCTCCGCGGCGGGCGACCTTTCGGTAAGAGAGGCGGTTGCAGGCTATCTTTCAAAAACGCACGGTATGGAGGTTTTTGCAAACGAGCTTTATATGACGGTGGGTGCGGCGGCGGCGCTTACCTGCGCGCTTAACGCGCTTGTACAACGGGGGGAGGAGGTCATACTCCTTTCGCCGTATTTCCCCGAATACCGCGTTTTTGCCGAGGGCGCAGGTGCGAGTGTTGTTGAGGTCGAATGCCGAAAAAACGATTTTCACCCCGACACTTCGGCAATAAAAAAGGCAATAAACGAAAAAACGGCGGCAATCATAGTCAACTCGCCAAACAACCCGACGGGGGCGGTTTACACCGAGGCGGAGCTTTCGGAGCTTTCGGAAATACTCCTTGATGCACAGAAGGAATACGGACACCCCATTTATCTTATCGCGGACGAGCCGTACAGAGAGCTTGTTTTCGGTGGGGCAAGGGTGCCGTTTATACCGCGGCTTTATCACAACACGGTGGTTTGCTACTCCTTTTCAAAGTCGCTTTCAATCCCCGGGGAGCGAATCGGCTTTGCACTCGTGCCAAAAAACGTTACAAACAGGACCGACGTTTACAACGCCATTGCGGGGGCGGGACGCTCGCTCGGCTACGTATGTGCGCCGTCGCTTTTGCAAAGGCTGCTGCCCGCGGTGCTTGGAATGACCTCCGAGCTTTCGGTTTACGACGAAAACAGGCGGCTGCTCTTTTCCGCGCTTTCAAAAATGGGCTTTTCGGTAGTGCCGCCCGAGGGTGCGTTTTATATGTTCCTTCGCTCCCCTATCGAAAATGCGGCGGAGTTTTGCCTCGCAGCGAGGAAATACGAGCTTTTGCTCGTGCCGTCGGACAGCTTTGGCGTTTCGGGATACGTAAGGATATCCTACTGTGTAGATACGGAAATGATTAAACGCTCGCTTCCCGCATTCGGGGCGCTGGCAAAGGAATTCGGACTTAATGGAGATTGATATGGCAAGCAAGCTTGAGCAAGCAAGAGAAATAATAAACGGGGTTGACGTGGAGATGGCGCGCCTTTTCACAAAGAGGATGCGGGCTGCCGAGCTGGTAGCCGAGCATAAGCGGGCGCACGGTCTTGAAATCCTCGACAAGGCGAGGGAGGACGAGCTGATACGTCGCAACTCCGCGCTCATAGACGACCCGATTATAAGAGAATATTACGTCAGCTTTTTGAAAAGCACGATGGCGATATCGCGAAGCTATCAGGCGAGGCTCAACGAGGGGATGCGGATTGCATACTGCGGCACGGAGGGCGCGTTTGCCCACATCGTTGCAAGCAAGGCGTTTCCCTACGGAGAGAAGATAGCCTTCAAGAGCTTCGACGAGGCGTATTCTGCGGTTGAGGATGGCGTGTGCGATGCGGCAATGCTCCCGATTGAAAACAGCACGGGCGGAGAGGTCGGACAGGTTACGGACCTTATGTTTTCGGGCACGCTTTACATAAACGGCATCTGTGAAATGGAGGTAAGGCACGACCTTTTGGCAAAAAAGGGTGCGCGTATTGAGGATATACGGACGGTTATAAGCCATCCGCAGGCACTCGCGCAATGTCACGGCTTCATAAAAAAATACGGCTTTAGTGAAAAGGAATACAAAAACACGGCGCTTGCGGCGGAGTACGTTGCAAGCAGTGAGGATATAAGCGTTGCGGCAATCGCAAGCGCGGAGGCGGCGGAAAAATTCGGACTTTCGGTTTTAGCCGAGGGGGTAAACGACAGCGGCGCAAACACGACGCGCTTCGGTGTCTTTTCACGCGCGATGAATCCGCACCTTGCAAGCGAGATGGGCGTGCATTCGGTATTCGTTTTCACGGTAAGAAACGAGGCGGGCGCGCTCGCAAAGGCGATTGATATTATCGGTAAGCACGGCTTTAATATGCGCACGCTTCGCTCACGTCCGATGAAGGAGCTGCTTTGGCAATATTACTTTTACGTAGAGGCGGAGGGTAACATTTTTACCGACGAGGGAAAGAGGATGCTTTCCGAGCTTGAAAATTATTGCGACAGGCTTAAGGCGGTAGGAACCTATTCAAAGCACCGTGAAATTTAACACGGGTAGGTATATTGCAAATTTTTGCGCGGGATTTGCGCGCGGTTAAAAATTTGAGCGGGCGCGATAAGAGGTTTGCGCGGGCGCGGGATTTACGCTTGCGAAAGAAAAAGACTTAAAACGAGGTCATTATGCTTAAAGAGGTAATTACGGTTTCGCTTGGTGAAAGAAGCTATCCGATTTATATCGGAAGCGGTCTTATCGGGGAGGCAGGCGAGCTTTTCGGGTTTAACGGACGTGCGCTGATTTTAACCGACAGCGGTGTGCCGACGGAATATTCAAGGGCGGTTGCCCGTGCCTTTGCGGGCAGGTCGGAGATATTCACCGTAAAGGAGGGCGAGGGGTCAAAGAGCCTCTCTACCCTTGAGGAGGTTTTGTGCGCGGCTGCAAATATGAAGCTTACGCGCAAGGATGCGATAATAGCGGTTGGCGGCGGCGTTGTCGGCGACCTCGGCGGCTTTGCGGCGGCGTGCTATATGCGGGGTATTGCCTTTTACAATATCCCGACGACGGTGCTTTCTATGGTTGACAGCTCAATCGGCGGAAAGACGGCGGTAAACCTCGGCGGAATTAAGAATATCGTTGGTGCGTTTCATCAGCCAAGGGGCGTGCTTATAGACACGGACACGCTCAAAACGCTTGATGAAAGACAAATTTCGGCGGGACTTTGTGAGGCTGTGAAGATGGCTGCGACCCTTGACAGAGAGGAGCTTGAAAGGCTTGAGTCGGCGGGGGGTATCGGAGAAATAACGGCAGATATTACCCGCGTGATTTCGCGTGCGATTTGTTTAAAAAAGGCGGTTGTCGAAAAGGACGAGCGTGAGTCGGGGCTTCGCAAGGTGCTTAATTTCGGGCACACGTTAGGTCACGGCATCGAGGCGGAGGCAAAAGGGGCGCTTTATCACGGAGAGTGCGTTGCGCTCGGTATGCTTCCCTTTTGCTCGGAGAGTGTAAGAGAAAGACTGCTCCCGCTTTTAAAAAGGCTCGGGCTTCCTACCGAATACGGCGGAGATATTGAGCTTGCCGCAGAGCTTGCAGCTCACGATAAAAAGTCGGTAGGCGGCGCTGTGGAGGCGGTTTTCGTCAACGAAATCGGCAGCTTTGAAATCAAGGCTTTGCCCTTTGGAGAGCTTTTGACTCTTGCGAGGGCGGCGTACAAATAAAGTAAATGATTGTTTATATTTAACAAAATAAGCGGAGGGCGTGTAAAGCTTTATGCAAAGGCTCCCGCACAAGTTAACAAGAGTTACACAGGCGCAAAGGCAAGCAACGAGCGCACAAAGGCATAAAAGGAGAGCAAAATGAAAAACAGCTTTGGCTCACAAATCACGGTTACGCTTTTCGGAGAAAGCCACGGTCCTGCCGTCGGTGCGGTAATAGACGGACTTTCCCCCGGAATAAGGGTGGACACCGAGTATATAATGAAAAAAATGGAGCAACGCAGACCGAAGGACGGCATTTCCACGGCTCGCCGCGAGAGTGATATTCCCGAAATCCTTTCGGGTGTGTTTAACGGATACACGACGGGGACTCCGCTTACACTCGTTATAAAAAACGAGAGCGTAAGAAGCCGCGACTACGAGAGCATTTCGGATATTCCCCGCCCCTCGCACGCGGATTACACGGCGGAGTGCAAGTATCACGGCTTTCAGGATTACCGCGGCGGCGGACATTTTTCGGGCAGAGTTACCGCGGCACTCGTTGCGGCGGGGGCGATTTTTCGCTCGGCTCTTGAGAAAAAGGGGATTTTTATCGGCACGCACATTGCGAGCCTCAAGGGTGTGAAGGACCGCGGCTTCGGCGATTTTAGAGAGGACGTTTCTGCTCTCGACGCGGCGGATTTTCCCGTGCTTGACAAGGAGGCGGCGGAGAGGATGCGCGAGCTTATCCTTTCGGTAAAGGAGGAGGGCGACAGCGTTGGCGGTATTCTCGAGAGTGCGATTATCGGTATTCCGTGCGGAGTCGGCGAGCCTTGGTTTGACAGCTTTGAGGGTGTGCTTTCGCACGCGCTTTTCTCCGTCCCCGCAGTCAAGGGGGTGGAATTCGGCGCGGGCTTTGGCTTTGCGGATATGCTTGGCAGCGAGGCAAACGACGAATTTATTTGCGACGGCGGTGAAATTCGCACGAGAACGAACAGCAACGGCGGTATCAACGGCGGTATCACAAACGGTATGCCGATAATCTTCCGCACGGTTATAAAGCCTACGCCCTCAATTTACAAGGCGCAGTCCTCGGTTTCAATGAAAACCCTAAAGCCGACCCGTCTTGCAATTTCGGGAAGGCACGACCCCGCCATAATTCACAGGGCGCGCGCCGTGGTAGATGCCGTGACTGCAATCGCGGTTGCGGATTTGCTTTCGGTAAGGCTTGGTACGGACTGCCTTGCGGACGGAAAATAAGCCGAAAGCACCCGTTTTAGCCGCAAAATGCGACACGGGTGGGCACTAATTTTTTAAAAAACGACAAAACAAATCGCGTCACGGAGGACGGTTATGAAATACGGTTGTATTGGCGAGCATCTCGGTCACAGCTTTTCGCGCGAGATACACTCGCGGCTTTCGGATTACGAATACGAGCTTTGCGAGGTGGCGAGAGATGCGCTTGCGACTTTGCGGCAAGGAAGGATTTTTTGGCGATAAACGTCACGATACCCTACAAGGAAACGATACTTCCGTACATATACGAGCTTGACGAGGGGGCGCGGCTTATCGGTGCGGTCAACACGGTCGTAAACCGCGGAGGAAGGCTTTACGGATATAATACCGATTTTTACGGTATGAGCGAGCTTATCCGTCACGCGGGAATTGAAATTTCCCAAAAAAAGGTTGCGATACTCGGTACGGGCGGCACGTCAAAGACGGCGTCGGCGGTTGTGTCCGCGCTTGGCGCGAGGGAGATTGTCAAGGTCTCGCGCGTGGCGAAGGAGGGTGTATGCGACTATCCGACGCTTTCGCGCGAGCATTCTGACGTCGAGGTTATAATCAACACCACTCCCGTCGGTATGTACCGCGATTTCGACGGTGTGCCCGTTAACGTCAGAGAGTTCCCCGCCCTTTGCGGGGTGATAGATGCGGTTTACAATCCGCTTCGCACGAGGCTGGTATCCGATGCGCTTAAGCTTGGTATAAGGGCGGAGGGCGGACTCTATATGCTCGTCGCACAGGCGGTAAGAGCCTCCGAAATCTTCCTTGGCAGGACCTATCCCGCGGGCACTGCCGACAGGATTTTTGGCGAGATGCTACAGGACAAGGAAAACATCGTGCTTATCGGTATGCCAAGCTCGGGAAAGACGACGGTGGCGAGGCTGCTTGAGGGTGAAACCTGGCGCGAGGTGATAGACACGGACGAGAAAATCGTTACGCACACGGGTATGGAAATTCCCGAAATATTTGAAAAAGAGGGCGAGAAGAAATTCCGCGAATACGAATCCGAGGTCATTCGCGCGGTTGCGCAGGACACGGGTAAAATTATTTCGACGGGCGGAGGCGCGATACTTGACCCGTTGAACGTAGAAAGACTGAAAAGAAACGGAAAAATATACTTTATCGACAGACCGCTTTCGGAGCTTTTGCCGACGGAGGACAGACCTCTTTCACGGACGAGGGAGGCAATCGAGGCGCGGTATAGAGAGCGTTACGGGCTGTACCTCGGTGCGGCGGACGTAACGGTAAAGGCAGACGGCGCGCCCGATGAGGTTGCCGAGCAAATCAAGGAGGATTTTTTCAGATGAAGATATACGTAATTAACGGACCTAATCTCAATATGCTCGGCATAAGAGAGCCGCATATTTACGGGAGCGAGAGCTATGGCACTCTTTGTGAGAGGGTAAAGGCGCACTGCGAGGCGCGCGGTGTCGAATGTGTGATTTTCCAATCGAATTACGAGGGCGCGATTGTTGAAAAAATACACGAGGCGTATTTTGAGGGCACGGGTGGAATAGTAATCAATCCCGCGGCATACACACACACCTCGGTTGCTATTTTGGACGCGCTGAAGGCAGTAGGCATTCCCACCGTGGAGGTGCATTTATCAAAGATAGAAAGCCGCGAGGATTTCAGGCAGATAAGCTACGTTAAGGCGGCGGCAATCGCGACGGTAAGCGGACGGGGAATTGACGGTTACCTTGACGCGATAGATATTCTTATTGACAACTAATATTTACATTTTTGAATTTAGCACTCACCCGTGTTAAATTTTTAATGGTATTTGATTATAACGAGAGAAAGAGTTTAGAGATGCGAGTTGTAATTTCGCCCGCAAGGGGCGCGGGCAAAATCAAGGCACCGCCGTCAAAGTCGGTAGCGCACAGGCTTCTTATTTGCGCGGCACTTTCGGAGGGAAAAAGCGTAATTCACGACGTTTCGGATTGCGAGGACGTGGAGGCAACGCTTGACTGTATGGCGGCGCTTGGAATAAAATTTGAAAGAAAAGAAAACGACGTAACCGTTTTCGGTGTCAATCCAAAAAGGATAAAGCCTACGGGGACGCTTCCCTGCCGCGAAAGCGGAAGCACGCTTCGCTTTTTCATTCCGATTTTGCTTATATCGGGAAGGTGCGCGATGCTTTCGGGTGCGCCGAGCCTTTTATCCCGCCCGATGACGGTTTACGAGGATATTTGCAAAAAAATGGACTACGCTTATATTTCCGACGGAAAAAGCATTGCGGTAAAGGGTCCTTTGCGGGGTGGCGAATACTCCGTTGTGGGTAACGTTTCAAGCCAATTTATAAGCGGTCTTTTGTTTGCCCTGCCAACCCTTTCGGAAAGCTCCAGAATCAGGATAGCTCCGCCGATTGAAAGTCGCTCGTACATCGACCTTACGGTAGATGCGCTGTCAAAATTCGGCGTCAGGGTGATTTGGGAGGACGAGCATACCCTTTATATTGAGGGCGGGCAAAAATACACCCCGACCGAGCTTTCGGTCGAGGGCGACTACTCGGGCGCGGCGTTTCCCGACGCGCTTAACCTTTTCGGAGGGGAGGTTGAGGTCCTCGGTCTTAATCCCGAAAGCATACAGGGCGACAGGGCGTATAAGCGATATTACGAGCAGCTGCTTCGCGGTGTGCCGTCGATACATATTGGCAACTGTCCCGACCTCGGTCCGATACTTTTCGCGGTAGCGGCGGCAAAAAACGGTGGTATTTTTTCGGGCACAAAGCGGCTTAAAATCAAGGAAAGCGACAGAGCCGAGGCTATGGCAAGCGAGCTTCGCAAGCTTGGCGCGGCGGTAACCGTCAGCGAGGACAGGGTCGTAATCTTCCCTGCCGATTTTCACCGACCGACCGAGCCGCTTTACGGTCATAACGACCACAGAATAGTGATGTCGCTTGCCATCCTTCTTACCGTGGTGGGGGGCGAAATAATCGGTGCGGAAGCGGTCAAAAAGAGCTATCCCGACTTTTTCGAGGATTTATCCGCGCTCGGAATAGGAGTGACCGTATATGACGCTTGATAAGAATACGAATATTTTAATAGTCGGACTCGGAGTTATCGGCGGCGGCTACGCAACGGCGTTGACTCGTGCGGGATATACGGTAAAATGTATAACTAAAAACCAAAGGGATATCGACTACGCGCTCTCGCACGGTATGATAAAGGAAGGTACAACCGAGGTAACCGAGCAGATGCTCGGGGAGGCGGACCTCATAATTTGCGCGCTTTATCCGCAGATTTTTATCGATTGGATTGAGGAAAATCAAGCACTTTTGAAATCGGGGGCAATTATTACCGACGTAACAGGCGTAAAGGGCGCGGTTGTCGATAGAGTACAGTCGGTTTTGCGCTCCGACCTTGAGTTTATTGCCGCGCACCCGATGGCAGGACGCGAGTCAAGCGGCGTCGAATACAGCGACCCCGACGTTTTCCGCGGTGCAAACTACATCGTCACGCCGACGGAGAAAAACAGCGAGGGGGCAATCGAGCTTTGCAAAGGGCTTGGCGAAATTCTCGGCTTCGGGCACATTTCGGTGCTGTCACCGAGCGAGCATGACAAAACGGTAGCCTTTCTCTCACAGCTTACGCACGTGATTGCGGTGGCTCTTATGAATTGCAACACAAAGGAGGGGCTTGAAAAATACACGGGCGACTCCTTCCGCGACCTTACGCGAATTGCGAAGATTAACGACCTTATGTGGAGCGAGCTGTTTTTGCTAAACAGAGAGGAGCTGCTCCTGCAAATCGACGCATTCGGTGCGGAGCTTAACCTGTTTAGAGAGCTGCTTGCCGACGGGGATACCGACGGAATGCGCCAAAGAATGCGTAACGCGACGGAAAGGCGCGCGCTTTTCGATAAGAAGAAAAATTAAAGCATAGCCGCGCGCCTTTCGAAAAGAAGGCAAATTAAACCGACACGCTTGGATTTTTATATCGCAAAATGGTATTTTTTCAACTGTTTTTGCGGAAAAGTGCGGAAAATAATATAACAAAACAACTATTCCGTGACGGAGCAAACCCGCGCGGAGCATAAGCAAACCAACAAAAAAGGAAACCGAAGTATGAACAACAATCTCGAATTCAAAAGAAAGCTCCCGATACCGAAGGAGATAAAGGCGGAGTTTCCGATTGCTCCCGCCCTTGCCAAAAAAAGAGAGGAGCAGCTCCTTCAGATGGCGGATATTTTCACGGGAAGGAGTGACAAATTCATTCTCATAATCGGACCCTGCTCCGCCGACAGCGAGGCACCCGTGCTTGACTATATTTCAAGGCTTCGCGCCGTGCAGGACAAGGTTAGTGACAAGATAATGATTATCCCGCGAATTTACACCAACAAGCCGAGAACCACGGGCGAGGGCTACAAGGGTATGCTTCATCAGCCCAACCCCAACGCCGCACCCGATATGCTTCGGGGCATACTCGCCATACGAAGCCTTCACATAAAGGCGATGGAGCAATGCGGCTTTTGCTGTGCGGACGAGATGCTTTATCCCGAAAATTACCGTTACCTTTCAGACGTGCTTGGCTACGTTGCGGTGGGCGCGCGCTCTACCGAAAACCAGCAGCACAGGCTCACCGCCTCGGGAATAGACGTGCCCGTGGGAATGAAAAACCCGACGGGGGGAGATATTTCGGTAATGATGAACGCCATTAAGGCGGGACAGTCGAGCCACACCTTCCTTTACCGTGGCTGGGAGGTGGAATCGAAGGGCAATCCGCTTTGTCACGCGATTTTGCGCGGCTACGTGGACGCGCAGGGTAAGTCGCACCCGAATTATCATTTCGAGGACCTTTACGACCTCTATTTGACCTACGAGAAATCCGGACTCAAGAACCCCGCGGTCATAGTTGACACAAATCACGCAAATTCGGGCAAAAAATACCTTGAGCAGATAAGAATTGCGAAGGAGGTGCTTCACAGCTGCCGCTACTCTCCCGAGGTAAGGAGCATCGTCAAGGGTCTTATGATTGAGAGCTACATCGAGGACGGTACGCAAAAGATTTCCGACTGTGAGGTTTACGGAAGGTCGATTACCGACCCCTGCCTCGGCTGGGAGAAAACCGAAAGACTTATTTACGACATTGCCGACGTGCTTTGATTTTTGCGTCGGAGGATATTCGGGGATGCCGACGGGTGTCCCCGTTTTTTAAAGAGGGGGCAATTAAGCCGTATTCCTTTACCGAATTTCCGAAAAATCGGCTTGGCTTAAGCGAGGGCGGGACGTCGCGTCGGTATTTTTGCAAAAAGCGGGAAATTTCACGCTCTATATATAAATAATGAACACTTTTTCAAAAACTGTCCGTTTTTTGGGGCATTTGCTTGACAACGGGGGCGGTATGTGATAAGATATAGCGTGTAAATCAAATCCGCCGCTTGCGAATGGAGATTTTATGATTAAAAGATTATTTTCCGCGGTGCTTGCCGCGACGGTATTGCTTACCTGGGGGCTTTCGCTTTTCGGCTGTAGAAACGGTGAGGACACACCGACGCAGCAGCCCGTCACGCCCACGGGTCCCGCGACCTATACAGTAAGGATTACAACCGAATACGGTCTTCCGATTTCGGGACTGTCATTTATAATTCACAACGAGGAAAGCGCGAACGCCACCTCCTCCGTGGCGAGGCTTGAAACCGACCTTAACGGCTGTGCGAGTGCGGAGCTTGACAGCTCCAAGAGCTACTCGGTGATAATTCAATACCCCGACGCGGGCTTTATTGCGGAGGAAAAATACCTCTTTAACACCGACAGGCACGCCGAGGTCAGGCTGACCACCTCGCCGATTGAGGGCGGTTTTGAGGATTTCGACGGCTACACCCTCGGTGACGTTGTGCACAATTTCGGATTTACGGATATTAACGGTGCGGAGCTTTCGGTGGCGGGCGCGCTTTCAAATAACAAGCTTTTAATTCTTAATTTCTGGTTTGCGGGTTGCGGTCCCTGTCGCTCGGAGTTTCCGACGCTGATTAGCGCATATGAGAAATACAGGAGCGCGGGTGTGGAGCTTTTCGCCATCGACGATAACGGCGACCCCATCGGCACTATACGCGATTACCGCGTGGATTACAAGGGTGAGAGCGTGGCGCTTCCCTTTCCAACGGTAAAGGGAGATGCGGGGGATTTCGGTCGTTGCGAGCTTATAACCGCGTTTGGAGGCAACGCCTACCCCTTTACGGTATTTATCGACCGCGCGGGAATGATTTGCTACGTTCACGAGGGGATTATATCCACCCAAGTGCTTGAGAGCTTGATAGAGCATTTCACAAGCGATGATTACGAGGCGAGGCTCGGCACGGATATTTTCGGCTAAAGCGCCGTCAAAAGATACAAAAACGATTTTAAAAGACTCGCTTCGGCGGGTCTTTTTGCTTTAAAAAGTTTGCGAAAATGTAAATAAATTATTTTTATGGCGCGTATTAAATATTTTTATTGACTTTAGCGCGGTTTTGTGGTAACATATAATGGACGTTTTTAAAAATCCGTAAATAAATGACAAGGAGATATATTATGAAAAACAGCTTTTCAAGAATAATCTCGCTTTTGCTCGTTATCGTTATTGCGGTAGGCGCGCTCGCACCGCTGACCTCCTGCAAGCATAACGGTGACAACCCCTCGAGCGACGTTGGCGGCGGGGGCGGTAACGGCGAAGGCGGGGGCGAGGGTAACGGCGGTTCAGCAGCCACCGCGACCTACGAGGTAACCGTTTCTTCAAGATACGGTATGCCGCTTAAAAACGTTTGGGCAATCGTTTACGACAGCGCGGACAGCTCGCAGACGGTTGACCAGGCAAAGACCGACGCAAACGGAAGGGTAAGCTTTAAGCTTGATTCCTCCAAGACATATACCGTAGCCCTCGAGGGTGTTCCCGACGGCTATCAGGTTGGAAGCAATTCCTTCAGCTTCGACGCATCGAAAAGGGCGGATATAACTCTCTCGAGCGCGCCGATTTCCGACGGCGACATAAGGGACGTCGATATGTATCAGCTCGGTGACGTTATTCACGACTTCTTTATCACCGACGTTAACGGCGAGGAATTCCTCATTTCCTCCGTGCTTGAGGAAAGAAATCTTCTCGTGCTTAATTTCTGGTACACGGGCTGCGGTCCTTGCGTATCCGAAATTCCCTTTATGATTCAAGCATACGAGAATTACAACGGGCTTTACGGCGATGTTGTGGAGATTTTCGGTGTGAACGACTACGGCGAGGCAACGAGCACCATCAAGAACTTCGTGGTAGAGGTGGTTGACCCAGAGGGTAACACCGCAATCCGTCCCATCAACTTCCCGACCTTCAACGCGCTTGACAGCCTTAACGGCTTTACGAAGGGAGAGCTTGTTATGAAGTTCTACCGCACCGTTGACGCAACCACGGGCGCGGAGGGCTACGCATATCCCATATCGGTATTTATCGACCGCGCGGGCGTTATCTGCTGCATTGAGGCGGGCGGACTTCCGAGCGAGCAGGTTTGGACAAACGCGTTCAACCACTTCAACGCGGCGGACTACAATCAGAAGGTCGTAGAGAGCATCGCGGACTTCAGCCCGATTGAAAAGCCGAACGTTGAGCCTCCGTCGTTTGAGGAAATCGACGAGGTGCTTACGGGCGAATACAGAGAGTCGGGTAACAAAATCCAGGTAAGCTACCGTTGGGAGGAAAACGAATACTCCTGGCCCTTCGTCATCGAGCAAATCGGAAACACCTCCGCGGTAAGACCCTCTAACTTTAACAAGGACAATTCCTACGCAATTCTTTACGCGGACGTATATCTTGAGGCGGGCGACGCGCTCGTGTTCGATTATCTTTCCTCGACGCAAAACAACTCGCTCGGCACGGACTATATGGTTATGATAGTTGACGGCAAGGATATTTACACCATTCTCGGTGCGGATACGCTTCCCGGCGAGGGCGAGGAGGGCAGCTGGAGCACCTGCTGTACCTTCGTTGCGAAGGAATCGAAAACCTACGAGGTGGCGTTTACGTACATAAAGGACTACTCCGGTTATATCGGCAAGGACGGCGTTTATTTACGCAACCTCCGTGTAATCGACGAGTCCGAGGTTGACACCGAAACCTACATTTTCCGCTATGCGGCTACCGATAAGGACGAGTGGGGCTCCGAGTTCAACAGCTACGTTGACGTGGTTCTCGGCTCGGACGGATACCTTCACGTCGGAACGGCTGACGGTCCTATCCTTTTTGCACAGCTCGTAGATACCTACACGCAGTTTGATTCAAGCAAGACGGTGTTCGAAAGGCTTTACGCAAACACCGACGATTACGGAAACAACGTATTCCTCGTAAACGGAGTGGATAAATTTGCGATTATGGAGGCATACGGTAACTACGCGGCAAACTCCAAGCTTCACGGCATTTGCCCCGTAACCGCAGAGCTTCGCGAATTCCTCGACGCTTACGTAAAGCAGTATGCAAACTCCGCAGGAAAGCTTTACACCGAGAACACCTGGCTCCAGCTTTGCTGCTATTACGATGCATACGGCACGGACGGCAAGCAGCTTGAGGACCCGATAAAGGGTCTTGCTCCCTTCTCCGCACCCGAAATCGAGCTTGATACCGTGATTTCGGTAACCTACGATAGCATTCTCATTCCGAGAGGATATCTTTACGCCTTCACCCCCACCGAGGACGGTGTTTTCAGAATCACCTCCTTTGGCAGCTCCACGAAGCTTGCTTGGGTATTCACGGCGTCGAATAGCGGCGGCGCGGGCGAGAGAATTCTCTATACCGACAGCGAAATAAGCGGCGAAAGGCTTTCGCCCGACCTCGTATTCGAGGGCTACAAGGTGGTTTGCCCGAATTGCTTCAAGGACGTTATTTATCCGAAGCAGTACGATGAAAACGGCGTTGAAACCGACCCCACCGACCTCACCTGCGACGACCCCATTTGCGTGGACGGGGACGGTAATATCACGAAAATCACCGACCTTTCGCAGAAGGTTGCGGTTGTTTCAATCGACTACAACAACATTTCGATGGTTGTTAATCTTAAGGCGGGCGTTACGTATTACGTTGCGGTTGCCTTCCACGACCCCAACGAGCTTGGCACTCTTGAATTTAAGATGACCTATATCGGAAGCAGCTACAGCCAGCTTACCCCCGTTTCTCCCGGCTCCTTTACCTTTGACCTTACGGCAAACGGCGGAATGGGCGAAACCATCGCGGGCGGCAAGAAGGTAAGGCTTTGCGATAACGACGGCTGTCACGATTGCCAAGAGATGGCACAAAAGCTCGGCAAGCCCGAGGGCACGAAGTACTATCACGTTATTAACTTGGACGGCACGCTCGGCTCTCTCGTATTCGTTGATTTCCACCTTTCTACAAGCATATTCCCCTCCAACTCGCTTAAGGACGTTATTGAAAGCGGTATGTTCAACTTTACGAATATGCCCGCAAAGACCGACCGCGACAACGAGGCGCTCAACATTCTTTCCTCCGCAAGAGATGCGGGTATTTCGGCTCTTTTCGACCTTTGGGTAATTGAAAATCCGTCGCTTACCGAGGACGACCTCAATACGAGATGGCTCGACTACTCTATGTTCGAGGTTATGAACGGCGACTTCTCCTCTCTTGAGGAGCTTGAAAATGCGGCGGAGCTTATCGCTCTTGCATCCGAGTGGAGAGCTTACGTTCTTCAAAAGGAGGACGAGTGGCTTCACACCTACTTCGGCGACGAGTACGACGAGAAGTGGGAATACTATCAGATGGACGACGTAAAGGCGGGCATCTATCACGGTCAGGCAGAGGATTATACCGACGAGATGATGGCATACGTTGCTATCCTTCTCGACGAGGCGGATCACCCCGAGCGTCAGGGCTGTATCGCGGTTGATGCGGAGCTTGCGGCTATGCTTCAGCTTCTTATGGACAGAGTTACGTTTGAGGGAGTTGAAAACTCCTGGGTTAAGCTTGCGTACTATTACGCGGAGTTTGGCAATTGACATTTGAGGTGAAAAAATGAAAAAAATAATCGCATTTTTACTTGCGGCGGCGATGCTTACCCTTTGCCTTGGTTTTACCTCGTGCAAGGGTAACAATCCCGACGAGGGCGAGGGCAACACTCCCGTCAATCCCGATAACGGCGGAGGACAAACAACCGAGGAGGGTATCGATTACTCCGTAACCCTCAAGGACATTTTCGGAAATCCCATTTCTGGAATTTCGCTTAAGTTTACCTACGACGGAAACGAAACCGACGTCGTCGTTTCGGACGAAAACGGCGTGGCAACGAAGAAAATCAACACATACAAGAAGGTGTCGGTTGAGTTCGTTGACCTCAAGGGCTACGGCGACCTTACAAAGGCGCAAAAGAACCTTAACGGCGATACCGAAAAGACGCTCGTGCTTCCGACGGTTGCGGTGCTTACCGTGGTTGACGCCGACGGCAATCCCGTGGAGGGCGTATCCGTGCAGATTTGCCACAACGTATGTATTCCCCCGCAGCCCACGAATGCCGAGGGCGTGGTAAGGGGCAGCATCAGCTCCACCGAAAGGGTTAAAATCAATATCGTTTCGGTTCCCGAGGGCTTCGTTATCCCCGAGCAAATCGGTGAATACGCGGGCACGGCAATTCACGCATATTTTCCCGAGGGCGAATACGCCTACACTCTCGTGCTTGAAAGAGCATAAATAAGCAATAAAATCCCCGCTTCGGCGGGGATTTTCCTTTTTCTGCGGTAAGGCTGCGCGGTTTTTGCGAGACTTTTGATAAAAATGCGACACGGGGTAGTGTTTTTTTCGGTATTTTGAAAAGCAAAAGAAAAAATCGGGCGACGGTTATGCGTCGCCCGATTGTAAATAATTGTTTACATTTTGTGTTTTTGGATTATAGGCTTTGCCGACTTCCGCGCCCGCCCTTTGCTTTTCGTTCAAGCGCGAGAAGGTTGATTATTTAAGCGCGAGAAGGTTTATTTTTCAAGCGCGGCGGAGTCGATTATTCAAGCGGAACGGAATCGATAATAGCCCGTAAGCCGTCGTAATCGAGAGGCTTTACGTCGGAGTAAACGATAACGCCGTTCGTATCAAGCACGACGGTCATCGGGTACATCGACTCTCCGCCAAGGAGGGTGTAGTAATAATCCGAGCCTGCGGCATCCTCAAGCACCTTATCACGTCCCCAGAGGATAGGGCTGTCCGCGAAGTTTTCGCCAACGTACTCGGGGGCGGTTTGCGCTCCGTCGTAGGAGGTGCTTACCGCGATAACGGTAACGGTATCGGCATATTCGCGTGCAATCCTGTCAAAATACGGAAGCTCCGCCTTACAGGGTCCGCACCAAGTGCCCCAGAAGTTGATAACCGTGATTTTGCCGTGGTTTTCGGCGGGGTTAAAGCTTTCGCCCGTGTAGCCGTCCTTGTTAAGAAGCGGTACGTCGTAGCCGTAGCAAAGCTCGCCGACAAGATAGCCGTATTCAAGCTCTCCGTCACCCGAGGGGGGAGGCGAAACGGTTTTCTCTCTGTCGATAAAGTTGAAATACACGAGTGCTACCGAAAGAGAAACGGCAAGCACGGCGGCAATTATGCGGCGTAAAAGCTTTTTATTTTTCTCCCTTTTTTCGTAAGAGGCAAGCACCGCCTCGCGGTCCTCCGCCCCGTCCGCGGGAGTCGGGATTTCGTTGTCGGGAAGGATAATTTTACCGCCCTTATAGGATATAGCCTTCGTAGGACAAACGGCAACGCAATCTCCACAGGAGATACATTCGCGGTCGCCAACCTCGCGAATATCCATTTTACAGGTGGAAATACAAAGTCCGCAATCGATGCACTTCGGCTTTTCAAGCTTAATACCGAGGACGGAAATCCTGTTGAAAAGTCCGTAAAGCGCGCCGAGGGGACAGATAAAGCGGCAGAAAAGTCGGTAAACGAAGATACAGCCGAGAACGAAGGAGCAAAGAAGCGCAAACTTCCAGGTAAAAAGAGGTCCGAGAAGCGAAAGACGGCTTTCGTTTACGGCGTTTGAGAGAAGTCCTATCGCGCCCTCCAGCGTGCCCGCGGGGCATATATACTTACAAAACGCGGGAAGCGGGAAATTGCGGAAGGAATACATTATCGGTACTACGAAAACGAAGAACACGAGAATAACGTATTTTAAGCAGGAGAGTATCTTCGTCACCCTGCTCTTTTTGAGCTTGGGCGTTTTTATTTTGTAAAGCAGGTCCTGGATAAGACCGAAGGGGCAGAGCCAGCCGCAGATAAAGCGTCCGAAAAGTATGCCCCAAAGAATAATAATTCCGAAAACGTAGTAGGGCGCGCGCTTATTCGATTCGGCAAGAGCGTTTTGAAGCGAGCCGAGGGGACACGCCCCCGAAGCACCCGGACAGGAATAGCAGTTAAGACCCGGGGTGCAGATGTTTTTGACGGGACCCTTATAAAGCTTCCCGTTAAAGAAGCCCTTTATATTTGCGTTGAAAAGAAGGGCGGCGTAAAGCTGTATCAGCCTTCGCTTCGTGGGAATAAGGGATTTGAGCCTCGCAAGTATCTTTTTCATCCTTTATCACCCCAATCCGATGCACTCGGTGCATATTTTTATTGCCTTTTGCAGCACGTCGTTCATTCCGCCGTTGAATATGCCGAGGATAATCAGCACCGCACAAATGGCTATCACCGAAAGGCGGACGGCAAGGAGATAGGGCGCTTTGCGCTCCGCACTCTCGGGCATTGCCGCACGGCGGCGGGGGAGCTTTTCTACGAGCTTTAGCTCGTACTCCGCGGAAAGCGAGTCGATGGGCATACGCAAAAGCGCGACGAGCGCGGCGGGCGTAAGGTAAATTACAGCCGCAATCACTACGTTAAGGACGGAGGCGGTAAGCTCGTGCGAGGTGACGCCCTCCGCATAATTATCCGCATTTATCGCACAGCAGAGGGTAATCACAAGCCCTATTGCAAGGAGCGAGAAGTTAGCAAGGCGCAAGGAACGGCGGAGCGTTTGCTCGAAGCGGATTTTTTTACGCAGCCTCTCGCCCGCAGTGGAGAGGTCGGCGGTGCGGTAGGCACGCTTTAAGCGGGAGAGGACGTCGCGCGGCGGCTTTGCCCGCTTTTTTCCGTCGGGAGCGAGGAAAAGCAGGACCGCGCCCGTAACGACGGTAAGCGCGATGGTGATATAGACGACAGCGGCAATTTTCGAAAACGCCGCGCCCACGGAGCCGTAGGTGTACGGGCTTTCGCCCATTGAATTTATTGAGCAGGCGGACAGTATAAACAGCACCGCCGTGACGGTAAGCATAGCTCCGAGCAAAATCGGAAGCAGTAGGCGAATAATCCCCTTCGCCCGTTCTGAAAGCTTCATATAGCCTCCTTTCGGCATTTTGATACGGCGGATTTATCCGCTCGGTTGATTTAACGATTTATTTTATCACAGACACGGAGTTTTTGTCAAGAGAAAAGCCGACAAATTCCGAAGCAAAAGCGACCCTTGCCGCCACTTGTGGGGCAAATATCTGCAAAAAACGGCTTTTTATGCAAATTTTGGGCTTTTTGGGGGCAAAAATGACGGCTTGCAGGGGGAGATATTGCAAAAATCGGTCTTTTTTAACTTTACAAAGGTAGAAAATGAAGGATTGAAAGTCAAAAACGGCAAAAGGATTGTAGAATGAGCGAAAGGCTTGCCCAAAAGCGCGGTAAAAATTTGTAAACATTTCACCAAATTCGGGTTATTATGCAAAAATACTTGATTTTTTTTTGCGCGTATGATAAAATATTTTAGAATGGACGCGTATGCACACGCGTGAATATGCATACGTACACATTATAGAAATGCAGAAAGGCAAATTTCCAGGTATGAAAAAAACATTCACAAAGGTATCCACAAGCATACTCGTGATTCTTTTGACCGCTGTGATGATTTTCAACGTTTCCTCCGATGCCATCGTCGGCACGGCGGAGGCGGCGGGATATATCAAGCGGCTCACCTCGGTTGACCCGAATTACGAGGACTATATCAACGGGGAGGTTGCGTTTAAGCTCCCCGAAACGGTAAAGGACGACGACCTCATTTCGGTTATCGTTATGCTTGACACCCCCTCCCTTCTCGAAAGCTATAACGAAATGGGAGCGCTCACCTTTACCGAGTACGTTTTCTCGGACGAGGCGGACGAATTAAGAAGCGAGGTTAAGGCGGACAAGGAGCTTATCTCCGAGAAGCTTTCCGACCTCGGCATCGAGCATAGCACGGGCGCGGAGTACGATACGGTGCTTACGGGCTACGAAATCCTTATCGAAGCGAGATACTTCGAGGATATGTGCGAGGCTCTCGGCGAGAACAGGCGCGCGGTGGTTGGCGAGGTTTACAATCCCGCAGAAACGCAGCTCGTCGAAAACAACGTAAACGTTTACGAAACGGGTATCTTCAACTCCTCCGCCTTCGGATACGACGGCGAGGGTATCGTGGTTGCGGTGCTTGACACGGGTCTTGACTACACCCACGATGCATTCGACGCAAGCAGGCTTGCGGGCAAGAAGCTCGGTCTTACCTTCTCGGAGGTTGAGGCGCTTCTCGGCGGCACGAATGCAAAGGAGATAATCCCCGGACTTATCGCATCGGACGTGTACGTAAGCGACAAGGTTCCGTTTGCGTTCGACTACGCGGATTACGATTCCGACGTTTACTCCATACATAACAACCACGGTACGCACGTTTCGGGCGTAATCGTCGGTGACGACGACGTTATCACGGGCGTTGCTCCGAAGGCACAGGTGGTTTCGATGAAGATTTTCTCCGACACCTACGATTCGGCGCGCTCCTCCTGGATTCTCTCGGCTCTCGAGGATGCGGTTGCTCTCGGCGTTGACGTAATCAATATGTCGATAGGTACGGCGTGCGGCTTCTCCCGCGTGAGCGACGAGGAGGCAATCTCGGGCGTTTACGACAGAATCAGAGAAAAGGGCATAAGCCTCGTCGTTGCGGCATCGAACAGCTTCTCCTCCGCGTACGGCTCGGAGAAGAACGGTAACCTCGGTCTTACCTCCAACCCCGATACGGGCACGGTAGGCTCGCCCTCCACCTACGAGGCGGCGCTTTCGATTGCCTCCATTAACGGAACGAAGACTCCCTACCTTCTTTACGGCTCGACGATAATGTACTTTACCGAGGCAACCGACGCGGCGAGCGAGGAAAAGCATTTCTTCGACGAGCTTCTCGGAGAGGGTCGCGACTCTATGGAGATAGAGTACGTGCTTGTTCCCGGTGTGGGACGAAACACCGACTACAACGGCGTTGACGTTACGGGCAAGATTGCACTCGTAAGGCGCGGCTCTACCACCTTTGAGCAAAAGGCAAACGCGGCACTCCAGGCGGGTGCGGCGGGCATCATAATTTACAACAACACCTCCGGTGAGATAAGAATGAACGCGGGTACTACGGATATTCCGATATGCTCGATTTCACAGGACGACGGAGAAATCCTCGCGGCGGCAAAGCGCGGCACTATCAAAATCAGCCGCACTCAGGCATCGGGTCCCTTTATGTCCGACTTCTCCTCCTGGGGTCCGACACCCGACCTCCGTATAAAGCCCGAGATTACCGCACACGGCGGTAACATTCTCTCCGCGGTTACGGGTAACGAGTACGACAGGCTTTCGGGTACGTCGATGGCTTGCCCGAATATGGCGGGCGTTATCGCGGTGCTTCGTCAGTACGTAATCGAAAACTACCCGAGGCAGGAGGAAATCACACTCCCGAACGGGGAAATAAATTACCCCGAGGTAAACGCGATTATCAACAGATTGCTTATGTCCACGGCGGACGTCGTTTACGCCAAAAACGGTCTTCCCTACGCAGTCAGAAAGCAGGGCGCGGGTCTTGCAAACCTTTCGGCGGCGGGCGATACGAGGGCGTTCATCCTTACGTACAGCAAGGATACGGCGAGCTTCACGCGCGAAAACGCAATGGACAAAACCAAGATAGAGCTTGGTGACGATCCCACGAGAAGCGGTGTATATAGCCTCACCTTCTCGGTTTACAACTTTGGAAATTCTGCTCTTTCTTACGATATATCCGCTCTCGTTATGACCGAGGGCGTCAGCGATACACTCACCTACAAGGGTGAAACGGTGGTTACCGAGGAGGGCTATGTCCTCGGCGGTGCGGCAATAGAAATCAACCGTGTAAGCGGCGGTGCGTTAAACGGCAAAAGGCTTTCGGTTTCGGCGGGCGAGACTGCAACCGTAACGGTTACGATTACGCTTTCCGACGCGGACAAGGATTATCTTAATAAATCCTTTGAAAACGGTATGTACGTGGAGGGCTTTATAACCCTTACCGCGGCAGAGGGCACGGAGATTGACCTCAACGTTCCCTACCTTGCCTTCTACGGCGACTGGACGCAGGCACCCCTCTTTGACATCGACTACTACGAAACCAACAGGGACGAGCTTAACGATTCGATAGAGCTTCTCGACAAGACTCTTCCCGACGCTTACGCAACCCGTCCCATCGGCGGTATTCAAAGCGACTATATAAGCTATCTCGGCTCGTATTTCTTCATACAGAACCCGAACGACAAGATTATCGCGGCTTCGCGCGACTACGTTGCCCTTTCAAACTACGAGGGCACGGTGCATTCGCTTCGCTTCGTGTGGGCGGGACTTTTGCGTAACGCGGCGAAGATTGAAATAACGATTACGGACGCGGCAACGGGCGAGGTTATCTTTACAAGAACCGAAAACGACGTGCGAAAGTCCTACGGCGACGGCGGCTCGATTTATCCCGCAAACGTCGAAATCGAATTCGATACGCAGGACTACAACCTCAAGAACAACACGCAATATCTCGTAAAGCTTCAGGGCTACGTGGATTACGGTGACGGTGGTCTTGTTGCAAACGAGTCCTCCACCTTTGAATTTCCGTTCACGGTTGACTTCGAGGCTCCCGCGATTACCGACGTGGAGTATTACACCGAGTACGATAAGGACAAGAAAAAGAACCGCCTTTTCGCAAGGGTTGCCGTTTACGATAACCACTACTCGATGGCAATGCAGGTCGGATATATCGCAAAGGCAGCCGAGGGCAGCGCGTACGAGAACCAGATTATGTCCTTCTCCGACTATCTCACCCCGATTTATTCGGAGAAAAACGGTACTACCTACGTTACCTACGAGCTTACCGACTACATTTACGATATAAAGACGAAGGGCGTTAGCAAAAACAACCTCGCGATTTCGGTATATGACTACGCGATGAACTACGCGGTTTACGAAATACCGCTTCCCGCCGAGTATATCGATTTCTATCTCGAGGAGAGCGAAATAACGCTTAACCCCAACGAGATTTACAAGCTTACTCCTCTCGTTTATCCCGATACCGAGTGGCCCGAGCTTCTCACCTACAACTCCACCAACGAGAGCGTCATCCGCGTGGTTAACGACAAGGTCGTTGCCGTCGGAAGCGGTAAGGCGCAGGTATTTATCTTCGACGAGAGCGACCCGAACAAGGTCGTGCGCCTTAACGTTACCGTCCGCAAGGAGGGCGACGAGGGCTACAAGAAGATAAACCCCTCCACAATCGTGGATAAATTTGAAATTATTGGCTACGATACGCTTAAAGCGTATTATCAAATGGAAACCGAAAAGAAGGAAATCGGAGAAACCGGAGATACGAAGAGCTTTGACGGAAATCCGTACCTTTCGATGTACCCGTCCGAATCGGTAAGGCTTCGCCTGCAGCTTGACGAATATTTCGCGGGCAAGACGACGCTTACCTACATAAGCGGTAACGAAAAGGTTGTTTCGGTTGACCAAAACGGCGTCATCGTCGCAAATTCGGAGGGCGCGGCTAACATCACCGTAAAGCTTTCGCTCGGAACGAAGAGCGTGACGAGGACGGTAAGGGTTGAGGTAAAGGACCCCTACGTAAGAAGCGGTCCGACCCTTACGAGCTATTTCGGTAACGGCGGTCTTGTACAGATACCCGCCGATATGAGATTTACCGAAATCGGTCAGTACGCATTCTCCAACTACGAATACGTTGACAAGGACCCCTCCGAGATAACCGAGGAGGAGCCTGACGCAACGAAGCCCACCTACATCGGTGACAACACGATAACGAAGGTTATCATTCCCGAGGGTGTGGAAAAGATAGGTCCGTACGCATTCGCAAACCTCACCGCCCTTGAAACGGTGGTGCTTCCCTCCACGCTTAAGTATATCGAATACGGCGCGTTCTACGGCTGTACCTCTCTTAAGAGCGTAGAGGGTCTTGAATACGTCGTCACGATTAACAAGTACGCGTTTATGGGCTGTGACCTTAAGGGCGAGCTTAACCTTGCCTCCGCGCACGCTATCGCAGACTACGCATTCTCGGCAATGACTACGGTTAAATACGACGCGAACGGAAACGCAAGCTACGTTAACGTTGCAAACGATTTCACGAAGGTAACGATTTCCGAAACGCTTCGCTCCATCGGCGCGTCGGCGTTCGAGGGCTGTGCAAGCCTTTCCACCGTTGATATAAGGGCGGAAAAGGTAAAGCTTGGCGAGAGGGTATTCGCGAGCTGTACCTCTCTTACCGAGATTGAGGTAAACACGAGCGTCGTGCCGAGAAGCGCGTTTGAGGGCTGTCGCAGCCTTTCGACCGTTAAGCTCGGAAGGGACGTTGCGGCTATCGGTGAATTTGCATTTACCTACACGAGAGCGTCGATTGAGATTGACAGTCAAAACGGCATTCTTTCCTCGGTAGGCGGCGGAATTATCAAGACGGTTGACGGCGTTAAGACGCTCGTTGCCGTTGCTCCCTCCGCAAGCGGAAGCTTCACCCTCGAGGGTGTTGCCGTAATCGGACAGGGTGCGTTTGCGGGCAATACGAGAATTACCTCCGTAAATATGCCCGACGCGGTTATAGTTGACAAGTACGCCTTTGCGGACTGTACCGCGCTTTCCTCCGTAACGCTCGGAGAGCTTACCTCCATCGGAGATTACTCCTTCTACAATACACCCGTATCGGTGCTTCCGAGCTTTGCTCCCGAGCTTAAGAGCATTGGCATTTACGCCTTTGCATACACGGACGTTACTACCGTTACGATTCCCGCGGGAATGAAGGTCGGCGAGGGCGCGTTCTGCGAATGCCAGAAGCTTGCCTCCGTATATATCGGCGACGGCGCGGTCCTCGGACTCGGCTCGTTTATGCTCGGAAGAAGCTCCTCAAACTTCAGAACGGGTCAGCAGAACTTCAGACTCGAAAGCAAGACAGTAAACGGTCAAAAGATTTATTTCTACAAGTACGTATCCGCGCTTACCACCATTGAAATCGGAAACAACGTCGTTATCGGCGATTCCGCCTTCCTCGGTGCGGCAAGCGTTATCACGGTTAAGCTCGGCGACGGCGTTGACGTTGGCAGAATGGCGTTCTACAATGCGGAGTCGCTCGGCTACATCGACCTTTCAAAGGTAGTATTCGTCGGCGAAATGGCGTTCTCGGGCGACGTGCTTTATCAGTACACCAACGCAAACGCAAACGAATATTACGTTGACCCCGTAACGGGCGAATACGGCTACAGCTATCACGCGGCAAAGCTTACTACGGTGGACCTTTCCTCCGCGGTGCTTGTCGAAAGAGATGCAAGCGGCAACGTTATCCGCGACGGTAAGCAGGCATTCCAGTATTCCGAAAAGCTCTCTACCGTTATTCTCGGCGAGGGTCTTACCGAAATTCCCTATATGGCGTTTGCGGACTGTCCCTCCCTTTCAAGCGTAAATCTTGAGGGCGTTGTGTCAATCGGCGAGGGTGCTTTCTCCAAGACTGCGCTTACCGAGGTTGACCTTTCCTCCGCTACCGAAATCGGAGATTACGCATTCGTATATTGCGAGGGGCTTACCGACGTGACCTTTAATCATAACGGCGGCGTTTCCGTCGGCGAGGGCGCGTTTGCATACGATACGGCTCTCGTTAATACCGTGGGACTCGGCGGTGTCGAGCATTTCGGCAATTACGCCTTTGCTTACGGTGCGATTACAAGTCTCGACCTTTCGGGTGCCGTAACAATCGGCGACTTTGCATTCCTTAAGCCGTCGCCCTCCGATTACCTTTTCGACGGAACGGTTTACACGCTTTCGGTCACTCTCGGAGAGAAGCTTACGAGCCTTGGCGACAATCCCTTCGCAAACGCGGTGCTTGCTCCCTTCTCCCGCGAGGTTGTAACCGAGTGGAACGGAAAGGAATACACCGAAATCACATATACCTTTGATATCAGCGAGAGCGTTAAGGTCATCGACGGCTCGCTTTACAGCGCAGTTCCCTACGGTCTTGAGCTTTCCACCTACGTTCCCTTCGGCGGCACGAGCGCCGTAATTCCCGAGGGCGTTGTGAGAATTTCCGCAATGGCATTCTCCGCAACCGACGTGGTTATGGTTACTCTCCCGCACAGCCTTAACTCCATAGGTCACAAGGCGTTCTTCGATTGCGAGTCGCTTACTACCGTGGTGTTCAAGAGCTTTGAGGCTCCCGTGCTTGAGGAGGAGTTTGACCAAAACTTCTTCCTTTCGGGCGAGAACTTCCCCGACGTCAGCGAATATCAGGCGGGCAATAACACCTATATGGGTCTTGGTATCGTTGACTACATTATGTACATCACGCTTGACGGAGAGACCAACACCTTCGATTACTCCGCCGTATATTACGGTGCGAATTTCGTCGATTACGTCGGTCACAGAGAGCCTTCGCTCGTTATGGTTCATCCGTCGAACGGAAAATATTACGACAGCTTCGTTTTGGACCGTTACTTTAAAACCAGAGTTTCGGGTGCGGTAAGCGCGGACGATAACACTCTTGCGGCTATCGAGGCAATCAACAGGCTTCCCGCAATGGTAATGCTTTCGGACGAGGAGCTTGTGCTTGCGGCGCGTGCCGCGTACGATAAGGTGCTTCTCGAGCAGCAGGCACTCGTTACAAATTACTCCAAGCTTATTTCCGCGGAGAACGATATTCTCCTTCTCAAGGATTCGGGCAGCAATAACCAGCCGAATGAGGAGCCTACCCCCTCCGCCCCAACCGACGAGCCGAAGAAGAATAACGCGACGGTCATCGTGATTGTTTCGGTAAGCGCGGCGGTTGCGCTGGCTGCGGCGGCATACTTCCTCTATTTCAGGAAAATGCTTGCCGAGGGCGGCGGAAAGCCTGCAAGCACCGAGGACGGACGGGAAAGCACCGCGGGCGGTGATAATACCGAGGCGTGCGAAAATACCGACGGCGCGGAGGAAAAATCCGAGGCGGACGAAAGTGCCGACGGCGCGGAGGAAAAATCCGAGTCGGACGAAACTGCCGACGGTGAAGAAAAATCCGAGGCGGACGAGCGCGAGGATAAAGACGATGAATAAGATATTAAAATTTTTAGTTCCCGCAGTGCTTTTGGTGAGCGTGCTTTTCGCGCTCACCGCCTGCAAGGGGCGGGATAATCCCTACAAGAGCAACGAGGACGACGGCTATACCTTCAACGTAAGATACGACGCGGGCAACGGAAGCTTTACGACCAACACCTCCGTCGTGGTTGACAGCTACAATCCCGACGATTTCCCGTCGGGAAGCCTCCCTCTCGTAGCTCCCGAAAACAAAAGCGTAAGAGGTGACAGGGCACAGGTTGCAAAGAATAACGGCTTTATTCTTGCGGGCTGGTACACCGAGCGCACTCCCGTGCTTGACGGCGAGGGCAGACACCTCGACTACCTTGGCGGCATTGCGAGCGAAAGCGGACTTAATCCCGCATACACCTACGGTGGGTATTGGGATTTCGATAACGACAGGCTCGACCTTTCCGCCATAGACGGCAGCACCGTAACGCTTTACGCGGCGTGGGTGCCCGAGTTTTACTTTGAATTTTACGACGTGAATACGGGCGAAAAGCTTGGCGAGGAGATTGCGAGCGTCGGCGAGAGGATTATCCTTCCCGCGCTTAACAGAGATACGGGCAGGGTTGAGGCAAACTCCCTTCCCCAGCTTATCGGCAGGACCTACGACGTAAGCAATATGTACACCGAGATTGGCGGCAATCCCGTAAGCGGAGAGCTTGTACATTCGGGCAGTATAAACCTTGAAAACGCAACCGCGGAAGGCTCTGTTATGAAATATACGTCGAGCTTCTCGAGGGCGAGTGGTATTGGATTTCAACCGCAGACCAGCTTATAAGCAACGCAAACCCCGCGGCGCACTACGTTATCGAGGCAGACCTTGATTTTACGGGCAAGAGCTGGCCGCTTAACGGAAGCTTTTCGGGCGTTATCGAGGGTAACGGTCACAAAATAAGCAATATCACGGTAAAGCAAAGCAGCTTTTCAAACCTTGCGGGTATTTTCAAGACGGTAACCTCAAAGGCGGTTATTACCGAGCTTTCCTTTGAAAACGCGGTGCTTGAAATCAACAAGGGCTATAACAAGGAAAACGGACTTTACTACGGTCTTTTTGCAGGAAAAATCGAACAGGGCGCAACGGTTTCACAGGTTAGCGTTACGGGTAAAATGACGTTTTACGCGGAGGCGCTTAACGGCTCGCTTACGAAGGACAACGGCACGTATACCGTCGGACTCGTTGCGGGTGTGGGCTACGAATTTTGCCAAATCGATTATTCGGGAATTACGCTCGAGGCTGTTAACGGCGACGGCGCTACGCACACGGTTACGCTTGGCGCAAGCGGCAACGTCGTAAGCTGGTTTAGAGAGAAAAAGCAGTAAATTTTCCCCCAACCAAGTTATTAAAAATTCGGGCGGTAAATTCCTTCCCCAACCAAGTTATTAAAATTTCATCATATAAAGGAGAAAAACAATGAAAAAGCTTTTAAGCTTTCTGCTTCTCGTTGCGGTTTGCGTTTCCGCGCTTTCCGTATTCACGGGCTGCAGAAAAAAGGGCGGCGCAGAAAATCCCGACGCGCTTGTAATTATGACCGAGCAGCCCGACGGACTTTTTAATCCGTTCTTCTCTACCTCTGCGGCGGACGGCACGATTGTTTCTATGACGCAAATCGGTATGCTTTCCTCCCAGTGCGTATATAACGCGGACGGTACGGTTCAGTCGGTTATCGTAAGCTTTGGCGAGAACGAGGCGGTTGCAACCCTCGACTACGAGCTTACCAAAAACGAGGACGGCGACAGCGTATATACCTTCGTCATCAAAAAGGATATACTCTTCTCGGACGGACACCCCCTCACGATAGAGGACGTTCTGTTTAACCTTTACGTATATCTCGACCCCGTTTACACCGGCTCCGCAACCATTTACTCCACCGCTATCAAGGGTCTTAACGCCTATAAGGAGCAGAACCCCGACGCGAGTGACGACGACGACAACACCGACAGACAGGAGCAGGCGTCCGCAAACGCAAGCGCACGCCGCCAGGAGCTTGTCGATTTGTTCAACAACCTTTCCGACGGTGCGGGCGACCTTACGATTTCGGTTACCTCGCAGATGATGTACGATGCAATTGCTACACACTCCCCCTCCTACGGCTATATGTCGGCTATTATGACGGATGCCGAGATGAGCGAGCCTGACGCGGAGGACAAGGCGAGAGCGCAGCTCAAAAAGGACTACGATAACGTTCTCAAGCTCTTTAAGGAGGAGCTTAACAACGACTTTGCGGTTGCAAAGGAGTCCTACGTAGAGGCTCCCTACAACGGCTTCGACGTATTCAAGGACGAGGTTTTCTGCTTCTTTGCATACGAGGGCTACGTCGATATTGAGTACAAGGGTCACGGTACTGCAAGCATTGACAGAACCGTAATCGAAAAGATTACCCAGAACTACCCCGAGAGCATCACCACGAAGGAAGCGGCTATCGACAGAGTGTTCAAGGATATGACGGAGGCATCGCTTCCCGCGGTTCTTAACTACTCCGTTTCCGCCTCCACGATAATCAACGAATATGTTGCAAAGGCAAAGGAGGTTCTCCTTAACAACGAGCTTGTTGACGGAGAGCTTGCCGTTCCCTCGGTTTCGGGCATCGAGTCCCTCGGTCACAAGGAGGCTACGATGGGAACGACCATCACGGTTAACGGCAATCAGTACACCGTTGCAAGCACGCACGATGAAAACGGCGTTCCCACCGACGGCTACGACGTGCTTCGCATAACCCTTGACGGAGTTGACCCCAAGGCACAGTGGAACTTTGCCTTCTCGGTTGCTCCCCAGCACTATTACGGCGAGGGCGCAGAAACCCCCGTTGATATCGCAAACAACAAGTTCGGTGTAGATTTCAACTCCTTCGACTTTATGATGGACGTCGTTCAGTCGGTAAGAAACAACACCGTTCCCATGGGCGCAGGTCCTTACAAGGCAACCAACCGCGCAAACGGCGACAATCCCTCGGGCACGGACTTCTACTCCGCGGGTATTGCATACTTCAAGAGAAACGATAACTTCTATACCGTTGGCTCGGGTCTTTACAATGCGAAGATTGAAAAGGTCCGCTATCAGGTCGTTACCGCCTCCAACGCTATCGGCGCGCTTAAGGAGGGCTCGGTTCACTACGTTACTCCCCAGCTTACGAAGGATAACGCACAAAAGCTTGCGGCTATGCAGTCGGAGGGCTTTAACTACATTATGACCGACCAGCTCGGCTACGGTTACATCGGCGTTAACGCCACGCACATTCCCGATATAAATCTCCGTAAGGCAATTATGTGTGCGATGAACACCACGCTTGCGCTCGACTACTACACCGCGGACTCTGCGGAGCAGATTTACTGGCCTATGTCGAAGGTCAGCTGGGCATATCCCGACGGCAATTACGAGTACCGTAACGGCAAGGACTACCCCCAGATGAACGGTCAGTGGAACGAGCAGATTGCAAGAAACAACATTCAAAAGTATATGAGCCTTGCGGGCGTATCCGCGGGTGACGAGCAGCTTAAGATAAAGTTCACTATCGCAGGCTCTAACCTTCAGGAGCATCCCACCTACAAGGTATTCAGAGATGCCGCAAACCTTCTCAACTCCATGGGCTGGGATATTACGGTAGAGGCGGATATTCAGGCTCTTACCAAGATTAACACCGGTGCGCTTGCCGTTTGGGCGGCAGCTTGGGGCTCTACCATCGACCCCGATATGTACCAGATTTATCACAAGAACTCCACCGCAACCAGCACGAAGGGCTGGGGCTACGATGAAATCAAGCGCGACGACGAGCAGGCAAGAATCCTTAACGAGCTTTCCGAGCTTATCGACGAGGCGCGCGATATTCCCGCGGAGCTTACCACCGATGCGGAAATCCAGAGCTACCGCGAAGAAAAGTATCTCGAGGCTATGGGTCTTGTGCTTGACCTCGCAGTCGAGCTTCCCGTTTACCAGAGAAGCACCGTTTACGCCTACAACGCAAACGTCATAAAGGCATCAAGCCTTCCCTCCGAGGTTAATCCCTATACCTCTCCTCTCGACAGAATTTGGGAGCTTGAGTTTGCAAACTGATTTGGAGTAAGAAATGTTAAAATACATACTTAAAAGATTAGGACTTGCGGTCGTAATTCTTCTCGGTGTGTCGCTTATTATCTACTTTCTTATAAGGCTTATGCCCGTTGATTTCATTCAGTCGAAAATCGACGCGATGAACCAAGGCGGTGCAGCCGTCCCCGAGGAAACGGTAAAGAATATGTACGCTATGTACGGACTTGGGGACGACTCCTTCCTCGGTATTCTGAAGGGTTATTTCAACTGGCTCGTTCAGCTCTTACAGGGTAACCTCGGCGAAACCTTTAAAAACGGTATTCCCGTTGCACAGATAATAAAGCAGCATATGCCCGTATCCTTTGCGATATCTCTCGTGGCAACCGTTTTTGAATTTATGATTGCAATCCCGCTCGGAATTACCGCGGCAACGCATCAGTATTCCCTGCGCGACTATATCGTTACCATTCTCGTTATGGTGGGCATTTCGCTTCCCTCCTTCTTCTTCGGAAATATGCTTCGCGATTTGTTTGCCTACAAGCTTGGGTGGTTTCCCTCGCACGGAGAAATTTCGGCGGGCGGGTCGGAAAGCGGCCTTGCCCTCTTGCCTGAATACTTTATGCACCTATTCCTACCCATTTTGACGATAGTTATTCTCTCCATCGGCGGACGTATGAGAATGACGAGAACGAATATGCTCGAGGTTATGTCGAGCGACTACATTCGCACGGCAAGGGCAAAGGGTCTTGGCGAAACGAAGGTTATTTACAAGCACGCCTTCCGTAACACGCTTATCCCCGTCGTAACCAGCCTTGCGGGACTCCTTCCCTCTCTTTTCTCCGGCTCTATCATAACCGAGCAGGTTTTCGGTATTCAGGGAATCGGTAACGTCGCTCTCGACTATATGAACAGGGGTGATATTCCCTTCATTATGGGCTACAATATGTTCTTGGCTATGCTCTCGGTTATAGGCGTGCTGCTTGCCGACCTTATGTACGTTATCGTTGACCCGAGAGTAAAGATTGAGTAAGGAGGCAGTATGGAAGAAAATAAAATAACCGCAACTGCCCCCGAGGGCGAAAAGGAGATAAGCACCGCCGACGCATCGGCAAGGAGCAGCAAGGATACCGAAGCTCCGCTTGACAAAAACGTAAGGCTTCTTTCACCGACGCAGATGGTGCTTCGCAGATTCTTTCGCTCCCGCCTTTCTATTATCGGTCTTATTATGATTGTGGGACTTTTCCTCTTTTCCTTCGTTGGACCGCTTTTCGTTGCCGACCTCGGCGTAAAGAACGAGATGGGCATTCTCGAATACGACCCGAACAACGGAAAATGGGGAGAAATCGAGCTTGACGAATCGGGTCAGGTCGAATATACCACCACCGAATATACCTACGTAAACGAAAACGGCGAGGAGGTTACAATCCGCCAAACCGTTGAAAGAAGGCTTAAGGACAATTTCCTCGCTCCCCCGTCCTCCGAGCATATACTCGGCACGGATAACGAGGGCTACGATATTTTCGTCCGTCTTATGTACGGCGGAAGAATTTCGCTTACCGTAAGCTTTATCGCGGTATTCGTCATCACGGTCCTTGGCGTCGTGCTTGGCGGCTTTGCGGGATATTTCGGCGGCGTTGTCGATAACGTGATTATGCGTATATGCGACGTGCTTATGTGCCTTCCCGGTATTCCGATTTTGCTTATTATTTCAATGCTTCTCGACGCGGCGGGAATCGACGCGAAATACAGGATATATCTTCTTATGATATACCTTACGCTATTCTCCTGGACGGGCACGGCAAGGCTTGTAAGAGGACAGATTCTCTCGCTTCGCGAGCAGGAATATATGGTGGCGGCGGAGGCAATGGGCTTCTCCACCCCGAGAAAGATTTTCAAGCACCTTATTCCCAACGTTATGCCGCAGCTTATCGTGCAGATGACCCTCTCGCTCGGAAGCATGATACTTTACGAGGCAACCCTTTCCTACCTTAACCTCGGAGTAAAGGCTCCGTACGCGGCGTGGGGCACGATGATTAACATCATTTCCACCAACACGGATATACTCCAGAACCATTTCAACGTATGGGGACCCGCGGGCATTTGCATCGTTATTGCGGTGCTTGGTTTTAATTTCGTGGGCGACGGTCTTCGCGATGCGCTCGACCCCAAGATGAGGAGGTAAGATATGAGTATTAAGGAAAAGCTTAAATCCCTCCTCGCGGGCAAGAAGGACGGCGAGATAAAGGCGTCGGATAAGCCGCGTGCCTACCTCACGGGCAGGGAGGTCCGCGAGATTGCAAAAAACAACAAGGCGATAATGCTTCGTCTTGAAAAATACAAAAACCGCAAGGCTCCCGAGTCGGAATTCGTCACCGAAATGAAGGACGACGGAAATATTCTCGAAATTGAGGACCTTCACACCTATTTCTTCACCGACCAGGGTGTGGTAAAGGCGGTAAACGGTGTATCCTTTAACATACCGAAGAACGCAACCGTCGGTATAGTCGGAGAATCCGGCTGCGGAAAGTCGGTTACGAGTATGTCGGTAATGCGCCTTCTTCAAGGACCGCAGGGACAGATTTACTCGGGCAGCATTCGCTTTAAGGCGTACGATTACAAGCGCGAGGGCGGAAGGCTTATCCCGATTTACGAGCTTGACTCCGACGGAAATCCCGTTACCGAGGCAGAGCTTGACAAAAAGGGCAACCCGACGGGAAGAATGATTCCCGTACAGAAAAAGGACGAAAAGGGCGCGCCGATGTTTGAAACCGAGGAAAAGGTTTACGATATTGCAAAGATGCCCCAAAGCGAGATTTACCGTATTCGCGGAAAGCAGATTGCAATGATTTTCCAAGAGCCGATGACCTCGCTTAACCCGATTTTCACGATAGGCGAGCAGCTTGACGAGGTTACCTTTATCCACGTACCCGGTGCAACGAAGGAGATGGCTCGCGCACGTTCAATGGAGATGCTCGAGCTTGTCGGCATTGCCGCGCCCGAGAGAGTTTACAAGGCATTCCCCCACGAGCTGTCGGGAGGTATGCGACAGAGAGTTATGATTGCTATGGC
>JAFXHU010000031.1 GCA_017533565.1 Clostridia bacterium
CCGCGCTTCCGCCGTCGGTGTCAAAGGTAACGGTGTAGGTGTTAAGAGTCCAAGCTGCCTTTACGGTCACGTCGGCGGTTACGGCAGTAGTGAAATCGTATGCAACCTCTCCAACGTACCAGCCCGCAAAGGTATAGCCCTCCTTGGTGGGTGCAGCGGGAAGAGTTGCGGTAGCACCGTGTGCCACGGTCTGTGCATCAACCGCGCTTCCTCCGTCGGCGTCGAAGGTAACGGTGTAGGTGTTAAGAGTCCAAGCTGCCTTTACGGTCACGTCGGCGGTTACGGGCGTGCCGAAATCGTATGCGGCCTCGCCAACGTACCAGCCCGCGAAGGTATATCCCTCCTTGGTAGGTGCTTCGGGAGCAGTTGCGGTAGCTCCCTCCTCTACGGTTTGCGCTTCAACCGCGCTTCCGCCGTCGGTATCGAAGGTAACGGTATAATTAACCTTCTTGCCGCAGCTTGTTACGGTCAAAAGTGCAAGAGCAACCAAGAGTATTGCTACAAGAATCTTTTTCATAAAGTTTTTTCCTTTCAAATTAATTTTATTTCAAATAGCGTATTTGGTATCAAAAAACACTACAAAAAATACATAATTAAACATAACTGTTATTTTTGTATTATACTACCTATTGACTGTTATTGTCAAGGGCTTCGCTTAAAAATGCAGATTTTTATGGCGATTTCCCATTATTTTTGATAAAAAACGGGTGAAAAGCCTCCGATTTTGTTCATATCGGTATCACGGTTACGCCGAAAGCTCCTCGCATATTTTTGCATAATATGAATAAATATTCTCAAACGGTGCAAAGGACGCCTTATCCTCCGAGGACGCCTCAAGCTCGGTGTAGAGTGCCTCAAGCTCTCCGTAAAGCTCAACGACGGTGGTGAGGGTAAGCTCGCTTCCCGAAATCTCGTAATTAAGCAATGCTGCTTCAAGAGCGAAAAGCTTGCTTGCAACCGCCGCGGCGTTTTCGGTGAATGCCTCGGTCAAAAGCAGCTCGCGCGCCGAATCAAACAGGGCGAGATTGCCCTCCAGCGTTGCGAAAAGCGCCTTTGCCTTCGAGCTTAATCCTCCGAAGGCGTTGACTACGGCAACGGCGGAGTCCTTGTCGAAAACGGGGGTGGCGTCGGTTTTATTTACGAATGCGCTTAACATACCGTAATATTCCGCAAGGAATACGTCCAATTTCAGCTCGTAATAGACGTCGTAAATATCCGCGCCCTCGCTGCCGAAATTGAGAAGGACGGAGGCGTAGATTTCTCTGTACGTGCAGATAGTATAATCGAAGGTCCAGAGGATAGCCTCCGTGCCGTCCTCGGCACTGTAAGCCTCAAACAAAGGCTCGTAGTAGTATGCGTAGATTATGCTTTCGGGTGCGCTCATAAGCTCCGCGCTTATGGCGAGTGCCTTTTCGTAGGAGGCAAGGAAATAGTTGTAGTTATAGCTCGTGCCGCTTGTCAAAAGATAGCCCGCCGTCTGGACGTCGCGAAGGGCAAGCGAAAGCGCGTCAAGCTTATCCGCCCATTCGCCAAGGTCGGTAGCCTTGTCAAGGCTCGCTCTTATTGCCGCGTATTTATCGTAGGCGGCTTTGAGATAGTATTCAAAGCTTTCCTTATCCTCTCCGACAAGTCCTTCTGCCGCCGTGGCAACCTTATCCATTCTTGCGGTGAAATCGCTCTGCCATTCGGTGTAATCGTAGCGGTTGGCAAAAACCTCTATCGCGAGAATAAGCTCGTCGTAGATAAACTGATTTTCCGAAGAAAGCTTACTTCTCATAAAGTCGGATATCATCGTATTAAAGAGGCTCGCGTAAGCCGCGTAGGAATCCTCCGCGTCAAAGGAAAGCGAGGGGATTCCGAGGTTTTTATAAAATACGTTGAATATCGCAATCACGTTATACTGCTGTGCGGGCGAGAGCGAAACGAACCTGTCAAAGAGTGCCTTCACGCTCTCTCCGTACGCCTCGCTTCCCTCGTAATCGTTGCCGCCTCCGCATTTTTCAATGATTGCAACGTAATCCTTTATAATACCGTCGTAGGTTTCATCCTCAACAAGCCCGTCGGTAAAGCCGAGAACCGTCTTTCGCACGTACTCGAGAATATCCGCAAGGGTTACGCTCGTGCTTTCGTCAACGCCAAAGAGCAGATTGACCGAAACGCTTTCGTAAAGGTATTTTTCCGCACAGTCCGCACCGCCCGAAAGCGCGCTTGCCAAGTCCTTTGCAATATAGTAGTTATATATGAGCCTCGTGGAGTCGAGATACTCGTAATTGCTGATATCGTATATGGACATAACCGCGGTAAGGAGGTGAGCGTAAAGCGTTTGCACCCCGTTCGGCATACCGCAGATTATAAGGGTTTCCATAAGCTCGCTTTCGTCCGCCTCGTATAGATACGCATACAGCATATCAAACAAATCGTTCTCCTCCCTCCATTCGGAGATGAGGTAATACATATCGGAGAAGTAGTAAACGTAGCCCTCTCCGAGGATTTTAATCACAGTCTGGCGCAGCGAGGTGTAATAATCCTCGAGTCCCACCTCCCGCCAATTGTCGGGAATATCCTTTACGAGGTCGTAAACGTCGAGGGCATGCTCGAGGGTATCCCTCATAAACGTAAGCTCCGAGCTATCCATTATCGGATAGGAGCTGAAGTATATACGCTCGGATTCGTTTTCGTAAACCACGCTGTCCCCGTACAGCTCTATAAGCTCAAGAAGCAGGGGGGCAACGGTATAAATCGCACTGTCCGCCTCGTCAAAGAGAGCAAGAGAGGATTCCACCCTTTCGTAGCTGTCAAGATACAGCACGCACTCGCCGTACTCGATAGCGAAAACGCCCTTGAAAAGACGGATGTTGGCCGCCCAGATATTAAATCCGTAGGACATTGCCGCGCGTGCAACGTTGAACACCGTAGCCTCGTCAAGAAGGTCCTTTTCGGAGCGAGGCATATCCACGTATGCCGACATAAGACGGAGCGCAAGCTCGCCAAGCTCCTGCTCTATTTCAGGCTCGCTCTCCCCCTCCCAGTTAACCGCGTTAAACTGCTCCGAGCTATCCAAAAAGAGCGATACGTCGGTATAAAGGAGCTGTACGTCGTAATAATACTCCTTCCCGCCGAAGGTTACGGTAAGCGTTTGCTTTACCGAGGGGTTTTCCGCGCTTACCGCGGACATATCAAGTCCCTTTATCATATCGTCGGTGATTGCGGTTTCCCTTCTAATCGTGCCGCCGTTTCCCTTTATAACGAATCTTCCGCCCGAGGCGTCAACACCGTCCGTATAGTGGCTGTTATAGGTAATCTTGTTAGGCTCGTGAAATTCAACCGACTCGATTTCGTGTATATTTACGTTGAAGCTTCCCTCACAGCTTTCGCCGTCCTTCGTATATTTGACGGTAAGCGAAAGATTTGATTTTGCAACCGAGGAATCAAAGCCGCTTACGGTTATCGAAGCACTTGAAAGCTGGATTGAGCGCGAGCTTCCGTCGTAATCGGTTATTTTGACCATACCCGTTCCGTTGTCAAAGCCGTCACCGACGAGATAATCGGTAATCGCGCCCTTTACAACCACTCTGTCAACGACGGTGACCTCTATTTCGGTTACGGCTCCGCCGTATTCGATTTTAACCGTCTGCTTACCGAGGGCGTCCTTATCGTATCCGTAAACCGTTACTCCCTTTTCGTCAATACCGATTTCGGTGGTTTTCTTTCCCGTATTCACGTTCAAAATCACACCCGAGAGATTAAGCTCCTGTCCGCGAACGTAAACGGCTTGAAATTCGCTGTCCTCGCTTACCGAAATCGACTCCGCGGAGGTGCAGGACACGGCGAAAACGACAAGAGCAAGCATCGCCGCAATCAACAAACCGAATTTAATACATCTTTTCATACAAACACATACCTCTTTTTATCTATCCAAAACAGTTAATTCAAGTGACTTGCTCGGGATGAAATACCGAATAAAGCCTTTGCCCCGCGGCAAGCTCCAAGAGCTTGCTTGTGGGATATTCCGCCTCAGCGGCGTCCTCGTAGCTGCTCCAGCCGAGGAAAACGCAGCCCTCCATTTTCGGCGCGGAAAGCGTTACGTCGGAAAAGCCGTTCAAAACCGTGCTTTCGCCTCCGAGAACGGAAAGGACAAAGCCCTCCGCGGATATTTCACAGCCAAGCACGGCGGGAACGAAGGTGGAATTCCAGCCCTCCGAAAAATCCGAAACGTCAAGCGAAGCATCGACGTAAAGCGTAAGCGAGTCGCAGGCGTAAAAGGCGTGCGCCCCGATATTTTCAATTCCCGCGCCAAGCGCAAGATAGGTGAGCGAGCCACAGGAGCGAAACGCCTGCTCCCCTATGGAGATAAGCGTTGAGGGAAGCTGTAAATCCGAAAGAACGAGGCAGCTCATAAACGCGCCGTTGCCGATTTCGGTCACTCCCCTGCCGAGCCTTACGCTCACGAGTGACTCGCACCCGTAAAAGGCGTAAGCTCCGACCTCGGTAAGAGTATAGGGAAATTCCGCAAAAGCAAGCTCCCCGCATTTATAAAACGCTCTTTCGCCTATTTTGACGAGCGAGGATGCGACGGTAATGCTGTTTAACGACTCGCAGCCGTAAAACGCCGACTCGCCTATCTCGCACGCCCCCGCAATGACGACGCTTTTAAGTGAGGCAAAGCCGCGGAATGCGCTTTTTCCTACGTACTCGAGCTTGTCGCCCATAATCACCGTATCTATGCCGACGGTTTGGGTATTGCCGCCAATCGCATCGGCGGTACGGTATCCGCAGCCGAAGAAGGCGTAATCGCCGATTTTCGTAACTCCGACGGGGATTTCCAGCCTGTCGCTGTCGGTGTCGCCCACGTAATTATCAGAGGTGCCGCACATATAAAACGCAGACCTTCCGATTTCCTTCAGCATCGGCGGAAGGCTCGTAATCCGTAAGGACGAGCAGCTGTAAAAAACGTAATCCTCTATTTTCGCAAGGGTATCGGGAAGGGTCACGCTCTCAAGCGCGGTGCAGTTATAAAAAGCCCCCTTGCAGATAACCTTGACGCTGTTATCTATCTTAATGCTTTTAAGCTCGGTGCAGTTGTAAAAGGCGTATCTTGCGATACCGACCGTGCCCTTATCGACCACAATATCGGCGGTGACGGTTTTGTTAAAGTCCACTATCCAATTTCCCGCATACACCGCGCCCGTTGTGGCGCTGTTATACATATCCGTCCCTCTGAAGGCGTACGCGCCAATATCCCTTACGGTGTCGGGTATCTGTATTCTCGCGAGCTTCGTACAGTTCATAAAGGCGTAATCGCCTATCGAGAGAAGCGAGCTTTCCCTTATGCACTGATTTACGTAATCGTAGGAGCCGAGTGCAACGTCTATCAGCCTTTCGCAGTACAAAAACGCCTGTGCGCCGATTTCGGTTATTCCGCTTCCCGTTACGATGCTGACAAGGTTGCTTACGGCAAAGGCGTTGCTTCCGATATAACGAACGGTATCGGGAAGCACGACCGCAGTTATATATTGATTTGCGTACAGGGCGCTGTTGGCAATACCGACCGTGCCCTCTCTTATGCTTAAGGAAATGGCGTCGGTGCTTTTCAGACCGATGAACCAATCCCCGACGTATATCTCGTTATCCTGTGCGCCGTTATAGAGCGCGGTTTCCAAAAACGCCGAATCTCCAATCTCGCAAACCGACTCGCCGAGCCTTACCTCCGAAAGAAGCGAGCTGTGATAAAACGCGCCCTTGCCGATTTTCAAAAGGCTGTCGGGAAGCTCCACCGAGGTGAGAGAGAGTGCCTTTGAGAAGGCAAACTCGCCGATTTCGGTCAAGCCCTCGGGAAATACGATTTCCGTAACGTCGTCACAGGCGGCAAAGGCAAAGCCGCCGATTTTTTCAAGCGAGGACGGAAGGACGATGCGCTCAAGGTCGGAAAGGTCGGTAAAGGCGTTTTCGCCGATATATACGATGCCTTCGCCAAACTCAATCTCCCTTATTCCCGAGCAGTAGGCAAACGCGCCCTTTGAAATTTCGGTAAGACCCGAGGGCAAGCGAAGCGTTCCCTTCAGCATTCGGCAGCCCGAAAACGCGCTTTCCCCGATGCTTACGACGCTGTCGGGAATATTTACCTTTTCAAGGTAGGAGCAGCTCGAAAATGCGAAAGCACCGATGCTCCTTACCCCGTCGGGAATAATTACCTCGGTTATATCCGCGGCGTTAAAGAACGCCTCGTCACCGATTGAAACGACGGGTCTTTGTCTGTACGTAGCGGGAATTTCGACAACGCCCGTGGCATCCCCCCTGTCGGTGACGCAATAGCCGCCGTCGGTAAGCTCAAGGACAAGCCCGCATCCCTCATCCCGAATAAATTCAACCGTTTCCGAGAAGGACGAGCGTGACGAGTCCTTTCCCACGGTGCGTACGGAAAGTGAGTATTTTCCCGCAGGGAGGTATTCGAGCGAATAATAGCTTCGGCTCGTTTCCTTCGTTACGGTGTCTATTCCCTCTCCCTCAATCCGTACGTTATATATTCTTGCCCCCTTCACCTCGCTCCAGCGGAGTGTCAGCGTTTCGTATTCAACGCGCACATCCTCGGGCGCAGACGGTGAATCGCCCCTTCCGCAGGCAACCAGCGGTATAATGCAGAGGAGCGAAAGGCAAAGCGTAAGTAAACGAATAAGCTTCATCTACTTCTCCTTTCGGTTTCGTTGCAGCCGTCGAGCGGTAAGGCGCACCGCCACTTTACTGCTTTTTATTCCTTCGCTCCCCGATTATTTCGTGGAGCCATTTAAATTTGAATTTACGTGCCGCAATATCAAGAAGAACAAGCACAATCGCGGCAATTATAAGGACAATTCTCGGGTCCTTTTCGATTTTTACGGTATCGGCAAGGCTTGTGAAGATTTCGGCGGGGTCGTCGATTACTTCGCCCGCGCCCTTTTCGGCAAGCTGTGCCATAAGCCTCTCTCCGTCCTCCGCCGATGCGGTCAGAGTGCCGTATTCAAGCGAGTAGGAGAAGGCGGTGTAAACGGGGATGGTATAGGGTTGCTCTCCGTCACCGTCAAGGAAGGCTATATCTATTCGGTAGAGTCCCGGCTCGGTCAAGGAAAAGCTGAATCTGCGATTGCTCTCCTCCGACTTTACCTCAATCTCTCCGTAAAGATGCTGCAAATGACGGCTTACGGGTATTACGGTAAGCTCGGCAACCGCGTCCTCCGCAACTCCGTGAAGGTTTACCCAGTGCAGATAATTATCCTGCTTAAGCTCGTATTTTATCCCGTCCGCGCGGACGTCCTCAAAGGGGAAAATGCTCTCGACTATATTCATGACAAGAGCCCTTCCGACGACGCTTTCGACAAAGTCACCCGACCATTCGCCGCCGAGGTCGGACATAAAGCTTCCGACCGTTCCCTTTCCGTATTTATGGTAGGCGTATATGGGAACGTATTCTCCCATAAGGGGTACGGTTGCATCCTTCTTTGCGACCGTGCCGTAGTAGCCGTTAAGCGAAGGTATTGCCGCCGCCTCTATTCCCGAGAGAATCGGGCTTCTGTCCTTTACGGTAAGCTCAAACTCACGTCCGTACTCGATTTCGGGGATAGCCTCCTCGGTAAGGTCACGGTACATTGTTCCCGAGAGCGAGCCTGCGTCGCTCACTCCGTAGTACTTTCCCCCGCCCGCGGCGGCTGCCTTTTGCATCTCCGCCTCCTTTTTGGCGTCGTCTATACCTATCGTCATAACCGACATCGTAATTCCGTCGGCAACGTTATCGTCAATATACCGCTTATAATCGTCGTAGGAGTCACCCGGCTTTCCGTCGGTTATGAGAATAATGTGCTTTCGCTCCACGTTGTTAATAAGCGAAAGGGCGCGTCCCGCCTTCATAATCGCATCCGAGAAAATCGTACCTCCGCCCGCATCGTCCGAAAGCTTCTTTATCGCCTCCGAGATTGTTTCTCTTTGAGATACGGGAAGCACGCTGAGCCTTTCGCTCGACGCGCTGCTGAAGGATACTATTCCGCAATAATCCCTGTCGTGCAGGGCGTCAAGGCATACCCTCGCGCCGTCCATTGCCGCCTCAAGCTTTCCCGTGCTTTTCATAGAAAGCGAGGTGTCGATAACCAGCATAACGGCAACGGGAGGGGTGTAATCCTCCGCGTTTACGGGAAGCATATTTTTGAAATATACCGAGTCCTCGATATCCTTTCTGTTATATGCGTGCGGTATCGGCTTTCCGTCGGTATCCGTGTCGTTTTGTCCGCCAACGGTGAGAAGCCCTCCGCCAAGGCTGTACACGTATTCGTTGAGCATCTCCTCAAAGCCCGCGGGCATATCCGAGTAGGCGATATTCACGAGGATAATCTGCTCGTACCGTGCCATTTCCTCTATCGTTTTCGGGAAATCGGAGAGGTTCTGCTCAACGCTTATATCCGTAACGCTTTTCGTATCGGATAGGATTTCCGAGAGGGCTTGCCCCTCCCCCTCGTATCTTTCAATGACGAGAATATTCTCAAATTCCTCGAGATTGACGTAGGTGCGGTAGCTGTTATTCAGCACCGTGGATTCGTTAATCGGCTCTCCAAACAGCTCGTAGTCCGTAATAAGCTCAAAGGTAAGCTCGTGCATTCCGCGCTCGTCGAAAACGACAGACACGGGAATTTCGTTGTCACCGTTTTTAATTCCCACGGTTGACTCGCCGCAAGGCTCTCCGTTATCGTAAAGGCGCAATATTGCCGCCTCCTCCGCCTCGGTTGCGCTGCTCTTGATAAGCAGCCTTACGGTAAAGCTCTCGCCAAGCACGATTTCCTTTTGCTCTATTTCGGCGGAAGCTATTTGCACGTCCGCCATCTCTCCGTTTGCAAACAGGGCGGTATCAACGGCAATCCCCTCCGAAATTATTTCGTGAATGGAAAGAAGAGCATCTCCGTCGGTTTCGATGCCGTCGGAAATTACGACTATTCGCGCCGTTTTCTTGCTCTCAAGGAGCGAGGCGGAATATTCAAGAGCCTCCGAAAGCGCGGTTGCGGAGCCGTCGGGGTCCTTCGATTCCATATATTTTTCATAAGCTCCGTCCCTGTCGTCCGTAAGCTTCACAGCATAGCTGTGACCGTATCCGAATTTTACAATACCGACCCTGCACCCCTCGGGGCACACGTCAAGCACCGTGCGGACAAATTCGTCCTTTGCATCTCTTTCCTTGCCGCCGCTGTCGGACACGTCAACGAGAAGAATTACCTCGTTGCTTTCGTTAGGCATTTCGTAGCTGTATCCAACGCCCGCAAGCAAATTCACCGCCAGCACCATTGCCACGGTGTGAAGCAGCATAGACACTATTCTGTTTCTCGTGCAGCGGTACTTTTTGTCAAGACGGAAATACGGGATTAGGGTCAAAAGCACCACGGGAACGAGCAGTAAAAGCAGCCAGGGGTATTTATACGTTATTTGAAAATCAGACATTTTACCCCCCGCTTAATAATTTCTTTTTATTTCGAGCAGCCATTCCGCAAGCATAAGCGTAAAGAGCGCCACGGCAAAATACAGAATGATATCCTCGTATTCAAGGCTTTTGACACTCTCCGCCCTTGTAAAGGGTAGCACGTCGGCGGTTTTCGAGGCGTCGCTTTCCTCCGAGGGGATTTTAACGAAGAAGCTTTCCTCGGGACGCTCGCTTCCGTTTGCAGAGGCTTCGGTAACCGTATAAGTACCCGGACGCGAGGGGGTAAACTCTCCCTCTGCACCCGAAAAAGCATACTCCTCGTCGCCGAAGGTTATTTTAAGCGACTCGGTCATACCGTGAAGCTTTATGCTCTCTCCGACCTCAAAGGTGTAGCCGTCAAACGCCTTGTAAATAAAGCTGTTGAACATATTGTAAATGAGAATGGAAAAATCGGGCAATGCAATAAGATTCGAATAGTTCAAATCAAACGCCCAAACAAGCACCCTTGACTCCGGTGTATCGCGAAGAAGCATTACGGGTCTGTTGTTGTAGAACATAAGCTCCTCGTAGCCCTCGCTCGTGAGTATATCGTTGTATTTCGATATGGTGATGCGCTGTGCCGTTGTATATTCGGTAAGCCTGCTTTGCACTCCCGCGCTGAGCGTGGAGCTGCTGTCCACCGAGTAGGACGAGCCTATCTGCAAATCCGAGCCGAGCGGCGCGGTGCGCGGATCAACGAGCAAAACCACTCCGTCGGTCGGTAATACGTCGGGCATACTATGCTCGAATATGTATATATCGTAGCCCTCGGTTGCGGCGGCCTCGTCGGCACGGAGCATTGCAAACTGAACGTCCCATATTTCCTTGTATCTTTCTCTGATGGTTCGTATCGCGCTCTCAAAGAAATTGTTCGGAGAGGAGCTTGCGTACTGGATTTTTACGACGCTCCTTTTGCCGCCGTAAAGCAGATAGGAGTTATCGTCGGGAAAGGAATCCCTAACCCCTACGTAAGCCTCGATATAATCGTAGGAATACACCGCAGCCTCCGACATATCGTCAGAGGTAAATACAATCTCCTTTTCCTCCGAGGAGGGGTCGAAAAACTCACCCTTCTCAAGCTTTACGGTTTTGCTTTCATCTCCGTTTGCACCGTGTATTTCACAGTACACGGTAAGAAAACCGGTTTTGCCGTAGCAGGCGGCGTTTACCGTTATTTTATAGTGATTATCGTTATCAAGCTCCGCACTGCAGCCGAGTATAGCCGCATTCCACTCGTCCTCCGACGCGACGTTTATCACGTTGACACCGCTGTCGTAGGCATATTCGGTTGCGGTATAGAGGTAAACCTCCGCGGCGGGGTTAACCGAAGCAACCGCCTCTGCAAGCGTCATAGCACCCGTAATATCCGACGAGGAAAAGCCGCAATACTCCTCCAAGGACAGGGCAAGCCCGTCCATTATATCAAGCGCATCGTCCTTGCCGTCGCCCCCCACTCTCGTGAAAAGATAATCCGCGGAATCGTCCGCAAGAATAAGGGTGACGTAAGAGCCGCCGTCAAATGCAGCCTTTGCCCTTTCCCTTGCCTGCTTGACGGCTCTTTCAAAGCGCGTTTCCTTTGCATCCTTCATACGCATAGATGCGGATGCGTCTATTATTATAACCGACTCCTCCTTATTCCCCTGCGCGAAGGATTTGATTACGGGTCCCGCAAGCGATACTCCCAAAACGGTGAGGATAAGGATTTGACAAAGCAGGGTGAGAACGTTATGCAGCCTGCTTATCGGTATTCTTTTTTTCGTATATTTCAGACTTTTGCGCCATACGAAGGTCGTCGATATGCGCTTGTTCTGATAATTCGGCTTGATGACGTATATCAAAATCAACACCGCCAAGCCAAGTAAACCCAAAAATCCGATGGGTGTAAGCCAACTCATTACTTTTCCTACCTTACGATAATGCCGAAACGGCATTTATTCAAACTAAATTCCGCTGAAATAGGTTTCGAAAAATTCGATTATTTCCTCCGGAATATCCGTTTCAGCTTCAAAAATTCCGGTTGCGTACTGATAATAAAATTCAAGATAATCCCGATAGTACGTCGCACCGTCAATAAACTGATTTCTATCCTGCCACTTACCGCCGCCCGAGCCTTCGCCGTCGTCCTTTACGTTATCTCCTCCGAGCTGGTCGGAGCTTCCTCCGCCGCCCTCCTCGATAACCTCTCCGTACGGAAGGTCGTCCGCGGCATCGCCGTCTTCTCCGTCGGCAGGGTCGGAGCTTATTTTTTCAAAGCGAGCCTTTATTTCCATATTTGCGACAACGGCGCTTTCACATCTTTCGGGGCAGTCCTCGCCGTCATCCCATCCGACGAATCTCCATCCGTTATCCGCAACCGCACGGACGGTGGTGGCATCCTCTCCAAAGCCGACGCTTTGCCGAGCCGCGCCCTTGATAAAGCCGCCGCCCTCCACGGTGTAAACCACCTCAAAGCTGCAGTCCGCCCCCTGTGCAAGCAAATCCCTTCCGTAGGGGATTTTGCCCTGTGCCGCCGCTATGCCGAGTATGCACAGCGTAATTGCAAGCGCCAGAAGCACGGATGCTACCGCAATCGGAAGGCGCGCGGGTCTTATCCCGATGCTTTCGGCAGGAAGCCTGCCAAGCGAGCCCCTTGCATCCTCTCTCTGAAGCTCGGCAAGGGTTGACGTGTCGCCGCGAAGCTCCAGCATGGTTATCATTCGCTCCTCCAGCCCGTATCTGTCGATTCGGGCGGCAACCGCCTTTTCGGTAGGCTTGTATTTAAAGATGTACAAAAGGACACCGAGGATAGCTCCAAGCGGTATGCCTACCGCCGCGCCGAGCCATACTGCTCCGACTCCGAGCATCCAATAAAGTGCCGCGAAAATCGAGTTCACCGAAAGGCATACGACGAGCGCCCATACAGCCGATTTGACAATCCCCTCGGCAACGAGCCGCTTATAATGCCCTCCAAAGATTTGCTTTACGTCCATTTACGTATTCCTTACAAAATTTGTTCTGACGGCGGTTGAAATCCAACCGCTTTGCGCTTTTGATACCGCCGCCGAGGGCTTTTCCCCGCGGTAAAACGGTATGCCGAAAAATTCCCTTTTCGCGGCGGCGCGCAGTCCGCCGCGAAAAGCGCTAAAAAGATTTATTCCTTGGTAAAGGTTACCTCGAACGTGCCCGGATCGTGCTTTGCGGATTTGTAGCCAACGGCAATGTAGTACGTACCCGCACGGACGAAGGTGTAATCGTAGTCTATATCGTTAGACGGATTCGCCACCGTCGAGTAGTAGCTGGTAATTTCCTTTCCGCTTGCATCGTAAATCCATATCTTGTGGTAGCCCATACCCGTGGGTGTGGAAACGTTCCAAGCCTCTCCCGCAGAAACGGTTATGACGTAGTAGTTCACTCCGCCCTTTTCTCTAATATCGACGGTAAAGGTTCCGCCTCCGCCAATCTCGTGGGCGTATTCCATAGTCTGTCCGCGGAGGTATTTTTCTATATACTCGTCCTCGGTCAAAAAGCTTGCGTAAAGAACGTTCTGCTCCGAGCTGTAATAAAGCGCGGGAAGTGCTTCGCCCGAAAGCTCGGCATCAGCGTACCAGCCCATAAAGATATGTCCGTCCCTGTATGCCGTCGGAAGCTCTATCGCATCCACGGAGCTTACCGAGTCTATTTCGCCGTCCGTGCCCGTGACGAAGCTGTACGTAATGCTCTCGCCCGTGTAATTTCCGAATGCGAGATGCTTGTTATTCCAGCCGCTTTCCCAGGATGAGGGAATTTCGCCTCCGCTTACGTATATTGCGGAAAGATTGACACAGCCCGCAAAGACCGACGTACCGCTCATATCCACGGTGGAGGGTACTACGACCCGCGTTACCGAGGAATCGTTCATAAACAGATAGGGTGCAATCTCGTACGTGCCCTCGGGAAATGTTATTTCACCGTCCGTACCCTCGTAGCCGATAAGCCTTTTTTTACCGTTTACGGTGGCAAACAGGAAATCACCCTCTCTAAAGAGAACGGACGAACCCGACTCGGGTGTGTAGATATTTACCTTTGCACCGACGAGCGCATTGTTGTTAACCGCATCGACGGAGGTGTTTACAAGACCGATTTTAACGAGATTTTCAATCGAGGATTCGTTATAAACCTCGTAAAGCTTATAGCATTCGTTGAATGCGTACTGTCCAATCGATTTGACGTTCTTCGGAATTGTGATGGAGGTAAGAGCGTTACACTTTTTGAACGCCCAATCGCCAATCGCAATAAGCCTTTCGGGCAATATGACACAGCGGAGCTGATAGCAGCCGTCGAAGGCGTGATTGCCTATGGTAAGAGGAGATACTCCGCCCTCCTCGAAGATAATTTCTTTTATCGTCGTGCAGTCCTGGAAATTATACGCGCTTATTTCTACGATTTCCTTTGGAATAACGAGGGTTTGCACGTTAAGCCTCGGCGGGAAGTAAGCAATTTGAGTTTTTGAGGAATTGTAAATTATTCCGCTTACCGAAACGAAGCTTTTGTTTTCCTTTGCAACGTCAAAGCTCTCTATTGCCGTGCCGTAAAAGCATCTGTCGCCGATTTCGTTGACTCCGTAGGGGATATGAATACTCGTAAGACTGCTGCAGCCCTCGAACATGCTTGCACCGAGTCTGCCCGCGCCAGTGTCCATTTCAACGCTTGAAAGAGAGGTACAGCCAAGGAAAAGTCCGTCGCCAAGCTTTACGGTTGAGCGGTGGAGGGTTATCTCGGTAATTGCGGTACAGCCCGAGAAGGCGTAATTTCCGAGAGTGCCGACCGACATCGGAATAGAAATCTCGGAAAGAGAGGTACAGCCAAAGAAGGCGTAGTCACCGATAACGGTGAGGTAATCGCCCGATTCAAATGCAATTTGGGAGAGGGAGGTACAGCCCTCGAAAGCTCCCGAATTTTTTGCTCCGCCGATTTCCCGCACGAGAGTGGGAACGGTGAAGCCGACGAGAGAGGTACAGCCGTAGAAGGTGCCCGCCTCGATTGCCTCAAGCTGTGAGCCGCCGACAAAGCCGACTCTTTCAAGATACACGCAGCCGTAGAAGGCGGATGCTCCGAGCTTCTTTAAGGAGGACGGTAATACGACCTCTCTTACGGGTGTGCTTTTAAACGCCTCCTTGCCTATGGCTTCAAGTCCTTCGGGAAAGACTACGGATTCAAGCGCGGACGCGCCGAGAAATGCGCCGTCGCCGATAACGGTAAGTCCCTTCGGGAGGCTTACGCTTGTGACGATAGTGCCCGCGAAGGCTCCGCCGCCTATTTCGGTAAGAAGATTATTTTCGGAAGGCTCGAAGTCAAGCCGTTCAAGGCTTGAATTGCGGAAGGCGTCAATTCCGACGTAAGCAAGCCTTGCGGGCAGGGTTACGCCCCCGACACCCGCACCGAAAAATGCGGAATTTCCTATAACGAGCTGCTTTTCTCCGCCAAGGTCAAAGGTAAGATTAGCAAGCGAGCTTGCCCCGTAAAAGGCGTTATCGCCGATTATTTCGACGGATACGGGAATGGATACCGCTTCAAGCGCGGTACAGCCGAAAAACGCATTCTCGCCTATTTCGCAAAGGCTTGACGGGAATATCACCGCCTTAAGCGTTGAATTGCCCGCAAAGGCGCGCTCTCCTATAAGGATTACGCCGTCCTTTACCGAATACTCCGTATCGGTGCGCCCCATCGGGTAAAGCATAAGCTCGGTTTTATTAAGATTGTAAAGCACTCCGCCGTCGGAGCTGAAGCCTTGGTTTCCCTGCTCCACAAGCACGCTCTTAAGCGAGGTGCAGCCGTCAAGCACCGCGATGTCAAGGACGGTAAGTGCCTTCGGGATAGTAATGCTCTCAAGCGAGGTGGCGTTGTTAAACGCTCTTTCGCCTATTGAAGCGACTCCGCTCGGAATTATAATGCTTTTTATTGCCGTACAGCCCTCGAAGGCGCACTCGCCGATGGCGGAAAGATTGCTCTTGCCAACGAAGGTAACGGAGGAAACCTCCGAGCAGTAGAAGAAGGCGTAGCCGTGTATAACGGTTACCGACTGTGCAACCGTGACGTCGCCCGAATAAGCCATTGGGCAGAATACAAGCTCTCGCATATCCGCGGTGTAAAGGACTCCGCCCTCAACGGTATAGGGGCATCCCTCCTCCACGGTGACCGTGGCGAGCGCACTCGCGCCATAAAAGACCAACGCTCCGTCGGCAAGAGGCTGTATAACCTCACCGCTTGCGCTGACGTAGGTGGAAAGCCTTGCGGGAAGCTCTATGGCTTCAAGCCTTATCTGCTTTTCAAACGCGCGGTAGCCAATCGTCAGGGGGTAGTCCTCCCCGCCCTTTTCAAAGGTAAATTCGGTGAGCTTTCCCGCGGTTGCGGCAAACGCGTACATACCGATACCGAGCCTGTCGCGAAGCACTCCGAATTCCTCCACGGGGGGAAGGTTGCGGACGCTTGCGGGGACGGTAAAGCTCTCGAGCCTTGATTTATAAAAGCAAAAATCACCTACGGTTGCAAGACGGGAATCCGAGTTTACCGTTACCTTAAAGCCTATATCGCCCGACTCGGCAAAGCAGTATTCGCCAAGCTCAACGATATTTTCGGACAAAATCACCTCGGTAAGCCTCGTGCAGGATGCGAAAACGCCCCCGCGCTCAACCGCTACCATTGCAATGCCGTCCTCCTCGTATCTCCTTTGATACGCGCTTCCCAAAACGAGGTCGGGAGAGTCGGACTCGCCCTCAAATCTTACGGAGGTAAGAAGCTGACAGTTTTTAAACGCCGCAGCTCCGACGTAGCCGACGCCCTTCGGAATGACAAGCTCGGTGATGGGAACCATATACGTATAGGACGAAGCCGCAAAGGCGAATGCGCCTATCGACTCAAGCGAGGCGGGAAGGTACAGGTAGGCAAGCGAGCTGCATTCGTAAAATGCGTAGTTACCGATGCTCCTAACCGACTGCGGTAAATTCATCACGGTTATAGCCGTGTTTTGATAGAAGGCGTAATCGCCTATGGATAAAAGCGACTGATTTCCTGCCTTGAAGCTTACGTTAAAGTATCTCGGGGAGGGAATTCCGTAATCCTTGTAATCCATTCCCGAAAAGGCGTATTCGCCTATTGAAACGACGGTGGTGGGTATTTCAAGCACCGCGCCGCCGACGTTGGAGGGTCCGAAGAAGGCGTAATCGCCTATGATTTCAAGTCCCTCGGGCAGAACTATTTTCTGATAGGACACACCGTCGAAGGCGTGTGCCTCAATTTTTTTGGTATGTGCGGGCAGAACGAAATCGTACCCTTTAAGTGCCGCGTTTTGGAAGGCGGATTCCGCTATGACAAGCTCCTCCGCACAGACGTCGCCCTCAAATACGATAATGCCGATAGCGCTGTTCTTGAACGCCTCCGCACCTATGTAGGACACGCTGTTGGGAATTTTAAGAGAGGTCAGCAGCTTGTTACCGCTGAATACTCCCGCCGCTATGACGGTTACGGTATCGGGGACGGTATATTCGCCACCCCTTCCCTGCGGATAATATACTATTTCGCTCTCGTCGGCGCTGAATACCACGCCGTCGATGCTCTTAAAATACGGGTTGCTTTCGTCAACCCTTACCTCGGTAAGCGAGCTGCAGCCTCCGAAGATACCGGGGATTTTGGATACGTTTGCGGGAATTTCCACGGTGGTAAGAGCCGTACAGCCGTAAAATACGTTTGCTCCGAATTCAAGAGGCTTGCTTCCTCCGGCAAAGGTGACGGCTTTAAGACCCGTACAGCCGTAAAACGCGTTATCGCGTATCGACGTAACCGAGGGGGTGATTTCAAAGCTTGAAAGAGAGGTACAGCCGAGGAATGCTCCCTCGCCTATAACCGAAAGCTGGCTTCCCTCGCAAATTACAAGCTCCGAAAGCTCGGTGCAGTATGCGAAGGCTCTGTCACCGACGGTAACCGAGCTGAAGCCGTTGCCCAAGAAGGTAACCCTTTGTGCCGAGATACCGCCAAAGGCGTATTCGCCGATATAGGTAACCGTGTTGGGGATAATTATTTCCGTAAGCCCGTCACAGCCGACGAAGGCACCCGCCGCCACCGACTGTGTGCCGAGGGTGATGCTCAACGCTCCCTCTCTTGCGGTAGGACAGTATATGAGCTGCGAGCCGTCGGCGGAATAAAGCATTCCGTCGATTACCCTGTAGGTCGAAGAGCCTGCGGCAACGGTAAGCGTATCGAGAGATGTACAGCCGACGAAGGCGTAATCAAGGCTTTGGGTAAATTCACCCTTTTCGTTCACGCAGTACTTTGAAAGCTCGATGGAAGTAAGGTGCGCGGGAAGGAGAATATCCGTAAGCGCGGTACAGCCCGAGAAGGCTCTCTTTCCAATTACAAGCTCCGCAGCGTTATCCGCAGTTTCAAACAGCAGGGTACGAAGCGCCAAGGCGTTTGCGAAGGCGTCGTTTCCTATCTTCCTTACGCCCCTTGAAACGGTTACGGAGTTAAGAGCGCTGCCCATAAACGCTCCCTCGAATATTTCCGAGGTTTCCGCGGGGATAACGTAGCCGCCTACCCTTCCCGCGGGCATTTTGATAAGTATTTTTCCGTCCGCCGCGTTTTCAAACAGGACTCCGTCAAGGGAGCTGTATCGCGGATTACCCACTTCGGTGACGGCGTAAACGTTGATTTGCTCAAGCGAGGTACAGCTAACGAAGGGGTCGAGGCTGGAAATAACCTCCACCGTTGCGGGCAAATTCAAGACCTTTAAGGATTTACAGCCCGAAAAGGCGTTTCCGTCAAGCATCTTAACGGGCAAGCCGTTGTGATATGCAGGCACGGTAAGCTCGGAAACGAGATTGATGCGCGGTCCTGCCGACACGGAATAGGCGTCCGTGCCGTTGACCTTTATGGGGGTAAAGTCGATTGTTTCGTCAATCCAGAAGGCATATACCTCCGCACCGCCGACGATGCTCCAGGGAATAAGGCTTTCGCCCGAGGCGTCGGTGTACTGCGTTCCCTTTCCGTAGGGAGCGGAGAACCAGCCCGCAAAGGAGATTGTGACGTCGTTGGAGGTGGGCACGGTGAGGGTATAATCTCTTTCGTACTCTACCGTTGCAAAAAGCTCCTCGCCCGTTCCGCCGAGTCCGTAGTTATAAACGATTTCGTATTTTTCGGGATTGTAATGTGCGTAAAGCGTAGCGTCACCGCCTACCGTAAAGGGAGAAAGAATTTCCCTTCCGTTAGCAGAGGGTCCGCCCGGAACGCCGTACCAGCTCACGAAAACGTATCCGAGCCTTTCGGTTGCGGGGAGGGTTATCTCGTCACCCGCCGCCTTATACTGCTTTTCCACCGCGCCTCCGCCAAGAGTATCGAAGGTGACGGTATAGGCGGTTACGGTGACGCTCACCCAATCGGAGGGGCTTTCGCCCTTGACAAAGCGAAGCCTTACGGTATTTTCGCCCGCCACGTCGAGCGTGATTTTCGCATAAGATACACCGACTGCCTTCGAAATTTCGCCGCCGTTTACCTGTATTTCATAATAATCCGCGCCAAGAACGTGCTGCCAATAAAGCACTCCGTTCGAATACTCGGGGGTTGACGAGTCGGTATAGCATTTTACGGGATTTGACCAGGAGGAGCTTTGCTCTCCTATCGCATGCAGAGATATTTCGTAAAGCTCTGCGGCAGACGTATCTATTACCGCAGCTATATCAAGACTGCAATCGGAGGTGGAATAAATCTCTCCGTTTACCGAGATTTCATATCCCGAAGCACCCTCCACGGCATCCCAGCGTACAACCGTTCCGATAACGGTGAGAGAGGATGGCGTGCTTAAAGCAGACTTCAACAGCTCGGCTTCGGTCGCGGGCGCGGAGATATATCCGTCCGCCACCGCCTTTATTTCCACCGTGATTTTGCCGTTAAGACCGATGCATTCCTTCAAATCGAGGGAGGGCGCGGCAGTCCTTATCGGTTGGGCGTGAGAATGTGCGCCGTTTGCACAGCCGACGGTCACGAGGTAATATTCCGCATCGGCAACGGGTATCCAGGTAAGGAGCGAGTCCTCCGCGTCCCACTCGACGCCCTCAACCGCGGAAAGCTCTCTTTTATATACAAATTCGTCGGAAACGGAGCTTAAATACCCGTCTGCAACCGCCGTTACGGTAAATCTAATTCCGTCCTCCGCCATAGGACAGTTTACAAAGCTGAAGGTTTTTGAGCTGCCGTTATCAAAATTCGTATGGTTATGCGCCTTATTGCCGCAGGAAACGGTTATAAGGTATTTTTCGGCGTTTTCAACTCCCTCGAAAACGAGGACGGAGCCGTCCGAAACGATTATGCCGCCAACCTTGTCAAGACCCTTGTTGACGACGGTGTAGTAGGATACGGAATTATCCTCCGCACCCGTGTTGGAGTTTGCGACCACCGTTACGGTGTAAATTCCCGCGATATAGTCGGAAAAGGGTATGGACGCGCTTGCGGTATTTACCGTCCTCGAAAGCAAAACCGCTCCCTCGCTATCGGTAACGGTAACGTCGTAGGAGCGCGCACCGTCAACTCTCGCCCAAGAGATGCCCGCCGCGTTAAGCTGTAAGGAGGGGGCTTCTATTCCGGTGCTTCCCTCCGCGCGCCATACGGCAAAGAGCGTGGTATCCGAGGTAAAAACGGTATCCTCGCTTATTTTGTAGGAAAGCCTTTCCGCCTCGCCCGCGGTGCTTACCCACCAGCCGCCGAAGGTATAGCCCTCTCTTTGCGGTGCGGGTGCGTTAAAGAGCCGTCCGCCGCGCGTTGACGCCGCGGTAATTTGCTCCGCGCCGACGTAGTTAAGGTCAAAGGAAAGCGTATATTCCCTTGCCCCCGTGTCCTCCGTCCAGCGTGCGTAAAGCGTTGTATCCGCGGTAATAACGTCGGCAGAAAAGGTAAAGGGGCGGGTATATGCCGCATCGGAATACCAGCCGACGAATATGTAATTTTCCTTCGTGGGGTCGGAGGGCTTTACCGCGCTTTGACCGTTGGTTACACTCGCACTCGGCAGCTCCGAGCCGCCAACCGTGTCGAATTTTACCGTATAGTCAACCTTGCGCACGAGGCGCACGGTAGCTCCCTCCCAAGTCAGGGTTATTATTTCGTTTTCGTAGCTTGCCGTCGCGTCCTTTACCGACTCTGCGGTGAAATTCAGCGAAAGCAGTCCGCCGTCAAGCGTGTAGCTGCCCGTATAGGCATTGCCCGAATACAGCATCGTAAACGAGCCGCCACGGACGAGCGTTATCTCGCATTCCTTGCCCGAGGGGGTGTAGTATATGCCCGCCTCGGCGTAGGTGTTGGTGTCGGGCGGAGTGTCCTCCCCCCTGCCGAAAACGGCAATCCCGACAATCACGGCGGTGACGGCAAGGACGGCGGCTATAAGGGAGATAAGCAGAATAAGCCCTTTTTTGCTCAATCCGCCCGTTGCGACTCCTCCGCCTTTGTCCTTGCTGTTTTCTTTAAGGTTCTTCATAATTAAACAACACGCTCCGTTTTTGCGTTTTTTCTTTTACAGCCGCGGCTCTCCGTGTGGCAAAGAGCCGAAATCGCGGCTTCGGTCCGTCAAATCATTCGGCGGATGCCGCCGTAAAGGTAAGTCCCGAATTATCCTTCGTATAAACGGCAAAGCTCGATTCGCCGAGGTCAATTTCGTATTCGGCGTAAAGGGCATTCCATTCGTCCGACTCAACGCCGACCGCTACGCCCTCGGAAAGCTTATAAATTTCGCTGACGTTGCCGTCGAAATCATACTTAACGCCTATTTCAACCCTTGCTGCGAGGCTTCCGTCGCAAAGCTCGTAAACGAAATACTGCGAATCGTCCTCCGTTCCGGGAATCGTTCTTTGCTTTACGTGAATAAGTCCGTTTTCGTCGATAAACGCGGTCCTTCTGTCGTAATAGGAGTCGAGAAGAACGGGCCTTCCGTCGGCTTCGGTGAATATAGCGAGAACGTTATACGTTTCGTCAAGGAGAATAAGCTCCTCTGTTCCGTCGGAATCAAGGTCGCACCTTGCATAGCCGAAGCTTGCTCTTTCGTTGCTTTGAACCAGCACGCACGCGGCAAAGAGCCTGTTATAAATCACGAAATCCTCGTCCGAGAGGAATACCATACCGAGGTCGTACGCGCTTGCAGTCCATTTACTTCTTACGCATTTACCTCCCGTAACCTCGGTGTGCATTATCGCGAAGGTCCTTATTATTGCATCGTAGGAGGAGAAGTCGGCGGTTTTATCGGTGAGAAGCTCCGCGGTAAGCGCGGGGTTGAAGCTTAAATTGCTGAGCTTTGTAATTCTGGTTGCGCTCTGCCAATAATAGAGGTAGCAATCCCTCAACGCAGCGTATTCCTCTTTTGAAAGCACGGTTTTCTCTCCGCTTTCGGAGATATAGAAGTAGATATCGTCGCCCTGAGTATCGTAATTACCGTCGCCGTCCTCCCAGCCGTAGGCAATACCGACAAGCTCTCCGCCTACGAGCTTTGCAAAATGGTTGCCGAGCGAGAGCTGTCCGCCCGAGGAGGAGAAGGTTTTGGAGTTATAAAACACGGTGCCGTTATTTTCAAGGTAGCCCATTCCGCTTTGGAAGGTGGCTACGAGTGCGGCAGCTCCGTCCCTTACGGTGAAAATTGCGTAAATTCGGCTCGTGCCCTCGACGAGAAGAAGCTCTGCGTATCCGTCGCCGTCGATATCCTTATACGAATATCCGAAATTCTTTGCGGGGTCAAACTGTCCCGCGACCTCGTAAAGAGCGTCGGTGTAGTAGGGAGCGTCGTCACTCATAGGCGGAAGCTCCTCGTTGACATATTTATAAAGAATGAGATATTTGTAGGTTTCAACGATTTCGGAGTACATCGACCTTCCCGCATCGGCGGGTACGTAATCGGGATCAACGGTAGCACAGTCGGAGCAAACGCCCTCAACGAAATTATGGGTACAAACGTAGGTGCATTTTTCGCAAACACCGTCGGTAAAGCTGTGATTACAAGCCATCTCGCAGGTGTTGCAAATACCGTTTACGAAATTGTGAGTACAAGTAAAGTCGCAGACATCGCAAGCACCGTCCGTGAAGCTGTGCGTGCAAGCATAGGAGCATTTATCGCAAACGCCGTCGGTAAAGCTGTGATTGCAGGCTACTCCGCAAGCATCGCAAAAGCCGTCGGAAAAGGAATGAGAGCAAACCGTACCGCAGGAGGTGCAAACTCCGTTAACGTAGATATGGCTACAGTTTTCGGTGAAATTTGGGTCAACGTTTCCGCATTTGGTGCATACACCCCTCAAATATTGATGGTCGCACTTGCCGCAAGCAACGAGCGTAAACGCAAGAGCAAGCATAAGCAATGCGGCAATTATGCGTACAATCCTTTTAATATCGGTCATACAAGCCTCCGTCCGTCGCAAAAAGAAAAGCGACAAAAAAAAAAAAAAATAATATGTGTATTATAACACACGTGCATATTTTTGTCAATATGAATAAGGAAATTGAACACATTTGAGAAAACCGCCTTTTGTAAAGCCTATAAAAAACGCTCGGTGCGACAAGGAGGTTGAAGCAAGCAGAAAGGATTAAATGTAAATATTTATGTACATTTTCGCGATTATGCAGTACTCCGTGTTAAATTTTCCGTTATCCGTATGATTCAAAGCGGAGAGCAATCTCGCCAAAGCGCAACCGTCAAAAAGACAAGCTGACAGGTTGGAAAAGCCGAAGGATAAAAAGCCCCCTCGCGCCCCCCTTTCCGAGCGCTTTATCAGTAGCCGCGAGCCTTGCGCAAAAGCAGCTTTTTGCATTTTCTATATGCAAATAATTGTTTACATATCGCAGATTTTTTTTGATATGCCCCACCCCGTGTAAAATTTAACGGTTATATTTGATTGATACGCGTACCGACTTGCCCTTTGACGTCCTTGCTTTTACGGCGTGTCGGTGTCAATACTTGCACCGAGTAAAAAGGGGGTATCAAAGTCCCGTTTGTACAATCCGTCGCACCGCTCCGTCGGTGGGTTGCATTGCTTACGGAAAAGGAGGAGGCGGTATAAGCGTTACGCACCGTAATTAAGCACGGTATTTTTTGCTAAAGCGGCTTGCTTTTCATAATTTCGGGCTGCGACACCCGTATCTACATCTACAAACCGAGCAGTGGCTTTTTCACGAAAGCAAGCAGTGACACACGGTATTTACAAGGCAAACGGTGCATTATTGACAAAAGCGCACCGCTTTACCGCGTTTCATAGCCAAAAATGCATAATTATTCATTACATTCCGTCGCTCTCTCCCGCCAATATGAACAAAAAGTTAATTTTTATATCATAATCGCTAAATTTTTAACAATCTTTTTGCACAAATTTTTTGAAAAATTGGTAAAAAAGCAGAAATTTACTATTCTCTAAATTCTTCGGCTTTATTCACTTGACTTAAGCTGTTAAAATGAGTATAATTACATAGCGCATATTTATTATAATATGGAAATTCATTAAACTTTTGAGGAATTAAAATGCAACACACGAACACCAAAACTCAAGCAAAAGAAGGCAGAGCATTAAAGAAGCTTTTATCCTTGCTTCTTTTCATTGCATTGCTTGTGCAAGCCCTTTCGGTTTGCTGCTTTGCAGCCTTAAACGGCAGCTCCCTTCTTGGCGGTTCCTCCTCCGGTAAGGGCGGAATCGTTAACGGATTGAGCTACGGCAGCGACGCAGACGTTGCCAAGCTTAAAAAGGAGCTTATTGCTTCGATGAACAAGGACCTTGTTCAGAAAATCGAGGACTATCACCTCACCGGCGAGGTGAAGGTAATTATCACCTTCTCCGAAAATTCGCTTATAAGCGCTTACACCGGCTCTTCGGATTACAGCAAAATGAGCTTTAACGAGTACCAAAGCTCCAAAAACGGCTTAAGAATTAAGAATGCGCTTGAAAGTAATCAGTCGAGCGTGCTTGCTTCTCTTAAGGAGGCGGGACTCGTCGATGAGGTTGAATACACCTACCTTAACATTATGGACGGTGCGGCGGTCACAACCACCTACGAAAACCTTGAAGCCATCACACAGCATAGCGGCGTAGAGAGGGTTATGATTTCCAACACCTACACTCCCGCGGTTGCAGTTGAAAACCCCGTTGACGTTTACGATACCGGTATATTCAACAGCAGCGACATTAAGTACACGGGAAAGGGCACTATCGTTGCGATACTCGATACGGGATGCGACTACACGCACAGCGCGTTTACCTCCTACACCGTTCTCGAGCCTGCATTCGACAGAGATAGAATAGAAAGCCTGCTTGACAAGACCGTAGCTTACAGCTTTGATACGAGCCTTGAGGCAAGAGAGGTATATTACGGTAACATCACCGGCGGAAAAATCGCCTACGGCTACGACTACGCCGACAAGGACCCCGATATTATGCCCTTCTCCGAGAGCCACGGAACTCACGTTGCGGGCGTTATCGGCGGTAAGGACGACGTTATCACGGGCGTTGCAATCGATGCGCAGTTTGCAATAATGAAGGTATTCAGCGACTACGACGAGGGCGCGGAGGACGACGATATTCTCGCCGCACTCGAGGACTCGGTTACCCTCGGCGTTGATGCCATCAATATGAGCCTTGGTACCTCCTGCGGCTTTACGCGCGAGGTTGACGAGGAATACAAGAACGAAGTTTACGACAAAATCAGGTCCGCGGGAATTTCTCTCGTCGTTGCCGCATCCAACGATTACAGCAGCGGTATGGGCGGCGAAGAGGGTAACACCAACAAGACCGAAAATCCCGACTCCGCTACCGTCGGCTCGCCCTCTACCTACGATGCGGCGATGTCGGTAGCATCCATTAACGGCCGTAAGGACAAGTATATGCTTGTTGACGGCTCCTACGAGGTGTTCTTTACCGAAGCATTTAATATGAGCTCCGAGGAATACGACTTCTTTGAGATGCTCGGAATAAACAAGGATAACCCCCACGCAGAATTCGAATACGTTACCATTCCCGGTAACGGCTACCAGATAAACTACACCGGACTTGAAATGGAGGGCAAAATCGCCCTTGTAAAAAGAGGCGGCATAACCTTTGAGGAAAAGGTACAGTACGCGCGTGAAGCGGGTGCCGCAGGCGTTATCATTTACAACAACGTTTTCGGAACTATTTCAATGACGGTAGGAAACGACCTCCAAATTCCCGTCGTTTCAATCGGTAAGGACGAGGGTGACCGTATGGCTGCCTCTGCAACCGGTACGATTACCTTTGACTTTACTAACGAGGCGGGTCCCTTTATGAGTGATTTCTCCAGCTGGGGTCCGACTCCGAGCCTTACGCTCAAGCCCGAAATCACCGCGCACGGCGGAAACATTCTTTCTGCGGTTGTTGGCGGCGAGTACGACGAGCTTAGCGGAACGAGTATGGCTGCACCCAACTTCTGCGGCATTACCGTTCTTATCCGTCAGTACATCAACGAGAAATTCGACCTCGACGCAGAGCAGACCCGCGACCTTGTTAACCAGCTTTGTATGTCCACTGCGACGATAGCTCTTGACAAGAACGGCAACCCCTACTCGCCGAGAAAGCAGGGTGCGGGCATCGCCGATATTTCAAAGGCAACCGAAACCCTCGCATACCTTTACGTCGATAACGGAAGCGGCAAGACCAAGCTTGAGCTTGGCGACGACCCCGACCGCAGCGGCGTGTACGTAATGACCATAAACCTTAAGAACCTTTCCGACGTAGCCGTAAGCTACACACTCGGAAGCATCGTTATGACCGAAAGCGTATCCACCTCCGAGCCTGAATACGTTGCGGAAATGGCATACCTGCTTTCCTCCTCCACCACCTACTCCGCACAGGGCGGCACTATCAGCAACGGAGTTATTACCGTTGAGGCGGGCGGCGAGGCGGTTATCACCGCAACCGTAACTCTTTCCGCGGCAGATAAGGCGTACCTTAACGCCACCTTTGAGAACGGTATGTACGTCGAGGGCTTCCTTACCCTTGACAACACCGACGAAAACGGCATCGACCTTAACGCTCCCTTCCTTGCCTTCTATGGCGACTGGGGCGAGGCTCCCATCTTCGACCTTGACTTCTACGAGGTTGAAACCGAGGCTCACAACGACGCTATCGACGACGACGAGAAGATTAAGGCGGACTACTACGCTACTACCCCGATGGGTACGTACTACTACGACTACATAATTCCTCTCGGAAGCTATCTTTACGAGATAGACGAGTCCGCGTACAACGCTATTCCCGCGACCGAGGAAAAGGCAGCAGTATCCTACTACAACGATGCAATCAGCGGAATTTACGGAGTATTTGCAGGACTTTTGCGCGGTGCGAAGGAGCTTACGATATCCATCGTTGACACCTCCACGGGCAAGGAGGTATGGACAAAAACCGAATATAACTGCTACAAGTCGCATTACAGCGGCGCACCCATGCCCTACAGATCGAATTTCAACCTTCCGATGGTTGATTACGATAACAACACCGTATTCGGCGGCAACAACACCCGTTACGAGGTAACGATGACCGCGAAGCTTGACTGGGACGGCGAGGAGCGCAACTCCTCCGACACCTACTCCTTCTCCTTCTACATCGACTACGAGGCGCCCACCGTTGCAAGCGCACAGTTCGTAACCGAGTACGATAAGAGCAGAGAGGAAAACAGATACTACGCGGAGCTTTACGTTTACGATAACCACTACGCAATGTCCATCCGTCCCGTAATTCTTTACGATTACGTGGAGGACGGCGAGCAAAAGAGAACCTACAGCGCACTTACATCCTACGCTATCCCGATTTATCAGGAGGGCATCGGCGAGCTTACGAAGGTTCGCTTTGAAATTACAGACTACATCGACATTATCGGAAATTCCGCAGCACCCGAGGGACTTACCGTTTATATCGACGACTACGCTATGAACGGCAACATTTGCTACATTCCCTTCGACTGCGTTGAGGATTCGGATATCGCATTCAGCGTGCCCGAGCTTTCACTCGATATCAACGATACGCTCGACCTTTCCACCCTTCTTGTATATGAGGACAGCGCAAAGGTCCTTAACACCGCTTACCTTAAGAATCTTACCTGGACCTCCTCCGACGAGTCTGTCGTTAAGATTCACGGCGGACAAATCGAGGCGGTTGGAAGCGGAAGCGCAGTAATAACCGTCACGGGAAGTCAATGGAAGGACGAAAACGGTCAGAAGCTTGAACGGAACCTTATAATCAACGTAAGCTCCACCGAAAGCGACAACCCCCTGTCCTCCGCAGAGGTTCCCATCGAGGCGCTTAATTTCACCTACTACGATACGCTTTTCGCGTTTAACAGCGATATTGATTACTCGCAAATCGGACTGACAGGCTCGATTAACCATTTCGACGGCAACAACAGCATCAGCTGCTATCCCTCCGAGAGCGTGAAGCTTCACTACGAGCTTAAACCCTGGAACATCGACGAGGACCGTTACGAGCTTATTTGGACCACAAGCAACCCGAACGTTGCAACCGTTGACGAAAACGGCGTCGTGGTTGCACAAAAGGAGGGCTTTGCAAGAATTACCCTTCAGATTAAGTTCCACGAAAGCGGCGTTTCGCTTCTTGCGGCGCGTTGCTCGGTCAACGTAAAGAGTGAATTTATTATTCAAAACAGAGTTCTCGTAGCCTACAAGGGCTGGGGCGGAGAGGTTGAAATTCCCGACGACGAGGGAATTTACTCCATCGGCTCGTTTGCCTTCTGTCACTACAACCTCAACAACGAGCTTGAGGTAGAGAAGGACGAGAACGGCTACTACGACTTTGACCTCAAGAAGGAGCCTATCGGAAACAACACCGTTACGAGCGTTAAAATTCCGAAGGGCGTACAAAAGATCGAAAAATACGCATTCTACAACTGTAAAATGCTTACCGACGTAATCCTCGCGGAGGATTGCGAAACCATCGGCGAACATGCATTCGAAAAGTGCAGCATCCTTGAAAACGTCAACCTCGAAAACGTAAGAATCGTTCTCGATTACGGCTTTAAGGATTGCGAAAGCCTTACCTGCGTGGATAACGGCGGCGCGGACCTTTCCCGCGTTTACGCAATCGGTATCGAGGCATTCGCGGGAACAAGACTCAGCGAGGTTCACCTCACAACCCTCAGCCGTGTAAGCGAGGGCGCGTTTGCAAACTGTAAGAAGCTTGCAACCGTGGAGCTTGGTAAAAAGACGAGAATTGCTCCGAGAATGTTTGAGAACACCTCAATAACCGAGATAGTTATATACAGTGACTCAATCTCCGACAGCGCGTTTAAGAACTGTACCGCACTTACCTCGGTTGAGATAAAGAACGACCTTTCCTATCTCGGCGTCGAGGCGTTCAGCGGATGCACGAAGCTTAACTCGGTAGTATTCGACGGCGGCTGTGAGAAGATTGCAGACCTCGCGTTCTACAAGTGTACCGCGCTTAAGAGCTTTACGCTCCCGAGCTGCGACCTTATCCTCGGAAACGCACTCTTTGCGGAGTCCGCGGTAACGAAGCTCGTGTTTGCACCCAACACCTACATAACCGAGTCGGGCGCAACGATGTTCCACAGTGTAAGAGGCACTATAAGCGTTGACACCTCCGACTCCAACAAATACACCGTAAGCGCCGACGGCAACGTCGTATATACGAAGGACGGCGAGCGTCTTGTGCTTGTGCTTCCCGGCTATGCGTCAACGAGCTTCAACGTTCCCGCATCGGTAAAGGAGATTGGCGACGGAGCCTTCTCCACCGCGCACAAAATCCAAACCGTCACCTTTGACGCAAATTCCCGGCTTACCTCCATTGGAAAGGGTGCATTTGCAAGCTGCACCTATCTTAAAAACATATATCTGCCCGCTAACGAAATCGTTATCGGAGATTATGCATTTACCGGCACTACCGCACTCTCCTCTATAAACCTCGAAAAGGTTACGAGTGTTGGTGCGTACGCCTTCTCCACCTACGGCTTCGGCGAATACGCACAGCTTGACCAGTACGGCGAGGAAGCTCTTTACTACATTATTTATTTTAATAGCAGCGCAATCTCCTCCGTTAACCTCTTCTCCGACGGTGTTACCGTTGGCGAGGGTGCGTTCTACGGCTGTACCAAGCTTAACGGAGTAGTTTTGGGCACGGGCGCTACCGTCGGAGAGTACGCATTTTCCGACTCCTCCGTTAAGAGCGTTGAGTTCCGCGACCCCGACGAAGGCGAGGAGGCTACCGCAAAGGGCGCTACCGTAAAGGCGGGCGCATTCGCAGCCTGCCTGTACCTTTCCGCATTCGACTTTGCGGACGTGGTCGGAGTTCTTCCCGATATGGCGTTCTACGCTTGTATTTCTCTTACCGAGGTTAACGCCCCCAACGTTACCGAGATTGGCTACGCCTGCTTCGCAGACTGCTACAGCCTCGAGGTATTCAGGGCTGACAATCTTGAAATAGTCGGTGCATACGGCTTCGCTCCATACAGCGAAAGCTCCAGCATGGGCGCGGTATTCGAAACGGTTTATATTCCCAAGCTTACCACAATCGGCGAGGGCGCGTTCAACGCCTGCGTATATCTCAAGTCTATAGACCTTTCCAACGTAACGCAGATGGATTTCGCGGCATTCTATATGTGTCCGTCGCTTGAAAGCGTTACCGTAAGCGAAACGCTTACCACTCTGCCCGACTTTGCATTCTTCGGATGCACAAAGCTTTCGGGCGTTGACCTTTCCAACGTCGTTAATTTCGGTATGTACTCGCTCTTTGGCGTACAGCTTCCCGCTCACCTTGAGCTTACGAAGGCAGAAACGATTGGAGCAAGCGCGTTCTCCGAGATTTACGACGACGAAAGCACGGTTGTTAACTACATAGAGAGCGTAAACGCTCCCAACCTTACCGAAATCGGAGAGCAGGCGTTCTTCTTCTGCAGAAAGCTTACCTCCGTAAACGCTCCCAAGCTTGAGAGCATCGGCACGAGCGCATTTGCCTACACCGCAATTTCCGAGCTTGAGCTTAACGAGAGCTTCAAGAGCCTCGGCGACGTGGTATTCGAGGGCTGTGAAAGCTTCGTTGCATTCTATACCACCGTTGACGGAAGCAAGGAATACACCTACGACGGATACGACGGCTTTATGCTCGTTGACGGCGTTCTTTACACCGCAAGCCCCGTCGGCTACATTCTCTCCTGCTATCCCACCGCAAAAACCGGCGAGGTATTCGAGGTAGCGGAGGGTACGTCGAAGATTGCCTTCGGTGCGGCACTTGGAAACAAGCACATAAAGAGGGTTGTTCTCCCCGAATCGCTTAAGTTTATAAGCAACTTTGCATTCTTTGAGTGCGAAAGCCTTGAAACGGTTGTATTCAAGTCCTACTACGCACCCGTGCTTGAGGGTACTCTCGGCGGCGAAACCGTGGAAATCACTCCCGATAACGTTGACAGCTATCCCAAGTTCGATTCTCTTTACAAATACGACTACTACTTCAAGTGGGAGGCAATCGTTGCATACCCCGTTTATTACAGCAACTTTAAGGCAGAGGTCATTTCCGAAAAGGCATCCGACCTTACCTACGTTATTCCCACTAATTCCGACGGATACGACTCCAGACTCTATAAGGCTTACTTCAACCCCTCGGATAGCGAAAGCTCGGGCGAGGTAACCGGTCCTTACGCCATAGCGTTTATGGAGGCGGTTAACAAGCTTCCCGAGGCAATAACCCGCTTTGACGAGGCGCTCATCAACAACGCAATCAACGCCTACAACGCACTCGCGGGAACGGCTGACGAGAAATTCGTCGAGCAGTCCTACTACGACAGATACAACGAGGCGCGCATCCTCTATAACGTAAGCGTTATGGAGAACCAAATCAACCATCTGTTCGATATGGATAGCTCCGAGTATTCCTACAACCTTCTTAAGGCTGCGGTTTTGAGCTTCGAGTCGCTTACCGACGCGGAAAAGGCTCGCGTGGCTAACGCCGACACCCTCGACGTCAAGAAGGCGGAGCTTTCCGCGGCAATGGGCAAGGAGCTTGACTTCTCTCTCGAATACAAGGATTACTTCCCCGCAGAGGAAGAAAACAACAACGGCGGCAACGCAACCGAAGAACCCGACGGCAAAAACGGCGGTACGGTTGCAATTATCATCGTTGCCTCGGTTATGGCGGCTGCGGCAGTGGCTGCGGCGGTATTGCTCGTTCTTAAGAAAAAGAACCTCCTTGTAAGAAGCTCGGCAAGCCCCTCCTCGGACGAGAAAGACACTAAGGAAGATTGACGATGAAAAGAAACTTTCTGATTTTAACAGCTCTTGTTGCTCTTATGGCAGCCCTGGCAGTTCTTCTGTCGGGCTGCGCGGGCAGCAACGACCCCACCGAGGGTAAATACGTTGTTACCTTTGAGGTGAACGGCGGTATTCTCAGCTACGGTACTTCAAGCACCGACGGCAGAGTGAATTTCGCATACCACCCCGGTACGTACGTAAAGGACCCCACGGAGTTCCCCAACTACAGCATTTACCGTAACGGATACGATTTTACGGGCTGGTACACCTCCGCGGAGTGTAACCCCAACGAAAAGTGGGATTTTTCACAAACGATAGATACCGAAAAGCTTACCCTTTACGCGGGCTGGGAGGTTGCAATCAACTACACCTTCTCCGTAAGCTACACCGACGGCACGAATACCGAGGTCCTCGGCAGCTATAAGGTTTCGGCAGGCACCGCCTTTGAGGATTGGCGCAATTTCGCCGACAAGCGCGCG
>JAFXHU010000032.1 GCA_017533565.1 Clostridia bacterium
GGGGTCGTCGGCTTATATCTCATTGTTGCCATTCTAACTTTTCCTCCTTATTAGTTCATGCTATCGAAGAAAGCGATGGGAGCAGAATCCTCGGAAAGAGTAACAACTGCCTTCTTCCACTCGGAGGTGTAACCGAAGTGTACACCGTATCTCTTGGGCTTCTTCTTCATATTAATAATATTGACCTTTACGACCTTGGTCTTCTTGAACATGGTCTCTACTGCGTATGCAACGTCAGCCTTGGTAGCCGACTTTTGTACCTCGAAGGTATAAACCTTGTTTCCAACGCCGTCCATGCTCTTCTCGGTGATAAGAGGTCTTACAATGATATCTGCAACCGATTTCATCTTGCATATACCTCCTCAATCTTTGCTACGGCATCCTTTGCCACGATGAGAGTATCGCAGTTAAGAATGTCATATACGTTGATGGTGTTCCACTGTGTGGTCTTAACGCCCTCAATGTTTGCGCAGCTCTTGATTACGAAGTTGTTTACCTCGGGAAGAACGATGAGCGTCTTTCTTGCGGCACCAACAGCCTCGAGCATAGCAACCATAGCCTTGGTCTTGTACTCACCAGCGGTGATGTTGTCGATAACAACGAGTTCATTGCCCGCTACCTTGGAGGAGAGAGCGCTGAAGAGTGCGGTTCTCTTTACAGACTTGGAAAGAGATACGCGATAGCTGCGGGGCTTGGGACCAAGCGCAACGCCGCCGTGTGTCCACTGAGGAGCTCTGGTGCTACCCTGTCTTGCGTGACCGGTGCCCTTCTGCTTCCAGGGCTTTCTTCCGCCGCCCGAAACCTCGGTACGGGTAAGAGTGGACTGTGTGCCCTGTCTTTGGTTCATAAGATAAGCTCTTACTGCGGTGTGGAGGACTGCTTCGTTTACAGATGCGCCAAACACCTTGTCCGAAAGAGTAAGCTGACCAACTTCCTTGCCGGTCATATCAACTACTTTAATATTAGGCATTTTCAAATCCCCCTTCCTTAAGCTTTAACCGAGTCGCGAATGAATACGATGCCGCCCTTTGCACCGGGAACCGCACCCTTCACTGCGATAATGTTCTTTTCTGCATCAACCTTTACTGCAACGAGGTTGAGAATGGTAACCTGCTCGTTACCGTACTGTCCAGCCATCTTCTTGTTCTTGAAAACGCGAGAGGGTGTGGAGTTAGCGCCCATAGAGCCGCACTGACGGTGTACGGGACCCGTACCGTGAGTCATACGAAGAATGTGGTGACCCCATCTCTTTACACAGCCCGAGTAGCCGCGACCCTTTGTGATACCTGTGATGTCGACCTTCTCACCTGCGGTGAAGGTATCGACCGTTACCACGGATCCTGCCTCGAGACCTGCGCAATCCGCAAGTCTGAATTCCTTGAGGTGTCTTTTGGGAGATACACCAGCCTTTTCGAAGTGACCAAGCTGTGCCTTATTCACGTTTTTCTTGGATACATCCTCATACGCAAGCTGAACTGCGTTGTAGCCGTCGTTTTCAACGGTCTTCTTCTGTACTACCACGCAAGGACCTGCTTCAATCAGGGTTACGGGTACTACGTTGCCTTTTTCGTCGAAGATCTGGGTCATGCCCAGCTTCTTGCCGATAATGCCTTTTTTCATTTTTTCCTCCTAATAGGTTATTGGTTGACGGCTTTGAATTTTCCCGTTCGGGATTCCGCCAACGTGACCACGAGGTCGTGGTTTTCCGAAGTCGCAAGTCTTCGGACGGGATTTGAAGCTCCCGCTTGTAATTCGCTTAAGTGGGTTGCTTAAGCCTTGATCTCGATTTCAACGCCTGCGGGAAGCTCGATGCTCATAAGAGCCTCAACGGTCTTCGCCTGGGGGTCGAGAATGTCGATCAGTCTTTTGTGCGTGCGCATCTCAAACTGCTCACGGCTGTCCTTGTACTTGTGAACCGCACGGAGAATGGTTACAATCTCCTTGTCGGTAGGAAGCGGAATAGGACCGCTAACCTTGCTTCCGTTTCTCTTTGCTACCTCAACAACCTTCTGCGCTGCGGCGTCGATGATTGTGGAATCATAGCTCTTGAGTCTCACTCTGATCTTGGTCTGTGCCATTTGTTTGTCCTCCTTGTTTGGTATTCTGCTTATACCGATTTAAGAAGGGCGAGAGGTTTCACACCGCGCCAAGCGTATCAAATACGCCCTTATAAAATCAGTTCGACAAGCCCTACCGCAGAGGACTATACGAACCGACCATAACGCGGAGTTGCCTGACGGCATACTCTTGCTTCGCCCGGTTAAATATCGGACATACTCCACGGAAATTCCCTACCTCTATGGGTAGCCACCTCCCGCTTCATCGCATATCAAGCTCATATATTATATAATAAAAGATGTTAAAAGTCAAGCATTTTTATTATCTTTTTCAATAAAATATTTCATAAACTTTATCACACGCAGGCTGCAAATTTTTGTAAAATATGCACAATAAAATTCTACGCATTTTTCGCTCCTTCTGTCGGCGGACAGGCTTCACCTCTCTCCCACGCAAAAATATTTTTGGTATTTTTACTCATAAATACAGTTTTATTTACACTTTGTTCACAATTATGGTGTAAAATATCTTATACGCGCGTGCGATTAATATTAAATGAAGGAAATCTCGCAAAATGAACAAAAATTCACGGCGACTTACCATATACGTCACTCTCGTTTCGCTTCTAACGGTGCTTTCGGTGGGATTCAGGACCGCCGCCTGCCTTACAAGTCTCGACATCGAATACGGATATTTTAACGAAAAGGCATTCATAAATACCGCGGGCATTTTGCTTTTCGGTGCAATTTTGGTTGCCTTCAGCTTTGCTGTTGCGGGACAAAAAATATCGCTTCGCCCATCCTTTTGCTCCCCCGCAACCTTCGTTCCGACGGGGATAGTAGGCGCGGCGCTTTTGTTCTTTGCGGCTCGGCTTTTCAAGGAGGTCGGCGTAATTTTTAAGCAAAACAACGGCTTTCTCAACCTCCGAAATATGCAAGGTGCAAGCTCGCAAATCGTGCTTTTCGCAACCGCGCTTATATGCGCACTCGGCGCATTGCTCTCGATTTTGCACTTCTTTCTCAACGCCTTTATCACCGAGGCGAAAACAGAGCTTCGCGCCTATTTCGCAATCGCTACGGTAATAACTCTTTCGGCTTACGCCGCTTACCTTTATTTCGCGGGCGGGACCTCCATAAACGCGCCAAACAAAATTACCGACCAGATGGCGTATTTGTTCTCCGCCCTGTTCTTCCTTTACGAGGCGAGAATTTCCCTTGGTCGCGAAAGGTGGAGGGGCTACTGCGTTTTCGGACTCGCGGCGGCGGCGTGCGCTGCTTATTCCTCCATCCCCTCGCTTATCCTTTACTTCGAGAAGGGCACGCTTTTATCAAAGAGCCTTGAGGAAACGGTTTTAACTCTTTCCTTATTTATATTTATAACGGCAAGAGTAGTTATGACAATCACGCTTCGCGACACCGAAAAGAACGGCAAAATCGCAGTTATCGAGGACCGTGCGGAGCAAATTCGCCGTGCCGCGTCGGATACCGAGCGAAGATACGACGAAAGATATGCAATCCAGCTTACCATCGACGATATGATACCCGACGGGGAAATGCCGCACGCGGCGGAGGATTACGAGCCGTCGGATGAGTTCGTATTCCCCGACGAGGAGGAGCTTTCAACCGTTTTCGTGACCGACGACGACGGAGATGACGATGACGGACAGATGGAGCTTGTTCCCGACGTATTCAAGCTTTCGGGCGAGGAAGGCGAGGATGACGACGGCGGCGAGGACGACGGAACGGAGGATTAAAATGAAAAAAATACTCGTAATAGACGGAAACAGCATAATAAACCGCGCGTTTTACGGCATACGCCCGCTTACTACAAAGTCGGGAAAATTTACCAACGCCATATACGGAACGGTTAACATAATTTCGCGTCAGCTCGATGCGATAAAGCCCGACTACGCGGCGGTAGCCTTTGACATCAAGCACCCCACCTTCCGACACGAGATGTACGCCGAATATAAGGCAGGAAGGCACGCAACTCCCGAGGAATTGAAATCGCAGTTCCCCGATGCGAAGGAATGCCTTTCGCTTATGGGTCTTCACGTAATGGAGCTCCCCGGCTGGGAGGCGGACGATATACAGGGCACAATTGCAAAAATGGCACATTCGGCGGAGGATACCGAGGCGTACGTGCTTTCGGGTGACCGCGATTTGCTTCAGCTTATAGACGAAAAGGTTACCGTGCTTCTTGCCACAAACCAGGACACGCTCGTTATGAGGGAGGCGGAGTTTACCGAAAAATACGGAGTGCTGCCCTCGCAGTTCGTGGATATGAAGGCGCTTATGGGTGATAGCTCGGATAACATTCCCGGTGTTGCGGGAATAGGAGAAAAGACGGCGCAGTCGCTTATTTCCAATTTCGGAACGCTCGAGGGAATTTACGAAAGCATAGAGGACAAGCGCATAAGCAAGGGAGTAAGAGAAAAGCTCCTGCGCGACAGGGACAACGCATTTCTCTCCCGCACGCTTGCCAAAATCGACATCAACGCACCCGTAGGAGTAAGCCTTTCGGAGCTTGAATACAAGGGCTTTGACAGGGTCGGTCTTTACAAGAAATTCACCGAGCTTGAGCTTCACTCCTTCATCACCCGTTTCCACCTCGAGGCGGGGGAAGACAGCGAGGAATGTAAAGAAAACGTTACATCTGACGATACACCCGAATACAAGGCAATAGACGCGCAGGCATTATTAAAACTTGACACGGGGTCGGTGTCAATCGAATTTTCGCCCGATAATTTGCTTTATATAAGCGCAAATTGCGAGAATTACGTTTACGGCGGAGCACTTGACGAGGTCGGTGCGTTTTTCCGCGAAAGAGAGCTTGTTTGCTACGGAGCAAAGGCAATTTGGCACAGGCTTGACCGCGCGGGAATAGATACCGACGGGCTTCGGTTTTTTGACCTCGAGCTTTGCGAATATGCAATAAATCCCGGCGGAGGAAGCAGCGGTGTTGCTTCGCTTTCCGCATCCTTTCTCGGTATTGCACCGAATGCCGGCACGCCCACCTCTCACCTTTACGCCCCGCTTAAGGAGGCACTTGTAAAGAAGGTTGAGGAGGACGGCCTCGGCGAGATACTGTACGGGCTTGAATTTCCGCTTTTGACGGTGCTTGCCGAAACCGAAAGAAATGGCTTTAAAATCAACCGACACGGAATTGACGAGTTTGGCGAGGCACTCGACCTGCTCGCAGGACAGCTTGCCGAAAGCATTTATTCCGCCGCGGGCGGAAAATTCAATATCAACTCGCCAAAGCAGCTCGGCGAGGTGCTTTTCGATAGACTCGGACTTGAAAATCCTTTAAAAAAGAAAAGCAAAAACGGCTATTCCACCGATGCCGAAACGCTTGAAGCTATGCGGGAGCAATCGGCTATCATAGACGATATTCTCGAATACCGCCAGGTTACGAAGCTTCGCGGCACATACACCACCGCCCTCACAAGCGCGGCGGACGAAAACGACAGGATTCACACCGAGTTTAAGCAGACGCTTACCGCAACAGGAAGGCTTTCAAGTGCAGAGCCTAACCTCCAAAACATTCCGATAAAGACGAAGATGGGCAGAGAGCTTCGCAGATTTTTCATTGCCGAGGAGGGCAACGTCCTGGTCGATGCCGACTATTCGCAGATTGAGCTTCGCCTTTTGGCGCATATTTCGGGTGACTACAATATGTGCGAGGCGTTTCGCGATGGAGAGGATATTCACCGCAAGACCGCAGCCGCAGTATTCGGACTTCCCGAGGAATACGTTACGGAGGATATGAGAAAGCGCGCGAAGGCGGTAAACTTCGGTATCGTTTACGGAATATCCGGCTTTTCACTCTCAAAGGACATAGGAACTACGGTAGGCGAGGCAACGAAATACATCAAAAACTACCTTATGAACTATCCCGACGTCGATAACTACCTTGAAGCAGTCGTGAAGGAGGCGGAGGAAAAGGGCTATACTACCACTATTATGGGCAGGCGCAGATACATTCCCGAGCTGCGCGCGCCGAAAGCTCCGATTAAAGCCTTCGGTAAGCGTATCGCAATGAACGCGCCCATACAAGGGTCTGCGGCGGATATTATGAAAAAGGCGATGATAAACGTGCATCGCGCGCTAAAGGCGGAGTGCCCCGAGGCAAGACTCGTAATGCAGGTACACGACGAGCTTATCGTAGAGGTGCCGAGCGAAAAAGCGCAGCTTGTAAGCGAAATTTTAAGACGCGAGATGGAAAACACGGTTTCGCTTTCCGTACCGCTTACGGTTGACGTAACGGTGGGCAAAAACTGGCTCGAGCAGGAATAAATGCTCAACAAATAAAATCTAAAAACGCAGGGGGGGCGGGTCAAATTGACCCGCCCCGATATTTTGATTTCAAAGCCGTTTGTTATATTTCAAGAGCAAAGCCGCCGCATCAACGGATAACAAGCCGCTTTACGCCAAGCGTGCCGAGATCGGAGGCTTCGGATGAAAATACCTCCTCGGTCAGCGAATTGTCCGCGGCAATGTCAATGGGTCGCGCGTGGAATTTACGTCCAACGTCAAAAAGGGTTTCACCCTCGGCGGGATAGTAAACGCTTATAACCGAGCAAGCCTTTTCGATAGGCTCGCCGTCCGCACTTGAAGTCAAAAGACGAGTTATCTGCCTTTGCCCGACAGCGTCAAGAGTACCGAAAATCCGAGCGTTAAGCTCCACGCCCTCCGCAGTTGTAAGCGCGCATACGGAGGTAACTCCTCCGTTAAATACAAAGCGCGTTTCGGCGGGTAAATGACAAGTATAGTTTACATTTATTGTAAATGGAGCATCGTGCTTTATACCCGTATAGGACAGCTCTCCATCTTCGTTAATTTGACACGCCACCCCACTAAACCGAATAATACCGTTCATTTTAGCGCAGTTATCGCTCGGTATAACGTCATCGACACGGATATACGCATCGGTTAAAAGAATTTCGCGCAAGGCTTCCGCACCAACCTCCGAAAAGGTGGGGGTGAGGGTTAAGGATTCGTTAATTTTAGCCGCGCCGAGATACTCGTTGTAGTCAAATTTTCCGTAGGTGTTTTCAACCTCCCTGTCGGTTAAATAGCAATCGAGGGTAATCGGCAGCTCGGAACACAAAACGGCAGACGCGGAATACTCTACGGCAAAATCGGCAACGAGGCTAACCCCCTCGTCGTTTGGCACAGTATTTATGCAAAGAGCGTTTACGCGAGCCTGTGCGCTACAGCCGACAGCACCCGAAGCACCTTCGAATGCAAGCTCCTCGTTAACGGCAATATCCGCAGATACAGCTCGCGGCACCTCGTCGCCCACCTTAACAAGACAGCAAACGTGAAGCGTTCCCGAAACCTCAATCACCCCGTCGCCAAGCGAGGCAAAAAGCTCGGGATTTACCTCGGAGAAAAGCAAGACAACGTCGTCGGCTATTACACCCTCCATATCGCAAAAAGACTCGCTGTAGCTTTTTTCGGTTGGCATAGCATAGCTGCGGAAGGCAACGCTTGCATTTTCCGTTCTCGTTTCAGGCTCGCCAATGGTAAAGGTACTGCCCTCTACGGTCATTTTTGCCTTTTGGGTAACGTTGTAGTCGGTGGCAAGCTGTGCCTTTACGGAAAATCTTCTCGGTCCGACAAGGCGAACGGAGTATCCGCAAACGCGAGTATGCGCCTCGCAGCCGACCGAGTCCTCCGTGCATTTTACCGACGTATCAAAATCGGTTGAAAAATGGCAGGAGGTAAGCTCCCCCTCCGAATCGATATACACAATCTCGTAATGCACCGCACCCGTAACGTCGAGCGCATCGCCGTTTACAAAGCAGCCCGTATCGTTAGCGGTAGCCTTCGTTAAAAGCACCCTGCGCACGTCGGTGTTGTAATCGGGCAAAAGGTAATCACCCGCGCTTTCGGTATGAAGCGAGCCAAAAGCCCGCGCCTCCAAATATTCTCTTTCTGTTTCCATATACACCTCCAAAAATTGTTCAATAAAGGCTATGCAAAAGGCTTCCGTTTTATTACACCGCAAAGCGCAAAAGCAAGTAAGGAAATCGGTTTGATAAAGTTATTACTGACGTGCTTTTAGATTTGTATAGACGTAGGCATTTTAAAGCCGCACGTGTAGGTAAGGCTCTCGCACAAAAGAAAAAAGCACCGCTTTTTCTGCTCCGTGACGGTACTTTTTCTTTGTTTTATTATATTTTTTGAAAAAATCGGTTATATTATTCGCCGAGTCCCATACTCTCCATAAGGCGTTTATTAAACTCCCTTGCGGTGTTATAGCCCATACGCTTTTGACGGTTATTCATCGCGGCAACCTCAATAACTACCGAAAGATTTCGTCCCGGGCTTACGGGAATTTCAATGGTGGGAACGCTTATACCGAGGATATCCGTCGTCTTTTCGTCAAGCCCGAGGCGGTCGTACATTTTGCCGTTTTCCCACTGCTCAAGCGTGATTACGAGGTCGATTTTCTCGCTTTCCTTTACCGCACCCATACCAAAAAGCCTACGCACGTCAACGATACCTATTCCGCGAAGCTCCACGTAGTGGCGGATGATTTCGGGAGCGCGACCGACAAGCGTGGTTGCGGAAACGCGCTTTATTTCAACCGCATCGTCGGCGATAAGACGGTGACCGCGCTTTAAAAGCTCGATTGCGGTTTCGCTTTTACCAACGCCCGAGTCGCCAAGCAAGAGAATACCTTCGCCATAAACTTCGACAAGCACGCCGTGGCGGGTAATCCGCGGCCCAAGCTCCACGTTGAGGTATGCGATAAGCGCCGCCATAAAATCCGAGGTCCTTTGCGAGGTGCGAAGAAGCGGCACACGGTACTTTTCGGCAAGCTCCGCTGCATCCGCACCAAGCTCGATAGAGGTGGTTACGATAACACCGACGGGATTTGAACGGAAAAAGTCCTCAAGACGTCTTGAGCGCTCCTCCGCCTCCAGCTGTGAGAGGAAAAGATGCTCTACCTTTCCGATTATTTGTATTCTCGCCTGCTCGTAATGGTCGTAGAAGCCAACCATCTGAAGTCCGGGGCGATTTACGCGAGAGCAGTTGACGGGTATATTCTCGGGCAAATCGGGCAAGGATATTGTTTCAAGTCCGAATTGCTCGATGATTTTAGCCATGCTTACACTGTATAATTCTTCCATTTTCACTCCTTTGCCGCATGTAATTTTTTTGCGGGTTTGATTTACTTTTAACCGAATGACACCCGTTGCGGCTTCGCGCGGTGGCAATTTTAGTTTAGTTTAACATATTTTGTCCAAAAAATCAATATATTATAAAACTTTTGGGTGGGTATTGATTTATTTCGCTTTTTTTGTTAAAATAGAGTGGAAAACTGTATGCGAGGTAATTATGAAGCGATTTTTGGCAATATTACTCCTTCTTTGCGTAGCCTTGGGTGCGCTTTCGGGCTGTAAGAGAAAAAAATACAAGCCCGTAGAAAGCACCGCGGAGGAAGCACGGGTCATCCTTACGCTTTCGGCTAACGGGCGGAGCTACGATGTGAAATACGAGCTTTACCGTGCGCTTTTTCTGACCTACAAATCGGAGATTGACGGAGGTGACGCAAGCGTTTGGACGGGAGAGAAGAAGGACGACTTCATTAACGAAATAAACAAAAGAATAATATCCGAGGCGGCGAAGATTTTCGCGGTTTTCGAGCTTTGCGAGAGGCTCGGCATCGACCTTTACACCGACGAGGTTGAGGACGAAATATACGATATGATACGCGTAAGCGTTGAGGGCGGCTCTTGGGGAGAGAATACCTACCTCGGCTTCGACGGGGATTACGAGGCGTATCTCGATTCGCTTAAATCGATGTATCACAACTACTCGACCTCCGTGCTTCTTATGAGATACCAAATCGGAAGACGGCTTCTCGACAGTCACTATATCGGCGGCGGCACGGCGGACGACGGCGCGGGTAAAATCACCGACGGAGCAATAGAATACGACCGCGAAACGGTGCTTGATTTTTATAGCTCGCACGGAGCTTCCTTAATTCTCACAACCTTCGTGTCGGAGCAAATCAGCTACACGCCAAGGGAGCTTGCGGAGGATATACGCCTTGACGTAATCGAGGCGGCAAAAAGCGGTGTAAGCAGAGTGCGCGCGGTTATGATAGGTCGCGGCTCACCTACCGAGGAGGCGGAGCTTGAAAGCGGCAGACTCGTTAGCAGATACAGCCTTTCGCGCGAATACGAGGAGCTTGGCAAAACGGCGGCGGAGCTTTCCGCGGGAGAGGTCGGAGAAATTGTCGAAACGGTTTCGGCGGAGGACGGACGCAGATACTATATAATTTACAAAATGGAGAAAAGCGAGGAGTTTTTCGAGGAAAATTACGCCACGGTCGTGCTTGTTTACCTTTGCGATGCGGTTGGAGAGGCAATATCAATGGCGGCAAGCACGCTCAAGGAGGGTGCAACCTTCAGCGAGGCTTACGCAAATATCATCCACAGCGAGGTTCATATATGAGTGAGGATATTTTCAGGCTTGCAAGAGAGCTTTCCGCCGATATTACGGATAAATATCCAAACCGATTTTTCCCCGTACGTCTTTTTGAAAGCACGCTTCAAAAGTACTTTGAGGACGAGGCAAGACACGGCACGGTTTTTATCCCGTCAAGGCACGACGGCTCTTTATACTTTAACGCCTCCGCCTTTGCAAGAGGTCTTAAGATTATTTTCGACGGATGCGAAAAAGGCGCGGCAAAAACGATAACGGCAACGATGGTAGAGCACAATTTCACCCTTTATATAAAGGTGGACGGAAAGCTCGCTTCGCGACAGGATATGGCGGTAGCCGCAAGAATAATGCATATGGCAGGCTTTAAGCTTTCCTGTGACGAAAGCACGGTACAGCTTATCGGAAAGCTTGCGGAAATGAACATCTATTCGCTTTACAACACCGATATTAACGAGCTGCAAAGCGCAATGATGTACGAGTTTTACGATACGTAAATAATTCTTTACATTTAATAGATTTTTAAAATCCGAGCAAATTCAAAATGCTCGGATTTTTTTATTTTAAAAATTAACACGGGTGCGGGTATTTTATTGTTTTCGGCTTCGGTTTCCTTAAATTTCAACGGATATGCTTTTCATTGCTACGGACAATAATAACGACGCAAAAATTGCGTAAATGGGTGAAAGAAAGTGAGAAAAATTTAAAATGGCAAAAAAGAAAAGGGTGCTTTGCCTGGTTTTAATTCCCCTCCTTTTATTATCTACGGCGCGCGGCGTTTCGGCGGATAGCAGCGAGATAATTCCCACTACCGTTGTTGACGGCGAGGTAAACGTTTCCTCGAGAATTTGGGAGCTTCTTTTCGGGCGGCGTATGGAAAATGCGGACGCAGCCGAGCGCTTGGTTGTCGGCGGGGACGTATTCGGAGCGCGAATGTATCAGGGGTATATAGAGCTTTCTTCGGATATTGAGGAGCTTGGACTTAAGGCGAGGGATATAATCAGACGGGTTGACGGCGAGGAGCTTTGCAGAGTGCGCGACCTCGCGGGTGCTTTGGAAATCGGTGACAAAAGGCATACTCTTTCGGTTGAACGCGACGGAGCTTTGTTAGAGGTTAAAACCGAAGGTGCGGACGACTGTCGCAGGGTGATAGGTGCGGCGCGCGACGGTGCGGCGGGGATTGGCACAGTTACCTACATCGACCCAAGTGATTTGACGTTTGGCGGACTTGGTCACGGGATATGCAACGAGTCTGGAGAGGTTTTACCGCTTGAATCCGGGAAGGTAACGGGAGTAATAATCGGAGGCGCGGTAAAGGGCGAAAAAGGGCAGCCGGGCGAGCTTTCGGGCATACTTACCGACAGGGGGATTGGTGAAATCACAAAAAACACGGGCGTGGGACTTTTCGGAAGGCTTTCGGAATGGAAGCTTGACAAAAGCTCGGCTATCCCGATTGCAAAAAGGGACGAGGTAAAGGCGGGCGCGGCAACCATAATTTCAACGGTTAAGAACGGCAAAAAAATGAGCTATTCGGTGGAGCTTTACGATATAAATACGGGAGAAACCGGAACAAAATGCTTTAAAATAAGGGTAACCGATAAGGCACTTATCGCAATGACGGGCGGCATTGTGCGCGGAATGTCGGGCAGCCCGATTATACAGGACGGTAAGCTCGTCGGCGCGGTTACTCACGTAATGGTGGCAGACCCGACCGAGGGGTACGGAATATTTATAGAAAATATGCTGAATGCGAGCCAAACGCCTCGCATTGAATTGCCGAACGCGGCATGAATTGAAGCCCTGCTTCATTAATTGGCTACGCCATAAATTGCGCAAAGTCGCATTAAAGGAAACGGGCAATTCAATTTGTGGAGTGCGTAGCACAAAAAATTGCGATGCGAAGCACCAATTCATAACACGGAGTGTCAAATCATTCAAGGTAGGCGTGGAAAATCAGGTTCAGCCCAAAGCTTTATAAAGGCACATTACACCTATAACAAAAGTGTTGCCCATGATAACCATTAATTGATTATTGTCGGGCAGCTTCATAATGCCGGGACGGGAGATAAGAGTGTTGGGCGAAAGCTTTGGCGCGGGATAGGTCGGTTTATCTTTAATTCAACACGTGGCAAGGCTTTCGCTCGGGGGTGCGTTTAATTTAACACGGGGTGCGGTTTCGTGGAGGCTTTATCAGATTTCTCGCATTTGTAGAGGGGAGTTTTTCCGCGGGACTTTACAAATTTTGTGCGGCGTGGTATAATTTTTACAAAGAATTACGGGGAGGCCTTTTTATGTTAAAAAGCGAGGTCAGGGTCGTTGAAAATCTTCCGCGGCTTTACGTAAACGGCACGGCACAAACAGCGGTTGCCTACACCACCTATTTTGAGGAAAGGAGCGCGGCGGACGCTTTTGCAAAGGCTGGTTACAGGATTTTTTTCGTAAACCTTTCCCTAACCGCGCTTCCGATAAACAGCTATGAAACAGGGTTTACGCCATTTCGTGTCGGTGTGTTTGAGGATATGGAAAATCCCGACTTTTCGGAATTTGAGGGCGCGGTAGAGAGGATTTTGAAGCTATGCCCCGATGCGATAATTTTCCCGCGAATTTACGTTAGTATGCCGCGATGGTGGGTTAATGCACACCCCGACGAGGTGGTTGACACACCGATGGGCGGGAAGCGTGAGCTTTTGTTCTCAATGGCTTTTCGGCGTGACGGTGCGGAGCTTCTTTTACGGGCGGTAAGGCACATCAGTGCGGCGCGGTATGCCGAGCGAATCGGCGGCTGGCAGATTTGCGGCGGACTTACCCAAGAGTGGTTTAACCACAACCTTTACGGCGGTCTTTGTCCCGCGGCGGAAAAATATTACAAGGAATGGCTAAAGGTAAACTACGGAGAAGAAAACGGAGCGCTCCCATCAATTGAGGAATATAGGGGGGAGGGCAGACAGAACTCGGAAAATGCCAAGCGCTATTCGCTATTTTGCAATAGCGAGGTGGCAAAAACGCTCGACGGCTTTGCCGCGGTGATAAAGCGCGAAACCGACTTTTCTCAGGTGGTTGGAGCCTTTTACGGATATTCATTTCAATCGAATGGCTCCCCGCTTTTTGGTACACACGCGCTGCGCGAGGTCATTTCGTCGGAGAATATAGATTTCTTTTCCTCCCCAAACGCATATTCGGAGAGCAGAAAATTCGGAATCGACTGGGCGGATATGATGCCCGTAGAATCGTTGAAGCGGCACGGAAAGCTTCCGTTTATAGAGTGCGATATTCGCACGCATCTTACCTGCGCGTTGCAGGACGTGCGCCCCGGAGAATACCCCGATTGGATTTACCGCACGAGGGACGGCGCATCGGTTTGGGTCGGTCCGCCGACCGCAGAGCTTTCGGTGCTTGCACTACGCAAATGCTTTGCACACCAGCTTACGCACGGGTCGGCAATATGGTGGTTTGATATGTGGGGCGGGTGGTATGACGACCCACGCCTTATGACAGAGCTTAACGTTATGAAGCGGATTTATGATGCCGAATTGACGGAAAAACGGCAAAACACCCCACCCCGTGTCGCGTTTTTTGCCGACGAGGAGGGCTATGCCAACCATTATATTAACAGCGCGGAAATTTTAGCAATTGAGAAAACACGCACCGAAACGGGCTTGGTTGGCGTACCTTTCGACTTCCTTTTGGTAGATGATATGGATGCCCTTCGCGACGGATATGCGGCGGCGGTTTTCCCGTTTCCCTACCCCTCCGACAGCGGAAAAAGGGCAATGGAGCTTTGCGACGAGCTTGGTATTCCGTACGTTTCGGCAAGCGGTGAGCATCACACCCTTTCGGCGGGCGAGGTGCGTGAATTTTTAAGAAAGAACGGCATACACCTTTATACCGAGGACGGAAGCGTGATTTACGCGGGCGGCGGGTATATCGGCTTGCACTCGGACGTTGGCGGTGTAAAGGCAATAAGCCTTCCGACAAGGCAGCGCGTTACCCCGATTTTCGGCGCGGAGTTCACCGAATGCGTCACCGACAAAATTCTTTTCAACCTTGAAGAAAACGGCACCGCGCTGTTTAAATTAGATAACGAATAACCCGAAGTCCGCACAAGACGCGGCGTAAAAAAAAGGGCACCACGGTGTCCTTTTTTTTAATTTGAGAATATTCGTGTTAAAACGGCAACGGTGCGCTTTAGCTGCAGTGTTAAAGCTTGATTAAAGCGTTTCGTATGTTAGCTTTATTACGCCGAGGATATATTTCCTTTGATTTCTGTCAAGCTTTCGGATTTCGGCAATAAGCTCCCTCTCCAGATATTCCTCCGAGTTTACCGCGCTCTCGGTTATGAGCGAGGCTATGTCGCATTGCAAAACGGTAGAAATTGCACCAAGCAAATCAAGACTTATTTTAGTTATACCGCGCTCCACCTGGCTAACGTAGCCGATTGACACACCAAGCCACTCCGCAAGGGCATCCTGCGTCATACCGCGCATTTTCCTCGTTTTCTTTATTCTTTCACCGATAAGGCTGTAATCCACGTTCATACAAATCCCTCGCGTTTATTATTTCACCCCAATGATACAACACCTATAACTAAAAAAGAAGATATTAATGGCTATAATTTTAGTTATTAGTATTGACAAAGCTGCTTTTTTATGCTATACTGTTGCCATAAAATCAATTATTATACTATTGACGGGGTGCATTTTAAAATTTGTCACCGTCTTACCGAGATATGAAAACATTATTATGTAACGCGTGCGGCGGAGCGCTTGAGCGTATTGAGGACAATACCTTCATTTGTTCCTATTGCGGTACAAAGCAGATTTTGACGCAATCCGAGGACAAGCCCAAAAAACAGGAGCATATTTTTTCCGTAGCGGATAAATACGCCGCCGCGTGCTATGCTATGTCAAGTGCAAATAGCTCGCACGATTTTATCATTGCTTCACGACTTTTTTCCGAAATAAAGTGGTACAGAGATTCCGACACCCTTGCCGCTTCCTGTATTAAAAAGGCAAAAGATTTCCGCAACGACGAAATATACCGTCGCGCCAAAGAGCTTATGCAAGAAAACGTGCCGCACTTTCTTTCACAGGCGGCAGAGCTTTTTGGACAGATACCCGATTGGCGAAATTCCAACGAGCTTAAAGAAACCTGTCAAGAGCGAGTAGCTAATTTTAACAGAGAAATAAGCATTCGTAACGAATCGGTCAAAAAGCTTCAGAGTAAAAAGAGAAAAAGGAAAAATTTTATTTGGGCGGTAATTATTTTAACAATCACAGCCGCCTATTTGATTTCCGCAATATTATTAGCCTTGTAAAATTCATTTTTATTATAAAGGAGAAACACTATGAGCGACACCAAGTATCTTAAGCTCGCGAGAACGGCTCGCGACGAAAACAACGGAGAGGATGCCAAAAAGTTCTACGACATGGTAAGAGTTGAGGACCCCGAAAACGGAGAAGCTAAATTCTTTTATCAGTACTACTCGCTTTACGAGGGAAAAAACATTGAAATCGCAAACAGATTTATTAAGCTCGTAAATGCCATCGGCTCCTCAATTATGATGATTGCCGAATCATCCGACAGCGATGCGGATAAGCTTGCGACCGTTACGGCTATTGTAAACGCCTACGTTCCTATGACCTGGTCAATCAACCGTTATATGAACAACCTCACTGTTGGCAGCGGGTCGGACAGGCAGCGTGTGCTTTCCGCCTCCGATATCAATTCCGCATGTCAAACCGGAGTTATCGGTCTTTACAATCTCGGCGATGCCATCGAAAAGCATTTTGGAGATAAGCCCGAGGCTATGACACTTGCCGCCACCGCTTGGAAGGAGGGCGTTAGCCTTCAGCAAAAATGGTATGCATATAAATACGACGGAAAAACACCCGAAGAATATACCGCAAAAATTCAGAAGGTAGAGCCTGATTACGTAATGCCCCAGAAGGCGGGCTGCATCAGCTTTGCAAACAAAAGATAAATCGTTTTACCCGACGCATTTTTGTGCGTCGGGTAAATTTTCAAAACGGGGAATACCAAGTTGAATTACACCGATTATTTAAAAGCAAAAAAAGAATACGACACTCAACGAATTTTAGAAAAATATCAAGCAACCAGAGACTTGCCGCGCCCAAAAACAAAATGGGTGCATATCGTTTTATACGCCGTATTATATTCATTTTTTATGGCATCGGCATTCTTGCTTTTTAATTTGATTAATATACCTACCGTAAGGGTTTTCGTCGATATTCTTTTTTCCATCCTTTTTTCGGAGGCTTATTTGCGCTTTTTGTGCATAAAAATCGTAGAATGCTACCAACACTATGCAAAGGAAGAAACACGCAGAAGATGCCTTTGTATTCCCTCCTGCTCGGAATATGCAATTTTGTGCTTCAAAAAATATGAGCTTATATTTGCCCTTTTCAAAATACGAAAGCGGCTCTATAAAACCTGCAAGGGCGATATATATGTATTGGATTTTCCGTACAAAAACGGCAATAAAGATGTTTTGAAATAAAAAAGGCACGCGAGGTGCCTTTTTTCGGTTATGTAAGGTTTGATTTTCGCATTACCAGGGGAGGAATTCCTCGCCGAGGATTTTGAGGATAGCCTCAGTATAGAAGTACTCCGCATAGATGATGGAGATATGAACGACACTATTTTGCGCCTCGCTATGAGGGTAAAGAACAGTGCCGTGGGTAAGCATTGCGTCGGTGTCGGGGTTGTAGTCAATAAAGTTAGCCTCGAGCGCCTGGAGCATTTTAAGTGCGGCGTGCATATACATACCACCCTCGTGCTCGGGGAGACGCTTTGCAAGCTCGATAAGTCCGCAAGCCGCGCAAGCACCCGCGGTGGAGTCGTACATAACGGGCTGCGAGGGGGAACGGAAGTCAACCCTCGGAAGCCAGTCGTCACAGCAGTTTGCAATAAAGTAGTTGGCAATCTGCTTTGCGGCGTTGAGGTATCTTTCCTCTCCCGTATGGATGTAGGAAAGCGTAAAGCCGTAAAGACCCCAAGCCTGACCGCGCGACCAGCAGGAGCCGACGGCGTATCCCTGTCCACGGTGGGTGGTAACAAGCTCGCCCGTATCTCTGTTATGCTCCGCGATATGTACTACCGAGCCGTCGGGACGGAGGTGGTCCTTCAGTGCCATATCGGCGTGTGCCATTGCAAGGCGAGTCCATCTGTCGTCACCCGTAATCTCGGTCGCCCAATAAAGAATCGGAAGATTCATAAGGCAGTCGATAATCGTCCAATTATCAACCTCGCTTCCCTGCCACGGTGCATTCCAAGCGCGGATAAAGCCGCCCGGGGCATCCTTGTACATAACGAAGCGGGAGAAAAGGCTTGCCGCCGCGTGCATATTTCTGTCCTTCGACTGCTCGTTACCCGTCAAGCGGTAAAGCGCGCCCGAAAGAATATGCCACATAAAGCCGACGTCGTGATAAAGCTTTTCAAAGGAAATAAGTGCGGGGTCGAGAAGCTCCTCCGAGCGCTGTGCAGTTTTGAGGTACTCCTCGTTTTTCGTGTGATTGTAGAGCATTGCGTTAAGACCGCCCCAGAAGCCGGAGGTCCAGCACTCCGGAGGCACGGACTTATGCGTGCCGTCTGCCTTAAGACCGTCGGCAAGCTTGTCGCGGGAGCGAAGAGTAAGCGCGCTCATTTTCTTGTCAATCTTGGCAAAGGACTCCTCTGCCCAAGCTCTGTTTTCGTTAAGAAGTTCTTTGTAGTTCTTCATTTTTATCTCCGTTTTTTATGGTCACGCCCCCAAAAGCACGGGGGCGTGTTAAGTTTTAGAGGTTTTTGTTTGTTCTTGCACCCGAAGACGTAGAAACCTACGTCGAGCTTGGTGACAAACGGGCAAAAGCACCAAAATCCAATTTGATTGAGGGAATTTTGAGGGATTTTGTTCGTTTGAAGCCCGAAGCCGTAGAAATCTACGCCGAGCTTGGTGACGAACGGGCAAAAGCACCCCTACAAATCTTTTAATCGTGGGAATTTTGAGGGATTTTGTTCGCTCGAAACCCGAAGCCGTAGAAATCTACGGCGAGCTTGGTGACGAACGGGCAAAAGCGCCAAAATTCACCGATTAAGGCTGCTTGCCGAAGTATGCCTGAATACCGCCGTCAACGTAAAGAATCTGTCCGTTTACGAAGTCGGAAGCGCTCGATGCAAGGAATACGGCAGGACCTGCGAGATCCTCGGGATCGCCCCATCTGCCCGCGGGAGTCTTGGTTTCGGTAATGAAAATATCGAAGGGATGCTTCGAGCCGTCGGGCTGTGTTTCGCGAAGCGGTGCGGTCTGGGGAGTTGCGATGTAGCCAGGGCCGATGCCGTTGCACTGGATATTGTACTGACCGTACTCGGAGGCGATGTTTCTCGTAAGCATTTTAAGTCCGCCCTTTGCAGATGCGTAAGCGGAAACGGTTTCGCGTCCAAACTCCGACATCATAGAGCAGATGTTGATAATCTTACCGCTTCTCTGCTTAATCATAGAGGGAAGAACCGCCTTTGAAACGATGAAGGGAGCGTTGAGGTCAACGTCGATAACCTGTCTGAACTCGGAAGCCTTCATATCAATCATAGGAATTCTCTTGATGATGCCCGCATTATTTACGAGAATGTCGATAACGCCGACCTCCTTCTCGATTTGAGCAACCATTGCATATACGGCATCCTCGTCGGTGACGTCGCAAACGTAGCCCTTTGCATCGATGCCCGCCTCTGCATAGTTTGCAAGCCCCTTGTCAACGAACTCCTGCTTAATGTCATTGAAAACGATTTTTGCGCCTGCCTCTGCAAGCCCCTTTGCAATTGCAAAGCCGATGCCGTAGGATGCGCCGGTAACAAGGGCAACCTTGCCCTCGAGGTTAAAATTAGCAGCCATTTTAATTTCTCCTTTTTATGTAAATAATTTTTATGCTGTTTTGGGGTGTAAATTAACGAAGCTCCTTGGTTTCGATGTGGTCCATATCGGTGAACTCCTGGTTCTCGCCGCACATAGCCCAAATAAAGGAGTAGTTCTTCGTGCCGACGCCCGAGTGAATGGACCAGGAGGGAGAGATAACCGCTTCCTCGTTATGCATAACGATATGACGGGTTTCCTTTGCCTCTCCCATCATATGGAATACGGCGTCGTTGGGACCCATATCAAGGTAAAGGTAAACCTCCATACGTCTGTCGTGGGTGTGACAGGGCATAGTGTTCCAGTTAGAGCCAACCTCAAGCTCGGTAAGACCCATCGCAAGCTGGCAGGATTTCATAACCTCGGGGTGAATGTACTGGTTGATAACGCGCTTGTTGCAATCCTCTACGCTTCCGCAGGGAACCTTTCTCGCCTTTGTAATATCAATCTTAACGGTAGGATAGGAGGTATGCGCGGGGCAGGAGGTCATATAGAACTTTGCGGGGTTTTCGGGGTCAACGCTCTTAAACGAAAGCTCCTTGTGACCCATACCTACGTAAATTCCGTCGCGGGGATTCATTTCGTAAACCACTCCGTCGATGGTGATAATTCCCTTTCCTCCGATGTTGATACAGCCAAGCTCGCGGCGCTGGAGGAAATAGTCAGCGGCAAGCTCCTTGCCCGCCTCAAGACGAAGCTCGGCAAACACGGGCTTCATACCGATGACGATTATACGGTCGATATGGCTGTAAACCATTCTGATATTATCCTTTGTGAAAAGGTTTGCGATGTGGAACTCCTCGCGAAGTCTGTCCGTAGTGTAATATTTTACGTCTTTTGCGTTAGCGGCATCTCTTACTTCCATGCCCTCAATCTCCTTTTTAATATAATTTCCGTAAACCTCTATTTGTGTAAGTGCGGCAAAGGACAGCGAGCCGTCCTCAAGTCTTTGCTGCTTAAATCCCGTGAGCTTTATGCTCGAGGTAATCTTCGGCTCGTCAAGCTCGACAACCTGTCCCTCGGCAACGCCCTTCAGGTTTGCCTTTACGCTCGTGCCGTCGGAAAATTCGACGTCCATTTCCTTCCAATACGTATCGTGCGGGAAGTCGGCGCGGAGGAAAAGCACTACGCGCGAAACCGAAACGTCTGCTCCGAATCTGACCTCAAATTCAAGGTCCTCGCGAAGTCCGCCGCCCCAGGAATGCCAGGGGAACTGTCCGTGATTGGAGTTATCTATAACTCCGTCAACCGCATTTCGCTCGAAGAAGCAGGGGTCCTCTCTCGTAACGAAGTTTGCGTGAGCGTGGGGGAAGAATTTCGGCATAAGATGCCTGTCGTGAGAGTTGAGCGCGATATTCCTTTCGGCGTAGATTTCCGCCTCGGATGGCTCGCTTACCCTTATTCGGTGGTCGTCGCCGCCGAATGCATCGGGGTGGTAGCAGCTCTTTCTCTCGTAGCCAAACGGAACGGCAAATTCAAGATAGCCGTCGGGAAGATACATAAAGCTTTCGGCGAGGGTGGGGTCAAGCTGCACCTTTATAAACTCGGTGTCAACGAGGTCGATGCGGAATTTATCGCCCTCCTCGTACTCTCCGTGAAAATGCTCGTCGATTTCCAATCCGTACGCCTTAAACTTTACGTCGCCGTTTGAGCGAATAAGCTTTAAACTTAAGATATCCATCACTCCTTTTCATACATATTTATACGAATAAATGATAGCATACTTCGGCGGCAAAATCAACACAATTTCCGAATTTCGGTAAAGGTTATAATATTTATAATAAAAAATAGGCAAATTTGCCAACTTGACAACCGAAATTGCGTATTGTACAATTAAAACAGTAAGAACGGAGGAGGTAAAAATGAGGTTTAGGCACAAGTATTTCGGCACGCCGACGATATATTTCATTTTGTTTTTGATTGCGGCAATTGCCTTTACCCTTGCGGGCTATTTCGTCCGCGGGTCGTTTGAGCTGCTTTGTACGGAGCTTCCCTCCCTTTTTAGGTCGAAGAATTTCATCACGGACCCCGACGGCTACGAAAGGCAGGAAAGGGCAATAACCCTCATCACCGCAATAATTGCGCTCTTGCTCGTAAGCTACGCCTCGCTTCTCCTCGATAACAAGCGAATGGAGTATATTTCAAAATGCACGGAGGGCAAATACACGCTTTTCGGCGGATTAAAAATATATTTCTCCGCCTTTTTCACGTCGGACGTTATAACCGCAATCCTGCCGCCCGCGATTTTGGCAATTCCCGTTTACTTCGTGCCCGAGTCCTGGCTTGAATACGGGTTGCGCTTTCCGATGATGACGAGCCTTGAAATATGCTCGGCGTTTGATTTTTGGCGCGGTACCGTCATTCTTATTTTCGTAAGCCTTTTTGCTCGGCTTCTCGTTGCACCCCTTGCACTTTTGAGGTGGCGAGCCGCTTGGCTTTCGGGAACGGCGGAGGTGCTGTAATGGCAGAGATAATCAAGCTTTTACTTATCGCGCTTGCCGTGTATTTAATTTTCCGCAGCGTGAGCTTTACAGTTAAAAGAAGCATAATGCTTTATAAAATTCACTCACTCAAAAAGCTTTGTAATGCAAACATTACTTTACATTGCTTTCCCTTCTCACCCCTTCCGTCAAGGGGTGAAAATCCCGATATAACCGTTGAAATTTTTAACACGGTATATGCCATACGGCTTTATTCGGGTATCGCAGGCAACCGCTTCGTGCATTTCGTCGACGAAAATTATTCGGTGGTTTACAAGAGGGTGCGCGCGATGGTAAAACCGAGCCACGCAGCCTTACGGTACGGCAAGGGAGTGCGCCTTTCCTACTCGGGGGGCGAACGCGTAAGAATCATAAAGCAAATGAAGTGCGAAGGGGGGCAAAACGCGGTAAAAATCCTTCTTTTCTCTCCCGCGCCCTACGAGGTTTCCTACGTTACGGAGGAGAAATCGAAAATACGCCTTGCCTTCACGGGCGACGAGCTTTACGGGTATCGCATTTTCACCGCCTCAACACTCGTTACCTTTATCGACCGCGAGAAAAGAAGAATGGAAAACGAGCAAAAAACGGCTGCCCCTTTTGAGTAAGGGCGTGACCCTTGAAAGCCCCGCAATACGCGATAATTTTAAATTCATAAGATTCAAATACAATCAAAGGATTGGAGTTAAAAATGTATATAGGAAGAATATTTGACAGACTCACCCCCGAGGTTTTACGCGCAGACACCGATATTCCCGTTCCCGTAGAGGCTTACGGCGACGGCTTTAAAATCAAGTGGTCGGACGTTTTCGACGGTCAAATCGACCTTAAATACAGCCTTGGGCGGTATGCTTATATCGGTGCGGTAGAGCTTAACGCAAGAGGTCACGCGGATGCCGCCGTTTACGTTGACGGTGTAAAAATCGCGGTCGGCGAGGGCAAAACCGTTCAGGTAAATATGGGTGGCGAGGAGCTTATAATCCGTTTGCGCGGACAGCTTTGCGATATTTATATCGATACGCCCGAGATTTTCGGATTTTTCCCCGACGATGACGAGCCACTTACCCTTCCGAGGGTGAAAAAGCTCTCGCTTGGAGAGGCGAGGGTGTGCGTAGGCGAGATTTTCGGCGCGGGAGAGGACGGCGCATTTGCGGCGGATTTCCTTTCGCAAAGCCTTGCCGAAAGGTATGGCTTTAAACCGAGCGGCGAGGGTGCTACGCTTACGCTTTTGGTAAGCAGCGAGCAAGAAAAAGAGAGCTATTCGGTAAGCGTAGAAAAGGACGAGATTTCCGTGGTTGGCGGCTCCCGTCTTGCGCTTTTGTGGGGGGCGTGTCGAGTTATTGAGCTTTTCGACGGTGCGACACTTCCCGAAATTTACATAGACGACAAGCCCGATATGCCGATGCGCGGATTCCATATGGGACTTCCCCGAGCGGACAGAATTGATTTTGTAAAGAGGCTTTTCAAATACGTTTTGCTCCCGCTTGGCTACAATCACGTAATAGTGGAATTTAACGGCGCAATGAAATTCGACCGCCACCCCGAAATAGGCGAAAAGTGGGTGGAGGCACACCGACTTTGGCAGGAGGGAAAGCAATCCCGCATCCAGCACGGAGATATGGGCGCGGACGGGACTCTGCTTGAAAAGGAGCAGGTGCGCGATATGCTTTCGGTGCTTGAGGATTTCGGAATAGAGGTTATTCCCGAGGTTCAATCCTTCGGTCACGTGCAATATCTCACCTACGCGCATCCCGAAATCGCGGAGCAGGAGCCGAAAAACGAGGAGGAGGTTGACGAAAGAGAGCAGGATGCCCTTCCCGTCAATTTCTGCGCTCACGCATACTGCCCCTCGCGCGAGGACAGCATGAGATATATAAAGGATATTATCGACGAAATCGTTGAGGTTGCAAGGCCAAGGCGCTACGTTCATATCGGACACGACGAGATATACCAGGTTGGCTCCTGTCCGATTTGCGCGCCGAAGGGCAAGGCGAGAGTGTACGTCGATCACATAATGGAGCTTTATAATTATATGAAGGATATGGGGCTTGGCATTATGATTTGGTCGGATATGCTTCACGAAACCACAACCCCGTATTCAAGGGAAACGTCAAAGGCGCGCGATATGCTCCCGAAGGATATTGTGATGCTTGATTTTACCTGGTATTTCGACTTTGCAACCGATATAGAGGACGACATTCTTCCCTTCGGCTTCAAGGTTATGGTGGGTAATTTCTATTCCTCGCACTATCCGAGATTTTCAACGAGAATTGCAAAGGCAAATATGATTGGCGGCGAGGTTTCAACCTGGACCGCGGTGAGCGAGGACGCCTTTGCGGACAACGGAAAGTTTTTTGACATCGTTTATTCCGCAGAGATGCTTTGGAACGCATATTCCTACGACGAGAGGAACAGGACGGCGCTTACCGCGCTTATCGCAGGCTGCATTCTTCCCGAGATGCGCGACCTTTTGCACGAAAGATTTGATTTGCTCGCTTGCGAGGACCTCGAGAGTGCGGAGGTTGTCGGCGTGTTTGACGGCGACGCAACGAGAGTGCCCGAGGAAATATCGCATCTTTATCTTGCGGAGCCTGTCGGCGTGATGGAGGTTGGCGAGTGCTTTGACCGCCTCGTTTTTGAGCATACGACGCTTAACCCCGCGCCCCGCGTTGCCTGGAAGCCGCTTTACAGGGTGGGAAGCTACACCGTCAGCTACGCGGACGGAACGAGCGAGAGCATTCCCGTTAATTACGCGGGCGGTGTTATGTACTGGAAAACCGCGTTTGCCGCACCGATGAAGCAGCAGTATTACCGTCACCAGGGCTACGTCGGCACTTGGTATGCGGACCCGATTTTCGAGGACAGAACCGCGGCGGGTGAGCCGATACTCCTCCTCGGTCAGGTGTGGGATAACCCCCACCCCGAAAAGGTTATTGCCGAAATCTCCTACACCCCCGCCGAGGGCGATTACGCGGTGCTTTTAAGCGCGGGAGTGCTTGGCTTCAGAAAATAACGCGCCGTTTTTTAACAGCCGATTTGTACGGTTGCATACCCGACGAACAAGCACGTTAAACGGTGCAAAGAACAAACAAAAATCAACAAATAAAAAAAGTGAACGGGTCCCAAAAACGGGACCCGTTCTTAAATTCTGCGGTATTTTGCACACAATTATTTGCAAAAATGCGTTTTATTCCCCGATAAGGAGCTTAAAGTCGGCGACGGTTTTGAGGTAATAGTCGCAGTTTTCGCGCATAAAATCCTCGATTTCGGGGATATCGTTTGCCCAGCCTGCGGCGGCGAAATCCGCGCCCGCGGCGCGCGCCATATCATACCCCGGCTTTAAATCGTCAACTACGAGAATTTCCGAGGGAGAGATGCCGTATTTTTCCGCGAGGTCAAGAATGCACCAAGGGGAGGGCTTTCTATTTTCCTTTGGAATATCCCAGCCGTAGATTACGTCGGGCATCGGCAGGCCGTTGTGCCTGTAATCCCTTTCGATATATCTTTGGAAGGAGTGTGAAACCACGGCAATTATTCCGCCCCGCCTTCTGAAATCGGCAATTATTTCGCGAATACCCTCGTAGGCGTGGGGGATACGCCTTTCAACGAAGTCAATCCAATATTTTTCCTCGCGCTCCATTTCCTCCTCGCTCATACCAAGCTCGTCGCGAAATAGAGCAATCACACCCGGGTCAAAGTTTTTCTTAAAGAAAATTTCAAGGTTGTAATCCCCGAGCCTTTCGGGCATATTTTCCTCAAGATACGCGACGAAGGAGGGGTAATGAATGGTAGCGGTGCTGTCAACCACGGTATCGTCGTGGTCAAGTACAAGACATTTATATTTCATCTTTTATATCCATAAAAATTATTTTGGGTGTCCCAACCGAAAGGTCGGTGCGGCTTACGGTAAGAGCCATTCCGCGGGTAAGCATACGCCAAGCCTCCTCGCTTCCGCCGAAGGAAATAAGCTCCAAGGAATCACAGCCGCCGAAAACGTCAAGGTCCTCAAGCTCCCGCATACCCCGTGGGAGGGCAATTCGCGAAAGCGAGGTGCAACCCGAAAACGCATCGAAGCCGATAACCTCCGTGCCAACGGGAAGAATAAGCGATCCAAGCGAGGTGCAGCCGCGGAATGCGCCCCTTCCGATTTTTTTAAGACGAATGGGCAGGTCAACGATTTTTAAGGAGCGGCAGCCCTCGAAGGTATTATCGTCGATAAGTCCCATATTTGCCGAAAGCTTTATTGCCTCGAGCGCGAAGCAGGAGGAAAACGCGCCAAATTCAACAAGCACGCAGCTGTCGGGAATTGTTACGTCGGTAAGGTTAAAGCAAAAGGCAAAGGCGTTTGAGCCAATCATATACACGCTTTCGGAAATTTTAAGGTGGGTAAGCGCGACACACGCCTCAAACGCTCCCTCTCCGATGCGCTTTACGGTATCGGGGATATTTATTCCCGTCAGGGAGGAGCAGGAGGAAAACGCCTCGTCCCCGATTTCCAAAAGTCCGTTTTTCATTTCAACACGGCGAAGGTTTTTACATCCCGCAAAGGCACAGGCGGAAATTTTCTCAAGGCTTTTCGGTAAAATTACCTCCTCAAGGCAGGAAAAATCGCGAAAGGCATTCTCCGCAATTTCAAGTATTCCCTCCTCCACCGTGACGGTTTTGTTTTCGGGAGTGTCCTCGTAGCTGCCGCGAAAGACAACCCGAATTTCCTCGTTATTATTTTTATTCTCGGTCATAGTTTATCCAAGCTTTGCAAGAGATGCAAGAATCGCCTCGCGCGTTTCGCGGTATTTTGCAAGCTTTGCCCTTTCGCCCTCGACAACCGCCGCGGGAGCCTTTGCAACGAAGCCCTCGTTAGAGAGCTTTTTCTCAATTCTCTCGATTTCGCCGTCGGTTTTTGCAAGCTCGGCAGAGAGCCTTGCTCTTTCCTTTTCAAGGTCAACAACCTCGGCAAGAGGGATGTAAAGCGAGCCTGCGTCGGTGGCAATCGTTATCGCATCGTCGGAGGTGTAGCCGTCGGTGAGGATAACCTCGGAGGCGCTTGCAAGCTTAATGAGAATTTTCTCCGCGGTCTTAAAGCTCTCGGTGTACTTTGTAACAACGTAAAGCTTTGCCTTCTTTGACGGAGGAATATTCATCTCTGCGCGGCGAGCGCGGATAGCGGTAATGCAGGTAATAATGCGGTCAACGTCCTCCTCCGCACCCGAATAGTCCATACCCGTGTCAAATTTCGGGTAGTCGGAAACCATAATCGACTCGTCGGTATGGGGCAGAGCCTGATATATTTCCTCGGTGATAAAGGGCATATAGGGGTGAAGAAGCTTGAGTATTGCGGTAAGAACCCTTACAAGCACGCGCTTTGCGGTAAGGGCGGGCACGCCACCCTCGAAAATACGGCTCTTTGCCATTTCGATGTACCAGTCGCAAAAGCTGTCCCAGGTGAAGGAATATATTTCGGAGAGCGCAATTCCAAGCTCGTAATTTTCAAAATTCTGGTTAACCGAGGCACTTACGCGGTTGAGGCGGGAGAGAATCCACTTATCCTCGGGGGCAAGCTCGGACTCGTCGTATGCCAGAAGCAGCTCTTCGTCCGACTCGGTAAGATTCATAAGCACGAAGCGGGAGGCATTCCAAAGCTTGTTTGCAAAGTTCCTTGCCGCCTCTATCTTCTCGTCGGAGAAGCGCATATCGTTTCCGGGTGCGTTACCCGTCGTAAGCGCGAAGCGGAGAGCATCGGCTCCGAACTTTTCGATAATTTCAAGCGGGTCGATACCGTTGCCGAGGGATTTGGACATCTTTCTTCCCTTCGCATCTCTTACAAGGCCGTGAATAAATACCTTTGAAAACGGCTCGCGTCCAGTATGCTCAATGCCCGAGAAAATCATTCTCGAAACCCAGAAGGTGATAATATCGTAGCCCGTAACGAGCGTCGAGGTGGGATAATATCTTGCAAGGTCGTCCGTGCTGTCGGGCCAGCCGAGGGTTGAGAAGGGCCAAAGCGCAGAGGAGAACCAGGTATCAAGCACGTCCTCCTCCTGTCTTACCGTACCGCCGCACCTCGGGCAAGCGGTAATATCGGTTTTGGAAACCTCCATATGACCGCAAGAGTCGCAATAGAAGGCGGGAATACGGTGACCCCACCAAAGCTGGCGCGAGATGCACCAGTCGAGGATGTTATTCATCCAGTTAAAGTAGTTTTTGGAAAACCTTTCGGGAATGAAGGAAACCGTGCCGTTTTCAACC
>JAFXHU010000033.1 GCA_017533565.1 Clostridia bacterium
GATAGCCTTAACGAAAAGGAAAAACAGGTTTATTCCACCGTCCTTCGCCGTTTCGTTGCGGTATTCTGTGCAGAGGAGTGTATAGCCGAAAAGAGCGAGATAAAAATCAAGGTCGGCGAGCTTGAGGAATTTGTCTTAAAGGGCACCGTAATCCTTGAGCCGGGCTGGACGAAATACGACGACTATAATACAAAGGATAAAATTCTCCCCCGCCTTGAGGTTGGGGAGGCGGTGAATATCAGCTTTGCCCCCGACGAAAAGAAAACCACCCCGCCAAAGCACTATACGATAGAAACGCTTAACAAATACCTCAAAAACCCCTTCAAGGACGATAAGGCTCGTGCAAAGGAGCTTGAGGAAAACGGCGAGGTTGACGATGCCGAGGATTACAGGGCTATTTTCGAGGGGCTGGAGCTTGGCACCGAGGCAACGAGGACGGGCATCATTGACAACGCGCGAAAATCGGGCTATATCGAGCTGAAAAAGGACGTTTATACCATTCTTGACGGCGGCGAATTTCTTATCGAATCTATTGCTCGCCTCGGCATCGTAATGGATAAATATAAAACCAGCGAGCTTGGCAAAGCGTTGAAGGGCGTATTCCGCGGCGAAATGACCGTGGACGAAAGCGTAAAGCTTGCCGAACGGGAAATAAAGGAAATCTTTGACAATTCAAAGCGCGCCGTCGATAATATGCCAAAGGTGGATACGGGAAAGCTCGGTGAAATCGTCGGCAAATGCCCGCGCTGCGGCAAAAACGTCATCCGCGGAAGGCAAAATTACGGCTGTATGGGCTACACCGACGGCTGTGAATTTAAAATGGGCGTTACGATTTGCCAACGCGATATTCCCATTTCGGAGGCACGGCGCCTCCTTGCCGAAGGGAAAACGAACAAGCTGTATAATTTTACTTCCAAACGCGGAAAGCCATTCTCGGGAAAGCTCGCTCTGAAGGACGGCGACGTGGTATTCGAGTTTGATACCCCCCTCGCGGGAGCCTCCGCACCCGACAAAAAGCCGACGAAGAAAACAACCGCAAAAAAAACGAAAAAATAAACAACCAAAAGGCACGCCGCGGCGAAAACCGCGGCGTGCTTATCTTTTCAAACGTCGGAAAAATCACTTTACATTTTTTGCCATATATGCTATAATGTGGGTGCGACACAATAAAATAACGACCTGAATATAGGGTGGTACTATACAAATTTGTACCTCCCATCTTTCCCTATATTCAGGTAAGGTATTGTGTCGTAGCAACGTGGAGTGTACTTGTTTGGGTGCGCTCGCTTTGCGGGCGCACTTTTTTGTATTTTTAGAGGGGGAATGAAAATGATGTATTGTTCAAAATGCGGTAAAGAGTTGAATGGCAGATATTGCTCTAATTGTGGTCACGACAATCAGAAGAAAATAGAAAAAAAGAAAAACGAAAAACTATCCAAGGCACTTGATTGGATAAAGGAAAAGACAAAAGCTGTGGGAGGCTTTATAGCGAGCCATAAAAAGGCTTTCATCGTATCTGCGACGGCGTTCGCTCTCGTCGTGACGACCGTGGTAGTTCTTGTCAGCGTTCTCTCTAACATTTACCGCGTCGGAAAGGTTTCGAAAATTGAGCTCGGAATGCAGACGTCGCAGGTGGAAAAAATACTCGGTAAGCCAAGCGAGACGGACGATTATGCGTGGTATTATTACGAGAAGAAGGTAGAGAAAAAGCTTGGTAAAATAGAGAAGCTCTTTGAGAAAAGTATGAACGCAGGGAGCGAGAAGGAGGCGGAGAAGGCCTTTGAAAAGATGTCCGACGTTTATGAGGATCTCGAAGAAATGACGTATAAGTTCATTTTGGTCAAGTTTAACGGAAACGGCGAGGTAACCGAGGTGTTTTTGGATAAAAACCATAAGTATGACGAGATGGACGATTACGCAACCGAGAAAAAAACCGTTAAGAAGTTGGAGCTTGATAAGGATGGAGTAGAGGCAATAGAAAGGGTCGATGCAGAGGGTAAACACCTGGCTTATGAGATTGATTACGCCTCGCGATATGTTACCTATACCGTTAAATTCAAGGACGGCAGCTTTTACAGAAAAGCCCGTACGGTAAGCGTAAGCATAGATGAAAGCGGAACGACTGCCACCCTTGAATGGGAGGATGATATTGCATCCTACGATAAACCAATTTCGATAATCCTAACGGCAAAAATTGACGAAAACGGAACGCTCATCAAATGGCTTAAAAACGAAGAAAATGTCACGATACCTTCGGAGATAAAGGTAATTAACGGCGGGGCGTTTAATGGAAACACAACAATTAAAAGTGTTGTTATAAGAGGTGGTGTAACGAGTATCGGTGATTATGCATTCCAAGGTTGCACCAGCCTCGCAAGCATAGAAATTCCCGACAGCGTAGAAAGCATCGGTGATTATGCATTCTCTAATTGCGATAGCCTCACAAGCGTAGAAATCCCGGACAGTGTAACAAGCATCGGTAATTATGCATTCAGCGGTTGCAACAACCTCTCAAGCATAATGGTGGACGAAAACAACGAAAGCTATAAATCGATTGACGGTAACCTGTATTCAAAAGATAGAAAAACCTTAATTCAGTATGCTATCGGACAAACAGAAAACTCCTTCACCATCCCCGATAGCGTAAAAAGCATCGGTTATAGGGCATTCTATGATTGCAGCCTCACAAGTGTAGAAATCCCCGACAGTGTTACAAGCATTGGCGACGAAGCATTCCGGGGTTGCACCAGTCTTACAAGCATAACGGTGAATGAAAATAATCAAAAGTATAAGTCAGTTGACGGCAACCTGTATTCAAAGGATGGAAAAACCTTAATCCAATATGCAATTGGAAAAACGGAAACCTTTTTCACCATTCCCGACAGCGTAAAAAGCATCGGTGATTATGCATTCTCTTATTGCGATAGCCTCACAAGCGTAGAAATCCCGGACAGTGTAACGAGCATCGGTTATAGTGCATTCTGTGGTTGCACCAGTCTTACAAGCATAGAAATCCCCGACAGCGTAAAAATCATTGAAGCTTGGGCGTTTGCTTTTTGCGACAGCCTCACTATATACTGCGAGGCGACTGCCAAGCCGCAGGGATGGAGCGAATTCTGGGGCAACAGCAATCTTTCCGTCGTTTGGGGCTACACCGGTGAATAAACCAAAAACATTAAAGCAAAAAAAGGGCGTCGCTTGGCGCCCTTTGAATTTTTTGTGTCATCTCTTATGCCCCTCGCATAGTATGTATTGAGCGGACGAAAGCCGCCATAACTTCATCGGAGGAACATATATGAATAACAACTGCCTTTGCAATCTCTTTGACGACAACTGCACCTGGATTATAATCGTTGCCATTATCGTCGTTTTCTGTTGCTGCTGCCACAATTAATGGCGGGGCGTGTTAAATTAACGCCGAATTAAAGCACCCAAAACGTAAACAATAATTAACATACCCCCGCAAAAATTGCGGGGGTTTTGCTTTCGCCTTTGCTCTGTCTTGTCGCTTTGCTTTTGCTTCGGCTTTTCGACGCTCCAAATGCTTTTACTTAATTTTTTCGGTATTCACCTCGGAAAGCGGAATTACGAAAGCACCGTCGCCAACCCCCGTAAGGTCACAGCCGACAACCCTTCCGCGCGTGATATAAAGGTTAACGTAAACCGCGCCCGAATGCTCGTAATTAGTTACCTCGTAAGTAAAATGGCTCACCCTCTTGCTCTTGTATTTCGAAAGGTCAAGCCCCTGCAGCTTCTGCAATTCGTTATATTCGTTAAGCACCCTGTCAAAGGTTTCGGGAAAAGCCACGGTTTCCTCCACGGTTGGCTCTGCCTTTACCGAAAGCCCGAACTGCTCTATAAATTTTACTCTTTCCTCCGCGCTTCGTACTCCGCCGTAATTTATTTCCGTGCCGTTAGCAGCCGCAAAAACAGCATCCTCTCCCGATGCTCCGAGCAAAAGCCCAAGACCTACTATACAAAGCGCAACCACCGCCACAAATTTTATGGTTGACGCCCTTACCGAATAAATAAACATAACAACTCCTTACAAATAAAAATGGCTCTCGCGCTTAATAAAGCCTATTCGAGAGCCGTTTCTTTTATTCGTTATTTTGACGAAGCTTTTTTACCTTTATTATTAAAAGCAGTGCCGCCGCGAATCCCAAAATCAAAAGCGCACAGCACGCAACCCAATGCCACACGGAGGAGGGAAGCGTATCAACCGTCATTCCTGCATCCTTTGCCGTTGATATAAAAGCGGAGGGGATAGAGCCTACGATAAAGCCGACGATTGCAAAATACGTACCGCGCGGACACTTTTTCAAAAGCAGCTTCATAATTACCGATATGATAACGAAGCCAACCGCAATTCCCGCCACCGTAACTCCAAGCACAAGCACCGATTTTCCAACGTCCCGAAGCTTTAGCAAATGATTAGTTATAAGGTTGATTATCGGATTGTAATATCCGAGAATGAGAAGCAGCATGCTTCCCGAAATTCCGGGAATAACGAGCGCGGCAGAGCCGATAACACCCACGAAAAACAGCACCGCATATCCCGAAAAATTAAGAGAAAAAAGGTCAACCTCCGCGCCCGTCGGAATAAAGCAAAGCCCCGCCGCAAACAAAAGCGGTATTCCGAGTGCCAAAATATTCGTCACCCGTATTTTCCCGCGAAGCTTGTCGGTTACGGAGAGCATTCCGCCAAGAGCGAGTCCCACAAAAAGCGAAACCGTCGGAAGCGGTGCCCACGCAAGCGCAAGCTTCAGCGGATAGAGCAGCGATACCGCCCCGAGCAAAAGCCCAATGCCAATCGGCAAAAGCGTTTTTACACTTTCCTTGAAGCTTTTAAATATATCTGCAATCGCGGTGATAAGCCTTTCGTAAATTCCGACGATTGCGGCAATAGACCCGCCCGAAAAGCCGGGAATAATAAACGCAATTCCCATAAGATAGCCCGCGAAAAGGTCGGCAAGGAAACCTGTTTTTTTAACACGGGGTGCGTCATTTCTATCATTCATCAATTCTTTTCCTTTATTTATTCAAAAGAACCTCGCGGTTTGTGCCGTAAAATATATCCGACCTTCCCGATATGATTTTGAGAAGCTGCTCAAACCTGTCCCACGTGTTTTCAATATCAAACTCGTAAGCGTGCCCCCAAATGTAAAAGATGGACGGTTCGTCGGGAGAAAGCGACACAAATTCGTCCGCAAGCTCAAACATTTTGTCCCACTCTCTATGGTGGTAAACGGTTGGATAAAACTCGTGAAGATTGTCCTGAAGCTTAAACGAATGGTTGGAGATAATATTTCTTGCGTACCTTATTCCCGTGTTGTGCTTGATAAGCTCCGAAACTCTGCGGTCAAAGTTTTGACCTCCGCAAGGATAAGCCATACCGACAACCTCATATCCCGCAAGCTCCGAAAGGTTAAGCCTGTCCGCCTCAACCTGGCGTATAACCTCTGCGTCGTCCGCAATGGAAGGGAGAAGCGGGTGGGTAAGCGTGTGCGCCGCAATCTCGTGCCCCTCGTATATGTGCCTTACGTCCTCGGGCTTGTTCTTGTTGTGAGATACTCTTACGCTTTCTCGTATAAGCTCTCCCTTGTGTCCGAGAAGCTCCGAATTGAGGTTAAACGTAGCGCGCAAGCCGTATTTGTTAAAAAGCTCGATAAGCCGCACGTCCTGTGTAACGCCGTCGTCATAGCTGAAGGTCACCGCCTTCGTTTTTCCGTTAAACATATCTTTCTCCTTTGATTAAAAAGTTAAAAGCCTATACCCGTGTTAAGTTTTGCCAACTCTTTTGAACGGTCGATTTGCAATTTGTAAACAATTATTTACCCATTTTCTTTACGAAGGCATCTGCATCGTAAAGCATTTTCTTGAGATTGTCAAAGTAAAATTTCTTTGCCGCAATCTCCTTTGAATAAAAGTACACTCCGCTGGTTTCGTTTTTTTGCGGAGTCGGGGACCCCGACACGTATTCGCCGAGAAAATATACGACGTGCTTTACCGTGTCCTTCATAAACGGTATCGGGTATTCGTTTCTTCTTTCAAAGCCGTCGATAATTCTCGTCGTGATGCCCGTTTCCTCAAGCACCTCGCGCACCGCCGCCTCCTTTTCGCTCTCTCCCGCCTCTATATGCCCCTTCGGGAAGCCGAAAACTCCCGTAAGGGATTTGATAACGAGATATTTGAGCTTCCCGCGCTCGCGCTTAAACACAACGACGCCCGCGGAATATTCGTGATTCAATTTGTCAGACATTTTGAAAGCTCCCTTGATGTCAAATGCTTTTTTTATCCTCTTTTTCCGTTTCCGATAAGCGCTGCAATATTGCCGATAATTCCGAGAATCATAAGCGGAAGGGTTACGTAATTCGGGAAAATAACCCTACCGAGCGAAAGATTAAGTATAAGGAAGATACAGCCCACGAGCATTGCAAGATTTCCAGCGAGGGCGATAATATTTACAGGCTTCATTCCTTTACCTCCTTTTCAAAAAGCAGCATCGCGCAAAGCGCACCGACCGCACTCTCCGCAAGCATTATTACACCGAAAATTCCGATATAAAGGGTTACGAAGGGCTTTCCCGCCTCGGGGTGCCAAACCGCCGTAATTCCCTCGTCGGTTACGTAGTGAAAGCAAAAATAGCTTAAAACGAGAAACACAATTCCAATAATCGCAAGAATGAGCGAAAGCTTCAATATCCTATTTCTCATATCAATATACCTCGTGATTTCCGTTTTTATAGTCGCCGAAAAGCTTTAGACAGGCATCTCTGTCGCACTCGGTAACAAACTCTGCTCGCTCCTTCTCGGTTTGCTCGTAAAACCGCTTGTCGCGAAAGCCAATGCTCTCCGTATCAAGCGTATTACAGCCGTAAAAAACACGGTCGATATTCGCCCACATTATTCCGCCAAGGCACATAGGGCACGGCTCTGCCGTCGTGTAAATTTCACACCCCGAAAGGTCGTGAGTGCCAAGCTTTCTTGCCGCGCGGCGAATAGCCTGCATTTCCCCGTGACAGGTCGGGTCTGCGTTTTTCAGCACCTGGTTGTGTGCGCGCGAAATGATTTTCCCGTCCTTCACGATAACCGCACCAAACGGACCGCCCTCTCGGTTTTTTATACCGCGGTATGCCTCGTTTATCGCCGCCTTCATATATTTGTTCATAAATTCTCCTTCCGTCGCAAAGCTGCGACCGCCTTTTAGTTACGCTTTTCGCGGTCGTGTGACCGTAGGACCGTTTTTACGTTTAATTAAGCATCTCGATAAAGCTGTCGAAATGCCTCTCCTGAAAGTCAACGGCGCGGCGAATTTCCTCCACGCTCGGATTTAAACCGACGGGGGCTGCAACCCACTTCGTTTCATTATCGCCGTCGCGGTATATAACGGCAACAAGCTCGCCGCAAAACTCGGAAACAGGCTCGTCCACGCCGATAATATAAGCGTCCTGCTCCTCTCCGTCGCCTCCGATTACTCCGTCGATATAACCGTAGTTGACGGTGTAAACCGTGTCCGCGAATTTTGGGTGGCGCGACCCAATCGGACGGTCAACGGTTATCTTGACGGTGCGACGCCCTCCCACATCTCCAAGGGCGGAAACAAAGGCGTCGATAATTCTCCTTGAAACCCTGTCGGAGCGTCTTTCGGGATGCCATTGAAAGCCCCAAAGTATCCTTTCTCCCGTGTGATAAACCGCCTCGATAATTCCGTCGGGAGCCTCCGCCATAACCGCAAGTCCCTCACCAAGGCTCTTTATTGCCTGGTGGTGATAGGAGTTTACCGTAAATTCGTTTCCTCCAAGCACGCCGTGCAAATAATTGCCCTCAACGAAGCTTGCCGTATGCTCGTGGGCGTAGGTCTTTTCCTTGCATTTATGCTGTATCGCAGTTGGGTGCTGGCTCTCTAAATCCTGATAAAGCCGACCGCCGAGCGCACAGTTTACAAGCTGCATACCGCGGCAAATCGCAAAAATCGGCTTACCCGTGTTAAATATTTTATCAAAAACGGCAAACTCATACCCGTCGCGAAGGGGTATAGTTTCCCCGAGCCTCGCGTGCGGCATCTCCCCGTATCTTTCGGGCGAAATATCCGCCCCGCCAAGGAATAAAAAGCCCCGACATTCGGAGAGGATTTTTTCATCTACCGCCTCCGCGGGGTAGGGAAGTGCTACCGCCACCGCACCCGCGTTTTCTATATAATGTAAATAATTGTTGTCAATCTCAATGCTCCCATCAGCTGTAATTGCGGGAACAATTCCTATTTTTACCTTCATTTTTCTCCGTTAAAATTCGTTTGATATTTTCAAAATCGGATTTGATAATCCCACACCTTGCCCGAGGCTAATCAAAAATGCTACCGCCCTTAAGCCTGTTTGGAATTATAATGCCGCTGTGCCAGCCTTGGGTAACCACTTCGGCTTGCGTGTAGCCGTGTCTTACGTATTTCATACGGCTTACAACCTCGCCACCCTCCTCAAGCTTGATATATAATCCCTCCATAAGGCTCGTTTGGTCTGTTTGGTGAAGCACCTCGCTTGGGTCAAGACCCAACCCCTCCGCCTTTTCGTAAAGCTCCGAAAGGTGCTTGCCCTCGATAAAGCGTGACTGCCCGATAAGCTCTAAAAGCTCCTTCCGTGAGGACAGCAGCCCCTCGAAAAGCGTCGGCACACTCCTTATAAAAGACCCGCAAAGCAGCGCTTGGCGCGACCCCGTGTCAAGATATTTGCCCCTTTCCCTGTCAAATATATCAAATTCCAAAAAATAATGCGAAAGCGAATTGTAATATACCCTGTGCTTTCTGTAAAGCCATTCGCCATACATTATATAACGCTCGCCGAGTATTTCGTAAAGCTCCTCGCACCGTGAATTTGCCCAAACCTTGAAAAGCTCGTATTCGCGCTCCTTTACCCCGCCGCGAAGGAAATGTCCACGGCTTTGCAAATGCAGGTCTCCGTCAAAAAACGATATTCCGACGTTTGCTCCGTCAACCTTTTCCTCTACGGCGACCCACCTGCCCGAAATAGCCGAAAACGGGATTTGCGATAAATCCTCGTCCCCGTCCTGAAGCCGCGAGCCTTCGATATGCGGAGTGCGCGGGTATTTTAATATCCTGTTTTCCATATCCGTCACTCCTTTTTTCGGCTAACCGTTTTTTATCGTGCTTGATTTTAATAGGCGGAAGGTCTTTCGTCACACGTTACCACCCGTATTCCTTAAAGCTATCTCCCGAAAGGTAGCATTCAACCGCAAGCGGCCTGTCCTCTACTATGTTTTCGGGCAGTCGGCATATCGGGTGCCATTCAAGCGCGGCGCACTTTTCCTTTTCCATAATTTTGGGAGTGCCCGAAAGCGCCTTTAGCTTAAAATACGAATTGAAATATACCTCACCGCCCGACCTCTTGTGTATAAGGCATACGAATTTAAGCTCGTCGGGCGTAAGCTCGATGCCGATTTCCTCCTTAGCTTCGCGAATCATTGCGGCGGAAAGCGGCTCGTCCTTTTCAACGTGACCCGCCACGGCAAGGTCGTAAAACCCGTCGCGGTAGCCTGTGCCGCACCTTTTTTGAAGCAGGATTTCCTCCCCGTCAGAGCCGCCTCGCGTTATTATCAGCATCACCGCCGAAGCGGTCAAAAACCTTTCCTTCATTGCTAAAAACCTCCAATGCGGGAACGCCCTAAAGCGGCTTGCGACAAATACGGCATAATATTACGCGCGAGCTTATTAAAACATTATACATCAAACGCCCGACCAATGTCAACGATTTGGCGCAAAAAGAAGCTAAAACTCTTTTAATTTTGGCAAAAGTCTGCACCGATGTGCGGTTTTAATAAAAAAGCGGAGCAACCGTAGTTGCTCCGCGCACTGATTTTATGGGTTTAAAAAGAGTGATGCTATAAATAGTATGAGAGGGAATGCCGTTGAAATAAGCATACAGAAAAGGTATATACCACCATACTTACGTAGAACTATCTTATACTCGGTTTGGAGGAATTTTGTTTTACTGTAACTGTACAAACGAACAAATTGAACGGATTGCAAAACGATTCCAATCGCAAACGCAGCAATCGACAACATAATTAGTATAAAGTTGAAAATATCGCGAATGTTGTAATAATTTGTCCAGTTAACGGACGTTAAAAGGAACAAAACAGGAGATGATATAACTAACGCGCTTGATACAATGCTGTATTTTTTATAACGAAATATCATTTCCTCGTTATAATCTTGAGCAATAGATTTATTTTTTGTTTCCAAACACTCGTACAACTCGGAAATTGATACTCCCAATACTTTTGATAAAATCAGCATGGTTTCAACATCCGGTAGGCTTTTTCCCGTTTCCTACTTTGAAATCACTTTGTCCGATACGTTAAGTTTCTCGGCCAAATCTCGCTGTGTTAATTTGTTGAGCTTTCGTAGCTCAGAAATTTTTTCGCCAATACACATTACGCCCCTCCTTCGGTTAAAGGATATCAAATAAATCATAACATTGCAAGCAACAAAACGCAGGAAAGCTCTCCAAAATGTAGAAAACAAAGAAATGTAAAGTGTTATTTACCCAAAAACCTCCGCCGCGGCTACAACAGAGAGCGCATCCTCGTCTATTTTATCCCTGCCGTATGCATCGAAAAACCTCTCGCGGTATTCGTCCGTGCCAAGGTTGAATGAAAGCGTCCATGCGCCCCAGAAAAGGTCGATATGCCTGTCGCCGATGCCCGCGCCGTCAACGTCGATAAAGCCGACGAAATCCCATTCGTCAAGCATTATATTCGGAAGGCAATAATCCCCGTGAATAAGCACCTCGTTTTTCAGCAAACGCCCTCCGCGGGAAAGCACCGACCACGCCTCCTCTGCCGAGCGATAACCAAAGCTGTCGGGGAAATGCGACTTATCATAGCACCCCGTGTTAAAATTTGACTCCGCGCGGGCAAGATACTCGCCAACTCTGTCTGTAACGGGGCAACCTACGGTTGTCATTTCGTGAAGCTCGCGAAGCCGCGTAGCAAGCAGGTCGCAAAGCCTTTTTGGCTCGGAAAGATACGTCGGGTGCGTAAGGTCCTCGCCGCGCATCCTCCGCGTCAAAAGCATATCGCGCCCATCAACCGTCAAAAGACCAAGCGCCTCCGTGCCGATTCCGCGCGAATGAAAATATTTCGTCATTTCGTATTCGCGAGAAAGGCTTCCGCCATCTGCGATTTTAAGATAAAAGCCGTCCTGCTTGTCGATAAAATAAACCCGCGCCTCCGGTGAGCAGGAGCTGTCGTAAACCGTCCCTCCCGAAAGCAAGCCTTTAAATTCCTCGGGAATACCGTACGGCACCCCCGCAATCAACGTTTTTTTCATATTCTTCCTATGCTATATGTTTTATTCAACTGTATCTCTGAAAATCGACGCCTCTCGGCTTGTTAATTTACGGTGCGGCATTTGCACTAAACGCCCGCATCTTACCAGATAAACGGAATGAGTCTGTATTTAACCCTCTCCTTGTATTCGGTGTAGCCGCAAAGCTCCTTTGAAAGCAGCCTTTCCTCGTCGATAATTCTCACAATTATGATAACGGGGTAAAGAAGAAAGGGAAGCACTCCCCAAAACGACCCCAAAATCAGCGGAATTGCAAGAAACATAATTACCGTTGCAAAGTACATCGGGTGTCTTACTATGCCGTAAAGCCCCGTTGATATGACCTGTTGCCCGTCCTCAACCTTAACCGTGCGCGAAAGATATTCGTTTTCGCGCATAACCTCGGCATACATTCCGTAACCGAAAAGGAATATAACCGCCGCCGCAATCTCTACGAAAAGCGGGACGTCCGACCACCCGAAGCGAAAGTCGAGGGCGGAAAGCACAAAGCCGACGGGAAACATCAAGCCAGAAAGGGCTACAACACCCTTTTGAGTTTTCGCCTTTTCCTTGCTGTCAAGCCGCCGTGCGAGCAGGTCGGGTGCGCGAAAAAGTAACACGCCCCCCATGATTAGCATCGGAATGAACAAGACTCCGATAAAAAGCCACGCACCGAAATACTCAAGCGTCCACGCGGGCAAAAACAGCATTGCACCAATAAGCAACGCACCAAGTAACAGCTTTGAAAGTCCCCCTAAAAACAGCTTCATTTTAACCTCCGTACTATGCCTTAACCGAATTGATGCCTCACCGCACCTGCTTTTGTAAACGAAGCTCAATCCCCACGACACCGTATTTTTCCTGCTCCCCTTTGGAGTAATAAAGCTCCATATCTGCGGGCGAGGCGGTGTCAATATCCTGTGCGGTATATCCGCATTTAAGCAAGGGAAGCGTGCGGTAAAGCTCCTCAAAACTTTCAAATATGTGAAGGCACACAACCTCCGCACGGATTTCCTCACCCGTGGCAAGGCTTGTGAAAACGATAACGTCACCAACCTTGATTTTTTGCCGCTTTTCGTCAAATAACCGAAGCTCTATTGTCTTTTCTCCGCTTTTGATTTCCTCAAACGGACACGGCTGAAGCTTCATAAAATGTAATTCACTCATTTTTTGTCCTTTCGCACCAACGTGCAGCGCGTATGTCTTTATTTAATTGAAAGCTCCATACGGAGAGTTTGGGAAACCGAGTCGCCCGCAACCGTATAATCGTCGTGCGCGAAGGCGACAACCTCGCCGCCTTTATAAACGGTATAAGTTCTATAATCCACGTATATCTCCGCCTTGATAAGCTCTCCCTCTGTCGTAACCGACCGAATTTCAAGGCTTTTGCAACTTATATGGGGAAGCTTGTATGACGCACCCTCAATCAAATCAAATTGATTTTCGCCGCTGTCCTCGTCAAACCAAGTGCTTTCCTTGTCGTATTTATAATCCCATTTCATAATCAACAAATGTCTGTCCACGGGTTTTGTTTCCTTTCTTTTCCACCTACGGTGGAGTGATATAGACTGCGTTGCCGTCGTGATATAGCGCAACTTCGTCGCGCGTGATATACTTGATATCGCAAGCGTGATATAACCTCGCGTTGCTCGGCGTGTAAGGAGCGAAGCGACGGAATAGCGAGCCTGCGAGCGTCTATGCGCACTTTGTGCGCGTGGAACGCCATCGCCTTACGTCGCGCAAGCGACATATCACGCACCCGAAGGGTGCATATCACGAACGCGAAGCGTTCCATATCACGTTCGCTTTTGCGCTATATTTCGCAAAAGCGAATATATCACGCGCCGTAAGGCGTTATATCACGTCGCTTTGTCTGACCGCGTCAGACAAACGACACTTTCGACGTGGGTCAAGACTTCGCAAAGTCTCATTTTAACATAATATCAAACACTCCTTGAACACTAATTCAAGGCAATTCCTATCTTATAAAGGACTCTATTTCCTCCGCCCAGGAAAGTGGTCCGTTGTATTTCTCAGGATAGTAGCCGTTATGTGTCAGGGTTCCTTGTTCGGAAAAAATCTCACGCTCGCCATCAGAAAACTTTATGCAAACGATATAACCCGGTGCAAATACTACGCTGTAGTCTACGGGAACAATGATGTAATTTTTTTTGTAAATAATTGTTTCCATTTTGTTGGCAAAGGCAACCAACTCGTCGGCGGGAACGCTGTATACGGGTTCATATTCGTCGATTGTTTCCGTGACAATTTTCTCGTTCGTTACATCAATATAGTAAACATCTATGGCAACAATATCCTCAGTGTTACCTATAATCCTCAGCTTTTTGTTAATCGAAATGCAAGAGGATAGTGAAAATACAAGTATCAGAGTAATAATGCAGATAAGCAGCTTTTTCATTTTTCTTTCCTTTCAAGACACACGACACTCTCAACGCGGGTGGGGACGACAAAAGATATATCTTTTATTACTTCTGTAATTTCCTTTTCTGCTTGTTTTTAAGTGCGGCATTTTCGCTTAACTTTATCTTTGTTCTTTGAAAAACGGCTCACCGTTTAATTGCGGCAGATGTGAAATTTATCATAGTTGTTGAAACTATTGTTTGTCAGACAAACGACACTTTCGACGTGGGCGGAAACTCCAAAAAGTTTCAATTATGATTGTGAGGGATATGAAATTTATCGTCCTCGGTTAAATCCAAAAGCGAAACGGCACGCTCAAAAATCTTCTTGCTGTTTTCAAAACTCTTCGGATGATGAGCATCGCTTCCTAAATAGAATTTACAGCCGCACTCCTTTGCTATACGGAATGGACGAAGAACGGTATCTGTTTCCTCATCGTAAAATGACATATCGTGTTGATTCAGTTCGATTCCGCAGCCGAGCCGTGCCGCCTTGGTAAACAGTCGCTTCATCTCACTGCTTGGAATCATATCCAGCGTTTCTAAAAAATCTTTTCGCGATTGCGGTTTATAGTTGATCAAAGGAGATGCAAGATGTGCGATACCGACCTTTTCAAACGGCAGATTGAGTTGCAGTAGAGTATCCAATCTCTCGACCCACAACTTCGCTCGCTTTTCGCTGCTTTGAGCATCTTCTTTCGATATAGTAAATCCCTCCATATGAAGGTGCGTTGTGGGGATTATTATAAAATCGAAATCATCATATCTTGATTGCGGTATTCCAACGGTGAGAAACATATCCATATCCGTCTCACAACCAAACAAAAATTTTACTGAAGTATCTTGCGGTAACGGTTTGGCTTGACTGATATGTTTGAAATTCTGTGGTAAATACCAACTCGAGGCACCGGGCACGGCACTGTCCCAATAGTGATCAGTCAGACAAATTGCGGACAATCCATTTTCCTTTGCATACTTTAGGATTAGTTCGTTTGTTTGTTCAGGATCCGATGAACATTCGGATAACTGTGAGTGGATGTGATAGTCGTGATCAATTATAAATCTCATGTTTTTCTCTTTCTTGTGAAATTTCAAGGTATGTAATTCCGAATCTTTCATATTTTTTCTCCTTCAGATTCATTGGTGAAGTTACTCGCTCTCGCTCGTAGTGAAGTTGTTCGTCAATTTGCTCTGCAAATTTCCTCACAGTGAAGTTTTGCTCGCATCACTCGCAAAGTGAAGTTAAGTTCGCCCCAAAGTTACTTCTCACTTGCGCCGCGTGCGGCGCAAACTTCACTTCGGCGGAAGCCGAAACTTCACTGCGCAGCAACTTCACTCGCACGCAAGGGCGAACTTAGTTGTCGAGTCGTCGTGTGAGACACACGACGGACTCGACGTGTCCCGTACACGGGAACATATCCACGGGCGTTACCTCGTCGGTATTATAGCCGAGGGGGATAAACCTTGCCACGTCGCGGGCGAGCGTTTTCGGGTTGCAGGAAATATAAACTATTCGCTTTGGCGAGAGGGAAGCGGCGAATTTTACAAGCTCCTCGTCACAGCCCGCGCGCGGCGGGTCGAGAATAATTATATCGGGCTTGATTTTTTTGCCGAGCGATTTTTCCGCATTTTCAAGCAGCCGCTCGGTGCTTTTCGCGTCACCCGTGTAAAATTTTGCGTTAAAAATCCCGTTTTCCGCGGCGTTTTCCTTTGCACACTCAACCGCGCTTTCAACTATTTCGATTCCGTAAAGCTCCTTAACCTCTTTTGCCATTGAAAGACCTATCGACCCCGCACCGCAATAAAGGTCGAGAAGCACGTCCTCGCCCGTCGGCTTTGCAAGCTCCATTGCCTTTTTGTAAAGAAGCTCCGCGCCCTCGCGGTTTACCTGATAAAACGACGGTGCGGTAATTTTAAGCCTTACCCCCGCGAGCAGGTCGTAAATGTAATCCCTGCCCCAAAGGGTTAGGAATTTCTCGCCAAGCACGACGTTTGTGCTTTCTTTATTTACGTTAAGGAGTATTCCCACCACCGCGGGAAACTTATCGGTAATACGGTTCACAAGCCCGTCGGAATAGGGAAGGGACTCACCGTTTATAACAAGCGAGAGAAGTATCTCACCCGTCACCTCGCCGCGGCGCAAATATACGTGGCGAAGAAGCCCCACGCCGCTTTCCTCGTTGTAAACGGAAAGCCCGTTTTCCGCAAAAAAGCTTAAAAGCTCCGCGCAAATCTCCGAAAATACCGCGGGGGTCAACGGACAGTCGGAAATCGGCGTCACCCTGTGCGACTTCGGCGCGAAAAATCCGACGGCATATCCGTCCTTCGTCAGCGTTATGGGATACTGTGCCTTATTGCGGTATCTTTTTTCCTTTGGAGAGCCGACGATTTCCCCAACCCTTATATGCGAAAGCTCCGCCGTGCCGAAAAGTCGGCACACACCCTCGCGCTTGAGCGAAAGCTCGTCGGCGTAAGAGATACACCGAAATGCACAGCTTTTGCACCCGCCCTCGGAGCATCTGTCATTCACTCTTTTGTCCGATTTATGTATGAATTTCTCGACACGCCCCACAGGGTATGAGGAATTTACCTTGATAATCCTCGCCTCAATAACGTCGCCAAGCACCGTATCCGCAACGAATATAACAACACCGTCAACGCGCCCAACCCCAAAGCCAAGGTCGGTAAGGTCGGTAATCCGAACCGTTACGGTTTGATTTTTTTTGTACTTATTTGCCATAAAACCTCTCGTAAACAATTGTTTACATCAAATAATATCGTTATCGTATTTGCCTCGGTATGCCTTCGGGGTTTCGCCGTATGCCGCCTTAAATGTTTTCGTGAAATAGGAAGCGTCGGTAAAGCCGCATTCCTCCGCAATTTCGTTTATGCTTTTCGCCGTGTAGCGAAGCATTTCGCAAGCAAGCTTTAAGCGGTAGGAAATGATATACTGACGTAGCGTAATCCCCTTTTTGTCCTTAAGCATTTTTGAAACGTAAAACGGGTGATACCCGAAAATAGCCCCGATTTCCGTGTTGGAAATTTCCTCGCCGATATTCTCGCGGATATACGCATCGAGCGCGGTTACCATTCTCGTCGGGAGTGCATGCTCGTCCACCGTCTCCGCAATTTTTACAAGAAGCGATTTTACCGCCGCCGAAAGCGCCGCAAGGTAAAGCCCCTCGCCCGAGGTGAAAAGGCTGCACATATCGATTATCCTGTCGCGCTCGCTCTCCATATCCTCAACGTGGACGTAGGAGTCGAACGGGGAAATATCCTCCCCGCATACAAGGCGCGAGGCGTCAAAGCTCTCGCCCGTAACCGTGCGTGGTCCTTCGGCTACTCCTATTCCGCCGAAAAGGTCAAACGACATCACCGCACAGCGAAGGTATTGCGCCTTCAGCTTGTATTCGACACCCGCGGGAATGTAAAGCAAATGCCCCGCGTTTAAATGCCCGAGCTTCTCTCCCGCAATACTGCCCGAAAGGTCGCCCGAAATTACGTATATAATTTTCGAATCGTATCCGACACACTCAATCGGCTTTATCGGCTTTTTGTAAACCGCAAGCGAGTGTACAATTGGATTAAGCAACGAATAATCCATATTAACCTCCAAACCGCACGCCAAAGCCGTCGCCAAGGAATCGCGCGGCCATCACCCACGTGCGGATAAAAATATTCTAACATATAGCGCACTCAAAATCAAGTGCATTTTCTCCGCAAGCGCATAGCGGGCAAAAAATGTAAATAACTATTTACAAAAAACAACTATTTTAAAACCTCGCCTTAACAATCCCGACTGCATAATCCACTCGCTAATGCTCAAAGGATGGGGAAATGCCGTGAAATTTTTTGTATGCCTTCGAGAAGGTAAAGGCATCGGAGTATCCAACCATAAACGCGCACTCCGACACCGAAAAGCCTCTTGATAGAAGCCATTTTGCCTTTTCAAGCCGTACCCGTGTCAAATATTCCTTCGGTCCAACGCCGTATCTCGCCTTAAAAAGCCTGTAAAGATAGCTTCGCTCAAAGCCGAATCGCGCGGCAAGTCGGCTTACCGTAATATTCTCCGCATAGTTGTACTTTATATACCGATGCACCTCCGTTATGATTTCCTCCTGCTCCTCGGTGCTGCTCTCCTTAAACAGCGAGTACATCATTTCGTAAAGCAACGCGGTGTAAGGGTCGGTTGATTTTTCGCCATTTATCACATGCTCGTAAAGCTTTGCGTACATCTCCTCGGGCGTGTTCAGTACGTCGGGCATATCGTCGAACTGTCTTGCGCGACTGCCCGAGAATGCAATCCATACGTATTCGTACGGATCGTTTTCGTCCGCAACGTAGGTCGTAAGCTCCCCGGGGCGTATCAAAAACATCTCTCCCGCAGACACCTCGTGACTGCCGTTTTGGTTGATAAGCACGCCCTTTCCCGAATGTATGGCGTGAAGGACGTAATAATCCCTGACAAACGGGCCGTAGCTGTTGCCGCCCGGGACTACGTAATGCCCGACGTGTAGGGGATAAAGCTCCCCGTTTCCCGTTTTTCCCAAATATATCTGCTCCATAAAACCTCCGAAGCCTTTATTTAACAACATTTTAACATATTATTGTCACAAAACGCAATAGTTAATACACATTTTGTATGATAAAATTTACTTAACACGGCAAAACGTCCGGCTTCGTGCAAGGATTTATATTATTTTAAGAAGTCTTTCGTAAAAGCCGTGCCTACTTTACCGAAGGATTTAAAAACGAATTTAGAAAAAACATCAAAAAGGAGAAAGCAGAATGAAAAAATTCCACCGCATATTAAGTGCGCTTTTGTGCTTGGCGTTGCTCGTTCCGTCGTTTTCGGCTTTGGCGCTTGCCGTTGCCCCCGACCTGACAAGAGCCGTGGCTCCGAGCGCACCCACGGAGCTTGCTTCGCTCTCGGAGTATCTTCATGCGTCGGTTAGCACGGAGGATAATACCTCCCACCTTCCCGTGAATATACATACCTATTACGACGATAGCAAGACCTATACGCCGAACACCGTCGGCGTTGACGGTACGGTATCCATTCTTTACGTAATGAATACCAATACCGAGCGACTTGGTACGAAAACCGATGCCGAGCTTGTCGAGTCCTTCCTCGACCGCGGCTACCTCGTGCTGGTCCTTGACTATATGGACAATCCCGCGGCACAGGGAACCGACCTTGACTGGAGCGTACAGGATATCCGCTGTCAGGTTATCGGCGGTGCTCCATTTGCAGGAGGCAGAGGCTATACCTCCGGAACCTACACCGACGGAAAGCTCGTTGGCGAGGATCCTATCTGTGCAAAGAGCTACATCGTTCCCTCGGGGTATGACATTGCATACAACATTCCGTATTTCTCTTACGACAAGCACGGCGTTGCGGGCACGTTCGAGATTATAGTTGAGATTTGGAACAACGACTTTAAATCCGTAAAGCGTGATTATATCGTAAAATGGGTCAACGAGGACGGCACTCCGAAGCTTGATAAGACGGAGGCTGTTACCGTAAAGGCACCCAACGATACCAAAAACGTTAACTACGCTACATGGTTTAAGACTGCCGACGGAAAGAACTCCATTTCCCAGGCACAGCTTGAAGCCCTCTCTCCCGAGGAGCAAAAGCAGTACCAGTACACCTACATCGGTAATACAAAGGCTACCGAGGTAACCGACTGCGTAAAGATGGACGGCTCTATGATAGACCTCAATCTTTACTTCGATATTATCTATCCCGCGGGCGTTGACGAGGAGCTTCCCGTAATGATTGCGATGTCCTCCAACTACACCCGTACCGCGAGCTGGACGGGCGAAACCCGCCCCTACCTTAACGGCCCGCTGTTTAACGGCTACGTAGGTATCGTTTCCGACTACGGTCTTGTTCCTATGTGCCGTAACGACCACTACGGTTATTTCTGCGGAGATAGCCAGCTTAACTCGGTTTCGGGCGATAACGGTACCTACTCCCTCTCCTACTACAACGGTATTCACTCGGATACCGCGCTCCTTCGTACTATTCGTAAGATTGCCGTTGACGGAATGGAGGTAGATGGCTTTGGTACAATAACCGCCCCCATCAATCCCGCCAAAATCGGTGCCTACGGCAACTCAAAGGGCGGCGTAATCGTTCGTCTTGCCAACCCCACACCCGAAAAGCTTGCAGAGCTTCGCCATGCCGACGGACATATGGGCGAAACCCGTCTTGAGGCAATCGAGGGCAACTACCCCTACGTTGACCCCTATTATAATGGCGGTGCGACCACAGATGACCGTATCGCACTCCCCGAAATCCAGCCCGTTCTCACCTATGATAACGGTGAGGTTATTCACTCCGGACTTAACTTTGTATTTGCGAACTGCGGCGGCGCATCTAACACCCTTACCGAGGGCAGCGCTCCTATCTTTGGCGTAGGTACACAGTCGGGTGGGCTTGAGGGCTCCTATTACACCTACTACGCAACCACCGCAAACTTTGCCCGCAACCTTGACATACCCTTCCTTGGGCTTGTTGCTCCGACTATTGCACACGACCTTGGCTACGGACTTGACAAGGATTACGGCATTGACATCTACGGTGCGTTTAACCGTTATGCCAACTATTGGCTCGCTGACGAAAACGCAGAGTGTATGATTGTTGACGTTGATACTACACAGGATATCTGGGTGGCGGGCGACGTTGCAATCGATAACGTGTATGAAATTACCGAGGACTCCTCCATAAAGCTTCAGTTTACCGGTCCTATTGACCATTATGAAATTCAAAAGGTAAAAATTATCTCCCTCTCTACGGGAGAGGAGCTTAACGGTGATTGGCACGGCTCGTACGGTAATCAGCAGTGGAAGTTCATACCTTATGATATAAAGGATGCAACCTACTATACCGTATTTATTCCCGACAATATTGTTGCCGCAAACGGTAAGCCCTTGAAGGAATCCGTAACCCATACCTTCCGCACCGCAAGCGGTGTTACGGAAAGTGCATTGTCGGTTACTGCAGCGGACGTTAAAATCGCAGAGTACGATTGCGTCAACAGAGGCTTTTCGGTAGCTGCTGCGGGATATACTCTTGACCAATCCACCTACAAATTCACCGCGTTTAAGGGCACCGGCTACGGCTTACAGCTTGACCTTCGCTCAATAAACGACACGGGCGGTATCAATAATAACCAAAACGTGCGCTTGCCTATATTTGACGAGATTTGGGCTGATTCCTCCTTTATCGGAAAGACGGTTAAATTTTCCTTTGAGGCAAAGGCTTCCGAAGCGGGCTCCATAAAGCTTGCTCTCAACCAACACGGAAACGGCAACTACGTTTGGGGCGACGGTTGGGGACTTATTTCCTCGGATACACAGCTCTCTACCGAATGGCAGACCTATACCTATGAATTTGTCGTTACACAGGAGATGTTCGATGCAAAGGCACAGAGCACCTCGTCAGCTCCCGAAATCGCTCTCGGTGTGCGCTTCAGCGGATTTGTCGAGGACGGTAAGTACAAGGATGCACAAATCAACTTCCGTAATTTCAAAACCTTTGCTCCCGAAACTGTAACCAACCCTACCCTTAACGACGTTAACAAGCCCTTGTTCTTCAATTTCGAGAAAAAGGATTATTCAACGGCAAAGAATATCACGCTTCGCTTTGCCGTAACTAACGACGCGGCTAACACCGTTGGCGTTTATGCCGCATCGGGCGGTGTCCTTGGCGAAAAGCTCGGCGAGGTTATCGTAACTGGCGCAGGTGTGTACAACTTTGACGTTACAAACTATATCAAGAGCTGCAGCGGCGCACCCGTTGTTGCCGTAAAGCTTGAAAACGAGGTTGGCTCGTCGGTTATTAACAACTTCAATTACGAGTCCGACGCTACCGGCTCTATCGGATTTAACGTCATAACAAAGGGCGTAGTTACGGACGAAATTAAAAATACCGACGGTACCGCAAACAACAGCCTTGAATACCAATATATGGTTAACATTGCACAGTACGTCGGACTTCATAACGAGCTTGTCAGCAAATATACGTCAAGCCTCGCGGAATGTGCCTCCTCCTCTAACGCCATAAAGGCGGGAGGCTTCAACGAATCCGACCTTGGAACGAGATACCGTGTAAGCTTCCGCGTTTACGACGAAACAAGCCGTGTAATAAGCGTGCATAACGGACGTCGCTATGATATTGACAAATCCGTCACCGATTATGACGGCACCGACCACTCCTTCTATACAAAAGCGGGCGAGTGGATTACCGTTACCTTTGAATTTACCGTTGACAGCGATATTGAACTTGGCGATATGCTTAACAAGACCCTCATTCTCATAGAGGCTGAAAACAAGTCACTCGCAATCCTCGATAAAAACAGCTACGTAAGACCCACAAGGTTTGCAGACCCATCAAACACAAAGCCGGGGAACTGTGCAGGAAGCACAGGTCTTAGTGATTCCTGCGTTGAGTATGAGAGTGCAACCGCAGCAGAAAATGCAGGCAAGGTTACCTACTACGACGATTTCTCCTACTCGCTCTACATTGACGACCTTGTTGTAGAGAAGGTTGCTACCTCCGTTAATTTTGCTGAAACTGCACCGATGCTTTCTGTCACTCCCACCGCAGCGGAGAATGATGCTCCCACCACCTCCGGTGGTGTTCTTTCCACCGCCCCGAATGCTCCCGCGGACGGACTCTTTATAAGCGGCGGCAAGGACGGCTTCGATACAAAGAGCGTTAAATCCTACGTAAAGCTTTCGCTTGACAACTATTACGGCGGATATGCGGCATTCTACTTCCTTGCAAAGAGCGAGGCAAGCGCAAATATCTCTGTATACGGTGTTGCCGACGTGAAAGCGGGCGAGGGCTGGTCCTCTGATAAGATTACCTCCTCCGATGCTCCCGCAAACGATATCTACGGTGCGGGCGTTAACGTAAACTCCGTCTTCGGTAACAAGCCTCTTGCTACCTTCACCGTTGGCACTGCCGAAACACCCTGTCTTGTTGAATTCACCGACTTCGCGGATGCTATGGCGGCGGCAGGGGCGACCGAGGTTACCCTCATAATCGTCAGCAGCACAAAGACGGTTACCGATATAACCCTCGTCGGCGACGAGATTATCACAAAGATAAACGAATTTGACTGTATTAACAAGGGTCCCGCCACCTCCGCCGGCGGTTATACCTTGAATCAGGAGACCTATAAGTTCTATACTTGGCTGAAGGGAGAGGACGGCGGTCTTCAGATTGATACACGCTCTATTTCCGGTGGCGTCAATCAGAATCAAGCTGCACGTATTTCTATATTTGACGATATCTGGACGGATACGTCTTATATTGGAAAGACGATAAGATATACCTTCTCTGCAAAGGCAACCACCGAGGGCAGAATCGACCTTGGACTTCGTCAGCGTCAGCTCTACGCATTCAAGGATTTTGCAGGCACCTCTGCGAGCGTAAATCTTACCACAGAGTGGCAGACCTATACCCTTGAATTTGTAGTAACACAGGCAATGTACGATTGCATCACCAACGGTGATGACCCGAACGGTATAGAGGCTACCGGCCTTCAGCTCGGTATTCGCTTCTATGACTTTGCGGACGGAGCATCCACCTATCCTGACGCACAGCTTATGTTCCGCGATTTCGTGGTGCAAAAGGTTGAAAAGGCGGATAACGACGTATTTACCGACCTTTATGATATGTCCGCAACAAAGCCCACCGTTGACACCCGCGGCTACGGAAAGCAGCTTGCCGCAATCACAGACGGAGAGCTTCAAATCGACCTTACAAAGGATAGTCAAGCGCCAAATCCCAATGCTTACACCCGTGTGGAGGCGCTTAACAAACTCTTTGCGGACAGCTCCAACAAGAATAAGACGTTTATAATCAGCTTCCGCGCAAAGGCTACCGAGGCGGGCGTTATGGATATGGCGTTTAATAAGTTTGGAAGCTTTAACACCTATTCCTACGCCGGAACAACGTACGCAACACAGTATTCTCTCACTACGGAGTATCAAACCTTTACTTACACCTTTACCGCTGTGGAGGATATGTTTACAACTCACGCATCGACTAATCTTAACCTTGCGTTCAGACTTTACAACGGCTTCCTTGCGGATAGCACGGCATACAAGGCGGCACAGATTTACATTGACGATCTCCTTGTTGTGGAAAATCCCTATGTGCGTTCGGTAGATTACACATACGATTTCTCAACAACTACCAAGCCCACCGTTGACACCCGTGGCTACGGAAAGCAGCTTGCCGCAATCACAGGCGGAGAGCTTCAAATCGACCTCACCAAGGATAGTCAGGCACCCAACGCAAACGCATATACTCGCGTTGTTGCACTTGACCAAATCTTCGCCAACAGCGCAAACGTTGGAAAGACCTTTACCATCAGCTTCCGTGCAAAGGCTACCGAGGCGGGCGTTATGGATATGGCGTTTAATAAGCTCGGCAGCTTTAACACCTATTCCTACGGCGGAATAACTCATAAGACACAGTATTCTCTCACTACGGAGTATCAAACCTTTACCTACACCTTCACCGTGGTGGAGGATATGATTACCACGCACTCCACAACCAACCTGAATTTGGCGTTCCGTTTTTACAACGGCTTCCTTGCGAATAGCACGGCATACAAGGCGGCACAGATTTACATTGATGACCTTCGTGTTTATCACGAGCTTGCCGTGGCAAACACCACCCTCCCGATTACCGACTCCGTTGCAATCTCCGGCTCGGGTAACTCAAGCGAGCTTACCGTCTATGCCGACGATTCCGCAAGCGGCGCTCCCCAAATTTACAAGACCTATCTCAACTACGACCTCACGGGCGCGAGCACCGTATACGGAGCAAACCTCGGTGTTAACCTCTCGGGTGCAAACGGTGAAAACGTAAAGGTTTACGTTATTTCGGGCGTAACCCTCCCGACCTCTCTTACCTGGGCGAACGCGCCCGTTCCCACCACCGCCCCCGCGGGCAGCTTTGTTGCGAAAAACGGTATGAACTACGTTGATATCGGTACGGCACTTGCGGAATGCGTTGGCAAAAACGTCGTTATCGTCCTCGCTGTCGAGGAGCCGAGCGATAAGATTGAGATTACCGCACAGCCCACCCTCACCACAACGAGAGATTACCACAATTACACGGACGATGCACAAAAGCACCCCGCAATCGCTCCCACCCACACCCATTCGGGTAACGTAGAATTCTACACCTGCCTCGGCTGTGAAAAGCTCTACGTAAAGAACGGTGACAGCTTTGTAGAGGTTGAATACGAGGACGTATTCCTCGCTCCCGTCGGCTATCTCTCGGGTGCATCTCTCAACCTTGGAGAGGACCTGAAGGTAAGATACCACGTAACTCTTCTTGACGGCGAAAGCATCACCGACCTCGAAGCAAGGTTTACGATGAATAACAAAACCGTCACGGTAAGCGACGCATACTACGACGAAGCCCTCGGAAAGTATGTATTCTCCTTCAGCGGCATCGCTCCGCAGTGTATGGGTGACATAATCTCTGCCGAGCTTTATAAAAACGGCGAGCTTGTTGATGCAAAAACAAGCTACAGCGTAAAGGAATACGTTACCGCGACGCTTGACGGCGCGCCCACGGGCGAGCTTGCACAGCTTCTTTCCGACCTTCTCGTTTACGGTGCGGAGGCGCAAAAATACGTTAATTACAAGATTTACAATCTCGTAACCGACGGCGTTGACCTTTCGGCGGCATCTACCGCAGCACCCACCGATGCGGATAATAATAAGAGCGCAACGGCAAACGGCACCGAGGTAAGATTTACCGCCGCGGGCGTAAGATTTGATTACGTAAACCGCATCTTTGTAAAGCTTACCGCACCCTCCCTCGACGGAGTAACGGTGTCCGTAAACGGAGTGAATTTGGAAATTGCAAAGCTCAACGGCGAAAGCCTTTACATTGCATATTCCGATGCCGTAAGCGCGCTTGCCTTCGCCGAAAAGCTCACGTTTACCCTTTCGGTTAACGGCGAAGCGGTGCAAACCCTCGTCTATACCGTAAACGACTACGCACTCGCAAAATATAACGATGCCGAAATCGGCGGACTTGCGCTTGCGCTTTACCGCTACGGCAAATCCACCGTCCTCTATGCGGCGACTCTTAACTGATTGAAAGGAGGCTTTTGAAAATGAAAAAATACGAACAAATTGAAATTGAAATTATAAAGCTTTCCGACAGTGACGTCATTATGACGAGCAATCCGTTTGACGGAGAGGACGATAGCCTCGACAATTGGAGCTAACCCGAAAGGGGCGGCTTCCCGCCCGAAAGGGAAAACCCGATAAAAAGGCATAAAAAAACAAAAAGCAACCAAACCCGCACGCGGGGGAGGTTGCTTTTTACATATATAAACTAAATGGTAATCATATTACTATATTAACGTTACATCGTACCGATAGAGAATATTACCCAACTGTACTTATATAAAATTGCCTTTTATTTTAAAACGTGTTGGAAATAAAATCGAGAAATTTGATAAAGTCATAAAGGTCGTCTATCGCGTTAAAGACCCTGAAAATTCGCCAACGCCGAAACTCAAAGCCGTTCTTCGCGCATAAATCGCGCCATTACGACTCGGTTATCTCGTCAAAAACCTCCTTCGTTTCGCCAAGGTTGGTAATTATTACGTTCTCCCTGTCGTCATAAACGCTAACGCAAAACGGCTTGTACCCGTCATAGGTTAAGCCCGTCATAACAACTTTATTGTGTATAGAGTCGGCTATTGTATCAAATTCCGCCTCTATAATTTTTACCGCGCTTTCGTACGTCATATATAAGCTCCTTTACCGCTTAGTACCGCGAAATTTAACACGGGGTGCGGCTTTTATGTAAATTTGAGCAATTTTGATTTGATTATGCGAGCCGTTCGGGGGATGAATTGAACTTTTAAACGGGAATTTCATCATAGATGAATATCCCCGCACCCTGCGCCTTGAAAGCGAGCTTTCAGATCTTCGGGTGGGGTATGCGAACCCATATTCAAAACGCAAGCGTTTTGAGTGAGTCCGATGTGGTTACGGGACAAAAATAAAAACCTAAACCGAAAGAATTCGATTTAGGTTATCGGTACGGGAATTTCATCACAGATGAATATCCCCGCACCCTGCGCCTTGAA
>JAFXHU010000034.1 GCA_017533565.1 Clostridia bacterium
CATGTTACATGCTTGGGGATATAAAACTTGCATCTGAATGGTTGGACCGTTCAGATGCAGATAACAGACTGCCGCTTTCGGATGGTCTGAGAAAACCCAAGCGATACGGACACGGAGCCGTCGGCTTGCGAGGAGGGTGCCGCATACGAATACGACGACGAGGCAATTGCCGCCGAATACGCCGCAAAGCGCGAGGCGCAAAGGGCGGAGGATATGGCAAAGCCGTTTGACCCCGAGGCAATCCTTGAGGTAAGGCATCTTCGCAAGTGCTTCCCTCTCAAAAAATCGCTTACGGGCAAGGTGCTTTCCGAGCTTGTGGCGGTTGACGACGTTTCCTTTACGCTTCGGGCGGGAGAGACGCTCGGTATCGTTGGCGAGTCGGGCTGCGGAAAGACTACGCTTGGACGCGCGATTTTGAAGCTGCACCAGCCGACCGACGGAAAAATCGTATTTATGGGAGAGGATATAACGAATTATACCTCCGTACAAATGCGCGAAATTCGCAAAAAAATGCAGATAATTTTCCAAGACCCGTATTCCTCCCTCCCCCCGAGAAGCACGGTTGGAGATATTCTCTCCGAGCCTGTAAGGGTTCATAACATCGTGCCGAAGGACGAGGTAAAGGATTACGTGCTTAACCTTATGGAGAGGTGCGGTCTTCGCGATTATTATTACGAGAGATACCCGCACGAGTTTTCGGGCGGTCAAAGACAGCGCATTTGCATTGCGCGCGCGCTTTCGGTCAATCCCTCGCTCGTAATTTGCGACGAGCCCGTATCCGCGCTCGACGTTTCGATACAGGCGCAGATAATCAACCTTCTTAAGGAATTGCAAAGGGATATGAACCTTACCTACGTGTTTATTTCGCACGACCTTTCGGTGGTAAAGTTCATCTCCGACAGGATAGGTGTAATGTACCTCGGCTCTATGGTGGAGTTTGGAAACAAAAAAGATATTTTCGACAACCCCATACACCCCTATACGAAGGCGCTTTTCTCCGCAATTCCCAACCCAAATCCCGACGTAAAGATGGAGAGAATTCAGCTTTCGGGAGATATTCCCTCCCCCGCAAATCCTCCGAAGGGCTGTCGCTTCCACACGAGATGCCCGTATGCAAAGGAGATTTGCAAGCATATTCCGCCCGAGTATAAGGAGTACGAGGAGGGGCATTTCGCCGCCTGCCACCTTCTTAACGAGGAGTAAGAATGAGCAAAAAGGGAAAAAGCAAAAGAAAAAAGGAAAAGGTAAGGTATATCGACGACGGACGGACAATTGCGGATATGTCGGGTGTCAGCTCCGCAAGATATACACGGCGCGACGGTCAGCCGCGTGCCTCGCTTAAGGCACAGTGGAAAACCTACTGCGCGGCGGTGAGAATGATGTTCGTTCCGATGCTCGTCGTGCTTGGTATAATAACTCTCGCGTTTTTGATTACCTACGTTCTTTTGTAATAAAATAAAGCGTTTCAGCTTTCAAGGGACACGGCTCAAATTGAGCCGTGTCCTTCGTTTTTTCGCGGATTTTGAGCCTTTTTAGCGAAGCCGTTTTGACGATGCGGGCGTTTTATTAAAAATACACTCTTGCTTTTTTTGTTCATTTATGGTATTATACTCAAGGTAATTTAAAAATCCACTTTACGGAAGGCTATATGAAAAGAATAGAAAATATCGAGCCGAATTATAAAAATCCGAAAAAATACAAAACCGCGAAATATCCGATAAGACAGCCAATTTACCTCACCCAGCTTATACAGGTGCTATCGAAAATGATGCTTCTTAACAAGGATAAGCAGGTTGAGAAGGTTAATATGGAGGGGCTTAAGCCTCCGTTTATGCTCCTGTCAAATCACCAGGCGTTTTGCGATTTCGAGCTTGTTTCGCTCGGGACGTATCCGCTTCGTGTAAATAACGTCGTGAATATCGACGGCTACTACCGCCGCGCCTGGCTTCTCGAATGGATTGGAGCAATTTGCACGAGAAAGTTTACAACCGATTTCCACCTTGTAAAATCAATACGAAAGGTGCTTTCCCGCGGTGACGTTTTGTGTATGTACCCCGAGGCGAGATATTCCCCCTGCGGAGTTACCTCCTACCTGCCCGAGAGCCTTGGCGCGCTTGTAAAGATGTGCAAGGTGCCCGTTGTCGTTGCAAAGCACAGGGGTAATCACCTTCACGCCCCCGCATACAACATCAAGCAAAAAAGAAGGGTGCCGCACCGCACGACGATGACGAAGATACTCGACGCCGAGCAAATCAAAAAAATGTCGGTTGACGACATCAACGCACTCCTTCGCAAGCATTTTGAATACGACGACTACCGCTATTGGCAGGAAAGCGGCTTTAAAATCACCGAAGGCTATCGCGCGGAGGGTCTTGAAAAGGTGCTTTACAAATGCCCGAAATGCAAATCCGAGGGCAAAATGGCAACGAGGGGTGCGGAGCTTTACTGCACCGAATGCGGTAAAAAATACACGCTCGGCGAGGACGGATTTTTGCGCGCAAACGAGGGCGAGACCGAGTTTTCGCACATTCCCGACTGGTTTAACTGGGAGCGAGAGTGCGTGCGCGAGGAGGTCAGGTCGGGCAGCTATCACTTCGAGGACGCGGTTGACGTCCATTCAATGCCGAGAACGAATTCCTTCATACCGCTTGGCAATGCGACTCTCAACCACAGTATAACGGACGGCTTTATCCTTTCGGGCAGCTACCGCGGAAAGGAATACAGAATACAGCGCACGCCGCTTCAGACAAATTCGCTTCACGTGGAGTACGAGTTTCCGCATATAAAGCCGCTTGACTGTATCGATATTTCAACAGAGGACGATTCCTTTTACTGCTATCCAACGAAGGCAAACGTGGCAACGAAGCTCGCATTTGCGACCGAGGAAATATACCTTTTGCATTACGAAAGGACAAGAGAAAGAATTTAAAAAAAGCACGGCTCAAGGAGAGCCGTGCTTTCTATTTGCATCGCGGTGGAAAACCGCGAAAATCGGTTAGCTTATTCCTCCGCGGAGGTGTCGGCGGATGTGGCGTGAGCGTTCCTTTTGTGGTAGAAATAGAGCGCAGCACCTACCGCCATAACGATAACGAATACGATAAGATACCAAACGTTACCAATCTTGTGACGGAAGATGGATGCCGCAACCATTATTCCCGCGCCAACGATGGAGAGAATGGGAAGAACGAAGCGGAAGAAGGGGTTAAGCTCCTTTTCCTTTATCATAAAGCTTACAAGAATGGGAACGTAGATGGGGTAAATCGTGATAATCGGAAGCTCCGAGGAGTCGAAGGCGTAGCTTCCGAACCAGCCAAAGAACTGTCCGCCGATAAAGTATGCCATCCAAACGGCGCAAAGGAGGAGACCGAGTGCGGCGGAGTTGTGCGGCATATTGGTGGATTTATCGATATTGGCGAAGGTTTTGGGGCTTAAGCCCTCTCCGCGTGCGGCAAGCGAATACACGCCGCGTGTGGATGCAACCATAAGACCGTTAAGAGTGCCAAGACAGGAGAAGATGATGAAGAAATTGATAACCGTCGCAACGACGTTTCCGAAGAAGTTGAAGGCAGCGGTAGTACCCTCCGCCATAAGGGTTTCGGTTTTACCGAGTCCGAGAACGCCGATATAGTAAAGGATATAGGTAGCCGCGATAATGATTGCACCGATAAAGAGCGCGATGGGAAGATTGCGCTTTGAGTCCTTGATTTCGGCGTTGATTGCAGTTGCGATAATCCAGCCCTCGTAAGCAAAGGCGGTGCAGCAGACGGCGGCAAACATACCGTTGCCAAGAGGCTGTCCCGTGATTTCAAGAGCCTGCTTTATAGAGTCGCCAACATTGAAGTTTTCAACGAGAGTGCCGTTGACAAGACCGATAACCGTACCAACGAGTGCGATAAAGACGAGGGGCACGAATTTGATTACCGTGGTGGAAACCTGTATCTTACCCGCAAGCTTCGGCGCGATGGTGTTGATAAAGTACATAAGAACGAGGTAGAATGCCGCGATTGCGATACATTCGGGACCCATAAGCGCACGCTCGGAAACCGAGGATTCGCCAAAAACGGCAACGATGGTGTAGCGGGCGGAAACCCAGGCAAGCACGCCCGTCATTGCGGGGTAGTAAATCATTGACAAAAACCAACCGACAAAGTAGGCGTAGGTTTTTCCGCAGAGTGCCTCCGCATAGTCAACGACGCCGTTAACTCTTTCGTATTTGGTTGCCATTACGGCAAAGGTGGAGGCAAGCACAATCATAATTGCACCTCCGATAATCCAAGCGAGTATTCCGTCGAGGGCGTTTCCGTTCGTTTCCTTCAAGACGTCCTGTGCCTTAAAGAATACGCCCGAGCCGATAACGATACCGACTACCATACATACAGCCGTAAACAGACCGTATTTTTTCTTTAACTGTTCCATTGTTTTTCCTTTCCTCTATTTAATGTTTCTATGAATGTAAATAACAGTTTACAAAATTTAATTATTTTCCGCCAGTATTTCAAGATTTCGTTCTACCGTTTTTCTCCCTCTCCAGGCGAAGGCGCGGCGGGAAAACTCGACACGGGTCATACCTTTTATTATATCGAGGGTTAATTCGGGGATACGCTCGCGGTAAAAAAAGGAAACGGGAGTTAGCTTTGGGGCTTTGTTATAAGGACAGACCGACTGGCACATATCGCACCCCCAAGCGGTGTTGTATTTTTGCATAAGCGCCTTCTCTTCCGAGGTTAAATCGCCCTTTCTTTGAGTTACGGCGGAGAGGCAGTCCGCCCCCTCCCCGCGGAGTATGCCCGTGGGGCAGGCGCGCTTACACGCACCGCAGTGATAGCACCGTGCGGGCGGGGCGGGAGATATAGCACCGAGAATTTCGGGGTCGATATCGGTAAGCAGGTCGCCGATAAAAACGTAAGAGCCGTATTCGGGATTTATTATAAGCCCGTTATCCCCGCGAATACCGAGTCCCGAGATAAGTGCGGCGCCAACCTCGTCAATAGGGCTGTGGTCGCCGTAGCCGACAAAATGCGCCGTCGGGTGCTTTTCCTTCAACCGCTCGGCAAGCCCCTCCGCAATCTCACGGAGTATAATATGATAGTCAAGCGAGGCGGCGTAGCGCGAGAGATTGACAGCTTCACCCGCGTAATAGGGGACGAGAAACACAACGACGCTTTTCGGCTCAAAATCAAGCGAGAGCCGAAGCCTTTCGTTAATCTCGCGGCAATCCGAGTATTTCAGGACGGAAAAGTATTCGATACCGACGCTGCCGAAATATTCGCGCAATATACCGTTCATTTTCCCTCCCCGAAAAAATAAATATAGTTCATTATACCGCATTTTGTCAAGGAATGCAAGTATTTTTTTATTTTCACCCTATTTTTGTGCGAATATTTCGTTAGGCTCGGTATATATTTTGGCTTTTTATTGACTTTTTCGCGCGCGTATAGTATAATGATATTCGTAATATTATGCTTTACGGAGAGTTATATGAGTATAGCTGAATTTAATGCGGGGGGACTTATCTCTCTTTTCTCCTCGCAAAACGAATTTTGGTATTTTGCATTTTTGTTTTTGGTTTTGCTTGCCTCCTACCTTCTCGGAAGCCTTAACAGCGCGATTATCGTGTCAAGGCTGCTTTACGGGGAGGACGTAAGGACGAAGGGCAGCGGCAACGCGGGTCTTACGAATATGCTTCGCGTTTACGGAAAAAAGGCGGCAATTCTTACCCTTCTTGGCGATTTGTCGAAGACTGTTATCTCGGTGGGTATTGCGGGAGTTGTTTTCGGCTTCGGCTACTTTAAGGGAATGTCGCTTAACTTTATTCTTTACGCGGCGGGGCTTTTCGCTGTCATAGGACACATTTTCCCCTGCTACTACCGCTTCAAGGGCGGAAAGGGCGTGCTTGTTACCTCTACTATGGCGCTTATTCTCACCCCTCTTGCCTTTCTTGCGCTTTTGCTTTTATTCGTTTTGATAGTTGCCGTTTCGAAATACGTTTCGCTCGGCTCGGTTTCGGTTGCGGTGCTTTATCCCGTGGTGCTTGACTTTTATTACAGAGCGTTTTTGCACAACTATCCCGACGGTCTTGTGCTTCTTTGCTCTATGATTTTGGCAATACTCATAGTTTGGTGTCACAGAGAGAACCTTAAGCGCATAGGAAACAGAACGGAAAACAAGCTTTCCTTCGGAAAAAAGAAAAACGATGAGGAATGATTTTTTAAACGCGGTTATGCTCGCGGCGAGGTGCGAGGTTATAAAAAAGCTTATCTTCTCCCGCCCCGAAAAAAGCGAGATAACGAAGGTATCCGCACGGCTTTGCGCGCACAGGGGTAAGAGCATTATTCAGCTTGAATATTCGCTTCCCGGGAATACGGTAAGTCACAAAAACCTCTCCTTAAACGAGGCACAGGGCGAGATTGCCTCGCTTCTTTCGGAATACAGGCAGGCAAACCTCATTACCACCCTCGGCGAGGCGGAATGGCATATTTCAAGGGGTGGCAAGGAGGCTCTGCTCGGCGTTGATAAGCTGCTTCGCAGGCTTCGCGGCGACTCCCCCGCATTTGAAAGCGCGATACAGTCGCTCGACAACAAAAAGGAATATATGCTTTCGGGTGCGGAGGATTTCCTCATTGCGCTCGGTATTTCGGACAAAACGGGGCGCGTACACGACAAAAAGCAATCGAAGTTTAGACAAATCAACCGCTTTTTGGAGCTTATAGAGGATATTTATCCGCGGCTAAAGCCCGAGGGTGAGCTGATTATATACGACCTTTGCTGCGGAAAGAGCTACCTTTCCTTTGCGGTTTATCACTATTTCACAGCGATAAAGGGACGGCAGATTAAAATGCTCGGCATCGACCTTAAGCGCGACGTGATTTTGTGGTGCGAGGAGCTTGCGGCAAAGCTTTCCTACACGGGTATGAGCTTTAGGGTCGGTGATATAAGGACAAGCACGCCGACGGATACAGCTCCCGATATGGTTATTTCGCTTCACGCCTGCGACGTTGCGACGGATATCGTGCTTGACCACGCGACGGCACTCGGTGCGGGGATTATACTTTCCACCCCCTGCTGTCACAGATACATAAACGGCAAAATCACGCAGCCCGCGCTTTCCTTTATAACCGAATATCCGAAGCTTTCGGGCAAGCTTGGCGAGGTCGTTACCGATGCGATACGGCTTGCGAGGCTTTCGGCGGCGGGCTATGCGGTAACGGCAATAGAGCTTGTTGACCCCGACGATACACCGAAAAACACCCTGCTTCGCGCGATAAGGGAAAAGGGTCTTTCGGACGGGGAGCTTTCGGCTCGCAGACAAAAATACGATGCAATTCTCACCTTTTTGCTCGGTGAGGATAAAGAAAATTATTTAAAGGAAATCAAATGATTTACGAAGTCAAAAACGACCTTGAAACCGAGGCGCTCGGCAGACGGCTTGCCGCCTATTTTGACGGCAGGGGTATTTCTTCCGCTTTCATTGCGATGCGCGGCGAAATGGGCGTCGGTAAAACGGTATTTACGCGAGGCTTTGCCTCCCATTTCGGAATCAAGGGTGTAAAAAGCCCGACCTACACGGTTGTAAACGAGTATCGCGGGCGGGTAAAAATATACCATTTCGACCTTTACCGAATCGGTGATGCGGACGACCTCGTTTCGGTTGGCTACGACGATTACGTTGCCGACGAGGCGTTTTGCATTTGCGAATGGTCGGAGCGAATCCCCGAGGAAATCCCCGAGGATGCCGTTTTCGTCAGCATACGCCGAGTTGAGGGCGATGACGGAGCGAAAATAATTGAAATAAACGGAGCTTTCGATGAAGATACTTGCATTTGACTCTACGGCGCGCGCGGCATCGGTTGCGGTGCTGGAGGACTGTCGCCTTCTCGGACAGTATAACATAGACAACGGCTTTACGCACAGCGAGCTTTTGCTCCCGATGGCGGAAAATCTTTTGAAATCACTCGGTATGGATATATCCGAGATAGAGCTTTTTGCCGCGGCGGTCGGTCCCGGCTCGTTTACGGGGGTAAGAATCGGTGCGGCACTCGTAAAGGGGCTTGCCTTCGGGCGGGATATTCCCTGCGTTGAGGTTTCGACGCTTCGCGCGCTTGCCGAAAATTTGGCGGGCACAGAGGGATATATTATTTCCGCGATGGACGCACGAAGGGCGCAGGTTTACACGGCGACCTTCTCCTCCTCGGGCGAGGAAATCAAGCGGCTTTGCGAGGACAGGGCTATGCCGATTTCGGAGCTTTCAAGCGAGCTTTCCCGCCTGAAGGGCGAGGTTTACGTGGTCGGCGATGCGTATAATTCGGTTTATTCCGCGCTAAAGCGTGCGGGTGTTAACGTAAAAAGCACGCCCCCGCTTTCAAGAGGCGGAAGCGCGTATTCTATCGGGCGCGTTGCTTACGGGATATACCGTGCGGGCGGCGCTGTAAGCGACAGGGAGCTTTCCCCGAAATATCTCCGTATGCCGCAGGCGGAGCGCGAAAGACTTGAAAAACTTAACAAAGGCGAGGTGTAAAAAATGAGAAAAATTTTCATCGGTGCGGACAGCGCGGGATTTCCCCTTAAGGAAAAGCTTATCCCGCATCTTAAGGAGCTTGGCTACGAGGTAACCGACCTTGGCACAAATTCAACGGCGTCCTGCCACTATCCCGATTTCGCGGCGGCGGTTTGCAAGAGCGTGCAGTCCGACCTTGAGGGCAGCTTCGGTATTCTCGTATGCGGCACGGGCATCGGTATGTCGATGTGTGCAAACAAGTACAGGGGTATTCGCGCGGCGGTATGCTCGGACACATACTCGGCAAAAATGACGAGGGCGCACAACGATGCAAACGTGCTTTGCCTTGGCGCGAGGGTTATCGGCGAATGCCTTGCCGAGGAGATACTCGACGCCTTTCTTTCGGCAGAGTTTGAGGGCGGACGCCACAAGACGCGAGTCGATATGATGAGTGAAATCGAGGACGGAAGAAAATAAACGTCCCCTTTGGCCTGCCGACGTTGGTTATTACGCAAAGCTAAAATTGAGAAAAAAACTCCCCCTTTCTTAATGCCCGACAGGTCAAAATCACGCAAAAAACGGCAAAAGAGGCACCCCGTGTCAAGCTTTCGGGCAAAAATGAAGCCGTAACAAAGAATATAAAAAAGAGAAAAGGCTCGTACAGAGGTTATCCCCATACAAGCCTTTTTCTATTTTCCCGTGAAATTCAAAAGAGGCGCATCCGACGAAAGGCGGCTTCCCCACTCGGTTGAAATACCAAGGGGCAGCCTATGTAATTTTTCGCCGAATTCGCACAAAACGTCGCAGTCGGATATTTCGCCCAGCAGTGCCTCCTCGAGCGAAATATAATATTCTCCGTCGCCGCCGAGATAAAGAGTAACCGCACGCGCGCCGAGTATTTTTGCAACCGCAAAAAGGCTTTTCGTATCGGGTATTTTATAGTAGGCAAAGCGACCCATATAGGTCAAAATGCCCGACTCCGCAACCGCACGGCGCTCTCTTTCGGGAATGGCGGAAAGCTTTGTAACGAAAAGCTCCGCACCCTCCTTGCCAAGCGGGTAGATTTGTATCAAAAGCCTTTCACCTGCGGTTAAAAAGCGCACCCTCTCCCTCGCCTCGGCGAGGATTTTTTTCACAGACTCGCGCGAGATTTGACTGCCTTCCCCCTCCTCCTTATGCTCTATGCCAAACGCCTCGCACTCCTCGGGCGAAAGCGTAACCTTTAGCTTTATTCCGCCTACCGATAAAAATTCCATAGCTACTCCCTTCTATATTGATTATACTGCAAACACAAGGGAATTGCTACACAAAATATATGTAAAACGAGGAAAAAGTCGGAAAAGACGGGGGGCGTGTCAAGCTTTGAGCGTTTTTGGGCACATTTTTTCGCGGACGGGGCTTTGCTTTTTTTATCCTGCGGTGCGCTTTTTTAAAAAAACGTATTGATTTTTTTGCCGACGCGTGCTATAATAACCCGCGGTGAGTTCGAGACCTTCCTCACCGATGCGAAAGCAAGACTTTCGCCGAAAAAAACAAAACTAAAGGAGAAAAAATGAAAAAAAGAGGTGCGGCGCGATTTATAACTCGCGCGGGTGTCGTGGCGGCGCTTTACGTGGTGCTGACCTACCTTACAACGCTTTGCGGTCTGGCAAACGGGGCGGTTCAATTCCGTATTTCGGAGATGCTCTGTATTCTTCCCGTCTTTATTTTCGAGGCGGTGCCCGGACTCACAATCGGCTGTCTTATTGCCAACACGGTATCGGGCGGTCTTGCGGTAATCGACATCGTTTTCGGAACGGTTGCAACGCTTATCGGTGCTTTGGGAGCTTATTTTTTGAGAAAGCTTCCGCCGAGGCTTATTTGGCTTGCCACCCTTCCAAACATTTTGGCAAACACGTTTATTTTGCCTCCCGTAATTCTCTACGCCTACGGAAGTGAATACGGATATTGGCTTACGACGCTGTTTATTTTTATAAGCCAGCTGCTTGCGGCGGGTATCGGGGGCACGGCACTTTACCCCGTTATCAAAAAAAGCCGTCTTGATACGCTTATGTAAGCAAAAAGACTCTCACGCAATGCCGAGATAGCATTTCCTCGGTGATGTGCGGAGAGTCCTTTTATTTTTTGGTTGCTCGCGGGATTATTCGTAGAAATACCCGCGGGTTTAATTTATCCGAAAGGCAGTCGCAGCCTTTCGCGAGAGATTGCGGTATTATTTATCCTTAAGATAGCTGTGGATTGATTTTGCGGCGAGCTTTCCCGCGCCCATTGCGGAGATAACCGTTGCCGCGCCCGTTACCGCATCACCGCCCGCATACACGCCCTCGCGAGTGGTTGCACCGTCCTCGCCGACGATAATTCCGCCGTGACCGTTCACGTCAAGCCCCGCGGTGGTGGATTTTATAAGCGGATTTGGCGACGTTCCGATTGACATAATTACCGCATCGACGGGGATTATATGCTCGCTTCCGTCGATTTTCACGGGACGGCGGCGTCCGCGCTCATCAGGCTCGCCAAGCTCCATTTTCACGCATTTGATACCCGTAACAAAGCCGTTTTTCGGGTCGCGCGAGTCGGACTCGTTAGCGTAGCCGAGAATTTCGGTGGGATTTGTGAGAATGAGAAATTCAATTCCCTCCTCTATCGCGTGCAAGACCTCCTCGCGGCGGGCGGGAAGCTCCTCCATTGAACGGCGATATACGATATATACCTTTTTTGCGCCGAGGCGAAGTGCGGTTCTTGCGGCGTCCATTGCGACGTTTCCGCCTCCGACAACAGCCACACGCTCTGCACGCATAATCGGGGTTTGGGAGTCGGGGCTGTACGCCTTCATTAGATTTGATCGGGTTAAAAATTCGTTAGCAGAATACACGCCCTTGTAGCTTTCGCCGGGTATTCCCATAAAATTCGGAAGTCCCGCGCCCGATGCGATAAACACCGCGCCGAAGCCATTTTCAAAAAGCTCGTCAACCGTGAGCGTTTTTCCGATTACAACGTTAGTTTCAATTTCAACGCCGAGCGCGCGGAGGTTTTCAACCTCCCGTCCCACGATGGATTTCGGCAGACGAAATTCGGGAATGCCGTAAACGAGGACACCTCCCGCGGTATGAAGTGCCTCAAAAACCGTGACACCGTAGCCGAGTCTGGCAAGGTCGCCCGCGCAGGCAAGTCCCGCAGGGCCCGAACCGACAACCGCAACCTTTTTGCCGTTTTTCGGAATATTATTTAACACGGGTTGGGTGTTTTTGTTATGCCAATCGGCAACGAAGCGTTCAAGACGACCAATTCCGACAGGCTCTCCCTTTATCCCCCTTACGCATTTAGACTCGCACTGCGTTTCCTGCGGACAGACTCTACCGCAGACGGCAGGGAGCGAGGAGCTTTGCGAGATTATCTCGTATGCGCCCTCAAAATCACACTCGCGGATTTTGGCAATAAACTCGGGAATGCGGATATTTACGGGGCAAGCCGAAACGCAGGGCATATTCCTGCAGCCGAGGCAACGGAGCGCCTCGTCAATCGCCATTTCCTCGGTGTATCCCGTGGCAACCTCGTCAAAGGAGGTGCGCCTTTGCTCGGGAGAAAGGGTTGGCATTTTGTTTTTCTTCGGTGACATATTAGCCATTTTGAGCCTCCCCCTTTTTAATAAGATTGCAAGCCTCACCGTAAGCGTGGCGTTCAAAGTCGGTATATGCTCCAAGGCGGGAAGCCGCCTCGTCAAAATCAACGGCATATCCATCGAAATCCGGTCCGTCAACGCAGGCGAATTTCATTACACGCCTTCCGTCCTCAATCAAGGAAAGACGGCATCCGCCGCACATTCCCGTCCCGTCAATCATTATCGGATTCATCGACACGGTGATGGGAATTTCGTACGGCTTTACGGTAAGGACGGTGTATTTCATCATAACAAGCGGTCCGATTGCAAATACGCGGTCAAAGACAGCGCCGCCCGACAAAAGCGCCTCGACGGGGAGGCAGACGTTGCCCCTTTGTCCGTAGCTGCCGTCATCGGTAACTATATGCAGCTCGTCGGAGATTTCAGAAAATTCACGCTCAAGGATTACAAGCTCGCGGGAGCGAAAGCCGATAACCGAGATTACTCGGCAGCCCGCCTCCTTCAGGGCGCGTGCAATCGGGAGCGCAATGGCACATCCGACACCGCCGCCAACGACAAGGGCGCGCTTTACACCGTCAAGCTCGGTCGGCTTACCGAGAGGTCCGACGAAGTCGGAAAGAGAATCTCCGACCTCAAGACGGGACAATGCAAGAGTAGTTGCGCCGACGGTTTGGAATATTATACTTACGGCTCCCGTTTGTGCATCAGCTCCCGCAACGGTAAGCGGAATGCGCTCTGCATCCTCGGTAACGCGCAGAATAATAAACTGTCCCGCTTTTGCCTTTTTTGCCACAAGAGGTGCGTGAATATGTAGCTCGGTTACGAAATCGTTAAGTCGTTTTTTGTAAATAATACTATACATTTTTGCTCCAAAATAAGTAGATTGTCCCGCAAAATTTAACACGGGGTGGCGGATTTTAAAAAACGCAACCTGTTATTGTATAATATGATAGCACAAAACGGAAAAATAATCAATAGAAAATTCGCACGTATTTAAAATATTTAAAAGGACGGCAAATGCCGTCCTGCATTTATTAAAAGTCAAAGGGTGCCACTCGCTTGCGAAAGCGAGATGTGTACCTTGCTCGCGAAAGCCTTGAGTTTGCCTTACTCCCAAAAGCCGTGGGGTGTCCACTACGCTCAAAAAGCGAGTTGGCGTCCTTTTCTCCATTTTTTGGTGTACCTTGCTCTCGAAAAAATGGGGACACTTGCTCACGAAGCGGGTGGTGGCTTTAATTTGCAATTTGGAATAGCCGCGAACGTGTTACGGCTTACTCGGTGAGCGTGCGGAGCGCTTCGCCGAAGCGTTGGTAGTGAACGATTTCCCTTTGGCGAAGGAATTTGATTACGTCGTTGACGTCGGGGTCATCCGACAGACGGAGAATGTTATCGTAGGTTACGCGCGCCTTTTGCTCCGCGGCGAGGTCCTCGTTAAGGTCGCAGATTGCGTCGCCCTTCGACTGGATGGAGGCGCAGCTAAACGGCTCTCCCGAGGCTGCGGCGGGATAGACGCCTGTTCCATGCTCGATATAATATTTATCAAAGCCTCCCGCGTTGATTTCGTCTGGGGTGAGATTTCTCGTAAGCTGGTGAATTATTGCGGCTACAATCTCCCCGTGCCCAAGCTCCTCGCTCCCCACGTCCGTGAGTATTCCGATTATTTTTCCGCTCGGCATTGCGTATCTTTGGTTAAGATAACGGGTTGCGGCGCCAAGCTCGCCGTCGGGTCCTCCGAGCGCGGAAATAATCTGGGAGGCAAGACGCGCATTGGGCGTTTTAATTTTTACAGGATACTGCAGCTTTTTCTCATATATCCACATATTTATTTCCTCCCCTTCATACTGCTCGGCGTATAGCCGCCGTCGATTTTGTCAGGTCCGACACCCTCGTTAGCCTCGTAGTGCCAGGGCCACGGGCCCTTCGTCCAATTCCATTTTTCGCCGACGTTTGCCGCGGCGGTAATCGGACCGTATTTAGCCTCGTACTGCTCAAGGAGGGTGTTGTATTCGTCAACTATACGGTAGTAGTAGTCAAGCGATGCCTTGCAATCCGGGTGAGTGTCAAGAAAAAGCTCAAGCTCGGTTTTTACAAAGGCAAGCTCCTGTAACTTCCTGAAAAGCTCCGCTTTACTCATTGCCGTACACCCCCAAGGGAAGATAAAGCTCCTCAAAGAGAGTGCCGTGCTTTAAGGCATCCTCCACGGGGAACATCATACGAAAATGCTGTATCGGTACGTAGGCGTATCCGACGGGCATACCGTGAAGCGTAGCCTCCGCACCTTCGGGGCAATCCTCCACGAGCCTTTCGGGGTAGCCTTTTTCATTTCTTTCCATTTTTTCATCCTTTCGGGGACGGTTTTTCCGCCCCTCGGTTTATTATATTCGGGGCGGTTGAATTTTGTGATATTTTGTTGTTTTGTAAAGTTTGCTTTACATTCCCCGTTGTGCAGATGAAAAGAAAAAGGCTTTTAATTTTAACACGGGTGTGCCGTTTTCGCTTTTTTAAAGAAAATGCCGAGCAAAAAGCTCGGCATTTTATATTCGTCTTACATTTGTATTTGTCCGTTAGAGCAGACGATGACGTAGCCCGTGTGACCCGCGCTCCAATCCTCCGCCTTTTCAATAGCCTCAAACTGCTCGACCGTTCCGTAGAACACAACGGTGGTAAGAGAGTCGCAGCCGGCGAAAATTTCGCTTCCGATATAGTTTAAGCCGTTTGAAAGCATTACCGTTTCAAGGTCGGCAGAGTCGGCAAAGGCGCGGTTTCCGATGCTAATAATATACCTTTGAAGATATACGCTTTTTAAGCCCGCCGTGCCGCCAAAGGCGTTATCCGCAACTGCGGTAATTTCAACTCCGTTATAGTACCTTGCAACAACGATTTCGGTGTCGAGAGTCGTTCCGAGTCCTACAACCTCGTAGGTTCCGGTTATAAGGTTGCCGCGGTAGGCAAGCCCCTGTGTCGCCTTTATAATTCCGCAGCCCGTGCAGGTGCTTCCGACGAAGGTATGCTCTCCGTAATCGGCAATCAGCGTGGAGTGTCCGCAGGCATCGGTGCGCCAGTGATAGTTGTTATCGTAGCTCCATTCCTCCGAATAAATATGACGGGTGGGCGTTACCGTGCCGTCGGTGCATTTGACCACGAAGCCCTCGTTTCCGCCGTCCCAGTCACCCGCCTTCTCGATAGCCTCAAACTGCTCCACCGTGCCGATAAAGACGACGGTTGTGAGCGAGTCGCAGCCGATGAAAAGACAGCTTCCCATATATTCAAGCCCCGCGCTCAAGGTAACCTCGGTAAGGCTTTTTGAATTTGCGAAGGCGCGGTCACCGATTCGGGTGATATACTGCTGTAAGTACACGCCCGTTATACCGCTTGCTCCCTCGAAGGCGGAGGCGTCAAGCGCGACAATGGTTTTTCCGTTGTAATACCTTGCGACCACTATTTCGGTTTCAAGCGTAGTTCCCACGCCCGTGACGATATACGTGCCGTTTTGGTTGTCGCCGCGGTAGGAAAGCCCCTGCGTAGCCTTTACCGTCCCGCAGGAGGTGCAGTACTTGCCGTCGAAGGTATGCTCTCCGTAATCGGCTATCAGCGAGGAGTGTCCGCAGGTATCGACGCGCCAATGGTAGGTGTTATCGTAGCTCCATTCCTCCGAATATGTATGGCGGTTGGGGGTTAGCGTGCCGTCGGTGCATTCAACGGTGAAGCCCTCGTTTCCGCCGTCCCAGTCACCCGCCTTCTCGATAGCCTCAAACTGCTCCACCGTGCCGATAAAGACAACGGTTGTGAGCGAGTCGCAGCCAATGAAAAGACAGCTTCCCAAATATTCGACGCCCGCAGTCAGGGTGACCTCGGTAAGGCTTTCGGAGCTTGCGAAGGCGCGGTTGCCGACGCGTTTAATGCTCTCCTGCAAATGAATGCTGTTGATACCGCGCGTGCCCTCGAAGGCGGAGTCGCCGATGGCAACGATATCCTTTCCGCTGTAATATCTTGCAATAACTATATCCGTTTCAACCGTAGTTCCGACGCCCGTAACGATATACGTGCCGTTTTCAATATCCGAGCGGTAGGAGAGCCCCTGCGATGCCTTCAGTGCGCCGCAAACGCTGCAGTTCTTTCCGACAATCGTGTGCGGCTCCGGGTCGGTGGTTTGACCCGTATGCTGGCATATAGCCTCCCGCCAGTGATAGCTTCCGTCATAGCTCCATTTTTCGGAATAGAGGTGGTCGGAGGAGTAAAGTATGGTACGGGTGGTTTCACCGCATTTTATGCAGATGCTTACGCTATATCCGCCCTTCGTACAGGTGGGAGCCTCTACTACGGTAGGCTCGCCCCATTCGTGACTGCATTCACCCTCGCTGCGGCAGGCAACGAGAAGGAGAGAAATACAGACCGTCAGGGAAAGAATAGCAAGAAGTGTCAAGATTTTTTTCATTTTTATCTCCGAGTAAGGTCGATTTTCTTGCAAAGCGGTGCTAAAGCACAGCCCCGCGGACAGGTTTCACCTATATTATAAAGTATTACGAGCGCAAAATCAAGCAAAATACGATTTTTTTACAAATAATTAACCTTGACGGGGAGGTTTTTTAAGAGTATAATATAGCTGTAAGGGGGTGTTGAAAATGGGCACTGCAATCGAGTTTGAAAAAGAAAAGCTGATAATCGGGGTGATATACCACGATACCGAGGTTTACAGGCGGGCGCTTGAGATACTTACCGAGAAATTCGGACCCGTGGAGGATGCGTCGGAGCCGTATTCCTTTTCAAGGGAGTATTCCACCTACTACGACGAGGAGCTTGGCGGCGAGGGAATAAGACAGATTTTGAGCTTTCGCGACACGGTTGACCCATCTCGTCAGGCAGAGATAAAGGTTTTTACAAACGAGCTTGAAAAGAGCTTTTCACCCGACGGCACACGGCTTATAAACCTTGACCCCGGGCTTATAAATCACGGGCGACTTTTGCTCTCAACCACGAAGCAGACGGGATTTCGCATTGCGCTCTCGGACGGGATATATTCGGAGCTTACCCTATACTGGGCGCGCGGCGCGTGGCAGAAGCTCCCCTGGACGTATCGGGATTATCAGTCCGAGAGGGTGCAGAGATTTATAACAATGGTGAGGAAAAAGTATCTCGACGAAAGAAGAAAGCACCTCGCGCCAAAGCCAAGGCGTAAATGTTAGTTTACATTATCGACGATTTCGTTTCAAAAAAGACGGCAAAATTTAACACGCCCCCACACTTGGGGGCGTGTTTTTGATTATTCAAGTGCAGATTCAATAAAATCAATAATAAATCCGTACACATCTCTTGCGAGGCTGAATTCATTTCCCTTTTTCAGACGCTTGACGCGTTTTTCAAGTGAGGAAATTCGCCTTTTATCCGCGCCAACGTAGGCGCAGGTAATATAGTCGCGTACAAGCAGGAATACCTCGTAGGTGCTACCCTGCTTATCCTCCTCGTCCTCGAAGTCTATTTCTTCTATCGCATTGACGATGTCGGTGATTTCCTCCTCCATTTCCGCCCTTTCAAGAAAATCAAGAACGTCTGTAACGTCGTTAAAGTACTCCAAAAATTGAGAAAGTCGCATAGCGCTGCCGCTTACAGAATCGGCAAGACGCCAGACCTCCACGGCAGCCGCCTCAAGAATTTGCGCGAAAATCTCGCTGTTTTCGGTTTCGTATATGGAATTGTAAATTCGCAAAAGCTTTGCATAAGCAAAGACGGTTTCGGTTTTATCCGCCATAAGATGTGTGCGATAGGAAATCATACGCGAAAGCGAGGCGCGCACGCGAAGGAGAGTAACGTCTTCAACGTCGGCAACCGCGATGTCAATCATATACAAAAGCTCGCGAAGCATACGAATCGCGTGCGAGCCGTGGTAAAACGCCGCCGCGCGGGTAAGGTCGATGAAGTAATTAAGCAGAGTAATCGCGCTTTCATAGTCGTCGGTATCGGTGTAGTAGAGCAAAAGGTCGGAAAATGCCGAGGACATTGTGAGGTAATCGTCAGGGCCAACCGCCCTTCTCTCTTCCTCCACCGTGGGATTAAAGCCTCCGTAACGGTTTATAGCACCGATAAGAAGGTCGGCATACCTTTCGTTGTCAACCTCCTTTACGTCGTTTGCGGCGGCAAAAAGTATATGCCCTGCAAGGACGGTTGACTCGTATCCCTCCGAAAGCTCCAGCCTTGCAAGCGGGTCGCCGTCAGGACAGGCAAGCGAGTCGATAAGCCCAAGCTCGCGCGCGGCATTGCTTATCAAAATGCCCGTGAGGTAGTGCTGATTTATTGCCTCGTCGTAAAAGCTGCATTTATCGGCGGCGGGGCAAACCTCGTTAAGCCAGACGTCGATTGCCACACCCCTGTCCCCGTCGATTGCAGAATCAATCAGGCGAAGCATAAGCGTAAGCACAAAGCTGTTATATCCCGCCGCCCCGTCGTCGTTTTCCCTGAATTTAAGCCGTTCGTAAAGGTCGAGAAGAAACGCGACGATAACAGTGCTTTCGTTGCCGATTGTATTTCTTACGGGAAGGCGGCGTAAAAGGTAGGAAAAATCCGCCTTTGGATTTACCTGCACAAGCTCTGCGACGAAGTCCGCCGCATTATCCGTATTGTTAATCAGCCATTCAAGCTGCTCGTAAAGGTAATCCGCGTCGTCGTAATACTCGTAAAACAGTTCTACAAGATTTTTGAAATCGGGAAGGAGAGAGGCGACCTTTATCCTGTATTCACCCCAATCCTTTTTATTGTTTTCGGTAGAAATATAGTTGAAAACGTGACACGGGGTATCACCAAAGCCCTCTTTTTTAAGATGCCTGCGTATTGCAGAGAGCATACGGCGGTTGGTTACGGAGTATGCGGAGGTTTCGGTGTTGTAGGCAATAAAGCTTCCGAGCGTTTTGACGGTTATCGCAAAATCAAGGGCGTTGAAGTTCCAGCCGTGGCGCTCAAAAAACTGCTTTATAAAGCCCTCCGAGAGCCAAATGGGGAATGAGGTTATAAGACCCAGCACACGGTAAACGAAGTCGCGGTCAATGCGCTGTGCCGCCTCCTTCACAAGCTCCTCCGTAATATCCTCGAGGTCCTCCGCCATTTCGTCAACGAGCGAAATCATATATTTGTTGATGTTGTCCATACCGTCGCCGAGGGCGCGGATGTTGGCAAAATCCTCGCTATCCAGGAGTAAAAGGCGGTCAACGACGAGCTTTATATAAAGCGGAAGGTAGCTTTCCTCCTTCATAACAATGCGGTCGATTACCACGTCGGACAGCTCCTTGTGCCTTCCCCTTACGACCGTTTTTATGAATTCACGCTTTTCCTCGTCGGCAAGCGGGTCCATAATATAGGTTTCGGAGAAATTGAAGTTCGGAGCAACCACAACAGGCGCGGTTTCGCGAGAGCTGTATGCCAAAAGAAGCAGCATATTATCCGCAACTGACTCCTCGGAAATATATTCCTCCGCCGTCCTTGGCAGAGAGTTATAGAATCCCGCAAAAAGGTCGTAATAAAGCTCGTAGTCGCAGTTATCTATCACGGTGATGACGGGACAGGTAACGCTCGGCAAAAGCTCCTTTATTCTTTCAACGATTGCCGCCCTCGTTGACGGCTCGTCGTCATTCATATCCACCTCAAGGTGCGAAGCACCAAGCTTTGCCTCTATTGCAAAAAGCAGCACCATAAAATAATTAGCCCCGTGGACCGAATAGGTGTCAAGCCCCTTTACGAAGGGAATAACTACCTTTTCGGCGTCGGCTTCGTAATACTCGCGGTATTCGTGAGATATGAAGGCAGTTTTGCCCGAGCCTTCCTCTCCCTCTATCAAGGTGACAAGCGGGTAATCGTCGGTATATATTCCCGCAAGGGGTGCGCGCGAGCCGGGGGTTATATCCATATAGTGGCGGGAATGCTCCATAAAATAGCGGTGGGCGGCATTCATCGCCCTTTCCTGCCAGGGAATACCGTTGTCGCGGTTGATATCCGCGCTGAAAACGCGGAGCAGGTCCTCGCGGATTAGCTCCATAAGGGGCATAAGCTCCTCTACCGCGTGGGTATCGGGATTCCATTTTGCATCATAATAGCGAATGGCGTCGGGATATATTTCGGCAATGCGAGCCTTAAGTGCATCAAGCTTTGCGCGGTGGGCATCACTCTCCGCCTCGTAGTCGCGGCGCTCCGCCTCGGTCATTCCCGTTTTATCAAGATTTCTGAAATAGAAAAGAATGCGCCCCTCGTAATCGGGGTTGAGCAGCGCGCCGTATTCGATTTCAAGCTGTGTTACCGATATGTCGGTAGGCGTGTCGATGCCCTTTGTAACGGCGGCGGTGTGCAAAAGCTCCGCGCCCGGTATCCAGCCGTAACGCTCTCCGATAAGGACAATCATATACGGCTTGCAGTTATCAATCTCGTCAAGGCAGACGTCAAGCACCTTTTTGGAGCTTTCCTCGCTGTCAAGCTCGGTAGTATTTACGCCCCAGCGCAAATCACCGAAGTAAACCGCCTCTCCGTGCGGCGAAAGCGCGGAATCAATAAGCGGCGCGACGTAGGTGTTAAGGGCATCGCGCTCAAACTGCATATCCTTGAAGGTTGAGGAGACGAATACAAGCTTCATACCGTTTTTTTCCTTTCAAAAGTCCTTTTATTTCAGTATAGCATAAATATTTTGCAAAATCAAGAAAAATAAAAAGAGGTATGTGTTCTGCAGGTGAACACATACCTCTCTATGAAAGGTGAAATTACTTAACCTCAACCTCTGCGCCAGCTGCCTTGAGCTGCTCAGCGATCTTCTCTGCCTCTTCCTTAGCAATTGCTTCCTTAACAGTCTTGGGAGCTGCCTCAACGAGGTCCTTTGCATCCTTAAGACCAAGGCCGGTGATCTCACGGACAACCTTGATAACGTTAAGCTTGCTTGCGCCAGCGGACTTAAGAACAACGTCGAACTCGGTCTTCTCCTCAACGGGAGCTGCTGCTGCCGCGCCGGGAGCTGCTGCAACTGCAACGGGAGCTGCGGATACGCCAAACTCCTCCTCAAGTGCCTTTACGAGATCAGCGAGTTCAAGAATGGTAAGACCCTTTACAAGGTCAAGAATCTGAGTAGTCTTTTCGTTCATTTTGAATTCCTCCAATTATTAAAACAAATTTTAATCTGATTTAGCTTGCAGAATTAAGCCTCTGCGGGAGCCTCGGCAGCCTCTGTGCCGCCTTCGTTTTCCTTGTCGATTTTACCCTGAAGTACACGTGCAAAACCGTAAAGAGAAGACATAAGAGAGCCCATCATACGAGCGATGAGAACCTCCTTGGAAGGAGTAGCTGCAAGAGCCTCTACACCGGCCTGGTCGATAACGCCACCGTCAACGAAGCCCGCCTTAATCTCAAAGGTCTTGATTTTGTCCGCGTATTCCTTCATAATCTTTGCAGGGGCGATGGGATCATCCTGGCTGATCGCGATAGCGGTCATACCCGAAAGATACTGCTTCATTTCACCGTAGCCAACCATCTCGCACGCTCTACCGGTGAGAGTGTTCTTCATAACGGAATACTCAATACCGGCCTTGCGGAGTGCGGCACGAAGCTCGGTGTCCTCTGCAACGGTAATGCCCTCGTACTTTACAAGCACGCCTGCGGCTGCATTCTGCATTTTAGCAGCGAGAGCCTCGACGACCTGCTTCTTTTCTTCAAGAATCTTATTACTTGGCATTTTTTCACCTCCATAAAAAATTAAAACAAAAATCCTTTCCGAAAAAGCCAAAGCTTTTACCGAGAAAGGACAACCCAAAAGCGCGCAAAAATGCGCGAATATTCGATTATTCTTCACCTCGGCAGGAAAGCAAAAGCTTTTACCGGAACCTGCTGTCTTAGGATACCTGTGTTATTATACACAAACCGCGCCCGTTTGTCAAGGGGTTTTGGAAAATTTTTAAAAGTTTTTTGTGCGGGTTTAACAAATGCGTTTTTTAGCAAGCAATATTTAAGGGAGGCACTTTTTTTACGGTGCCCCCCTATGCCTTTGGCTTATACACAACGGTACAGGCTGTGTTTTTTAAAACCTTCGGCTTGAAAGGTGGATGCGCTCAAGCCTTTCGGTCATTCTTCGGGCGGTTTTTTCGTCGAGCAGAGCTTCGATTATTTCCTTTGCATCGGCAAGGAGCTTTTCAAGGAAGGCGTCCTCGTCGAGAATGCTTTGCACGTCCTGCTCGTTTTTGCTTATAGCCTCGAGAATTTCAAGATATTTGAAGTTTACGTAGTTTTCTCCGTTGGAAAAAATCAAGGGAGCCTCGTAATACGCGCCGTTCTTTATCTGCTCCGCGGTAAGAGCCTCGCCCTCGGCGGATTTTTTACCGTAGGTGCCGAGGTAGGAGGTTTTGAGAAGATAGACGATAAGGTTTACTATCGACGTTTTCTCCCATCTTCGCATAAAGAAGCGCTCGTTCGTTTCAAGCTCGGCAAAGAAGGAAAATTCCTCCTCCAGCTTTTTGCGAATCGGCTCCTGGTTCATCCGAAGGTCATCCGTAATATTAAAGAATTTCGCAGCGCTTATCAAAAAGTGTAAATAACGCCTTGCAGATATTTTATCGTGAGATATTCTGTACCGGTAGCACACGCGCAAAAACCAATCCGAGATAAGCATTGCGATTAGCTCGCCGCCCTGTTCGGTTTGAGTATCCGTCTGCATTTCGTTATTCAAATAACGGATAAAGAAATCGTACCGTTTTACCTTTGAGCTTGAAAGGATTTTTTTCGCGACCTGCGGGAAAAGGGGCAAAAAGCGTTTTTCGTCAAGCTTTATATATTCGCCGTAGGCAATGCACGCGGAATTTCGGTGTTCGGCGCTGTTAAGCCGTCCAACAAGCTCGCCGTCCGCAAGCGAGGCGAATTTCTCCGACATTTTACCCTCGGAAAGAAGGGTTGCAAGCTCTATACAAAGCTCCACGCGCTCGTTCCTTGTGAATTTGGTGGACAGGAGGATTTGCGCGAGCCTTAGGTAAATTTTATTCGTTTGCTCGTCCGAGAGATAGGATATTGAATAAAGATTGGAGATATATCCCTCGTAATCGTTGATGCTAAGATTATCAGCAACCGTTTCAAGGTTTTCAACGCATTCGTCGATATGCTCCGAAAGGTAGCTTTTAATCATTCCGTCGGTTACGTCGGTTTTAACGCGCGTAGAGCACCAGGAAAGATAGCCGAGAATTGCATCGGAGGGGTCGGCATAGGTGTCGAGAATAAGCACCATATATTTGAAATCCGAATTGTTTATATCGTTGGTTGCGCTTTCGTGATACATAAGGAAGATAAATCTTACGAGATAGCTTCCGATGCCGAGGTACATATTTTGAAGGATTTCGCGGTTTCCCTTTATTCTCGCAATCATACAAATGAGATAGCCGAAAAGGGATATGCCCGAAAACTCGGAGGCGGCAAGCTCCAAAAGTATGATTTCGTTAATTCTTTCATCCTCCGAAAGGTACATATCGTGGATTTCGGAAATTCTTTCGAGAATTCTTTCGTCCTCCTTATATATATCCTTTATAATCGAGAACATTTTATCGAGAATAAGGCTTACGTAGCCGAGGTCGCTTTGGTACTTCGTATTTTCGGGAAGCCTGTACTTTGCGGCAATATCGTTTTGATACAAGCCGTAGCAGGAATACTTTATAGAGTCCAAAACGCGCGAGCAGGCGCAGAAGGTATCGTAAAGATTAGAGTAAAAGCGAAGGACGTTTTCCTCCCCAAGGCGTGAAAGGGCAATATAATATTCGTCCCTCTCGCTTTTCGACATTCGGAGAATACCGAAATAGTTGGGGGTGTTACCGAAGGTTGCCTTTTCGTTGCGCTTCGTTTCCTCTGCGGCGAATTTTACGGTGAGATAGTGGTCGTAAACGGGGTCGATGAAGCCCTCCCTTTCCTCCTCGCTTATACGGAGGGTGAGGTCGTCCGCCTCCGCACCGTGAATATTCGGTCCGAGGATAAGGTTTGAACGCGCGGCACAAAGGAACTCCGCGGTGGAAAGCAAGCCGAGGGGTCGCTCGTGCGCGGGCGCGGCGCGATAAAGATTAAGGAAGGAATGTACGATTTCGGGTGAAAACCAGCGGTAGTTTTCCTCCTCGAACACACCGAGGGCGAGGGAAATAACACGCCCCCACACGCCCTGTGAAAAGTCGCAAAGCGCACCGTACTCTCCCTCGTTTTTTACGAGGCGGTAGGTTTCGTATATATTATCGAGAATTATCAGGGCGATATTGCAAAGGCGCACGTCGTCGTCCGCCTTTTTAACGCGGAGTGCCTTTATTATACAAAGCTGGACGTACTCGGTGCTTTCCTTTCCGTTATACGGATTGTTTTCGGAAAGAAATGCAAAATCCTTTGAAAACTCGGCGTTGATATATTCAATAAGCCTTACGATGCCGTTGAAATCCTGCTTTTCGTCCTTGAAGAAAAGGAGGGAGGTAAGCTCTCTGTCAAGCTCCTCCACAACCGAGCCTTCGTTACCGTATCTGAACAGATACTGCCAAAGTCGGGGCTGTGTAAAATTGATATGGTACTTTGCGGACAAATCGGCAACGAAATAAACGAGGGTATCGACTCTGATATTGTTGCAGCTTTTTGATGCGGCGAAGTCCTCAATTTTCTTTTTCCAGAGGTTTTTGTCCTCCTCGGTTGCGCCGTTGCTTACGGTTTTGAGCAGTATGGCGTCAACTCCGTAGCGGTTTATTTCGCTCTCGTAAATCTGGACTCCCGTTTTTTCAAGCACCTGCTTTGCCAATTCGCGCTTCTTCTTTCCACCGAGGTGGACGAGGGTATAAATTCTCACCCTGTCAAGCGAGAGAAGGGCGTCGTTTTCGGAGAGCTTTTCAAGGAAAACGAACCAACACTGCTTGCTTTCCATTACCGAAAGGTATCTTCTTATAATTTTACGCTTTCTTTTTGAGTAAATAGCTCTGTCGGAGAGGGTGATGACGTAAACGCTGCTCCGCTCCCCCGATTTAAAGCAGGTAAAGTCGGACTCGTTAAGCCCCTCGAGCAGCTTATCAAACTGTGTATCGTCGGTATCGTTTGCGATAGATTCCTCAAACTGCTCCACGTCGTTCCAAAAGCGCTCTCTTTTTGCCGCGACGAGAAGTGCAACGCTTGCAACCGAGCAAATCAGTCCAAGCACAATCAAGGCGTAGGTGCTTATAAGGTCGTTCCCCGCAATGGTGATAGAAAGAGCGTCGGTTATATCGAGCCAGGTAAATACCCAGCCCGCCAATGCGCCGATAGCGGTGAAAACGATGGGAATAAGCTGCTTTACCGTCAGGCGTTGGCTTCCGTTCCAGATTTTTGCGTTTACCGCGGCGCGCTTTATGCTTTTCGGCTTTATAAACGAGGAGAGCTTTTTCTCGTTGACGTCGGGATTAAGCTCCGCCTCGGGCACGGCGCGCTTTACCTCGTCATAGACGCCCCTTGCGGCAACGACTCCGTCCTTTTCGTCGTGGAAAATGAGGTGGAGGCTCGGCTTGTCCGCCTGCTCCTTCACCTTCAAATGACGGGAGCTCATGCTCATCATCATAGCGTCGGTAAGAGGCTTTTCTCCTCCGCTGCGCTTTTTTGCATCGTTAAGCTCCTTTACGGTATTGCAGGGGCTTTGACTCGACGGTCCGTTATGCTCCACGCAATGACGTACCGGTAAATCATAGCTGTCAAGAATTGAATAGTTCATTTATTCCTCCTACGGTGTTTGTATATACAACGTTGAGATTTGGCGCTTTTTCGCAAAATATGTAAATAAAAGTTATGTTTTGCGGCGGTTTTTGTCAGTTATAGCCCTTTTTCGCCTTCAGCGTGCGCCACAGCGAGCGATAGGACTCCACGCGGGTTTCGGGAATTTCGCCATCGGCAACCGCCCTTGCAACCGAGCAGTCCTCCCTTCCCTCCCCAACGTGGGCGCAATCTACGTATCGGCATTTTCCGACGCGCGCGCGGATTTCGGGAAAGGCAAGCGGTAGGTCCTCCAGCGTGAAAAAATCAAATCGCTCAAAGTCGATAAGCGAAAAGCCCGGGGTATCGGCAAGAAAGCCTCCGCCCGAAAGCGAGAAAAGCTCCACGTGACGGGTGGTGTGCCGACCGCGCTCGATTTTTCGTGAAATTTCGGAGGTGGCAAGCGACAAATTCGGGAAAAGGAAATTGAGAAGCGTGGATTTTCCAACACCCGATGCGCCCGCAAAGGCGGCGGTTGCGCCGTCAACCAGCACCTCGGCTATGTAGCGGCGGATTTCCTCCGTCCCCTCGCCCGTTTCGGAGGAGGTCACGTAGGTTGGGAAGCCCACGCTGCGGTAAATTTCGGCGTATTCCTCGGCGGCGCCGCCGTCAAGGTCCGCCTTCGTTATAAGAATGACGGGAGTTATTGAGTTATGCTCCGCAATCGCGGTAAGCTTGTCCACCGTTTCGATAACGGGTGACGGCTTTTTTGCGGCAAGCACGATAAAAATATAATCAAGATTTGCAAGGGGCGGACGGATAAGGCTGTTTTTCCTTTCGTCAATCGCGGATATAATAATGCCGTCGGGGGTTGCGTCGTCAACCGTGACGGTGACGGTATCGCCGATAAGCACCCTTTCCTCGTCGCGCTTTAGGTTTCCCTTCGCACGGCAGACGAGCCTTTCGCCGTCGTCCGCAAGCACCTCGTAAAGTCCGCCGAGGCCCTTTACCACACGGCCGTGTTTTTCGTAAATCAAGCGGTTACTCCTTTTTTGAGCTTTATTGTGTTTTCGCTCCTTTGGTCCCGGAGCGCAGTTGGCTTCGTTACGAGTTAGAGCGTCGGAGCTGTCCGCACGCCGCCTCTATATCCGAGCCGAGCCTTCGCCTTACGGTAGCGACACAGCCGCGGCTGTTAAGAAGCTCGGCAAATTTATTTGCCGACTCGGTCGATGGGTTTTTAAAGCCTATTTCCGCGACCTCGTTGACGCGAATGAGGTTGACGTGAATGGGCGCACCCGTGCCGCGAAACGCAGAGGTTAGCAGGCGGGCAAGCGCATAGGCATCCGCCTCCGTATCGTTTTTTCCGTGAATGAGCGTGTATTCAAAGGAGATGCGCCTTCCCGTTTTTTTGTAATAGGATACGCACGCCGAGAGAAGCTCCTCTATATTCCACTTATTGTTGACGGGCATAATCGCGCTTCTTTGCTCGTCGGTTGTGGCGTGGAGGGATATGGAGAGCGTAATCGGCAAATCAAGCTCGGCAAGCTCGTGGATTTTCGGCACTACGCCGCAGGTTGAAAGAGATATGTGTCGGTATCCGATATTAAGCCCGTCCGCGTGGTTTACGAGGGCAAGAAAGCGAACGACGTTATCGAAATTGTCAAGCGGCTCTCCTATTCCCATCATAACTACGTTTGAAACCCGCTCACCGCTGTCACGGGTGGCGGCAATGATTTGTCCGAGAATTTCGGATGGGAGAAGATTACGCACCCTTCCCGCAAGCGTCGAGGCACAAAAGCGGCAGCCCATACGGCATCCGACCTGGCTTGAAACGCAGAGGGTGTTGCCGTGCTTGTATTTCATAAGCACGCTTTCTATGCACTCCCCGTCGTAAAGCTTGAAAAGGTATTTTACGGTGCCGTCGATTTTTGAAACGAGCTTCTTTTCAACCGTTGGAATGGGGTTGAGCGTTTCGGCGGAGAGCCTTTCGCGAAGCGCCTTTGGCAGATTTGAGATTTCGGATATGGGTGTGCCGTCCTGCAGTCTTGGGAAAAGCTGCTTTGCACGGAATTTTGGCTCTCCGAGGGAGGTAAGATAAGCCTCAAGCTCCGAGGGGAGCATTGAATAAAGGTCTGTTTTTTCGGTCATTCGTTTATCCTCGCGGCTTTTTGACGAGCTTTGCAATAAAAAAGCCGTCGGTGTGATGAATATGCGGTAAAAGAGTCAGCATACCGTCCGCGGAGCGAAGCTCTCCAACCGAGAAATCCTCGGTAGAAAAATCCGACTCCTCGGCAAGGAAGCGACGCACGTTGCTTTCGTTTTCATTCGGGTTTAGAGTACAGGTGGAATATACGAGAGTGCCGCCGCGCTTCAGATATTTTGCCGCGACGGAAAGTATTTTGTACTGCAGCTGCGGCAGATGCTCCATTGCCCCCTCCGCGTTATAACGCAAATCCGCCTTTTTGCCGAGTACGCCGAGTCCCGAGCAGGGAACGTCGCATATAATTCGGTCAAATTTCTCGAAAAACTCGACACGGGGTAGGGTTGCATCGTTTTGCTCCACGCTTATCGAGCGAAGCCCAAGACGGGCGGCGCCGTCGGAAATAAGCGAAAGCTTGCTTTCGTGTAGGTCGAGAGAGAGAATTTTCGCACCGTCACGCGATATAACCGCGACGGCGAAGCTTTTTCCGCCAGGGGCGGCGCATAGGTCGAGAATTTCCTCTCCACTCACGGGTGAGAGGACCTCCGCACTCACGGCACAGGAGGCGTCCTGCACGAAAAACTCGCCCTCGGCAAAGCCGTGAAGCAAAGTCGGACTGTACGACCCGAAAAGCCGCAGGCTGTACTGCGAATAGGGGGATTTTGCTGCGGAAATGCCCTCCGCACAAAGGCGGGAAAGCAGGGCTTCCCTATCGGCTTTAAGCGTGTTTACCGTCAGGTCGGTATATTTTTCCGTGTTAAAGGTGCGAAGAAGCGCTTCGGCATCCGCCTCTCCGTAAAGCGAGATAAAATGGCGGACAATTGCGACGGGAAAGGAGTATTTTACCGAGAGATGGCGCGCGAGATTGCGCTCCCTTTCGGGCAGGGGCAGGCTGTTTGCATCCCGCCAGCGAATTAGCGTGCGAAGCACGGCGTTGACAAAGCCGCGCTCACCTTTATTTGAGCCGAGCTTTACCGTTTCGTTTACGGCGGTGTGGTCGGGTATTTTGTCCATTCCGAGAATTTGCGCACAGCCGAGGCGAAGCAGGTTAAGCGTATGTATATCGATTTCGCGCGTCGGGCGCTTTGCCGCGGCACTTATATAGTAGTCGTAGGTAAGCTTGTTTTCGACGGCGGTATAAAAAAGCGCGGTAAGAAGCGCACGCTCCTCCCGCGAAAGTCCGTCAAGGCGGTGGGAGGAAAGCGAAAGATTTACGTATTTTCCGCAAAGCTCGTATTCGTCAAGCAGCGAAAGGGTTGCTCCCCGTAGGTTCATATATCGCGTTCCTCCTTTTTTGAAATTTGCAAACAGTAGTTTACGTTTGCCTTTGTATTGTCAAATTTAAATCGACACGGGTAGGGTCTTTTGCCCAAGGCTTAACGCCTTCTGTTAAAAATCGAGATAAGGCGAAGAAGCTGTATAAGAGATACCGCGAGGGCGGCAACGTAGGTCATAGCCGCGGCGGAAAGCACGCGCTTACAGCCCGAAAGCTCCTCACGCGAATACCAGCCCGTGTAATCAAGCTCGTTAAGAGCGCGGCGGGAGGCGTTAATCTCGCAAGGCAGGGTGACGAGGTGAAAGAGCGTGGTTGCGGAAAAGAGTATAATTCCCGAAAAGAGAAGATACGTACCGACGTACGGTACGATAGCCATAAAGAGAATGCCGAGCATTATCGCAATCCAGGAAAAGCGGGATGCGAAATTCACAGCGGGCACGAGCGCGGTGCGAAAAACGAGCGGCTTATACGCGGTGGCGTGCTGTATTGCGTGACCGACCTCGTGTGCGGCAACTCCAACTGCGGCGGCACTCGACGAGCCGTAAACTCCCTCTGAAAGGCGAAGCACGCGGGAGCGCGGGTCGTAGTGGTCGGTAAGATTACCGCCGACGCGCTCGATATTAACGTGGTAAAGTCCGTGCGAGTCGAGAATACGTCGCGCAACCTCCGCGGCGGTGCGCCCTCTGCCCGCGCCGACGCGCGAATATTTTTTAAAGGTGGTGGAAACCTTAATCTGCGCGCTTACCGAAAAAATGAGCGCCGCAATAAAAAGAAAATAAAGTATAATATCCATCAGGACAAAATATCTCCGACTTGAATTTTTCTTCCGCGGACGAAATCACCCGCAGTCATTCTTCCCTTTCCCTCGGGAATAACTCCCTTTACAAGGAGCGCACCCTCGCCGCAGGCAACGGTAAACGAGCCTTCGCCCTTCGGGTCGGTGGCAATAACCTCGCCCGCGCGTCCGCTACCCGCAACGGGAGCTGCGTTAAATATTTTTAGCATTTTCCCGCCAAGATATGCAAACGCACCCGGTATGGGCGTTACTCCGCGGATAATGCAGTCAAGCTCCGCGGCGGGTCGGTTAAAATCAATTTTACAGTCGGATTTTTCAATCTTTGCCGCGTAGGTAGCAAGCTCCCCGTTTTGCGGTGTGCGCGTGGCACTGCCGTTGAAAATCGCGGGAATTGTCGAGAGCAAAAGCTCCCCGCCGATTTCTGCGGATCGGTCGTGAATATCCTCAAAATCGTCGTCGGGTGCGATTTCAAACGCGCGCTGTGCGATAATATCGCCCGTGTCAAGCCCCTCCGCCATATACATAACGGTGACGCCCGTTTCCCTTTCGCCCTCCATAATCGCACGCTGCATAGGCGCGGCGCCGCGGTATTTGGGAAGTAGGGACACGTGCAGGTTTATACAGCCGTATTTCGGGTATTCAAGCACGTAGGGCGGTAAAATTTTGCCGTAGGCAACAACTACGATAAGGTCGGGGCATTCCGCCTCCAAAACGGGCAAAAGCGCACCGTCGCGAAGCGTGTCGGGCATATATACGGTGATGCCGTGCCCCTCCGCAACAGAACGGACGGCGGTGGGAGTCATAACGTTTCCCCTTCCGCGCGGCTTATCCCTTCCCGTAACGGCGGAGGTAACGTTAAGTCCGCCCCTTACCATTGTATCAAGACAGGTAGCCGCGATTTCGGGCGTACCCATAAACATTATTTTCATAGCGCGACCCTCCCAAGACAGGTTATTTTTTGCCGACGGATTTAGGCGCATCCTTTATCTCGACGTCGGTATAGAGCTTTCCGTCGAGGTGGTCGCACTCGTGGCAGATTGCGCGGGCAAGAAGGTCGGTGCCCGAGAGGTCGTAGGTGTTTCCGTTTCGGTCGGTTGCACGGACGGTCACTGCGGCGGGGCGCTTTGTAACTCCGTATTCGCCCGGGTTGGAAAGACACCCCTCCTGCTCCCTTTGCTCGCCCGAGAAGGCAATGATTTTGGGATTGATTAGCTCGTAAACCTTTCCCTCCTCTACCTCTATTACCGCAATTCTGCGAAGAACGCCGACCTGCGGTGCCGCAAGTCCGCAGCCTCCCGCCGCCCTCATCGTTTCAATCATATCGTCGATAAGAGTGCAAATACGGGGGGTAATTTCCTCGACGGGACGGCTTACCTTACGAAGCGTAGGCTCGCCGAATTTCAATATTTTAAGTTTAGCCATTTTTATCTCCTTTTCGTCCAAAGGACGAAGTCTTTATTTTTAAACGGAAAGCGGATTGAGGTCCACGGTAAGGCTTACCTGCCTTTCCCTTGCAAGCTCGGAAAGAAGCGAGGAGAAAAGCGCCCTCGTTTCTCTCGTGAGTCGGCATTTGACAACCAGCCGCATTCTGTATTTTTCGTTTAGCTTATACACCTGTGCCTCGAAGGGTCCGAAAACGCTTATCGGAAGGTGGCTGTATTCCTCGTTGACCCTTTTCACGATTTTTTCGTGAAGCGCGGCAGAGGCGCGGGTCAGGTCATCCTCGTTATCCGCGGTGAGCGTAAGCTGTACCATATCGCAAAAGGGCGGATACGAGAGTGCGCGGCGCAGGGCAATCTCCCCCTCGTAAAACGCATCGTAATCCTGCTTACACGCGAGGCGAAGCGTTTCGTTATTCGGCGAGAAGGTTTGTATCACGGCAATCCCCCTGTCGCTGGCTCTGCCCGCGCGCCCTATAACCTGTGTCAAGAGGGAAAACGCGCGCTCCGCGGCGCGAAAATCGCTTACGTAAAGAGATGTATCTGCAAGCGCAACGCCAACGAGGGTTACGCGGGGGAAGTCGTGCCCCTTCGCAACCATTTGCGTGCCGAGAAGTATATCCGCATCTCCCCGACGAAAGCCGTCGAGCATACGGTCGTATGCAAGCTTTCCGACCGTGGTATCGGCGTCCATTCGCATAAGCGGCATTTCGGGAAGATACCGTGACAGCTCGCTTTCCAGCTTTTGAGTGCCGAAGCCGAGGCGCGAAAGCTTATCCGACCCGCAGGCATCGCAGGTGCGCGGAAGCGGACGCGAAAAGCCGCAAAGATGGCAAAGCAGCCGTCCTCCCCCGTCGGTATGGTAGGTCAGAGAAACCGAGCAGCGCGGACAGGTTATTACCTCGCCGCAGCCCTTGCAGGAGATTTCGGTGGAGTAGCCTCGTCGGTTTAGAAACAGTATCGCCTGCTCTCCCCTTTCCTTCACGTCGCAAAGGCAATTCATAAGCCGTTGGCTTACCGTGCCCGTATTGCCGAGGCGCAGCTCCTCTCTCATATCGACGATAACGGCGGTGGGAAGCCTTGCTCCCCCATACCTTTCGCGCAAGGGCACGAGGGTGTATTTACCCGTTTTCGCCTTATAAAAGCTCTCGATTGCGGGGGTTGCGGAGGCAAGCAGCATCAAGCCGCCGTGTACTCCCATTCGGTAGGCGGCAATATCGCGTGCGTGGTATTTCGGATCGCTTTCGGATTTATAGGTATGCTCGTGCTCCTCGTCGATGACAATCATTCCGATATTGTCAAGCGGTGCGAATATTGCGGAGCGTGTGCCGATTACGAGGTCAACGTCGCCGCGCCTTATACGGCGGTAGGCATCCTGCCTTTCCCCCTGTGAGAGGGCGGAGTGAATAACCGCGACCCTTTCTCCGTAGCGGCGGCAGAATATAGAGAGCGTTTGCGGGGTCAGGGCAATCTCAGGCACGAGCATTATTACGCCCCTTCCGTCGTCAAGCACCCTGTCGATAGCCTTCATAATCACCTTCGTTTTTCCGCTCCCCGTCACTCCGTAAAGGAGCGCGGCGCGTGCGCACGGCTCGGCGTAAAGGTCTATTATCGTATCGTAGGCGTTTTCCTGTGCCTCGCTTAACACAATCGGAGATTTGTCAAGCTCCCGACAGTAGTGTAGGTAGGGGTTGCGAATATCCTCGCTTTCGGTTAGACGGACAAGACCCCTTTCGCAAAGAGCCTTCAAATGCGCGGAGCTTACGCCCGGTATATCGCGTATAAGCTCGCCGTCGGCACTGCCAACGTCTATAAGATAGCGAAGCACGGCTCTTTGTCCCTCGCTTCTTATCCCCGCCCTTCCCGTGCTGACAAGGGCGGTCCTCGCCAAATCGCTCGACACGGCGAGCGAGTAGGTTTTCTTAACCTTCAAATTCGGACCCGACGAAAGCGCACCCGGGGGCAAAAGGCAGCGCACCGCCTCCCCGAGCGTCGATAGGGTATATTTCTTCATAAACCGAGCGACGGCAAGAAGCTCGTCGGAGAGGGCAAACTCATCCGCAAATCGGGAATGCACCGCCTTCAAGGCGTAATCGGTATCCGAGGTGTCCTTTATTTTCGTGACAATGGCGTTACGGAGGCTGTTATTCCTTCCAAACGGAACGCGCACGAGCATACCCGCGCGACAGTCCTCGCCGCACGCGTAGTCGTAAGGACAGTCGAGGTGATACGGTGCGTCAAGCAAATAAACCTCGCAAAACATCCGTATCACCTCGCTTTCAAAATCAGTTTTTTACTCAATTACTTGCTATGCACCATTTTAAACTCGCCCTTGTCAAGCTTTGCAATTGCGAGCTTTACCGCCTTTTGATCCTTATACTCGGGATCGATAAGCGCGGCGAGGGGCTTGTCGGTTTCGTGATTTTCAATCATTTTCTGTGCATTCGCTCTCATCTCAACGTATCTGTCGGTGACGATACGCGCGCCCTTTGCAACGCCGACGACAAGCTCGTAGCGGTTGAACTCACCCTTGGTAAGCTGTTCGATGGTAGGATAAATCATTTTTGAACTCCTTATATGTGATTTGTTTTTTAAGCTGAATTTTCGGCACCGTTGCGATGCCCCTTTGCATTTAGATATACCGATTTATTTTTAACCGAGGTCCGCGGGGTTAATCGACGGGGTCCTCACCCTCCTCACCGTCGGTTGCGATGCGGTTGGTTATAGTTTCCGCCTGTATCGCGGAGAGAATTACGTGGTCGGAGTCGGTAACGATAACCGATCGGGTGCGGCGTCCGCAGGAAACGTCGATAACCCGTCCCTCCTCCTTTGCATCCTGCACGAGGCGCTTTACGGGTGCGGAGTCGGGTGATGCGATGGCAACAATCCTGCCCGCGGATACCATATTTCCAAAGCCGATGTTGATAAATTTCATACCTTACAGCTCCTTCGTTATTCGATATTCTGAACCTGTTCTCTTATCTTCTCAAGCTCGCCCTTTACGTTCACGACAATTCGAGCGATGCGGGCGTTATTAGCCTTCGAGCCGATGGTGTTGGTTTCTCTGTTCATTTCCTGCATAAGGAAGTCAAGCTTTCTTCCCGACGGCTCGCGCCCATCGGCAATTTCGTAAAAGGCACCGAAGTGGGAGCGAAGCCTTACAAGCTCCTCGTCAATGGCGATTTTATCCGCCCATATCGCACACTCGGTAAGCAGGCGGTTTTCGTCAACAGTCACCGCATTGTCGGCGAGGATTGCGCGCAGACGCGCCTCAAGCTTGTCGCGGTAGCCTACGGTGTCCTCGTGCGAGATTTTTTCAATTTCATCGGTGTAGGCGCGGACGGCCTCAACCTTTGCCTTTATATCGCGCTCAATGCGCTCGCCCTCGCGGGTGCGCATTTCGTCGTAGTCGCGAACGGCAAGCGAAAGGACGGCGCAAAGCCTTTCCCACTCCGCCTCCGCATCAAGGTCGGGACGTGCGGTGCGGAAGATTTCGGTATTGCGTGCGACGCTCATTACCGTTATATCGTCGGCAAGTCCAAGCTCGTCGCGCATTGCGCGGAGCGCGGCAACGTAGCTTTCGGCATAGCCGCGGTCATAGGAAACCGTGCCTACGGAGTTTTCGTGGCTGTCAACCGTGATATAAACGTCAAGCTTTGCACGGCTGACGGCGTTTTTTTGAAGATACGCCTTTACCCTTTCCTCCAAAAACGAGAGGCTTCGCGGCATTTTAACGGTGCAGTCGAAATAGCGGGAGTTTACGCTCTTTATCTCGACGGTGATATCCTTATCTAAACCCTCGACCTTCGCTCTGCCAAAGGCAGTCATACTCTTAATCATCCGAATTTACCTCCGTACGGGGCTTTCTTCTCGGCTTTTTGGACAGCATCTTGATTTCCTCAACGAAGGAATCAATGTCCTGAAACTCGCGGTAAACCGAGGCGAAGCGAATGTAGGAAACGATGTCGATTTCCTTCAGCCTTGCCAAAACCATTTCGCCGATGTCCTTTGAGGAGATTTCGGAAACGAGAAGGTTTTGAAGCTCGGTTTCAATATCCTTTGCAATTTCGGCGGCGTTAACGGGTCGCTTCTGGCAGGCGCGCTCTATACCGAGGGCAAGCTTGTGCGAATCGAAGAATTCGCGCCTTCCGTCGCGCTTTACAACGGCGATGGAAACGGTATCGACGATTTCATAGGTGGTAAAGCGCTTTCCGCATTTGGGGCATTCGCGGCGGCGCTTTATGCTTGCACCGCCGTCGTTGGGACGGGAGTCAAGCACACGTGAATCCTGGAAGTTACAGGCGGGACATTTCATAAATATTAAATCCTTTGCGCGTAAAATATTTCACGTAATATAATAACACATTTTTTTCGGTTTGTAAAGCGTTTTTTGAAAAAAAGCGCGAAGCCGTTGCTCTTTCGGTTGCGGCTTCGCGTTTAAAATGTAAATATTTGTTGTCGTTTTTGAATTATAGTGTGGGGGCGTGTCAATTTTTGACAAGCTTTGCTTTGAGCCAAAAAGTAAATTTATCCATAAAGGGAATACGCAGCTTTGCGAAAAATCCGAAGGAAAGTGGCCAAAGCACTCCCGCGGTGATAACGATAAGGAAGTATCTTACGGCGCGGGCAACGAGGACGTATTCGCCCTTTATAAACAGTCCGAAAAGAAGCTCCAGCGGCTTTGAAAGTCCCGCCTTTACCGCGAAAACGATGCCGAGTCCGAGAAGAAGCTTAATTACGCGGGAATACCAAACGCCGTCGGTGGTAAACTTGATTTTAAAGCGGTCAAGCGGATATACGACGGCAAGACCGACAAGGCATCCGACGAGGGTTGCGGCGTTTTTGCGTGCGCTCTCAAAATTATGCGGGTCAAGCCCCTCGGGGGACAGGCAAAGCACGTAGATAAGGAAGCCGAAGGAAAGCACGGCGGATATTCCGATAAGAATAGGCATTGCGCGGTGGAAGCTGTCCTCGCTTGCAAAAATCGGATAAAGGAGGAAAACGAGTCCCGCGGCAATAAGCAGAGATACGCCGACGTCGGCGGGGGTATGCACTCCGAGATACATACGCGAAAAGGACACGAGGACGATAATAACGGCGGAGGTAATACGCAGCCAGTTTTTGCGGGTGAAAAGCCCGATAGCACCAAAGGTGCCGCCAACGTTTTGAGTATGACCCGACGGGAAGGAATAGCCCGTGGCGCGCTCGAATGCGGAGGGCACAACCTTATCCTTAAAGGACGGGTCGCGCACCCAGGGGCGCGGAATACGGCAGATAATCTTTAAAAATTGATTGACGAGCGTACCGAGAAGTCCGGTTACGAGGATGTAATACCCCTCCCTTTTATCGATACACCAGAAAAATGCAATCGCCACAACGAGGAAAACCGTTTCGTCGCCGATATAGGTTATAAGCGAAAAGAGAAAATCGGTTACGGGGTTGTGCAGACGCGCGAGAAATTCAAGTACAGGCATAGCGCTCCTTTCCTAAAAAAGCCCAACGGGTAATTTTTATTTTACGCTTGAATATTATACTAAACCGAGGGGGATTTGTCAAGCCTTTATGTTTCTGCGGGGTCGCATAGTTAAAATGCAAAGCGTGGGAATATTCAATCGGCGGACGAGCAAAAAAGGTCAGCCAATGTCAAAAGCCGCCCAAAGCGGGGCGGGTAAAAAGTCAGCCAAAGCCAAAAGCGCGGGGCGACGGCTCGGCAAGGAGGAAGGGCAAATTCTTCATAAGAAGGCGGGGCAAGACACCGAATTATGCCGCAAAAAGTTGACACGGGTGGGTATTAACGGCAAATTTTGGTGTGTTCTTGCCGCGTAGCGAAAGGGCGGGCGGGGTGTATGCCCCGCCCGAAAATATTATTTAAGTCCGTTCTCGTCGGAATAGCCGCGATAAAGCCGTGCGGATTCGGCGTAGGCGTATATCGCGTTGATAAACTCGGTAAGTGGACCTATCTCGCAAGCCACCGAGTGGTAATACATTGCAAGACTGTAGCTTGCGCTGACGCTTCCGCCCTCGCCCTCAACCGTTACGGTAATCGGCGTTGCGAAGTCAAAGGCGCGCATTGTCAAATTAACGTATCTTCTCGTTTCTCCCTCGGCTACCTCGGTAACGAAGCTTTCGGGGGTGAAGGTGCGGCTTACCGTGCTTCCGTCGGCAAGAGTTGCGTAGGAGAGGGTTATATTGCCGTTATAGCCGTCCCTTACGTAAAATCTAAAGGCGGGGCTATTCTCAAGATAGAGTGCCGCAGAGCTTACAGCGTGGCTGATTTCGGAGAGGTCGGTGCTCTCGCGCCTTACAACCGAGGCGGTCATATATTTTTCAAACCTCTCGGAGAGGGTAAGCACGGAGGAGTAGCCCGCAAGAAGCTCGTTACCCTCGTATTCGTAAGCGTTTTTAACGTATTTGAGGACGTTTGCAACGAGTCCCTTCGACTCCTCGCTGTAATCCGAGGAGAGTATCTTTTCAACGTAGGCGCCCAACGAAACGTTTATAACGAGCGATTTATTTACCACTCCCACGTTTTCGTCGTCGAAGCTTACGATGAGATTGATAAGCTCCGCCGCGGTTGCGGGGTTATCTCTTCTTATGGCGAGCTTTACGCACTCGGTGCCGTCGGGCATTGTGCAGCTTACACCGTTATACTCCACACCGTCAACCGAGAAGCCGTTGAAGCTTACGCCCTTTGTAACCTGTAAAAAGACGTTTACCGTAAAGCCCGTATGAAGCGTAAGATTTACCGAAACGGGAAAATCGGTAACCTCCTCGGCGGTAAGCACCGTATCCGTGTCAACGCTTCCGAGGCTGAACACGTACTTTCGTCCCTCCGCCGCGCAGGAAAGCAATGCAGAAAGGGTCGGGCTTTCGGTGTTGGGAATACTTCCCTTCACCCATATTTCCGTAAAGCTCTCATCTCCAACGCGCCAGGTAACGCTTACGGTATTGTCCGCGGCGGTAACTACGTAGGGATTTGCGGAATCGTTTTGCCTTGCAACAACGCAGCCGTCGTAGGTCCATACCTCCGCGTCCTCCCAGCCCAAGGCTGCACCGCTTATATACCCGATTTTTTCAACCATTTCGGGGTAAGCGTAGCCGCTCGGAGCATTGGATTTGCAAATTACCAAATTCACGCAATCGTGGATGACGTTTCCAAGCTTTACCTGCATTTTTTCAAACGCGTTATCGTAATCAAAGCCCGCAACCGAGCCTACCGTATCGTTTTGAAGCGAGAGCAGATATCCGCCGGTTGATGCCTTTATTTTCGTATCCGTAACCGAAAGCACCGAGTTTTGAGAAACGCAGAATACCGATTTGCTTGCGGTAAGGTAAGGCAAATTAAGCGTACAGCCCACGATATTCAGCGTGGGAAGTATTTGAGTTTCGGCGTTGTTGCGGTTTCGCACGGCAAATGCGGAAACTCCGTTTTTCGTAATAGTAATATCGCAGTCGGTGAAGGTTATCACTCCGCCTCTGTGGTCGGTAACGGCACTCGCGGACTCGACGGTGACGCCGTTTACGTTAACCGTTCCCCCCGTAGCGAGGAAGAGATTGGAGCTTAACGAATTGTTAACCATTTTTCCCGGGCCGTATATGGAAACGCTTGCCTTGTGGGAATACATATGGTCGGATGTCTTTTCGGATACGTAGGTAAGGGTGTATCCGTTAAGATAGATATTAACCGTACCGCTCCACGAGCAGGAAAGGTTAGTCGAATCGAAGAATATATCCGAGGTAAGAGAAATTCGGTCAAAGCCTCCGCTCGTTGCATAGGTAAACAGCTTATCCGAATCGGTATAGCCGCTTACAACACCGTCCTTTACGGTGACGAATGCCGCCTCGTAGGGCTTTTCCGCCTGATAGAATACGCAGTTTTCGCTCGTTACCGTCATTTCAAGAGAGGTAAGAGCCTCCCCACCGCTCGTAAGCGCCCAGCCGTCCTTTACGTAATATTCGTAGCCGACGTCGGTTTTTCTTTCATAGACGGTTTTATCAAGCATTCCAAAGAAGCTTGCGGGACGGGACGCGGTATGCGTCTGGGTAAACGTGCCGCTGTCGGTAATGAAGGTTACCGTTACGCTTCCCTTTCTATACTCCACGGCTTCGCCGTCCACGAAAGCCATATAGCTTGACGAGGTGGCAAAGAAGTCGTTTCCGTGGGTATTTACGGTAAGCGGACAGTCTATTTCTATCGGGTAGTGGTAATTTGAAACAAGCACCTCGAGGGTTGCACCCTCTACGAGAAGAGCCTCAACCTCCTCCCAGCTGTAAAGCTCCGCAACACCCTGTCTTTCGGTGTTTACCGCGTAGCTTGCGCTTGCGCCCGCTATTAAATCGATAACGGGGGTATCGAAGGGATTTTCGTTTTTGTAGGTAATGCGCGCAACGGGAATAGCAGACGCTCCGTTTATCGGAAGCCGAAGCTCCCAATCGGCAATATTTCCGTTTACAAGCAGGTCGGAAAGCTCGCTGTAATCCGAGCCGAAGGTGCGAAGCGAAAGGTTGTCAAGGACTATGCTTTCACCGTCAAGCGCACCCGCACGGGAGGAGATGACGATGGCAAGGTCCTCCACGCTTCCGCCCTTCCACTCCGCATCGAGAACCGCGGTATCGCCGAAGAACACGTAGCATTTGCCCCTTTGTCCGTCGATAACGAGGGTAATTCTTTTCAATACGGTGGAAGCAAGCGTGCCAAGCTCCGATAGGTCAATTCCGATAAGCTCCTTGCCCGCACCCGAGAGCGCGACGCGCGCGTTTTCGGGGAATTTTCCGAGAGTGCCGAGGTCAAGCTCCGCAACAATCGTCCTATCTCCGAGGAAGCCGAATTCGGTAAGGCTTGCCTTCGAGCCGAAGCTCACGGAGGTTGCTCCGCTGCCGCGGGCGGCAGAGATAAGGTAAACGGTATTCATGCCGAGAGTATCGGTAGAGAGCGAAAGATTTGCATCCGTTCCCTTTACGGTAATTGCACCGATTGCCGAGCCGTCTCCCGTATGAAGCGCGGTTTGCTGCTCCGAAACGCTTCCGTCGGAGGAGGGTGTATTTTCATTCCACAGGAGCATATCCTGCCACTCGTAGCCAAGCTCCGAGATTTGACCGACGGCAACCTCCTCTATGACTACGGCGAGCTTTACCGATTTAACGCCGTCAAGCGCAATCGTAAGCTTTTTGTACTGTGAACGGTCGTTGTTAAGCTCGTGCGTGCCCGCAACGTAGTATTCGTAGGCAATCTCATCCATTCCCTCGCTTGCCTCGAGGTGGTAGGTATAGCAATCCTCTATAACGAAGTGCGCGCCCGAATTGCTCATATCGATTATACTGACGCGAATTACGGTCCTTCCGTCGTACATATAAGCCGCCGTTTTGTCAACGGAGAGTATAACCTCCTGCTCAGTATGTCCGACCCAATAGGCGGTTTCGGCTGTGAGAAACTCAACCTCGTCCTGAATTACGAGGGTGCGTCTGTCATTCGTTAGGAGCATTCCCCTGTACGCGCTCCTTGCATAGCCTCCGTAGGCGGTGGTGTTGTCCATAACGGTGTACGCACCGTAGGCATTATCGCCCGTTGCAATAATTTTACCGAAGCCGTTAAGCGCCTGCCCGTACGGGACGGAGGATCGGTTTGCAAGGAAGAGGGTGTTATTGCCCTCCGCGTTCATTTTGTAGTATCTGTATCTCGTCGCACTGCCCCAAAATCCGTAGCAGTTATAGTTTTCGGTTCCGATGTCGCAGAACCACACGGTACCTCCGTTATGGTAAACGAAGGAGCCGGAGTCTATCTGTCCGTGACCGAGGTTGTTCGTATCTCCCATTATGCCCGCGTAAATCGAGCCGCTTTCCCAGGAGTCACGAACCACGTAGCCGTTAATTCCCTCCCACCAATACTGAAGGGCGGGCTTTTCGTATTCTCCGACAGGCTTTACGTAGAACAGTATATCCTGTACCGTGGGGCTACCGCTTTTTCCCGAGGCAAGCGCGTCGATACGGATTGCGGCGAGGTCGGTTTTGCCCGTATAATTGCCGTAAAAGCCGAACCAGGAGGTATCCTGAACACCCGAGGAGGAATCGTGATAATTAAAGGTTTTAAAGTCGCCCGACTGTGTATTCAGGGCGTAGTAGCAGGTGCGGTCGATGCCCCACGCGTCAAGCATACCGAAATCGTTGGACACTCCCGTATTGTATTCGGTGGCGGTGGTGAGGGCGGCAACCATTTCAAAGAAGTTGTTCGTGCCGTAGGACCAGTAGCCCGAGGACTCGATGTAGGAGCCGTCGGGGATATACTGCACAAGTCCGTTTATCGCCATACCGTAAAGGCATTCGTTGATAAGCCATTCCGAATAATCGCGGTAGGTGGAAAGACCCGCGTGGCTTCCGAGGTCGGTAACGAGCGCGGTTTTTTCAAACGCAACTCCGTTGACGTCGGTATCTACGTATATTTCCGCGGTGGCTGTTGTCAGACCCGCAATAGCGAGCGAGGCGGTAACCATACCCGCGGAGCAAACCGCGTTCCAGTTGTTCGTGCCGTTAAAGCCCCAGCCGCTTTTCGTAAGGACGCCGCTTATATAGCGCATCCAGCCCTCGGGGATAGTATTTGCGCTACGCGAGTAGTAGCCGGGCACAACGGCGTGGGTGAATATGATTTCCTCTATTTTTGAAACGTCAAGTCCAAGCTCCACCCAAGCGGGATAGAGCCAGTCGTAGGCGGTGGAGTAAGGACCTGCCGCGTCCGCACAGTTAAGGAAGTGACCCGGACCCCAATGCTCCCAGCCGCCGATTGCAATCGCGTAATCGTAGGCAAGGAGGGCAAACCTATCCTCCCTCGTAATCTGCCAAGCGAAGGCAAGCTCCTGTATTCTCGATGCGTGGGAGGTTGCTTGGCTGTGTCTTCCGCCGATGTCGTAGCCCTGTGCATCGAGGTAGGGCATTTCGTAAATATTCTTTTGAGCTCCCGAAAGTCCCTTGCCGGAGTCAAGCGAGGAATATTCCCCGTTTGAGGTAATCGCGTAGCTCTTATAAATGCTTTCCGCGCTGCTTACTCGGTTTTGTATATATCCCTTCAGCGTTTGGTCGGCGGTGCCGTCGGCATCGAGATAGGTTTCGCGCAGGCTGTCAAACTTATCCTGATTTGCAAAGATGTACGGGTGGTTAAGATACTGTCCGTCGGATACCGAGAAGGCCTCCACCTTTTCAAGAGAGGTGTTAACGTTATCAAAGAGGAATTTTTGCATTACGGGAATGACGCTTTCGTCCGACGCGCCCTCCACGAAAACCTCCTGCTTCTCGGAGATTGCGACAAGCCCCGAGGAGTGATACGAGGCGTAGTAGCCGTCAAGCGCGAGAGATATATCCTCCATTCTCACGCATTCTATTCCTTTTACGGTGCTGACGGGTGCATTCGCCGACACCTCGCCGACTACCGCCTCGAGGGCGGAAACGGGAAACCAGATTTTTCCGTTCTCATCCGAAAAGGGCTTTTGCGAAAGCGTGTAAACGGTAGTTCCGTTTTTATCGAGCGCCTTATCTACGTTTACCTTAAAGAAATGGTGTCCGACGTAGGCATCGGGGTCAATATATGCGTCCGCGCTTGCGTTATAAAGCACGCCGCGGTTGTTTGAATCAAAGCTTGCCGCAAGGGCGGAGGCGTCGTTGTTGGTGTAGGCAATATAGATTTGAAGGTCGTCAAGGTCCCAGGACAAATTCTTTCCCGTATTAACCTGAAATCTGAAGTAGCAGGGACGGGCATCCACGCCGTAGGATTTCATCGTACAGGTTTCGCTCGGGCTTGAAGCTCCGTCGTAATATGCGTTGACGGTTACGTCGGTTTTATCCGTCCAGGAGAATACGTACGCCACCTCCACAAACTCGGCGGCGCTGTAGCCCGCAGAGCCTGTCAAAAGCTTTAAGGAGGGCACGTAGGATGCGCCAGAGCTCTTTCGTGAGAAGGAAAGAAGCCCGTTCATTCCCGAATTGTAGCCGTAGAAGCTTCCGTCCGGCTTTTGAATACTTGCGCCGTGGTGGTAATCGTAGGGGCGCGCAAGAATTGCCGTTCTCGTGGTTGAGGAGGTGTCGGTGGTGCGAACCTTTGCACGGAGGACGACGCTTCCCTCGTCGGGAAGGTAGTTGGATATTTCTATGTTAAAGTGTCCGTGTGTCGTACCCGTTGCCGTAGTATCGAAAACCCAACGCATAAAGGTATTTCCGTCCTCGGTAACGAGCTTTATGGTATTTCCCGCGGTCTGCGTTGCGCCGAAGCCGTTGCTTACCGAGGTTTTATCCTCGAAATCCCTGTTCAGCATAAGGGTCGTTTCGGCGGGAGTGACCTCCGCGGCAAAAATTCCAAACGGCAGGATAAACGAGCCGACGGCAAGGCTTACCGCAAGAATGAGGGATAACACGCGTCCTTTGAATTTCTTTATCATAAAGCACCTCTTTCGGGGATTGATTAATAACGGAACCGTTACGTTTTAATTATATAGGAGCGCACGCGCGCTGTCAATCAGTATGCACGTAAAAATTTTTTAGTGAAAATAACTATAAAAAATGAAAAAGCGGCTACCGATGCGGCGAAAAAGAAAAAACGGGGCGCATTTTGCGCCCCGTGGATAGGGTTTTCATTTCAAATCGGGGTTTTACCCGCGGATTTTGTCCGTTTTAAACGAAATTTTCCGTTTATCCCGTTCTCCGTTTATCCAATTAGCCGAGAAGCTTTTCAACGCAGGCTCTGATTCTGTCGCACTTGCAATTTGCGAAGAACAGCTCGCGGAATTTTGCTCCGCCGAGAGCGCCGAGAACAAGCTCACGGTCAAGGTTTTCAAGGATGTAGCAGATGTCGGTATGGGTAACCTTCTTTACCTCGTCGAGGATTTTCTTGTTTCTCTGCTCGGGAACGGCTCTCTCGCGGGGATAGCCAAGACCCCACTCGGAAACGAAGAGCTTTTCAAAAACGTACTGCAGGTTAAGCTCACAGCCCCAGCCCCAGCCCTTTGCAAAGGGCATAGCGATTGCGTTGCCGTTGTTTACCTGTGTAAACTGGTATGCGTCGGTGGGGTCAACAACGTGACCGCAAAGAACGCCCGGGAAGGAGTTACAGGCAAGCATAGCACCCTCGCCCGTGCCGCAGCCCGTGATTACGAGGTCGCAAGCACCCGAGTTAAGAAGAACGGCGGAGAGGATACCGATTTGAACGTAGGTAAGCTGCTCCTTGTCCTCCGCGGAATACATACCGTAGTTATGTACCTCGTGGCCGAGAGGCTCTACAACCTTTTTGAGGGTTTCACAGATAAGTGCGTTTTTAGCCGCCTGGCTATTTTCGTTGATAAGTGCGATTTTCATTTTATTTTTCCCTTTCATTTGTAATCATTTGTTTGCATTTTTGCACAACCGCCCCGCGTTTTCTTTACACGGGGTGGGGCTAATCGTTTTAGATGGATAAAACCGAGGCTGTAAAAAGTCACACCGAAATTACGGGGTCAAACGGTTAGGACCGCGGAAGAGGAACTGCACCTCTTTAATGGACAGACCGAGGAAAAGCATAGTAAGACGGTCAATACCAAGACCGAAGCCGCCGTGGGGAGGACAGCCGTACTTGAAGAACTCAAGGTAGAACTTTACGTCCTCGGCGAGTCCCTTTTCCTCCGCCTGTGCCTTTAAGACGTCGTATCTATGCTCGCGCTGTGCGCCCGTGGTGATTTCAACTCCGCGCCAGATGAGGTCGTATCCCTGCGGCACGCCGTTTTCGTCACGCATATGGTAGAAGGCTCTTTCCTTCGCATCGTAGTCGGTGATAAAGAGAAATTCGTGGTTGAACATATCGCGGCAAAGCTGCTTTGTCATTCTCTCCGCCTCGGTGGTAAGGTCGCCCTTCAGCTCGTCGGGGATTTTATAGCCGTACCTTGCCTCAAGCTCCGCGTAAACGTCCGCAAGCTTCATACGGGGGAAAGGAAGCGTTGGAACCTCCAAATCCATACCGAAAAGCTCCTTGATTTTCTCGCCGTGAGCCGCCTTTACCTTTCCGATTGCGTAGGTGACAAGCTCCTCCTCCATTTGCATAACGTCCTCGCAGCCGTCGATGTAGGAGAATTCAAGGTCAAAGCCCGTAAACTCGGTTGCGTGCTTGTTGGTGTAGGACTTCTCCGCCCTGAAAACGGGACCGGTTTCAAAAATTCTTTCAAGACCCGCAGCCATAGCCATCCGCTTGTAGAACTGCGGCGACTGTGCAAGGTAGGCGTTGGTATCGAAGTATTTTACCTCGAAAACGTCCGAGCCGGACTCGCTTGCCGCGCCGATAAGCTTCGGCGTGTGAATTTCGGTAAAGCTTCTTTCAAGGAGAAATTCGCGAAGCGCGGCGGTAAGCGTCGTTTGAAGCGCGAGCATAAGGTGATTTCTCTCGCGGCGGAGGTCAATCCATCTGTAATCCATTCTTACGTCGATGTCGGAGTCGTCCTTTATGGGAAGTGCCTCCGCTACCGATTCGATTTTCATTGAGGTGGGGTACATTTCCTTGCCGCCCATTTTTACGTACTCGCTGGCAACAACCTCTCCCTCAAAGCTCACGACGGAGTGAATTGTGAGCTTATCAAGCATTTCGTTAAATTCGGGATGCTCCTCCTTTACGATGGTAACCTGGAGCTTTCCCGTCACGTCCTTTACAACGATGAACGCCATATTCTTTTTGTTTCTGAAGTTTTCAACGAAGCCCTGTACACGGCAAACGCCGGGGACAACGTCCTTGATATAAGTTCTTTTCATATCAAAAATCCTTTCGTTTTTTCCAACGAGATATTATAAACTATTGTGCGCGAAAAGTCAAGGGGGAAATTACGGGGCAAGGCGGCGGAAAATAGGTCGCGAAAAAAGCCAAATCCGAGTGTAGGCGGCAATTCCCCACGCTTTTAGAAAGGCGGAAAATCAAAGAGTTTTAAACCACTCGATAGCGGTATCGACCCAGCCCTCCGCAAGAGGCTGTACCCAGACGGGGTTGCCGCACTCGGTGGTCTTATTTGCGAGCGCAAGCCCGTGCGTTCCGTAGGGGTAAAGGTGGAACATTACGGGAATATGCTTTCTTACGTACTCCTGTGCAAGGGCGAAGGAGCCGTTTGTGGGCACAAGCTCGTCCTCCGCGGTATGCCAAATAAACACGGGCGCGGAGTCGTCGGTTACGTTAAATTCAAGGGATACTGCGCTTCTCTCCTCCGCGGCAATATCGTACGCGGGGCGTCCGAGCAGACACTCAAAGCTCGGGCCGTGGGTGTCAACGAAGCAGGAAACGACGGGATAGCAAAGTATGCAGGCGCGGGGGCGATTGTACCCACGCTCTATACCGAGGCGGTTAAGCACGTCGGTATCTCCGTGAAGAATGGCAAGCGAGCCTGCAAGATGGCCGCCCGCGGAAAAGCCGAGAGCGTAAACAAGGCTCGGGTCAATGCCGAATTTTTCGGAGTTATCCTTGATATATACGATTGCCATAGAGGCATCGGTAAGCTGTGCGGGGTAGTGGTCGTTAGGACCGACGCGGTAGTTAAGCACGAAGGCGTTAAAGCCGCGCTCGAAGAAGGCGAGGGCAATAGGCTCTCCCTCCCTTTCGTGGCAGACGGCGGAGTAGCCGCCACCGGGAATTACGAGCATTGCGGGGTGTATTTTTCCGTCAGCGTGGACGTAGGTATCCATCCATACGCGCGAGTCGGTATCGTTAAGAAAAATTCGTTCTTTTGTCATAATTTTCCTCCGTTTTCTTTTATTATACTACGGGCGCGGGAAAATTACAAGGGATTTTTGCTATTTTTTTGAGCAAATCGGGCGTAAATATTGACACGGCTTCTCTTTTTATGCTATCATATAACCGTAAGACACAGCAAAAAGGTTAATGCAAACAATTATTTACATTTCAAAAAGGAGAGCATCGGATTATGAAGAACCCGATTTACAGTGCAAGCTTTATCACTGCGGGCAAAAAGTGGGTGCCCGTGTCACCTTATTTCAAGAAAAACGTAGCTTTAAGGGGCGAGGTGCGGCGTGCTATGCTTCACATTTCCTCCCTCGGTGTATTCGAGGCAAAAATCAACGGAGTGCGCGTTGGAGAGGACTATATGACTCCGGGCTGGACCTCCTATTACAAGAGGTTGCAGTATTTCACCTACGACGTTACGGATATGCTTCAAGGGAGGTGCGAGATTGTTGTCGGGGTCGGTAACGGCTGGTATTCCTCTCGCGGCGGCTTTATTCATACAAAGGACGGTATGTACGGAGAGTTCCCCGCCCTTATCGCGGCACTTGAAATCGAGTATAAAAACGGCGAAGCAGAGACCGTCGTAACCGACGAAAGCTGGCTTGTTGCGCGGTCGGAATGCCTCTTTTCGGGGATATACGACGGCGAGATTTATGATGCTACGGTAGTACCCGTGTATGAAAATAACGCGGAAATTTTGGATTTTGACAAATCCGTTCTTATCCCGCTTGAGGGCGAATGCGTAAGAGAAGCAGAGAGGGTTGCGGTAAAGGAAATCATAATAACTCCGAAGGGAGAAACGGTTCTCGATTTCGGTCAGGAAATAACTGGTACGGTAGAGTTTAAGCTTACCGCACGGGGAGGCGAAACCGTGCGACTTTTGCACGGCGAGGTGCTTGATAGCGAGGGTAACTTTTACAACGCCAACTACCGCACCGCACGCTCCGAGATTGTATATACGGCAAGGGCTGGCGAGCAAAGCTACAAGGCGATTTACACCTTCTTCGGCTTCAGATACGTAAAGCTTTTAAACTGGTGCTGTGAGGTCAAAAGGGAGGATTTTGTCGGCATCGTCCTTCATTCGGATATGCGCAGGACGGGTTATTTTTCCTCGGGTCACGCAAAGCTCAATCAGCTTTATTCAAACGTAATATGGGGACAGAGGGACAACTTCCTCGACGTACCGACCGACTGCCCGCAGCGCGACGAGCGTCTTGGCTGGACGGGTGATGCGGAGGTTTTTGCAAGGACGGCATCAATCAATTACGATACCGAAAAATTTTACACAAAATGGCTTCGCGACGTGATGGCAGAGCAATTTGAAAACGGCGCAATTCCGCGCGTTGTTCCCGACGTGCTTCGTGACGAGAAAAATCAATGCTCGGCGGCGTGGGGCGATGCGGCGTGCGTTATTCCGTGGGAGCTTTACCTCGCGTACGGTAACAAAAGGCTGCTTCGCGAGCATATTCCGCTTATGAAAAAATGGGTCGGATATCAGTACAGTGACGGTGCGGAGCGTTACCTTTGGCTCGGTGGAAAGCATTTCGGCGACTGGCTCGGTCTTGATGCTCCCGTCGGGTCGTATAAGGGCTCAACTGACCCCGACCTTATTGCCTCGGCATATTTTTACCTCTCTACCACGCTTTTGATAAAGGCTCTCGACGTGCTTGAAATGAAGAGCGAAAGGTACAAGAGAATGGCGGAGCGTATTAGGAAGGCGTTCCAAAAGCGATTTATCAAGCGCGGACGGCTTACCTCCAACACGCAGACGGCGCACGTGGTAACAATTCACTTCGGTCTTGTTGACGACAAGCCCGAGCTTAAGGAGAGGCTCGGCAGGCGATTGGTTGAGCTTATCGAGGCAAACGGTGACAGGCTTCAAACGGGATTTGTCGGGACACCGTACCTTCTTGATACGCTTACCGAAATCGGCAGAGCCGACAAGGCGTACACGCTCCTTTTGCAGGAGAAATTCCCCTCCTGGCTTTTCTCGGTCAATATGGGTGCGACTACGATTTGGGAGCATTGGGACAGCGTAAACGAGAGGGGCGAAATGTGGTCAACCGATATGAACTCCTTCAACCACTACGCATACGGCTCGGTTGCCTCCTGGCTTTACGGGACGGTGCTTGGTATAAAGCCGACCTCCCCCGCATACGCAACCTTTGAGCTTTCGCCCATTCCGAACAGGGCACTCGGTCACGCGAGATGCTGTATTGAAACGAGAAGCGGAACGGTTCGCTCCGCGTGGGCGTACGGTGATGGCGAGATACGCTACACCTTCGAGGTTCCCGAGGGAACACGGGCGCATCTTAAGCTTACGGACGGAACGGACAGACTGCTTGATGGCGGAAAATACACGTTTATCACACCGATTGACTGATTTCGGGAAAGACGTAAAGCAAATCAAAGGCATAAATTAAGCAAAAAGCAAACGGCTGCACAAGGCTACGAAGGGCAAGGAAAGCCAAGCCGAAGCATTTAAGCAGACGGACGCGGATTATGCAAGAGAAAAAGAGCAGATACGGCGGTATCTGCTCTTTTGTTATATTTTTCGCTATATTTTTCCGTCACGGTGTTTGTTTTTTTACATTTTTTACGTCAATCAAGCTTTTTCTTCATTTTATCGACAAGACTACGGAATTTGTCGGTCATTTTGGACCATAAGCTTTGTTTCGTACTATTTTTCGCGGTATTTCTCATTTTTTCACTCCGTTTAAAGGATTTGGTCCTTTCCGTAGTAAAGCTCGCGCTTTTCCTCCTCCGAAAGCTCGTCGATGTCAACGCCCGCGCGCATTGCGGTCCACGCCCTGTTGGGAACGGGAGGATTGAAGGCGGGAAGCGCAAGACCCGTCGCGCTGTAGCCAAGCTCGTTTACGCCCGCGTTGTTCATTGCGAACTTATCAACAGTGCTGCTATATGCCGTTCCGTTATTTGTGCCGACTCCGCGCACGCCCGGGGTGTTGACACCGGGAATTGCATTTTCGCTTACGAGGTCGTTATACCTGCCGTCGATTGGGTCGATTTTTTTATCGTGAGGATATTTTTCGTCAATGTAGGGAGCTTTTTTGCCGTTGTTTTTCTTTTCGCCCTTGCCGTTTTGATATCTTTTTTCATCATTAATATTTGACATAACAGTTTCCTTTCTGCATTGGCGTGTTTTCGCGCCTTGCATTTTTAGTTTTCGTAAAAATCGCAATAATATGCAAGAAATAAAGCCGTGCGAAAATTCAAAAAAGAAGACGCGTGAAAACTCAAAAAAAGAAGGCGCGTGAAAACTCAAAAATGCAACGTAAAAATCAAAAAAAGACGTCGCGGCAAAGCAAAAGAAAAGGACTCCCCAAAAAGGAGAGCCTTTTCCAAAATTTTGCTATTTAAAATCAAATCTTTTTGAAATAATTTACCATAGATTTGAACATTTTTATATCGTAGTCGCCATAGACGTTACGGTAGAGTCCGCCGTCGATACGCTCCGAGTGACCCATTTTACCGAACACCCTTCCGTCGGGAGAGGTAATACCCTCGATTGCGAGAGCTGAGCCGTTGGGGTTGTAGTCGATACCGTAGGTTGCCTGTCCGTCGAGGTCAACGTACTGTGTAGCAATCTGACCGTTTTTGATAAGCTCGCGAAGGACGGTATCGTTTGCGAGGAATTTTCCTTCGCCGTGGGAAATCGGAACGTTGATTACGTCGCCGACGTTCATAAGCGAAAGCCACGGAGAGAGGTTCGACGCAATGCGCGTTCTCACAATCTTCGACTGGTGACGGGCGATATTGTTAAAGGTAAGGGTCGGGCAATTTTCATCGGTATCGATGATTTTTCCATAGGGAACAAGACCGAGCTTTACAAGCGCCTGGAAGCCGTTACAGATACCGCACATAAGACCGTCGCGGTTGTCGAGAAGGTCGGTTACGGCGTTCTTTACAGCCTCTCCGCGGAAGAAGGCGGTTATGAATTTACCCGAGCCGTCAGGCTCGTCACCGCCCGAAAATCCACCCGGAACGAAGATAGCCTGTGCAGATTTGATTTTGCTTGCGAATGCCTCCGCACTTCTCTTTACGCCCTCGCCCGAGCGATTGTTGATTACGAAGATTTCCGCATCCGCACCTGCATCAAGAACCGCCTTGCGAGAGTCGTATTCACAGTTTGTGCCCGGGAATACGGGGATAAGCACCTTCGGTCTTGCAACCAAGGTAGCGGGTGCGCGCCTTTCGGTCGCGTTGAAGCTTACGGTTTCGCACTTGCCCGACGTGCCGATGTTGCAGGGGTAAACGCTCTCAAGCTTGTTTTCATAACAATTGTTTACATTTTCGGTGGAAATTTCGCTTTCGCCGTAGCTGAATTTACCGTCGTCGGTTACGTAACCGAGGGTAATTCCGAGGTCAACACCGTCGGCAAGCTCCAGCACGAATGCACCGTAATTATAACCGAAAATATCCGAAAGGGTGACACCCGTGTTAAATTTAAAGCCAAATCCGTTGCCCATTGCCATCTTCATAACAGCCTCCGCGACACCGCCGTAGGTGGGTGTGTAGGCAGCCTTTACCCTTCCGTCACGCATAAGTGCGGTAACGGTGGCAAAATTGTTAAGAAGCGAGTCGGTTTTGGGAAGTCCGTCGGCATCGTACTCCGTCTTAAGAAGTGCGACGCGGCTTTTATTTTCCTTAAATTCGGGGGAGATGATATTGTCAACCTTGTCGGTGGTAACGGCAAAGGAGATAAGCGTCGGGGGTACGTCGATTTTCTCAAAGCTTCCCGACATAGAGTCCTTTCCGCCGATTGCGCCGATGCCAAGCTCCATTTGTGCGCGGAATGCACCGAGAAGGGCGGCAAGCGGCTTGCCCCAGCGCTTCGGGTCCTTCATAGGCTTTTCAAAATATTCCTGGAAGGTGAGGTAAACGTCCTCAAAGCTTGCACCCGTGGCAACAAGCTTACATACAGATTCAACAACGGCAAGGTATGCACCGTGGAAGCAGCTCCTTTCGGTGATGTAGGGGTTATAGCCCCAGGACATCAAGGAAACGTCGTCGGTGTGACCGACCTCGGTGGAAATCTTGTTGACCATAGCCTGTATGGGAGTGCGCTGATGCTTTCCGCCAAAGGGCATAAGGACCGTGCCCGCGCCGATGGTGCTGTCAAACCTTTCGGAAAGTCCGCGCTTTGAGCAGGAGTTAAGGTCGGAGGCAACCGCCGTCATACCCTCGCTAAAGTCGGTGGGAATAGCCTTTTCAAATTTTTCGTGGGTGGGTACGCGAATGGTAATATGCTTTTCCGCACCGTTTGAGTTAAGGAAATCACGGCTTATATCGCAGATTGTTTTGCCGTTCCAGTGCATAACGAGGCGCGCCCTTTCGGTTACGGTGGCAACCACGGTAGCCTCAAGGTTTTCGGTGTCGGCAAGGGCGAGGAATTTTTCAACGCTGTGCGGCTCTACAACGACCGCCATTCTCTCCTGCGACTCGCTTATCGCAAGCTCCGTGCCGTCAAGCCCCTCGTATTTTTTGGGTACTTTATTAAGGTCGATTTCAAGACCGTCGGCAAGCTCTCCGATAGCGACAGAAACTCCGCCCGCGCCAAAGTCGTTGCATCTCTTTATCATAAGAGAAACCTCGGGATTGCGGAAAAGGCGCTGGAGCTTTCTTTCCTCGGGAGCGTTACCCTTTTGAACCTCCGCACCGCAGGATTCAAGCGACTCCACGTTATGCGATTTCGACGAGCCCGTAGCACCGCCGCAGCCGTCGCGTCCCGTTCTTCCGCCAAGGAGAATTACTACGTCACCCGCGGCGGGTACCTCGCGGCGCACGTTCTTTGCGGGTGCGGCACCGATTACAGCACCGACCTCCATATGCTTTGCGGCGTAGCCGTCGTGATAAATTTCGTCAACGATGCCCGTGGCAAGACCGATTTGGTTACCGTAGGAGGAGTAGCCCGCCGCCGCGGTGGTTACGATTTTACGCTGCGGTAGCTTTCCCTTCAGGGTTTCGCTTGCGGGGCGAAGCGGGTCAGCAGCACCCGTAAGACGCATTGCTCCGTAAACGTAAGCGCGTCCCGAAAGCGGGTCGCGGATTGCACCGCCGATACAGGTTGCGGCTCCGCCAAACGGCTCTATTTCGGTGGGGTGGTTATGCGTTTCGTTTTTGAAAAGGAGAAGCCACTCCTGCTCCTCGCCGTCAACGGTAACGGTCATTTTTACGGTGCAGGCGTTGATTTCCTCGGATTCGTCAAGCTTTTCAAGCTTGCCCGCCTTTTTAAGACACCTTACCGCCATAGTCGCAATGTCCATAAGGTTAATCGGCTTCGTCCTTCCGACCGATTTGCGGGCGGCAATATACTCGTTGTAGGCGTCCTCGAGCAGCTTATCCTCAAAGGAAACGCCGTCGATGGTGGTGTTAAAGGTCGTATGGCGGCAATGGTCCGACCAGTATGTATCAATCATACGGATTTCGGTGATTGTCGGGCATCTTCCCTCGCTTTTAAAATAATTCTGGCAAAAGGCGATGTCGTCGGCATCCATTGCGAGTCCGTATTCGTTAACGAATGCGGAAAGCCCCGCGCGGTCAAGCTCCAAAAATCCGTCGAGAATTTTAACCTCGGTGGGAATGTCGTATTCGGAGGTGATGGTGGATTTCGGCTCGAGCGATGCCTCGCGGCTTTCAACGGGGTTTATGACGTGCTTTTTAATTCTTGCAAGCTCGTCCGCCGTGATGCTTCCGTAAAGCATATACACGCGCATAGATGCAACGGTAGGCTTATCCCCGTGGGAGATGAGCTGTATGCACTGTGCGGCGGAGTCGGCGCGCTGGTCAAACTGTCCCGGAAGATACTCCGCGGCAAAGACCGTCGCACCGTCGGTATCGAGCGAGGTATAAACGTCGTCAAGCTGTGGCTCGGAGAATACGGCTTTTACCGCGTAATCGAAAAGCTCACGCGAAATATTTTCCGCATCGTAAACGTTAATAAGGCGCACGCGATTTACACCCGTTATGCCGAGGAAGGAGGAAATTTCGCCCAAAAGAGCGCGAGCCTCGTTATCAAGTCCCTGCTTTTTTTCTACATATATACGGTAAACCATATTTATCCTTTCTTCGCCATAAGGGCGCGTTGTCCGATATCTTTTCTGTAAAATGCGTTATCAAAGCCGATTTTTCCGACTCTTTCGTAGGCAATTGCGAGTGCATCCGAAAGCTCGCTTGCCGTTGCGGTTACGCCGAGGACGCGTCCGCCCGCGCTCACGAGCTTACCGTCCGAGAGCCTTGCACCCGCAACGTAAACGTAGGGGCGTATATCGGCGGGAACGTCGATGGGATAGCCGCTTTCGTATTTTTCGGGATAGCCCCTCGACGCCATAATTACGCAGGCGCAGGAGTCGGTCGAAAACTCAACCTCGCACTCCGAAAGCCTTCCGCTTGAGGTCGCCATCATAATTTCAAGAAGGTCGGATTTTAAAAGAGGAAGCACGACCTGCGTTTCGGGGTCGCCGAAGCGGCAGTTATACTCGATAACCTTCGGTCCGCACGGCGTAAGCATAAGTCCGAAGTAAAGGCAGCCGCGAAACTCCCTTCCCTCCGCCTTCATTGCGTTAACCGTGGGGAGGAATATTTTTTCCATACACTCCGCGGCAATTTCGGGGGTGTAGTAGGGGTTGGGAGCAACGGTGCCCATTCCGCCCGTGTTAAGACCCGTATCTCCGTCGCACGCGCGCTTGTGGTCCATAGAGGAAACCATAGGCCTTACGGTAGTGCCGTCGGTAAAGGCAAGGACCGAAACCTCGGGTCCCGTGAGAAATTCCTCTATTACGATTTTGTTGCCCGAAGCACCGAATTTGCCCTCCTCCATAATGCTTTGGACGGCGTTAAGAGCCTCGGCACGGGTGGTTGCGATTATAACGCCCTTTCCAAGGGCGAGTCCGTCCGCCTTTATAACCGTGGGGATAGGTGCGCTTTCAAGATAGGAGTATGCGTCATCGGCAGACTCAAACACCTCGTAGGAGGCGGTGGGAATACCGTATTTTTTCATAAGGTTTTTGGAAAAGACCTTGCTTCCCTCGATAATAGCGGCGTTAGCGCGCGGACCGAAGCAGGGTATTCCCACCTCGGTAAGGCGGTCAACACAGCCAAGCACGAGAGGGTCGTCGGGTGCAACCACGGCGTAATCGATTTTATTTTCAACCGCAAATTTTACTATACCGTCAAGGTCCTTTGCCCCGATAGCAACGGGGGTGGCATCCTCGGTCATTCCGCCGTTACCGGGAAGCACGAAGATTTCGCCGACGCGGGGGCTTTCCTTTAATTTCTTTACGATGGCATGCTCTCTGCCGCCACCGCCAACAACCATAATTTTCATTTATGCCCCTCCGATTAGTGGTGGAAAAGCCGCATTCCCGTGAACGCCATAACCATTCCGTTTTTGTTGCACTCCTCGATAACGAGGTCGTCGCGGATAGAGCCGCCCGGCTCGGCAATATACTTTACGCCCGAGTTGAAGGCGCGCTTTACGTTATCCGCAAAGGGGAAAAACGCATCGGAGGCAAGAGCAATTTCGTTAAAGCCGTCAAGCCACTCGCGCTTTTCGGCATCGGTAAGAGGTGCGGGTCTTTCGCTGAAGTAATTTTCCCAGATGCCGTCGGCGGTAACGTCTTCCTCGTTTCCGTTAATGTAGCCGTCGATGACGTTATCCCTCTCCGGTCTGCCCATTTTCTCAAGGAAAGGAAGGGCGAGGGTTTTCGGATGCTGACGAAGCAGCCAGGTGTCAGCCTTCGTGCCCGCAAGACGGGTGCAGTGAATACGCGACTGCTGTCCCGCGCCGACGCCGATAGCCTGTCCGTCGGTGGCATAGCAAACCGAATTCGACTGCGTATATTTAAGCGTGATGAGTGCGATTATAAGGTCGCGCTTTGCACTCTCGGGCAGAGTTTTGTTTTCGGTAACGATATTTTCAAGAAGGTGCGCGCCGATTTTAAACTCGTTTCTTCCCTGCTCAAAGGTGATGCCGAATACGTCCTTCGTTTCAACGGGTGCGGGGGTGTAATTCGGGTCGATTTCGACGATATTGTAGCCGCCCTTTCTTTTCGATTTGAGAATTTCAAGCGCCATAGGCTCGTAGCCCGGGGCGATAATTCCGTCGGAAACCTCGCGTGCAAGAAGCCTTGCGGTGGTTACGTCGCAGACGTCGGAGAGTGCAACCCAATCGCCGAAGGAGCAAAGCCTGTCGGTGCCGCGGGCGCGGACGTAGGCACAGGCGAGGGGGGAGTCGTCAAGCCCCTCTATATCCTCTACGAAGCAAGCCTTCTTAAGCGCGGGCGAAAGCGGAATACCAACTGCCGCGGAGGTGGGAGAAACGTGCTTGAAGGAGGTTGCGGCGGGAAGTCCCGTTGCCTCCTTTAATTCCTTTACGAGCTGCCAAGAGTTAAAGGCATCGAGGAAATTGATATATCCCGGTCTTCCGTTAAGCACGGTAATCGGTAATTCTGAGCCGTCCTTCTTAAATATACGGGAGGGCTTTTGGTTGGGATTACAGCCGTATTTAAGCTCAAATTCTTTCATTGTCGCACCGCCTTTTTATACGTTTTTATTTACTATTCTCGTTTCGGCATCGCCGCTTGCGATATCGATGTATCTTACGAAAAGCGAAACCTTGTTATCCGAGTTGAGGTTTTCCCAGATATGCGCGGTAAGCGCGTCGATGTCAATGTCGGGAAGAAGGAGGGTTTTCGGCTCTCCCTCAAAGGACGGAAGCGGATTTCCGTCGCCCATATAGGTATGTATAAACTTTGCATAGCCGTTTTTGGGGTTGGAGTAGGCGTAGGTAAACCTTTCGCAGGAGGACGGGTCACCCTCCGCGCTTTTAAGGATAGACATAGCGAAATTCATTCCCTCGCTCTCCCTTCGGATAATTCCCGAGATGCGGGGGGTGAAGTTGGGGGAGTCGTCCTCAAATTCGCGGGTGCGAAGCGCCTGCTCAAAGGTCATTTGCTTGTCCATAAGGCTGTAAATCGTATCCGTTTGGTCGCCGTTTGTGACGATGGTCTTGTTACCGAGGACACGGACAGGATAATAGATTATAAGGTGGGGGTCAACCATTTTGGACTCGTCAAACGCCTTCGTGCGCATAGCGTCGCCCTCCGCCACGAAAACGCGGTTGCGGCTGTTAACGCTTCTTCCCATAATGAAGTAGGCGGTAATTGCCTTTGTCCCGTCGTTGCTTTTTCCGATTATAATTCCTCTGCCGTGATAGGAGAGCGAGTTAAGCTCCTCCTTTATCGTTGAAATCTTCATTTTCCGTTCTCCTTTAAGATTCTGACTTTGCCGTTTTCAACCGTAATTCTGTCCTCGCAGAAAAGGCGCACCGCCTCGGGCAGGATTATCCACTCCGCCTGCTCCATTATACGTCTTTGCAGCTGCTCGGGGGTATCGTCCTCCAAAACCTCTACGGCTTTTTGCAAAACAATCGGTCCTGCGTCGCATTCGGGAGTAACGATATGGACGGTTGCGCCCGAGAGCCTTACGCCCTTTTCAAGCGCCGCCTCGTGAACGCGCAGTCCGTAAAAGCCCTTCCCGCAAAAGGAGGGGATAAGCGCGGGGTGGACGTTGAGTATTTTGTTCGGAAACGCCTCGTAAACCTGCTCGTCGAGAATTGTGAGAAAGCCCGCAAGCACCACGAGGTCGATTTGCCCTTCTACGAGTGCGTCGGCAAGCGCGCGGGAGTATTCGGCAACGCTTGCATATTCCCTTCGTGAAAGCACGAGAGTCGGAATACCGTTGCTTTTTGCCCTTTCAAGAGCGAAAGCGTCGGGCCTTGAGGAGAGGACGAGGGCGATTTCTCCGCCAAGCTCCCCTCTCTTTTGCGAATCTATAAGTGCCTGCAGATTTGTTCCGCCGCCCGACACAAGCACCGCGATTTTCTTTACCTTGCCCATATTCGGTTAATAGAGGATAACGCCCTCGTCCCCCTTTACAATCTCTCCGATTACGTAGGCGTCCTCGCCGTTTTCACGAAGGATTTCAAGAGCGCGCGTTACCTCGCCCGCGGGAACTACAACCGACATTCCGACACCCATATTGTAGGTGTTGTACATATCTCTTTCGGGGATATTTCCCTCGGTCATAATGAGGTCGAAGATGGGGAGAACCTTTACCCTTGACTTGTCGATTTTAGCGGTCAAGCCCTCGGGAATAGAGCGCGGAACGTTCTCGTAAAAGCCGCCGCCCGTTATATGGCTTATACCCTTTACATCGACCTCGTTAAGAAGCGCGAGTATGCTCCTTACGTAGATTTTCGTGGGGGTAAGCAGCGTTTCGGCAACCGTCGCACCGCCAAGCTCCTCGCGGGGAACGTAGAGGCGCGGGTTGTTGTTATCAATATCGAACACCTTTCTGACAAGAGAGAAGCCGTTGGAGTGAACTCCGCTTGATGCAAGGGCGATAACGACGTCACCCTCCGCCATTCTCTTGTTGTCAAGGATTTTCTTTTTATCGACTATGCCGACCGCAAAGCCCGCGAGGTCGTAATCCTCAAGCGGCATAAGCCCGGGATGCTCCGCGGTTTCACCGCCGATGAGCGCGGCGCCCGACTGTACGCAGCCCTCCGCAACTCCGCCGACGATAGCGGCAATCTTTTCGGGATAGTTCTTTCCGCAAGCAATGTAGTCAAGGAAGAACAGGGGGCGTGCGCCGCAGCAAATAATGTCGTTTACGCACATAGCCACCGCATCGATACCGATGGTATCGTGCTTGTCAAGAAGGATAGCCATTTTTACCTTCGTGCCGCAGCCGTCGGTGCCGGATACCAGGACCGGCTCCTCCATACCGAAAAGGTTAAGACCAAAGCAGCCGCCAAAGCCGCCGACGTCGTCGTCAAGGCAGCCCTCGTTCTTGGTTCTTGCAATATGCTTTTTCATAAGCTCCACGGCACGATAGCCCGCGGTAATGTCAACGCCGGCAGCGGCGTAGCTTTCGGATTTGGAATTCTTCACTTTTCAACCCTCGCTTTCTGAAATTTTATTGTCGAATTTGTTTACGCATTTTACGGGTGCCTCGGTGGGATACTCCCCGTCGAAGCAGGCGGTGCAAAAGCCGCTGCAGCTTGAGCCGCAGGCAATCCTCCTTACGTCCTCAAGCGGAAGGAAGCCGAGCGTGTCCGCACCGACGATGCGGGCAATCTCCTCCACGGTATGCTTGCAGGCGATATGATTCTCGCGGCTGTCTATATCGGTGCCGTAGTAGCAGGGATAAAGGAACTTTGGCGCGGAGGAGCGAAGGTGAATTTCGGTTGCTCCCGCGCTTCGCAAAAGCTTTACGATTCGGGCGCAGGTAGTGCCGCGCACAATCGAGTCGTCAACAAGCACCACGCGCTTTCCTTTTACGGCGGCGGAAACGGGGTTAAGCTTTATTTTAACCTTGTCCTCCCTAACCGACTGACCGGGTGCTATAAAGGTGCGCCCGATGTATTTGTTCTTTATAAGTCCGATGCCGTAGGGTATTCCCGATTCCTCCGCATAGCCGAGCGCGGCATCGAGTCCCGAGTCGGGAACTCCGACAACGACGTCAGCCTCCACGGGATAAGCCCTTGCAAGCAGAGCGCCAGCCGCGGCTCTTGCCGCCTGTACCGAGCGGTCGGATATAACCGAGTCGGGGCGTGCGGTATAAAAGTACTCGAAAATACAAAGGGCATTCGGCTTTTTTCCGCAATGGTCGGTAATCGAATTTACGCTTCCGTCCACTCCGAAAACCACGATTTCACCCGGGAGAATTTCGCGTATAAAGCTTGCGCCGACGGTATCGAGGGCACAGCTTTCGGTTGCAACCACGTACTCGCCGTTTTCGCGACGTCCGTAGCAAAGGGGGTGAAGTCCGTTTTCATCCCTTACGGCAATCATTTTGCGCGGGGACATAAGAAGCAGGCAATAGCCGCCGCGAAGCGTATTCATCGCGCGGTTGACCGCCTCCTCTATCGAGGGCGCGGAAAGTCGCTCCTTCGTAATGACGTAGGAAATAATCTCGGCATCCGAGGAGGTATGGAAAATCATACCCGAAAGCTCCAGCTCGTGGCGGAGCTGTGTCGCGTTGACGAGCCTTCCGTCGGTTGCGAGGGCAAGCCTTCCCTTTATGTGATTAACGACGATAGGCTCTGCGTTTGCGACCCCCTTCGTGCCGAGCGTGCCGTAACGGCAGTGTCCGATTGCGATTTCACCCTCGGCAAGATGCTCCATAGCGTTTCTGTCAAAGACGTCGCCGACGAGTCCCGTATTCTTGTGCTGGCGGAAGATGCCGTCATCGTTTACGACAATTCCCGCGCTTTCCTGCCCCCTATGCTGGAGGGCGTAAAGTCCGTAATAGACCGCGGAGGCCAAATTTTCGCGCTCCGTTCCGATAATTCCAAAAAGTCCCATATTTTTTCTCCCAAATCAGGAATTGAATTTATCCTCTACCGCCGCATTCTTTACGAGGACGGTGGCGGTTGCCCTTGCCCTTGCCTCCTTCAGCTTTGCGGAAAGCTCCGCGTCCGAAAGAGCGAGTATTTGCACCGCGAGGGTCGCGGCGTTTGCGGCACCGTCAATGGCTACCGTAGCAACGGGGATTCCCGACGGCATTTGCACGGTTGCAAGAAGCGCGTCCATTCCTCCCGTATTCTTGGAGGAAATCGGAATACCGATTACGGGCAGAGTGGTATTTGCGGCAACCGCACCCGCAAGGTGCGCCGCCATTCCCGCCGCCGCAATAATCACGCCGAAGCCCTTCCCCTCCGCAGAGGAAACGAACTCCGCACATTCGCGGGGGGTACGGTGGGCGGAATACACGTGTACCTCGAACGGTACTCCGTAATCGCGAAGGACGTTAATGCCCTTTTCCACGGTGGGAAGGTCGCTGTCGCTTCCCATAAGCACGGCTACTTTTTTCATTTATACCTCTTTTCTGCCGGTCGGCAATTTAATTAACAAATCAAAAAGGGCAACTCACCCATAAAGGTAGAGCTGCCCAGACGGTCGACAATTTAACGATTTTTGCTTCCATGCGGTTTATTCCGCGCCCGTCAGTTGCAAAAACCTTTACCGATTATATTTTAACACACGCGCCGCGCGCTTGTCAACAAGGTTTTTATTCCGACGGAATAGAAAATCAAGAAAATATTTTAGGGGTATTTTGTCGCAATTTAACAAATGCTATTTGAGAGTGATGAGGTAAAGCTCGTTTTTACCCGCACGAAGCCGCACCCGCCCGTCGGTCAGGGGCACGTCCCTTGCCGAGGTTGTAAAGCCGTCGCCGCGCTTCCCCCCACCGATAATTCCGCTTATCGAATAGGTGGAAAACTCCCTGCCCTCCACGGAAATTTCAATACCGCCGTTGTAGGCGTCGGTAGCAACGATAACCGCGCCCTCCGTGCCGTCTGTGGCGGCAAGCGAATAGATGGCGTGACGGTAATCCTCCGTACAGGGTACTGCCGTGCCGAGCCGCGAAAGCACACCGAAGGCACAAAGTGCCTTATACGCCGCGTAGGTGTGGACCGAGTGCCTGTCCTCCAGCGAGAAAAGCGGACAGCCGTCGCTTTCGGGATTGCCGTCCAAAAACAGCATTGCGGTATCCCCCTTTTGCGCGAGAATAAGCGAGGAGATAAGAAGCGCGGGATACGCCCTGTCGGTATAGAGCGCGGCGGACGGTGCGATTGAAAAATCGGATATTACCGACTGCGTGCGCTTTAAGCCGTTTTGGTTCAAAAAGTTGCGTGCATAGTTTGAATGGAGCGAAAGCTCCTCGGGCGTTTCGGCGTGGCAGGACCAAGTGAAAAAGTCGAGGGGAGCCTCGGTTTCGCGGTTGGTGACGTAGGACAAAAAGCCCTCCAAAAATTCAACGTAGCCGCGCTCCTCGTCGGTGGCGTCGTAGTGGTTAAGGCTGTGAAAGCCGCCCGAGGAATATCCGCCGATTTTGATGCGAGGAAAGCGAGCGCGAAGGCGGTTTGCAACCGTGCGGTAAAGCTCGTAAAGCTTGACACGCTCCCCCTCGTCGGGCACAAAATCGCATCCGAGGACTATTTCCACCTGCTTTATTCCGAGCTTCATTCCACCGCCCCAGCCCTCGTTGTAATGCGCAATTATTCTCTCGCACACAGCCGCCCATTTTTCGGGGCTTGCGGGTAAAGCGGCGTGACGCTTTATTTCATACGGCTCGGGACTTTCGCCGAGGCGAAGCATTATTCCCGCCCCCATATCTTTTATTGCGCGGAGGTATTTGTCGGTGGGTGCGAAGTTATAGGATTGCTCAAATCTTTCGTCAAGATTAAAATCGGGAAAAACGGTATGTATATCCACGACTCGCTCGGCGGGGTGACCGTGAGTGCGGATAAAGGCTACGCCCGCCGCGGTGAGTATCTGTGAAAGGTCAACCGACAGCGATGCGGTGGCAAGCGGCCCCGAATTTAAGGCGAGCAGCGGCTTTATCCGTCCCGCGGATTTAGAAAAGTCAACGTTAATATATCTTTGAAGCACCGCGCTCTCCTTTCGTAAACAATTATTTACATATTGTGGCTTTTAAACTTGATTTATTTATGTGAAATTTTACACGGGGTTGCCGTTTTCGCCCTTTGGCTGCTCGCACTCCGCGTTGTCGGCGGCATCCTTTGCGCCGTCTTTTTCGTATCTCGGTATCACAAAATCATCCGTTTGTGTCGGGGTGGTATTTTTCGTCCAACCCTCTCCGCCGATTTCGTGGGCGCGATGCACGGTGATAAATGCGTTTTTATCTATTTGCGACATAATGGCGGTAAACTCGGCGTATTGATTACGTCCGAAGGTTACGGTAAGCATAACCTTTTCCTCGCCCGAGAAGCCTCCCGTAGCGTTAATGAAGGTGGTCGTGCGGTTAAGGCGGCGGATTACCGCCTCGTTAATCTCCTCGTATTTATTCGAAACGATATACGCGATAAATGCGCCCGACTCTCCGATAAACATTCGGTCTATTGCAATCGCGCAAATAAAGGCGGAGCAGATACCGAGCAGGGATACGACGAGGTTGTTTATAACGAACATACCCGCGATTATTATCGAGGCGTCGCAAATGAAAATAAGGACGGAGCTTTTGCACCTTTTGAAATATTTGCAAATAACGAGCGCAATAATATCGACACCGCCCGTAGAGCCTCCGCCGAGGAAGGTCAAGGCACAGCCCGCACCTATTGCCGCACCGCTGAATACCGTGGCAATGACGATTGCGATTTGGCTGTATTCGCTATAGCTTACCAAATTCAAAAAGCCGTTCAGCACGTCGTCGCGAACAAGGTGTGAGGCAAGCGAGAGCGCAATCGGATAGACTACGGTTGAAACAAGCGTTTTCATCGCAAAGCTTTTGCCAAGGAAGATAAGTCCGATAAAGAATAAAATCCAGTTAACGAGCGAGGCGTAAAACTCCGTATTCAAATTGGGAAAAATTCCCGCGCTGTGAAAAATACGGTTGATAATAATACCGATACCCGAAACGCCTCCCGTTACAAGCTCGAACGGTATGACGAACATCGCCGTACCGAAGGCAAGCACGAAGGTTCCGAGAACAACCAAAATGGTGTTTTTCACCGTCTTTATTACGTCCTTTTTATTTATTGCCGAAAGCGAGGTCATAGCCGCCCCCTATCCTTTAGAATTATGCCCATAATATTTCGGAATAATCGTATAAGCTCCGGATAAACGAATAGCCTACCGTAACGGTAGGCTATTCGTTATGGCACCCGCAACAGGAATCGAACCTGTAACTAACCCTTAGGAGGGATTTATTATATCCATTTAACTATGCAGGCCGGTAACCGCGGGGCGTACACAATCGTTCCACCGACTTTATTATTCTATCACATACGGCAGAAAATGTCAACATATATACGCCAAGATTTAAAGATATTTTTTGATATTTTTATATAAGTTTTCGATAATTATTCGGCTTTTTAGCTCCAATTGCTTGAAATTTGATAGGATTTATGGTATAATGTATAGGCAAAGATTAGTTAGGAAAGGAGAAGACATGATGCTTAATCAAAAATACACGCCTTTCTCTTTTCGGATATATACGATTTTGCCGGGAAGATACGTACCGTGAATATTGCAAAGGGAAATTTCAGATTTGCGCCGGTTATGTATTTAAAAGAAGCTATCAAAACCATTGAAAATATGCCGCAACGCAATTTTGATGAAATTATAGAAAAATACGTTGAAATGAACGTAGCTCACCCGTTTCGTGAAGGTAACGGACGCGCAACCAGAATTTGGCTTGACCACATTTTAAAATGTGAAATCGGAATGGTTATCGATTGGAGTCTTGTTGACAAGGACGACTATCTTCTCGCCATGGAAAGAAGTCCCGTAAAGGACCTTGAAATCAAGCACCTTTTGAAAAATGCGCTGACAGACAAGGTTAACGACCGCCAGGTTTTCATGGAGGGCGTTGATACAAGCTACCCGTTACGAGGGGTACTCAACCTTCAGAGCCGAGGATTTGAAATAACGATTTGGGCAGTCGTTTGACTGCCTTTTTCGTCGCGGCTTGACACTAAAACACGGTTATGATATAATTTTACAGGAAAATTGACTTTTCAAAAAACAAAATTACCCCAAAGGAGCAATGCAAAATGTTCACAAAAACAGGAAAATTAAGCTTAATAATTTCGGCGGTGGCGGTTGCTTTGGTTTTGGCAATCGGCTGTTCGCTTTTTTTCGGGTATTTTAAGCCGAAGGCGGAAAAGGAGGAGCGGCACAGGCAAAGCGTCAGCCTCCTCGTGCAGTATTACGGCGAAAAGGTCGCAGCCTTCGCAGAGGAAAACAGAACAGCGGGCGAGGTGGACGTTGCCTTCATAGGCGACAGCATTACCGACGGTTGGCAGCTTCGGGAATACTTCCCCGAAATCAAAACGGTAAACAGGGGTATCGGCGGTGACACTACCTTTGGCGTTGAGTCGCGGCTTCAGGTTTCGCTTTACGGCGTAAAGCCGAGCGTTGCGGTTATGCTTATCGGCGGAAACAACCTCGATACGATGCTTGAAAATTACGAGGATATTCTCATCTCCATAACGGAAAATTTACCGAATACAAGGGTGGTGCTTTGCTCTCTTACCGCGATGGGCGGGGAGTGGGCGCGCAACAATCCAAAGGCGGTTAAAAACAACACCGAGATAAAGCGGCTCGCAGAAAAGTACGGCTTTACCTACGTAGATTTTTACACACCGCTTTACGACGGCGAGTGCGGTATGAACCCAAATTACAGCGCCGACGGAGTGCATCCGAATGCCGCGGGATACCGTGTAATGACCGACATACTTTCGCCCGTTTTGGAAGGGCTTTTAAGCGGTGAAAACGGCGAATAATTTAACACGGGTATAACAAAAGGACGAGCAAGGCTCGTCCTTTTGTCTTTAAAATACGTCCTCCTCGTAGGTGAGGTCAATCATTCTGTAAAGCTCCGCTTCATTCGGCTTATCGGCTACGTAGTCGCGGATATAGCTTTCAAAAATGGGTTGAATCCAATCCTCGTTTTCAACGCGGGCACGCATCATAAGAAGCTTTTGCTCGGTCGGGAGGTGAAAATCGTTTACTATCATACATTCGGCGGCAAGCACCTTCCGCAGGCGGGCAACGTAGGAGCGCCAACGGGAAAAATATTCGGGAAGGGGTGCTTCCTCTCCCGCCTCAAGCCCGAGATGCTCGAGTATGATTTTTGCCAAAACGAAATAGCCGTGCTCGGTCGGGTGAATGCGGTCGGGGGAAATCAACGGCTCGTGCTGGATTTGGCGGGAGAGCCTTTCGTGAATATCAATCAAGCCGACGCCTATTTCCCTTGCAAGGCTTCGCACGAAATCGGCATAGCCCTGCATAAGCGCAAAGCCGCCGCGAAGCGGAGGCTGCTCCGAGTCGGAATACTCGTCGTAGGGGGCGGGTGTGCAGAGCGTCACATTCACGCCGTCGGAGAGAAGCCGCTTTGTAAGGGCACGAAGGTTTGCCTTATACCTCTCGAAACAAGATACGAGGGAATTAAACCTTTCCTCGGTGCGAGGGGATGCAAGAAGCTCCCGACGGGAATCGTTAATTCCAAAGGATATGAAGGCGTGTGTCGGCTTATATCTCTTTATATCCGTTTCGTAGGAGGTAAGCGCAAATTCCGCAGTGCCGCCCGCAACTCCGCAATTAAAAAAGCGAATACCGAGGTCGGGACACTGCTGCTTATGCGCGTGAATTACGTACGGAAGGGTGAGATTTGCGGCGGTAATGCTGTCGCCGATAAAGACGGCGCGAGCGTTTTTCGGAAGCCTATTCATTTGGGGTATCATCCTTTCTTATGAAAATTGAGTAGCGTTTTAAAGATAATAACGACAAAATCGCGCCGACAAGAGCAACCGCGCACCAGCTAATCATAACGGCAGGCCAGCCGAAGCGCTCCGAAACGGTGGAAATCGTGTACATAGAAATTGCCGCGCCGACGTAGGTAAAGGCGTTGCAAATTCCGCTTGTCGTAGCGGCGCGGTTGTATTTTGCAAAATTGCGCGGAAGGCAGGAGATATACAAAAAGTTTACCGCGTGCATTGCGGCGGAAACGAGGCAGGCAAGAACGAGCGTAACCGCCTTTGCGGTCAACCCCTCGCCCGTGACGGTAAAGGAAAGCACAAGAGTAACGGCAACCGAGCCGACGAAAATAACGAGCGAGCCAAGCACCTCGCAGGTAAAAAGTCGGGTTTTATGTAGGACGGTTATAACCGCAATTGCGACGGCGGCAAAGACGGGAAGCAAAACCGAAATGAGTATGGAGCGTCCCGCATTCATTCCAAACGCCTCCGAAAGCAGCGTCGGAAGCCAGGTTTCGATTCCGTCGCGCAAAAAGCCCATACAAATTATTGCGACGAAGATTGTCGGAAGTCCCGAAACAACGGCTAAATGTAAATAATTGTTGTCCTTTTTGGCAGTAGAATTTGACACGGGTGCATCCGTATCCTCTCTTTTGCGTTTATCCCCAAGCACAAAGACCGTGGCAAGAATTATAACGGCAAGCCCCGCAAGAAGCGCAATCAGGGAGGCGGTGAAGAAAGCCATTTTCCAGCTTGCGACGAGGATGCAAAGCGGCACGTAAAGGTAAAGCAGGACGGTTGACAAATGGGCGGCACAGGTTACGACGAGGTTGGCGCGGACAAACCCCTCGGAGGAGAGGTTATCGGCGAGAATACGCACGATCGGCGGCCAAAGCATAGCCTGTGCAAAGCCGTTTACAGCCCAAAGCGGTATCATTGCGCCCGCGGGTAAAATCGGCATTAAAAGATTGGTAAGCGAGGTGGTAATAAGTCCCGCGGTCAGCAGGTATGCGGGCGGAAGGCGGTCACCGAGAAAGCCGCTTACAAGCTGTCCAACCCCGTAGAGAACAAACATCGCCATACTTATATAGCCGCCAAGCGGCTTATCTATAACGCCGTCGGCAATCATTTCAGCCATTGCGGCGGCAAAGTCCTTTCGCGAAAAATAGCTCACGAAATAAACGAGCGAGCATACGGCAACTATTGCGCGAGCGGACAACTCCTTTTTCTTCATAGGCTAACCCTTCCTTTCCGCTGTATTATACACCCGCGCGCGAGGAAAGTCAACGGTTTAAACGAAAAAAGGGGCGCGTACGCCCCTTTTTAAATTTATTTCGGATAAAATCCGTTTAAATGCCGAGGTGGGAGCGAATTTCGCTTACCTCCCTGACCTTTTCGTCATCAAGATTCGTGGCAACGGCAATTTGATTTGCGAATTTTTTAGACTTTCCGCCAAAGACCGCCCGTATCCACCTTAGCACCCAGCAAAACGGGAGCAAAATCGGCGCTTTTTTTAACACGGGGTAGGATATAGCCATAACCTTGTATCTCGGGAAAAGACGTTTGACAAGATATGCGAGCGTGCCCTTGTTTTTCGATTTAAAGGATGCGATTTTGTTTTCGGTGTTGCCGTAAACCCCGCCGCTGTAAATATAGGAAAGGATAGAGCGCGAAAGCCCGTCAAGCTCCTCCCCCGAAAAGCATTTGTTGGCAAGAGCGTGCATTTCGGAGGCGAATTTGTAAATTCCCGCCCTCTCGAGCAGCTCCCTTGCATCGGCATAGCTTACGCCCATATTATGCTCCAAAACCCAAATATCCATAAGCGAGCGAATTCCGCAGCCGCCCTCGATAAAATGGTAGGTCATATGCGCGAAAATATGGTAAATCAAGAATTCGGGGGTAAACTCGTATCTATGCCCCTCTGCCTTTTTCGCAAAGCTCCAAGCCTCGGAGAGGACCGAGTCAAGCGAATCTATGTTTTCCTGTATGCTGAAATGAAGCTCGAGGTGGATTTTGTTGGGGGAATGGAGCGAAACGTCGTGGTAATTCTTCTCGCCGGCGGTATATCCCTTCGCAACGAGTGCGGCTACGGCGGCGTCGATATCGCATTCGTGTATCAAGACGTCGATATCACAGCTTGTGCGCATACTCTCGTAGGGATAGTATTTGCGAATCACCGCGCCCTTCAGAGGAATATGGTCGATGCCCGCCGCGTCAAGGGTGGTGCATATTTCCGAAAGAGCGTACTCCATTTGTCGGTTTCGGTAAACCGAGAGGTAATCCTCCCTTTGCAGCTTGGCGATAAGCTCCGCGTCGGCTTCTATTCCCATTTCCGAAACAAAACGCGCAACAACGTGAGCCAAATCGTGCTTTTTTGCAAGGGCGGCAACCGAGTTAATAGCACCCCGTGTCAATTTTTCGGCGATTTTCGCCCTGTCGGCGGTATCCGAGAGCATCGCTCCGAGAAGCTCGGTTAAAAGCTCGCGGGTCTGTGCTGCCATCATATTATCGTTTGACATTAAATCTTACTTTCTCCAAACCATTTTGTTTACAATGCCGGTGTAGGATTGAATAATTTTTACGACCTTCGTTGATACGTTTTCCTCGGTATAATCGGGCACGGGAATACCGTAGTCCCCCGCCTCGTTCATACCGACGGCGGTTTCAACCGCCTGCACAAGGCTGTCGCCGTCGATGCCCGCGAGGACGAAGCACGCCTTATCAAGCGCCTCGGGGCGCTCGGTCGAGGTGCGGATGCATACCGCGGGAAAGGGTCTGCCCACCGAGGTGAAGAAGGAGCTTTCCTCCGGGAGTGTGCCGCTGTCGGAGATGACGGCGAAGGCATTCATTTGGAGGTTGTTGTAATCGTGGAAGCCGAGAGGCTCGTGGCGAATTACGCGCTTATCAAGCTCAAATCCGCTTTTATCGAGTCTGTTTCTGCTTCTCGGGTGGCAGGAGTAAAGTATCGGCATACCGTACTTTTCCGCAATCCTGTTTATCGCGTTAAAGAGCGAAAGGAAGTTCTTTTCGGTGTCGATATTCTCCTCCCTGTGTGCGGAGAGGAGTATGTATTTTTTCTTCTCAAGTCCGAGGCGTGTCAAAATATCCGACCCGTCAATCTCGTCAAGGTTTTGGTGAAGCACCTCCGCCATCGGAGAGCCCGTAACGTAGGTGCGCTCCTTTGGAATACCGCAATCGGCAAGATAACGGCGCGCATGCTCGGAATACGAGAGGTTTACGTCGGAGATTATATCGACGATGCGACGGTTTGTTTCCTCGGGAAGGCACTCGTCCTTACAGCGGTTGCCCGCCTCCATATGGAAAATCGGGATATGAAGCCTTTTTGCCGCTATCGCGGAGAGGCAGGAATTCGTGTCGCCGAGAATGAGCAGGGCGTCGGGCTTTATCTGCGTCATAAGCTTATAGGAGCAATTGATAATATTGCCTACCGTCGCGCCAAGGTCGTCACCCACCGCGTCCATATATACCTCGGGGTCGGCAAGCTTCAAATCCTTGAAGAAAACGCCGTTGAGGTTATAATCGTAATTTTGTCCCGTATGAGCGAGCATGCAGTCGAAATAGCGGCGGCACTTGTTAATCACCGCGGAAAGACGGATTATCTCGGGACGTGTGCCCACTATGATAAGCAGCTTAAGCTTTCCGTTGTTTTGAAATTTTACGTCACTGTAATCAAGCTTTATGTTCATTATTCAACCACCTCAAAAAAAGTATCGGGCTTACTCGGGTCAAAGCACTCGTTTGCCCACATAACCGTGACGAGTGGCTCGGTTTCCGAGAGATTTATTATGTTATGGGTATAGCCCGGGAGCATATGTACAGCCTCGATTTTTTCGCCGCTGACCTCAAAATTAAGCACCTCGTCGGTACCGATTTTGCGTTGCTGTATAAGGCCGTGTCCGCTTACTACAATAAAAAGCTCCCACTTTGTGTTATGCTAATGCTGTCCCTTCGTAATCCCGGGATTAGAAATATTAACCGAAACCTGTCCGCATTTTGCGGTGCGCAAAAGCTCCGTAAAGCTGCCGCGCGCGTCGGTATTCGTTTTAAGGGGAAACGCCACCTTTTCCTTTGGAAGATAGGATAGATAGGTGGAGTAAAGCTTCTTTGCAAAGCTACCCTCCGGTATCTCGGGCATAAGGAGAGCTTTCGGCTGCTCCTTAAAGGAATTAAGAAGCTCAACAATCTCTCCGAGGGTCACTTTATGTGACACGGGTGCGGCGCAAAAGCGTCCGTCGGGAGTCAAAACGGTATCAATTCCGTCAAATTCACAGCGATGCTCCCGACCCGAAAGTGCGGCAAGCATCTCGCAAACGAGGTCGTCCACGTATAGCAGCTCCAGCATAATTGCGGGGTCGCTTACCGTTATCGGAAGGTCGTTTGCGATATTGTGGCAAAAGGTTGCAACCGCGCTGTTGTAGTTGGGACGGCACCACTTTCCAAAGAGATTTGGGAAGCGATAGACAAGCACCCTTGCCCCAGTTTCTTCACCGTAGGCAAATACAAGCTCCTCGCCCGCCCTTTTGCTCCTTCCGTAATCGCTGTCATACCTGCCGATGCAGGTCGCCTGTATCGACGAGGAAATCATAACGGGACAGGTATTGTTATACTTTTTAAGCGTATCGAGAAGCCTCGTGGCAAAGCCGAAATTACCCGCCATAAACTCGTCGGGATTTTGCGGACGGTTTACACCCGCAAGATTGAATACGAAATCGGCGTTTTTACAGCCCTCCTCCAAAACCGCGTCCGGCGTATCTATATCGTAAAGATATAGCTGCTCAACGTTAAGCTCGGGGTGGGTGCGATCCTTTCCGTCGCGGATATTTTCAAGCGCCGCGGTAAGGTTTTTACCAACGAAGCCCGACGCCCCCGTAATAAGAATTTTCATTTTAATTCTCCGAATATCAGTATTTGATGCCCATTTCGTCAAGCTGGTCGCGAATGTACTGAAGCGACAGAAGCTTTTCCTTTACACCCTCGACGTCAAGGCGCGTGGTGTTGTTCGAATTGAATTCGGTGAGCGTATTGCGCTCGGTATCGCCAACCTTTACGTACTTGTCGTAGTTGAGGTCGCGCTTGTCGCAGGGTACACGGTAAAAGTTACCCATATCGGTCGCGTTGGCGCACTCCTCGTTGGTAAGGAGGGTTTCGTACATCTTTTCGCCGTGGCGGATGCCGATGGTTTTGATGGTTGCGGGGTCGCCGCCGAAAAGCTCGCAAACCGCCTTTGCCTGGGTTTCGATGGTGCAGGCAGGTGCCTTTTGCACGAGGATATCGCCGCTTTTGCCGTGTTCAAATGCAAAGAGTACGAGGTCAACCGCCTCGTCGAGCGACATAATAAAGCGAGTCATCGTGCCGTCGGTGATGGTAATGGGGTTGCCCGCCTTTATCTGGTCAATCCAAAGCGGAATAACCGATCCGCGAGAGCACATAACGTTGCCGTAACGGGTACAGCAAATCTTGGTTTTTTCGGGGGAAACGGTGCGTGACTTTGCCACGATGACCTTTTCCATCATTGCCTTTGACGTGCCCATTGCGTTGATAGGATACGCAGCCTTGTCCGTTGAGAGGCAAACGATGTTTTTAACTCCCGCCTCGATTGCCGCGGTAAGCACGTTTTCGGTGCCGAGGACGTTGGTTTTTACCGCCTCTATCGGGAAGAATTCACAGGAGGGCACCTGCTTAAGCGCCGCCGCGTGGAAGATATAATCCACCCCGTGCATCGCATTTCTTACCGATGCGATATCGCGCACGTCGCCAATGTAAAATTTGATTTTGTCGGCAACCTCGGGCATTTTAACCTGGAACTCGTGGCGCATATCGTCCTGCTTCTTCTCGTCGCGCGAGAAAATACGGATTTCACCAATATCCGTGCGCAAAAATCTGTTAAGCACAGCGTTTCCAAATGAACCCGTGCCGCCGGTGATCATTAGGGTTTTATTCTTGAAAAGTGACATGTTTTCCTCCTTAAAACTATTTAATATTCACCGAGGTCCAATATGTAAGGTTTGTGTCCTAAACGCTCCTGCTCGGGCGGTAGTGTCATGTAATCACCATAGCGTGCTCTTAAGTGCGCATCCCAACCACCGGGCAAAAAAATATCATACCCCTCAAACTTACCGTTCTCAAACGGTAATAGTTTATAAAATACATTGGTGGGCTTGGGAAAATTATAGTTCCCGTAGCGCATAGTTTCCCGGTCGTTAAATTTTGTCGCAATCATATCAATTTTTTTTATTAAATATTTTTGCGGTAAAACTTTCAATGCGGAAGACACGCACATTTTAATAACCTTTTTTGTGAAAATCTTTAATGATTTACTTTGGCAACTCAAATACGGACACTGACGCCACGCATAGATCTTTGAAAGACGTTGATACTTTTGAAATTGCTGATAGTAAGTTTTGTTATCATCGGGAAGATTATCAATCGGGTATATATCAATATACACGCCGCATTCAATATCCAACTTGTGATAACCATACTCTACATACCGAGTACCCTTTAAACGAAGTTTTGTATAACAATACGGTGTTTTGGGAGTATTATACGGTGTTTGTAATTCATATTCCTGTGGCAAATATTGAGCTGCCAATAAAACAAATTTATTATAATCACTTCGCAGCATACCGATATCGAGGTCATCATCCCAAGGCACAAAGCCCTGATGTCTCACAGCACCTATCAAAGTCCCTCCATAGGCGAAGAACTTTATATCAAGCTTTTGACATATTTCAATTAAAGTTCTAAGATTTTGTAGCTCAAGTCTTTGTACCCGTTTAATTTGTTCTTCCGTATATACCTCTCTCCACTTTTCCACTTTCTTTCTCCTAATACCCTTATATAATTATCTATAATAATCTACGTACGGTATAGAAATACTGACCGCACAAGCGTTAATTTCAATGTTCTCCTCGTTACACACTTTATCTTCAACAAGTGTTCTTGTTTTATAATCACCGTATATGCGCGTCAGGTACTTGTCATATTCGCATGGAACGAACACATCGACTCCTTCAAAAACATCAGGAACCGCTTTTTCAAACCATTTGATCGGAATACACTGTTCAGCTGTTTTTCCACCTGATACGCGAACATAACCCGAAAAGTGACAATGAGTTAACATTTTTTTGCGTTTTTTAATTGCGCAGTCATACGATGGAATAATTATTTTTGTGCATAGTCGCACCGCTTTTTTTAAAAACGATTCGCCGCTCAAATCGTAAACCGATGCAATCCTCATATCCAAGAGCTTGTACATAATCTCAAACAGTTTTGCCTTCAATCCACCACTATGGCAATTATCAATAGGAAATATGTCCACATATATCCCATGATTCATTTGGAGATGACTTGCATTTTCTATAATATACGTAGTCCTACTGTCTCTAAGCTTCCCAAATGCAAGGGGATAATTAACATCGGTGAATGGGGTTTGAACAAAATAGTGCTTCTCCAAAAGTTTGGGCGCTTCTTTTGCAAATTTTTCATAATCCTTTCTAAAAAACGCAACATCAATATCATCGTCATCCGGAATAAACTTATTTCCTTTCACTGTACCAAGCAAGCTTCCGTGAACCATAAAAAACTTTATATCCAATTGCTTGCACACATCAGATATAGACTTTAAAATATTAATTTGCACATTATTTATATCTCGCAATTGCTCGTGTGATATAAGCATTTTCCCTCCCAAAATCACTTGCGTAAAAGTGATTTGATTACTTTTTCTTTTTCAAATTTATTTAGTATAAGCACCCAAACTATCGGGATATACACTCCAACAATGAGAAGCATCTTCACCAAAAAGCCAAGCCAGCCGAATATAGGAATAATCGAAATAAAGAATGACATCACAGCAAACACGAGAAGTCCGGGCAACATTTTAAAATGACACGCCTTAAAAAACTTCCCAATTTTAATCTTTAATTTTACACGGTATAAAATGTTCATAAGCAATGTTTGTATCGCAAGGGAAGAAAATATCGAAATGCTAACGCCAATCGCTCCAAACATTTTTCCCAAAACAAAGACCAACGCGATATACAACACAAAGGACGCCAAAGAAATCAAGGCGCGTTCCTTCACCCGATTCTTTACAACAACATAAGTGTTGGCGATTTGTTGTGGGTAGGCTATTAATCCATATCCGCATATCAGCAAAACGCAATAGTAAGCACCTACATAATCAGCCCCCACAAGAAGAGTTATAAATTCCTCTCCTAACATCGCAAATCCAACAAAAATAAGAGCGAATAAAATCAATATGAATCTACCCACTGTTATCAATAAATCCAAAACGTGTTCTTCCGCTCTCTCGCCATTGGCGTTGATTCTCGACAATTGAGGCATAAAAAATCCGTTAATTGCGTTCACAAAAGCGTAAATATAGCCCTCCATACTTACTGCATAACCAAAAACCGCAATTTCAAAGCTTCCCGCCACTACACCGAGAATCGATGGACCAAGTGCAAGTAAAAGTCTTGCGGTAACAATTGACACCGATGCCCATATTGAAAAACCAAACAACTCTTTTATTTTTTCGCTATCTCTATATGACCAGTTTGCCCTTACTGGCGTGTATTTCTTTACATAAAAAATTCTCAACACGGTTACCGTTACGCTTCCAATAATATTAACCACCACAAGAACATACACACCAAGCCCCACCAATAGAGCCATAGCAGTCAACAACACAGATAAAACCTTGTAAATTAAATCAAAAGTCTTTAGCGGAACAAACTTTTCGTAAGAGCTTAATATGCCATTCAATATAATAAACGGAAACGATGTCACGCTATATATTGCAACCATTATGTAAAGTACTCTAAATTTTTCCAGCTCCTCTGCGGTGAGTTTTGCATATATAGCATCAACGAAAAAAAACAGCACCGTAAACACAACAAAAAGCGCAATTGTTATTATTATATACAGTTTATAAAGCAGACCAACGATATTATCAACAGCGGCTTGGTTATTTTCTGCTCTGTATTTTGAAACAAACCTTTGTGCAGCCATACTAAGCCCAAAATCAACCACAAAAATGTTAATCAAGGACATAGCAAGAGTATATAAACCGTAATCTGCGTCGCCAATGGTTCTAATCATCCACGGATTATAAATCAAACCCGTAACGATTCCAAAGAAAACACCAAAATAAGATAAAACTGCACCAAGTTTTACCTGTTTATCTCGAGATATCACTTACGCACCACCTTGCGAATAAGTATTTTTAAAAGGACACCAAAGCTACCGTATCTAAAATCGTGTTTTTTTGCAGCATACACAAACGAGTGCTTTTTAACATCCTCCATAAATTCATTTCTTTGTTTAATTATCTGTGTATTATTATCTTTTCCCCTATAAGCGTATTTTGCGTATTTTTCATCAAGGGAATAAAGTTGCAGTTGAGTCTTGACACAATCAAGAGCAATTTTTCCATTTTCTGTATTAATAGCAATTAGCGAAATGCCTTTTCCGTCATTTGACACATTTGCGCTTTTATATCCCCAAAAATCGCCGATAGTAATATCCGCATCGGTATGGTTTGTGAACTTACAGGTTAAACACGGCAAATTTTTAATATTTTTTCCATAAAAATAATGACAGTAATAGTCAAATTGATACCTTTTGGAATATACTTTGCCATTTTCAAATTTCACCCGTATCTTTGGTAAGTTCCATCCCAAAGACTTATCACGCATATTCACAGAAATCACTTTTGATTTATAACATTTTTCAAGATATTCAATATAATTGCTATATGCGCTAACAGGTGCTATGCCTCCACAAAAGAAATCAACAAGCAGCAAGTTTTCGTTATTTGCAAAGCGAAGTCTTAAGGAAGCAATTTGGCATGGTGTTCCAACCACCAAAACCTTGCGCCCCTTTTTTAAATGATCGGCAATTTTGTTGTGCATTCCGTTTGAAAAGGCTTGACAATATTTGCTTACTCTAAGAGCATCCAAGCTAACATCCTCGGTTGATTCCATAACAACCGACTTAAAATCATTTGAATACGCAGCGCCAAAAACAACACCGCCGGAAGACAAAACGTAATTTGCCAAAGAGGAAAAAAAGCCACCCGAAGACGAATTCTTTCTAACCGTATCATCCAAAATCCATCCATAATAAAATTCTGACACCTTTTTTTCTGTTTTGGAGGTATTCGCCGGGCATTTTTTCAGGCATTTTCCACAATTAATACACTTATCGTCCACTTGGGGTTTATAAAACCCCTCACTATCACAGTGAATAGATATTGCTCCCAAGGCGCAAATATCCATACAAGCAGCGCATCCGATACAATCTTTAGAAACCGCGTTAATGTTCATTATTCATCCCTTCTTCTTTCCATAACCCGTTGTTTTTCCATTGACAGTGTATATCCCCAAAAAGCCATAATACAGGTAACATACGTAAAATAAACAACAAAATACGAAAACATAGCAAGAAACAATCCAATTACAACAGAGAAAGTAAATGCAGCCGCATAAGGAGACTTGCACTTGATCATTTTAAAAGCCCTTACCACCAAACTGATGTAGAAAACGGTAACAAAAACCACCGCAAAAACACCATAATCGTATATTATTTGCAGAAAATCATTGTGAGCTTTTCCTGCTCCGCCAATTGAACCGGCAGTATTCATTCCGTGCCCAAACATTTTTTCTATAAAATCGGAGTTCTTAAATCCCTGCCATACGTTGCTGTATATATCCGCTCTACCGCTTCCGCCATCGTCCGACAATCTCATCAGTCTTGAAAAGATATCCAAATTATACGTATCATCAACGTACTTTCCAACTTTGTAAAACAATAGCACGGCAACCGTTGCTATTATAAGGCTTTTTACAGTTTTCAAAAATGAACCTTTGTTATCGCAAAATGAAGATATTAATATGTATAGAATCAATCCTATAATAAATGCTATTAAACCCGTACGTTTATCAGCCAAAAAAACAGCCGCAAACTGCAATAATACAATTAGGACTTTAAAGTACTTACGTTTTAAAAGTTGCAATGCAAAAGGAAAAAGTCCAAGTGAGAAATATATATCACTTTTCATCATCTCTTCGGCATTTGTAAAGTTATAACTCAAAACAGAGCGTAGATTAAGTATAAGGCATACAATATAACCAACCAATATTATACGTTCACACCATTCCGATTTTTTTGAAGAAATATAGAATACGGACATTACCAAAATTGGATAAGGTATCATCAATAAATTATAAATTGACGAAACATCTACCCTATAGCCCCAATTTAAAAATGTAGAAAAAAGCGCAACTAAAACATAAAAAAACGCCGATGTGAAAATTAAATCGATTTTAATTTTATCTCTTGTGAAAAACAATATTAAAGCGATCGGATAATACAGCAAAGAAATGTAATTCCATATTCCACCCGCGGTTGTATTTTCAATGCTACTTCCCCTAATGACTTTTAAAATGCAAAAAATAGACAACATTACAGACAGCAAAACAAATATTGCATTTTTTCGCCTTTGAATACCTGCTTCGATTAACATTTAGTTCCCCTTTTGGTATCGCGCATTATACCTTTCCCTCTATAGCGTTCATTAAATAATTTTTAGCGCAAACGCGATCCATTTCAATTATTTTATTTATCTTTGAAAATTCATCAGCGCCATATTCTAATGTTTTTTCAATCTCAATGTCAAAATGACGCATCAAAGAATTGATTCTTGTCGGCTTATTTGAACCGGAAATTGCCAAAAAAGGCTTATTATAAATAATGGACAGTGCAATCCCATGAAACGATGTTGCAACAACGCACTCTGCTTTATCCAACAGATATAAAAATTCGTTTGGTGAAGCATCGTAAACAACCTGGTTTGCGCAAATTTTTTTTATGTTTCCGATATTAATGGATACTACAGGCAGACCCATTTCCTTTTTTATCAAAGAAAGGCGTTTGTCAAATTCCGAATTCCATTCTATCGCATAGACAAGAATAAACTTGTCAAATTTCAACTTGTCATATTTTTTCTCAAGACTTTTCCAATCCTCTATCCGCTTTAAAAAAACAGGATCAATGTTTTGATTAACCGTGATATCAACGTAAGGTGAAACAATGTCAATTACAGTATCTTCACGCACGGATATTGCAGAATAATCCTTTAGGTATTTAACAAAACGATCTTTATTTTCATTTGGTATGCTTTCGTTTCCCATGCTTGCTGCATAGGAAATTTTTTTGCTTCCATTTGGTGCATAAGATAAAAACAAATCTTCGTGCATGGAAACGGGATTCCATACTTGATCACTTCCCGAAACATAAACATCCGCTTTTGGAGGGTTAAGAAACAGTTCTTCATCCGTAGCATAATAAATTTGGTTTTGGGTTTCCGACGCAAATTTTTTAAACGCGACTTCCCTTATCTTAAATTTCTTCGTATGCGGTAAAAGAAGAATGCGCTTTATTGCTCCCTTCGCAATAACAAACAGGCTGCGTTTTTTTGAAACTTTACGCACTCTTTTCCCTATCGCAACATACGAAACATCATATCCCAATTGCGTTAAAAATGAATACAATCCACAAGATTGAAACAGTGCTCCATAATTATTTTTTGAGTTGTTAAACGTAGACACTACAACCTTACATTTATTATTCATTTTACCCCCGCTCTTTCTTTTTACAAAATTTACAAAATTCCATAGATTACTTTATCAATTCGTTCAAAAAATTTATATGCGCGTCAGCCATATTCTCGATTGTATAATCTTTAATCGTAATTTCGCTATTCAAGGACAACTTTAAATAATCAACATCATATAACGTTTTTTCTATGTAATCGGGTAATAATTGTGCATTATTGATGTCAATAACATAACCGTTAAATCCATCCTTTACCAATTCGCACGCGGCTACGCACATATTAGTTGAGATTACGGGAAGCCCATAACTCATTGCTTCATTCACAACAAGCCCCCATACATCCGAACGCGTCATAAGAACAAACAAATCGGCAGCCAAATAATAGTCTGACAATTCGTCTTTTTTCTTAAACCCGACAAAATGAACATGCTCAAGATGCTTTGATTTCTTCCATTTTACAAACTCTTCGGTAGGTTCATCCCCAACTATGTAATACCCGATATTTTTATCCTTTGTTTTTTCGGCCGCACACATAATGAAATCATAACCTTTGCCGTAGCCTGCATTATAACTAAATCGCCCAACAGATAAAACCATTTTGTCTTCTTTTATCTGCAATTTTTCACGCAAAACCGTTTTTGCAATTTGATTTTTTTTGTTTTGAGCATTATCTAAATCAGCTTTAGATAGAGATGTAAACGGATATTCAAAACACCTGCTTTTGTTAGCACCATAGTGAACAAAATATTCAGTTGTCTTTTTTCCGCTGCCAAACCATGCGCTTGCCGATGATATGAAAAATTTTTTTATACGGTATTTCAAATCGTTTTCTGCTGAAATTATGCCACCATCAGCCTCAAGAACAAAAGGAATCTTTTTTCTTCGCAAATATAATATTCCAAGCATTTGTGTTGGAGTTGCGTATCCACCGAAAATAATACAATCCCATTTTTCTTTTAGGTATTTTTTAAGTTTAAAACTTAAAAATTTATCTGAAGAGGTCCGAATACCATTCAAATATACGGCATTGAAGTTGTATGCATCTTGCGCTTTCCACGCCTCGTTTCTGTCAGTAGCGCATTCCCCCTCAAAGCAAACGGTTAAGTCACATTCTTTGCCTAACTCGTTAAAAAAATCAACTCGATAGGGTGATGGAATATTAGAAACGAATAGCAACCTCATATATAAAACACCTCTTTCAAATCTTATATAAATCTATATAAATCGTCAAACCGTTTGTGAACGATTGTATATATCGTAATATTCCTCGACAAAATTAAATACAGACATCGAATTAAGTTCAGCATTATTTAGCGTTCTTTTCCCACCTCTTGTGAGGGTATAAATCCCATTTACGAGTGCATCGACATCCCCCTTTGGAACAGTCATACCTTCATACTCGCGAACCGCCTCTGGACTCCCGCCTGTTGAATAAGTAATCACGGGCGTTCCACAAGCAATTGCCTCCAAATTAACCGTCGGATAATTATCTTCGTAAGTCGGATTAACAAACACATCTGCGGTTGTATAAATGTGTGCAAGCTCTTTGGTGTTATTGGTTCTGTTAATACCAATCATATTACCGTGGAGCTTTTCCTTTTGTTGCTCGCTGACGCCAACAAGCACAATTCTGTACGAATCATCAAGCATTTGTGACATTTTAATAAAATCGTCAAACCCCTTCCGTTTTCCCCAAACACTCGCAACGCCCAAAAGAATTTTCTTTTCCTCAATCGAATGCTCTTTTCTGAAATTTCCGTCGGTTGGCTTGAACACATTTAAATTAATTCCATTATGAACAACAAGAACATCCGACGCCGCAAGATAGGATTCTCTAACCAAATCTGCCAACCAATGAGATGGCGTAACAATACTTAAATTTTTTACACTTGTGAACGCACGCTTTTTTCTGTCATAATTGCGTGAGGAACGATCGACAAAGCTTTTGGGATATGTGAGCTTTTGCGGACAGTCAACGCAGCCCATTTTCCATTTTTCACATCCCACAAAATCAAAGTGTGAACAATGCCCCGTAAATGCCCAGCAATCGTGAAGAGTCCAAACAACAGGTTTTTCAGACGCTTTTAGATAATCAAACAAAATCTCGATATTTAAGTAATATCCGTGTATGTTATGGAGATGAATTATGTCGGGGTCATAAGATTTAACCCATTTGATAAAGCGTTTTGTTGCTATCCTGCTGCCAAATCCGGAAGCATCAAACAAACGCGAACGAACAGCGTGAAGCTTCACGCCAAAATCCGAACCAATCTTTACCGCGTATTTCTTAAACCTTTCGGGTACGTTTTCTCTTCCGTAGGCAATTTTTACATCGTGCCCTTCTTTATCCAAAACCTCCGCAATATCGGTACATATCCGACCGGTGCTACGAATACCACAAACCGAATTTATCATTAAAATTTTCATAAATCCCTCTTTCGAGTACTATACACTTTTGGATATTTATCAATTAAGTTGCTTTGTTAACTCATCAAAAAATCCATTTCGTGTAAAATTGTTTTCATAGTATCTCAACGAATTTTCCCCATAATGATCCATATCACTTGATACAAATCCTCTTACAGCATCCGCAAGCGAGGTACAATCCTCCGCCGGTACACAGTATCCGCATTTTGCTTCGTCAATAACAATGGCTGTTTCTCCGTCAATAGCACCGATTATAGGCTTTCCTGCAGCCATATAAGTTTGCACCTTTCCGGGGAGCGTAAGCGAAACAATCGGATTTTTTTGCATAGTAACGAGCATCGCATCCGCCATAGCGTAAAGCTTTGGCATTTCCTCGATCGGGTGTCTTCCATGAAAAACAACGGATCTGGCAGATAGCTCTTCAGCCATAGCCATACAATTTTTGAGTTCGCTGCCGTCACCCACGATGTGCCATCTTAAGTTAGGTATATCCTCCGTCAGCTTTGCAGCACGTATAATCGTATCAACACTCTGCGCAGTTCCTACATTTCCCGCAAACATTAAATCCACGTATCCGTTTTCTTCCTTTTTGCAGGTTTCGGGATCAAAGATAGCCTCCGCGTATTGCGGCAGATATTCGACACCGTTTATGCCAAACTCCTCCGCAAAGTATTTTGCAAAGCTCTTCGAGGTAATCAGCAGGCGATCGGCACTTCTATAAATTTTACAAGAAATTTTGTGGAATATCTTATACACGGCAGAACCCTTTTTAATACCGCCGACGGTCAAGGATTCGGGCCACAAGTCAAGGCAATAAAGCACCAACCTTGTACCGTGCTTTTTTTTATATTTCACTCCGGCGTTTGCCATCATAACAGGAGAAAGCTGATTTACAAATACAACATCGTAATCCGAATCCAATTTCTTTACGTATCTCGCGGATGACATTGCAAAGCTGAAGTAGTTTAAAACCCTTCTTATAACCCCCGTTTTTCTTGGGATTGTAAAACATCTATGTACGTCAACACCGTTGATATTTTCCCTACGCTTTTTGCCCGCTTCATACCCAGCGTAAAGCTCCCCCATCGGGTAATTAGGCAAGCCCGTAATTACAGACACATCGTGCCCCTTCCGAACAAGCTCCTCGCATATATCAGTTATGCGGAAGGGTTCCGGATAGTAATGTTGACATACAACCAATATTTTCATAAAAACTCCATGAGATTATTTGTCGGAACTATTTCCCTTTCGATTAAAGACAACAAGAACAGTCCTCACAATTAGCTTTAAATCAAACCAAAGAGAGGCATGTTTAACATATTCAGCATCAAGAATTGCTTTGTTTTTGTAATACACATTATCCCTTCCCAAAACCTGTGCATGACCCGATATTCCGGGACGCATTTCAAATACTCCGAGCTTTTTACGCATTTCATTGGCCTTTACTTCGTTAGGAACGAGAGGACGATATCCAATAAACGACATTTTTCCGACAAAAACACACCAAAACTGCGGAAATTCATCAATTGATGTTTTTCGTAAAAAGCGTCCAACCTTTGTGTAGTAAATTTCAGGGTTTTCAAGCTGTGATGTCGGGGCGTTTTTCGGAGCATCTATGCGCATTGAACGGAATTTTAAGCAACAAAAGATTTTGCCGTTCTTTCCGACTCTGGGTTGCTTAAAAATAATCGGTCCTTTGGAGTCGCATTTTATTGCAATAGCCGTAACCAAAAAAACAGGTGAAAGCAGAAGCAAAGCCAACGCAGAAGCACCTATATCAAACGTTCTCTTTACAAATCGATATATGTACCGTTTTTTTGTGTTTTTTTGAAAGCTTTCTATGTAATTTTCGTAGTACGAATCGGAATACCGCTCCGAATAATTCATTTGCTCAAGAGAAGGCGGTTCACTAACAGTTTCCTCCTCTATGCAGGGTAGTATCAACGGTTCGCACAATGCAACCGCGCCGCTATTGATACCCTCCCCCGTTTCGGTGACAGGGTCCAAGATATTCTTTTCTGCAAGTTGTGACATAAACAGCCTCCAAGCTTTATTTTCAATTCTGCCCCCAAATGCGGTTATGAGGTGGCGGGGATACAAGGATTGAATGTGGATAAGGGCGGGGTGCCGTTATCCGCGGATTTATATATATTTCCTACATTATACCCCCTCCCGAAAAATGTCAAGACCTTTACGGAATTTGACGGAAAAAGGTATTTCTTTAAAAATATATACATTATTCGCGCTTATTCGTAATATATATTATATCACACGCGCGCGTACTTTGCAAGCAAAGAAAGACAAAATCTTACACAAAGATATTGTCAAAAGTTTGTTGACTTTGATATGTTTTGCTAAATGCAAATTACGAATGTCAATCAAACCCGGCGCAAGTAATGTAAATTATGGTTTACACCAAAGGCGGATCAATAGACAATACGATAGGGGGCGTGTTAAATTTTACAGGCAATGACGGAAAAATTCGTATTCGGAGTCGGAGCTTTACGCCCCTTTGTGTTCAATAAAAAAGAGCCACTCCCGAAGGAATGGCTCTTAACGTTTTTCAATTGTACCTTTCGCGGTCGGTCAAATGCAGAGGCGAATACCCTTTACTTTCGCAAAAGCGGGCAAGCTTCGTGCCTAATTCAACCGAGCCAAGCGAGGAAATTACTCCGCGTCGGCGGGAGCTGCGTCACGCATAGAGAGGTTCTGTCTGCCCTTTTCGTCGGTGCCGAGGTACTTAACGCGGACGGTATCGCCAACCGAAACAACGTCCTCTACGTTCTCGGTACGCTTGTTCTGGAGCTTGGAAATGTGAACCATTCCCTCCTTGCCGGGTGCGTACTCTACGAACGCGCCGATAGGAATAATTCTGGTAACGATACCCTCGTAGGTTTCGCCAACAACAGGCTCGAATACGATAGCGTCGATAATAGCCTTTGCCTTTTCAGCCGAAGCCTTGTCAACGGCCGCGATAAATACGGAGCCGTCGTCCTCGATATCAATCTTTGCGCCCGTATCGGCAACAATCTTCTGGATAACCTTTCCGCCCGAGCCGATAACCTCGCGAATCTTGTCGGGGTTAATCTTCATAGAAATCATCTTGGGAGCGTAAGCGGAAACCTCCTCACGGGGTGCGGGAATTGCCGCAAGAAGAATCTTGTCGATAATCTCATCTCTGCCCTGGTGGGTGGTTTCAAGCGCACGCTTGATAATTTCGGGGGTAAGACCGTCAACCTTGAGATCCATCTGGATGGAGGTGATACCCTTGTGAGTACCTGCAACCTTGAAGTCCATATCGCCGTAAAAGTCCTCAAGACCTTGAATATCGATCATAGTATCCCAAGAGCCGTCCTCCGCAGTGATAAGACCGCAGGAGATACCTGCAACGGGAGCCTTAATCGGAACGCCCGCGTCCATAAGTGCGAGAGTAGAGCCGCAAACAGAGCCTTGCGATGTGGAGCCGTTAGAGGAAACGACCTCGGAAACGAGGCGGATTGCATAGGGGAACTCCTCCTCGGAGGGGAGAACGGGAACGAGAGAGCGCTCCGCGAGTGCGCCGTGGCCAATCTCACGTCTTCCGGGGCTGCGCTGGGGCTTTGCCTCTCCCGTGGAGTAGCCGGGCATATTGTAGTGGTGCATATATCTCTTGCCTGTTTCGTCGTCAAGTCCCTCAAGCTTCTGACCGTCGGAAAGCGTGCCGAGGGTTGCGATGGTAAGAACCTGCGTCTGTCCGCGGGTGAAAAGACCCGAGCCGTGAACTCTCGGAATTACGCCAACCTCCGCAGCAAGCGGTCTGATTTCGTCCATTCTTCTTCCGTCAACGCGCTTTTTGTCAACGAGAAGCCAACGGCGAACAATCTTCTTTTGAATCTTATATATAAGCTCGGGAAGGATGGTTTTGATGTCGGGATACTTTTCCTCGAAGGTAGCAACGATGTCGTCCATAATAGGCTGCATCTTTGCATCTCTTACGTTCTTGTCGTCGGTGTCGAGAGCCTCCATAACCGCGGTTTCGCAGTATGCAAAGATCTCGTCGAACATATCGTGATCAAGCTCGCCCGAGGTGTAGGTGAACTTCGGCTTTCCGATTTCGGCAACGATGCCGTTGATGAACTCTACGATGCCCTTAATTTCCTCGTGAGCAATCATAATAGCCTTGAACATAGTATCGTCGTCAACCTCGTTAGCGCCCGCCTCAATCATAACCACCTTTTCGGCGGAAGCCGCAACGGTAAGCTCAAGGTCGGATACCTTTCTCTGCTCCGCGTTGGGGTTTACGACAAGCTCTCCGTTAACAAGACCCATAAACACGCCGCCGATAGGACCGTTCCACGGAATATCCGAGATAGAAAGTGCGATGGACGCGCCGATCATTGCGGTGATTTCGGGCGAGCAATCGGGGTCAACCGACATAATGGTGAGAAGAAGCGAGATGTCGTTACGAAGATCCTTCGGGAAGAGGGGTCTTACGGGGCGGTCGATAACTCTGCCCGCGAGGACAGCCTTCTCGGTGGGCTTTCCTTCTCTCTTGAGGAAGCCGCCGGGGATTTTACCAACGGCGTACATCTTCTCGTCGTAATCAACCGAGAGAGGAAGGAAGTCGATGCCGTCGCGAGGTGCGGCGGATGCGGTTGCGGTTGCGAGTACGGTGGTTTCGCCATACTGTACGAGGGCGGCACCGTTTGCAAGACCTGCGATTTTGCCGGTCTTTACTACAAGAGGTCTTCCCGCGAGGGTGTAGCTAAACTCTCTTGCCTGGTCAAATGTTTTGAAATTTTCTACCATTTTCTTTCTCCTTTTGTTTTTTTGCGAGGAGCGAACATAGCACTTAATTATCCACTCAATGCGAGTACATAATTAACTGCTACTTTCGTCCCCGACGTTTTTTGAATTTAAGCGCATAAAAATCTTATACAAAAACGGGAACAGTCGCGCCGTTCCCGTTTTTATATACATCCCGGGAAGTAAGAAATTACTTTCTGAGACCGAGTCTCTTAATTACCGCTCTGTATCTCTCGATATCCTTCTTTGCGAGGTAGTTAAGAAGCTGCTTTCTGTGACCGACCATCTTGGAAAGACCTCTCTGAGAGTGGAAATCCTTGGGGTTCTTCTTCATATGCTCGGTAAGCTCGTTAATTCTGTTGGTAAGAATTGCTACCTGAACCTCGGGAGAACCGGTATCTCTCTCATTGATCTTGTACTCGTTAATGAGGGCAGTCTTTGTTTCCTTTGAAATCATTTTCTTCACCTTTCTTAATATTAGTACCACAAAACGAGCGACGTGCGGGTGAAATGCGAAAGCCACGCAAGGCATAAAGCACAAACGGAGCAATGCCTGACACGCTACCCGATTATAGGCCGTTGGTTATTATATCACATTTTTTTTGGTTTGTAAAGTGTTTTTCAAAAAAAGATTGTTTTTATTTAATGTAATGTAGAAATCAATTACACGTCCTTGCCGTTTTGGGCAATTTAACGGCGAAATCAGCCCTCAAGCTCGGAAAAGTGAATTGCCTTTGGCAGATTCCATTTAAAGATGCTTGCAAGCACGCGGATAACAAAAACCGCAAGAATTCCGACGACGGTGCTTATGACTATACCGACCTCGCTGTGCGCGAACACATAGACGCGAAGGCAGTAGTAGAGCGCAGCACCCACAAGGCAGGCAAGAGCATATATATGCTTTCTGAAAACGTTCGGAACACGGTCAAGAAAGAGATCGCGCACAACACCTCCGCCCACCGAGGCTATCATACCCATCATAATAGCGAGAAAGGGACCCTTTTCGGGGCAAACGTCAAGGCAGATATTGACACTCGTAACCGTAAATGCGCCAAGACCGATTGCATCGACAAAGTTGTTGAAGAAATTGATTTTCTCCTCCTCCTTTACATACCACCTTTTAAATGCGGATGCAAGAATAAAAACAAGGATAGAGGTGAGAACCCCGACAAGCACGTAAAGGTGCATCGAAACGAAGAACGCAGGGGTTTGCCCAAGAATCAGGTCGCGAAAAACGCCTCCGCCAAAGGTGGTGGTAAGAGCAAGAAGTATGACGCCCATAAGATCCATTTCCTTGTCAATAGCGACGATAGAGCCCGATGTACAAAAGGAAACGACACCGATAATTTCAATGATTTGTATGACGGTATCAAGCATAAGCGCGCCCCCGTGTTAAATTTTCTCAAGAAGGAGAGCAAGCGCCCTACCCCTGTGGGAGATTGCATTTTTCTCCTCGTCGGTCATTTCGGCAACGGTGCGGCTCTCCCCGTCGGCAATAAAAATCGGGTCATAGCCAAAGCCGCGCTCTCCCCTTGCGTCGGGGGTGATTGTCCCGTACATATAGCCCTCCGCGGTGACGGTCCTGCCGTCGGGATAGACAAGAGCCATAGCGCAGGTATAATGTGCGCCCTTGTCCTCCTTATCCGAAAGGAGCTTTAAAAGCAGGGCGTTATTATCGGCATCGTTGCCGTGTCCGCCCGAAAAGCGTGCGCTGTAAATCCCGGGCTTGTCACCGAGGGCGTGTGCGGTAATTCCGCTGTCGTCGGCAAGTGCGGCGCAGCCCGAGATTTCGGCAATCTCCCTTGCCTTTTTAAGCGCGTTTTCCATAAAGGTTTTGCCATCCTCCACGGTTTCGTGGTCGATGCCCGCCTCCCCGAGCGAGAGGATTTCCTCAAAGCGCCCGCCGAGGATATTTTTTATCTCGTAAATTTTGTGCTTATTGTTAGAAGCGATTATAAGTTTCATACGTCCCTCTGTAAATAATTATTTACATTACAGTTCAAAAACCGTGACACGGGTCACGGCTTTTGACATTTTTGCCTTTTAGAAAAGTCCGACTATTTTTCCGTTCTCGGTGACGTCGATGCGCTCTGCGGCAGGGGACTTCGGGAGTCCCGGCATAGTCATAATATCACCCGTAAGCACTACGATAAAGCCTGCGCCCGCGGAGATTTTAACGTTCTTTACGGTTACGGTAAAGCCGCTTGGCGCGCCGAGCTTCGTAGGGTCGTCGGAGAAGGAATACTGTGTTTCTGCCATACAAACGGGCAGCTTGTCATAGCCGAGCGCTGTGAGTGCGGCAATCTGCTTTTTAGCAGCGGGAAGGACGGTTATACCGTCGCCACCGTAAACCTTTTTTACTATATTTTCGATTTTTTCCTCGATGCTTCCGTCAAGCTCGTAGGAGTAGGTAAAGTCGCCCTTTTCCTCCTCGCAAAGTCTTACGACCTCGCGTGCGAGGGCTTCTCCGCCCTTTCCGCCCTCCGCCCAAACGGTTGAGAGGACGACGTTTACGCCGAGCTTTTTGCACTCGTCGATAATAAAGTTGATTTCCGCATCGGTATCGGTCGGAAAGCGGTTGACCGCGACAACCGAGGGAAGCTTATACACGTTTTTGATGTTTGAAACGTGGCGAAGGAGGTTGGGTATTCCCTTTTCAAGCGCATCGAGATTTTCCTCTCCGAGTGCGGTTTTGGGAAGTCCGCCGTGCATTTTAAGAGCGCGCACGGTTGCAACGATAACCACCGCGGAGGGGGTAAGCCCCGCCATACGGCACTTTATATCAAGGAATTTTTCCGCGCCGAGGTCCGCGCCGAAGCCCGCCTCCGTGATAGCGTAATCCGCCATTTTCATTGCGGTGCGGGTTGCAATAACCGAGTTACAGCCGTGCGCGATATTCGCAAACGGTCCGCCGTGTACGAATGCGGGAGTTCCCTCGAGGGTCTGGACGAGATTAGGCTTTAGCGCATCCTTTAAAAGCGCGCACATTGCGCCCTCCGCCTTCAGGTCGCCCGCGGTCACGGGCTTTTCATCGTAGGTATAGCCGACGATAATATGCGCAAGCCTTTCCTTCAAATCCGAAAGAGAGGAGGCAAGACAAAGCACCGCCATAATCTCCGAGGCTACGGTAATATCAAAGCCGTCCTCGCGCGGCACACCGTTTACACGTCCGCCAAGTCCGTCGGTAACGTAGCGCAGCTGTCTGTCGTTCATATCAACACAGCGCTTCCAGGTGATGCGGCGCGGATCGATATTAAGCGAATTACCTTGGTAAATATGGTTGTCGAGCATAGCGGCAAGGAGGTTGTTTGCCGCACCGATTGCGTGGAAGTCACCCGTAAAGTGAAGGTTGATATCCTCCATCGGTATAACCTGTGCATAGCCACCGCCCGCAGCGCCGCCCTTTACACCGAAAACGGGACCGAGCGACGGCTCGCGAAGTGCCACGGCAACGCGCTTTCCGATACGCTTTAATCCGTCGGCAAGACCGATGGTCGTTGTGGTTTTACCCTCTCCCGCAGGGGTGGGGGTTATAGCGGTAACAAGCACGAGCCTTCCGTCCTTTTTATCCGCGGAATCGGTAAGCAGGGAGAGGTCGAGCTTTGCCTTATTGCTTCCGTAAAGCTCCACGTATTTTTCATCGACTCCCGCCTCGCGTGCAATTTCGAGAATGTGCCGAGGCTTCACCGACTGTGCTATTTCGATATCGGTCATCATAGATAATACTCCTTTTTCGCATATACGCGCATATTTTTACAAATAGATTATACAACAAGCAAAATCGTTTGTCAATCGCGTTTTGAAATATTAAACGAAGGTAAATTATTTACCGCGATTTTCCGACAAGCGGACGGCTGTCGCGCGTGCTTTGGCTTCAAAAATCGGGCACGAAAAAAGTTTTTCAAAAAAGTTCAAAAACCACTTGACAAACGGGGGGAAACATTATATAATATCTTGTACGATTTTGGGATGCCATAGCCTAAACTATGCCCTTTTATCGGCAGACAATGAAGAGGTGATACTTTGAAGCTGGATTTAAGACCTTTACTTGCGGGCGAAAGACTGCTTGTATTTGATTATGAATTACCGCTTGAGGTTGACCCCGAGGATACTTCAAGCTTCCTTTACGGTGTAAGTTTTCCTTCTCCCATGAAGGTTTCGGGTGAGATTACCAACACCGCCGGTTATATGAGGATGACTCTCACGATGTCGGTCAACTACCAAACCGAGTGCGCGAGATGCCTTAAGCCTGTCGGCGGCTGCTTTACCCTTGACCTTGAGAAAACCGTAGCCTCACGGGATATGCTTTCGGATCCTTTCGACAACAAATACGACGATTACGCGATAATCGAGGACGGCTTCCTTGATATGGACGAGCCGCTTCGCGAGCAAATCGAAATGGAGTTTCCCGTCCGCTTCCTTTGTAAGGAGGATTGCTTGGGACTTTGCCCCAAATGCGGACACGACCTTAATACGGGTGATTGCGGCTGCTCCAAAAAAGAGATTGACCCAAGACTCGCTTCGCTCGGACCCTTGCTGGCGAAATTAAAAGAAGAAGAAAATAAATAAAATAATATATCCGAGAATGCGTTTGTCGCATACTCACATAGGAGGTAATCAACAATGGCAGTACCGAAGAAAAAGGTTTCTCATTCGAGAAAGATGAAAAGACGCTCGAGCGTTTGGAAGCTCGAAGCTCCCACCAACCTTGTAAAGTGCCCCCAGTGCGGCGAGTACAATCTTGCATACCGCGTATGCAAGGCTTGCGGTTACTACAAGGATACACAGGTTGTTGCTAAAAAGGACAACGCTGCCGACTAATTCGGCGAAACAAAGGACTTGGCAAATTGCCAAGTCCTTTGTTTTTTCAAGGGCTCTGCGGATTTCAAGGTTTTTGCACATAAAAGCTTACAGGACGATAATAAAAAGCACCCGCAGCGGCATTTTTGCTTTAGTGCGAAAGGCTTTCACGGCGGTGCGATATTGACAGAGCGAGTAATGTGTGGTATACTTTTACATATTAATTAATTTCACAGGCACCTCGCGCGCGACGAAGCGCGTGAAGGCATTTGCAAATTATCGGGGAGACGGCTATGAGCATTATTCGTCTTGACAATCTTTCAAAATTTTACACCTCGCAGACCTCGGTTGCAGTGGGGCTTTCGGGAATATCACTGTCCTTTGATGTTGGCGAGATGGTTGCCGTCACGGGAGAAAGCGGAAGCGGAAAATCCACGCTTGCCCACGTGCTTGGCGGTATTATTCCATACGAATCCGGCGAGCTTTACGTCGGCAATGCGCCAACCTCGCATTTCGATGCCGCGGATTGGGAAAAATACCGCAGAGATACCGTCAGCTTTATTTCGCAAAGCTATGGAATTCTCGTCGGAAATACTGTTTTCGAAAACGTCGAAAGCGCGTTGCGCTTTTACGGAATGCCCGCGGACGAGGCGGCAAGGCTGTCCGACGATATTCTCAAGCGGGTGGACCTTTACGAATTCAGGACAAGACGTGCGGACCGTCTTTCAAGCGGACAAAAGCAACGGCTTTCAATCGCGCGCGCACTCGCGAAGCCGTCGAAAATACTCATCGCAGACGAGCCGACAGGCAACCTTGACAGCGAAAACAGCGAAAAGGTCATACGACTTTTAAAGGAGGCTTCAGCGGAGAGGCTTGTTATTCTCATAACACATAATTTCGACGAGGCAAAGGAGCTTGCAACACGTCAAATCATTCTCTCCGACGGGGCGGTAATTGCAGATATATCGCTTCGCGCAAAGGAGGATATCCGCGCGGAGGGAGTCGCAAAGCGCGGCAGCCTGACGAATTGCTCGGAAAAGGTCGCTAACACCGCATCGGCAAGAAAAAAGGGCGCAGGCGGTCTTTCCGCCTACATCGCACGTTTGATTTTAAAGTCGCGACCCACGTTTTCGGCAATAGTTTGCCTTTTGCTCGCTTTTACCTCGTTTATCACATTCTCCTTTCTCGGCACGTTTATTTCCGAGCTTGACGACAGCGATACGAAAATTTACAGGTCCGATGCATTCGTGAACGGCGACCCGCTTCGTCTTGTCTTAATGAAAGCCGACGGTCAAGCTCTGACACAGGAGGACTTTGAAAAAATACTCTCAATAAAGCGGGTTGACAGCATTGAAAAGCGCGGATACAGCGCGGATATAAACTATTTTTACCGAGAGGATACCGACTATTATCTTTACAATGCCATTGTCAACGGTCCAAACTATCACTCTATATTAAACCCGGACGATTTTTACCTTGTTCAAACGCCGAGCTTTATCGGGTTTGACATGTTTTTACGGACAACTCCCGTAACGAGGGAGGGCATCATTACAAAGGGGCGCGCGCCCGTCGGCTGCTACGAGGTGTTGTCCGCCGACCCCGAATACAAAATCGGCGACACGGTCACGATATACTTTCAAAATACCGCAAGCTGGAGCCTTTCGGCATATATCAGCTCGGTGTTTACGGTGGTGGGCGAAACCGATTATGGAAACGGACTTTTCTTCTCCGACGATTTTGCCGCGGCAATGAGTGGACTTTGCGGATATGAGGCAGCGGGAAGCCCCGCAATACTCAATTATGACGAAAGGACGCTGATACTTCCCTACAATCCCGACGGCTTTACGGTGACACAGTTTTTTGACGAAACACTGCCGTCAAACGAGCCATCGGGCGGAGGATACGTTCAAACCGCACCGAAGCCGAGTGGCGCACCCAACACCCCAAAGGACGGTAAAATCGATTTACAAAGCGGAGAGGTAATTTTAACCGAGTTCCTTCTTGAAAAGCTACGTGCGGAGCTTGGCGATACCTGTCAAATCAGGGGCGCGAATTCAAAATTCTTCAAGGCGGAGGCAAAGCATTCCTCCACCTATTCGCGGCTTGCGCTTTTGAGCGAGGAGGATTTCAACCTCCTTCTCGACAGAGGAGAGGATAATCAGGTTAACGTGTACGTCACCGACTATGCGTATGCGGAGAGGGTTATGCGGGAGCTTAACAGCGAGGGCTACATTTCCATCTCCCCGTTTAAGATCGGCGCGACCGAATTTGACCCAAAGCTGCAAAGCGAGCGTATGACCACTCTTATAATCTGTATTTCCGCATTTTTAATAAGCATAGCGCTTCAAACAATTTTGCTTCGCGTAATGTTCGCGTTTTTGCGCGAGCCGCTGCGCCTTATGTCCAACGTCGGTATGCGGGCAAGCTCTGCGTTTTCGGCGCTTTCGCTTCTTATGCTTTTATTTACCGCAGTTGGCGAGGGGCTGGGTATCGGCTGTGTCCTTTTGCTGAATTCGCTCGGTATTATGCGAATTGTAAACATTTTCAAGCATCTTGAATGGTATATGATGCTTATACTCGTTCTCCTGCATCTGCTTTCGGTTGCCTTCGCCTTTATATTCATTATGAAGGCTATCGAAAAAAGCGTTTTTCCCCATTCCGAAAAAAGAACGAAATTTGATATGTCGGGAGAGGAGGTTGCTTGATTATGATTAAAATAGACAATCTGAAAAAGACCTACAACCCCCACTCAAGGTTTAAAAAAGAGGTGCTTCACGGCATAAGCCTTGAGCTTCCGAATACGGGATTTATTGCCATCCTCGGCAGCTCGGGCTGCGGAAAGACGACGCTTTTAAATGCGGTTGGAGGACTTGACAGCTTTGACGAGGGGTGCGTATGCGTCGACGGCGTAACGGTAAGCAGCTCTCCCTGTGCCAAAATGGAGGAAATAAGAAACTCCTCCTTCGGTTATATTTTTCAAAACTATTATCTTCTTTCCGAGCATTCGGTCGCGTACAACGTTTATTTGGGAATGCATTCTCTCAAGCTTTCGCACGAAGAAAAGCTTCGCCGAGTGAAAAATTCGCTTGAAAGAGTGAATATGCTTCGTTACAGCAAGCGACTTGTAAGCGAGCTTTCGGGCGGACAGCAGCAAAGAGTTGCTATTGCGCGTGCGATAGCAAGACAGCCGAGAGTTATTTTCGCAGACGAGCCGACAGGCAATCTTGACGAGGCGAATACCGTAAATATTTGCACGATACTCAAGGAGCTTTCGCGCGACAGCCTCGTCGTTATGGTAACGCACGAGGAGAGAATTGCAAGATTTTTTGCAGACAGAATTATCACCCTTGACGACGGGGTTATAAAAAGCGACAGCACAGAATGGGACCGCAGCTCGCTTAACGTTAGGGAAAACGATGCGGTTTATGCGGGTGACTATACGGAGGCGCGTATTTCCACCGATATGGCAAGGCTTCGCGTCCTGTCAAAGGACGGTGCGCTGCCCGCGGAGCTTACTATCGTTATAGAGGACAGCAGGATAATTATCAAGCTCGACGACCCGAGAGCCGTTATCTCGTCCGAGAGCGCAGCGCCGCCAAGGCTTAAGGAGGGGAAAAGCCCCGTAATAAGCACAAGCCAAGCGGAAGCGGTTCCCGCCAATTCCGACAAGCCGATGCAGGAAATCTGCAGCAAAGGTGGCAGGCTTCCGTGGAAAATGCTTTTTGCCGAGGCGCGAGCTCTCGTTTCGGGTGGAAAAAGGCTCAAAAGATTCGGAATGGGTGTTTTTATCATCCTGCTCTCCCTGATGATTTCGCTATTCGCGGCGGACTTTATCGCGATAAAGGGTATAGACCTCGAAGCCTACATAACCGCGGATTCGCATACCCTTGACCTTTCATTCGAGCGCGGAACAGGGGTTACAAACAAGTATCAGCCGATTCTTACCAACATTGATGCCTTCAGGACCTTTCTCGATAATTCCGGATGCGATTTTGATTACATTCCCGCAACAAACGACACCCTGTTTTACGTGGACAGCACTATTCCTCAATACGAGGAGGCGCACCTTGAAATGAAATATTTCAGCAGGGCAAACGTCAATCGGCTCGACAGTCAAAGTATAATAATCGGACGAATGCCTACAAGGTCGGACGAAATCGTCATCGACAGATGGGTTATCGACAAGCTTTTGGCAGATGACGGAATTATTCAGAACATCATACCGAATGCAAGCTATCTAGTTGGTAAGGAGCTGATTTGCAGGGGCAAAAGCATGCGGCTCAAAATCGTTGGAATTTGCGACTCGGGTGAGCCGACGATGTATATGAGCACGGAGGCGCTTTTGGCCTTCGGAACATATGGCTCGGAGGTAATAACTCTCAGCGAGTATATAAGAATAACGGGTGACAGCTCGGTAAGCTCGCTCGGTCAAAAGGAATGTATTGCGATTATGAACAACGCGACGGGACTTAACGACTGGAACAGCGTTCAAATGTATATCGGAAGCAATTACAGAGTTACGCTTCATTCAACCTTAACCACCGACAGCGATATAAGTGCAAAGCTGATTATATCCGACGATGCGCTTTCACCCCTTTACCGAAGCATGATCGATGCCGCCGATACCTTTCACATTTGGTCGGAGGACAAGACAAAAATCCGCGAGCTTATCGACACGGGTATGCCCGAGGAGCTTTCAAGCGTGCTTGTGGTAAAGGACAGGGATATTTACGGCGAGGAGCTTGACCGTCATAATACCGAAACAAAGAAAAGGCTTGACTCTCGGCTTATCGTAACGATAACGGTGGTGCTTGCCTGTATGCTGATGCTTTATCTTATGCAGCGCTCCAAGATTCGCGAAAGAATGGATTTGATTGCTGTTTACAGGCTTCTCGGAATTTCCAACGGCTCGCTGCTTTCCATTTTTGCAATTGAAAGCATTTTGCTTACCCTGCGGTTTGCTTTGCCTACCGTATTTTGCATTTGGGGAGCTATAAAGGCAGTTTCGCTCGTGGAGTTTTTTGACTCTACTGCTCTTGTATTTCCGATTTGGGCGGCGGCGCTTACTCTGCTCTCGATAGCGGCATACCGCCTTATCATTTCAGTTATTCCCGCGATAAGAATAATTTTACTCCCGCCCGCGAGAATAGCATCAAGCTTTGACCTTTAAATAAAAAACGCCCCAAATTGGGGCGTTTTTTTAACACGGGTGCCACCCAACCGCCGATTTTCGGGCGATGGACGCATTTGTTTTTTATAATTACAGAAGAATTTTTTCAAGCTCCCCGACGGTTTTGACGACGTGGGTAAAGCCCGCGGATTCAAGCTCCTCAAGGCTGCCGTGTCCCCAAAGGACACCAATCGAGTCAATTCCGCACTTCTCTGCCCCCTCCGCGTCGTACATTCTGTCACCGACGAGGACGCATTTTGCACGTGCTTCGGGGCTGTGGTCTATACCGAGATTTTCAAGCGCGTATTCAAGGACCTCCCACTTTTTCTCGCGAAGGCGCGCGACGTAGTCGTGACCCGAAATGAAATCAAAATAGCCGTAAAGCTTGTGAAGGCGGAGAATATCCTCTGCGGTATCCTGTGGCTTTGAGGTAGAGAGGACTATCGTTTTTCCCGCTTTTTTGAGGTCGGCAAGAAGCTCGGTTATCCCGACATAAAGCGTGTTATCCCACCAGCCGTAAACGTTGTAGTATTCGCGGAAAAGCTCTACCGCGCGCTCCGCCTCCTCGGCGGTAAAGCCGAATGCCCGCTGCCATTCCTCGGCAAGCGGCGGACCGATAAAGCGGCGGAGCGATTCCCTCTCGCCATAATCGACACCAATCTTTTTAAAGGCATACACAAACCCGTCCAAAAGCCCGTGTGCGGGGTCGGAGAGCGTCCCGTCGAGGTCAAAGGCGATTATTTCGTATTTAGACATATTCCCTTCCCTTACTTTACGGTTTCAAGCTTTATCATATTGGTGTTTCCTGGTCTGCCGTTAATCTGTCCGCCCGTGAGGACTACGTTATCACCCTTTTTAAGTCCCTTCACCTTCTTCGCCTCGTCAAGCGCGCGGTAGAAAAGCACCTCTATGGAGCTGTATTCCTCGGAAATTACGGGGGTTACGCCCCAGGAGAGGTTAAGCTTTCTCCACACCTTTTCGTCGGTTGTCATTCCGATTATATCAATAGGGCAACGGAAGCGGCTTACCATTCTTGCCGTCTGTCCGCTTATGGAGTTAACGACGATACACTTTGCATCAACGTCAACCGCCATTGCACAGGTTGCGTGTGAAACGGCATCGATATTGTTTCGCATTTTGAACTCTGTGAACAAAAACCACTGCTTGTAATCAATTCCGCGCTCGGTAAACTCGGCAATCTCCGCCATATTGCGTACTGCCTCCACGGGGTGGCGTCCCGCGGCGGTTTCGCCCGAAAGCATTATCGCGCTCGAGCCGTCGTAAACTGCATTCGCAACGTCGGAAATCTCCGCACGGGTGGGGCGCGGATTGTTAATCATGCTCTCGAGCATTTCGGTTGCGGTGATTACGCGCTTGCCGAGAAGTCGGCACTTTTTGATAAGATATTTTTGAACAGTGGGCACCTCCACAAACGGAATTTCAACGCCGAGGTCGCCCCTCGCAACCATAACGCCGTCGGCAACGGTGCAAATTTCCTCTATGTTATCTACGCCCGCCCTGTTCTCGATTTTCGCAATGGTATCAATCTTTTCGCCGCCGTTTTTATCGAGAAACTCGCGAATCGAAAGTATATCCTCGCGACAGGAAACGAAGGATGCCGCAACGAAATCAACGTCGTGCTTTATGCCGAAAAGGAGGTCCTGCTTATCCTGCTCGGAGAGGTATTCCTGCTTTAGAACCTTTCCCGGGAAGGACATGCTTTTTCTGTCCGAAAGCTCCCCGCCCGTAAGCACGGTTGTGTGTATAGCCGTACCCTCTATGCGCTCGACCTCAAAAACGACAAGCCCGTTGTTAAGCAAAACGTGATCCCCCGGGGCAAGCTCGTTATGAAGATTTTTGTAGGACACCGACACACGATGCTCGTCGCCCTCCACCTCGTCGGCGGTAAAGGTAAAGCTGTCCCCTGCGTTAAGGTGTATTTTCTTGTTTTTAAAGGTTCTTATTCTATACTCGGGACCCTTCGTATCAAGCATAATGGCAATCGGAAGGTCAAGACGCTCCCGCACTCTTTTGATAAGCGCGATTTTTTCCTCATGCTCGGCGTGAGTGCCGTGGGAAAAGTTAAGCCTTGCAACGTTCATACCCTCAAGGCACATTTTGGTGAGCGTATCCTCGTTGTCACAGGCGGGACCTATCGTACAAATTATTTTTGTCTTTCTCATATTTTTTCTCCGTTTTTGCCCCGCGGCAGAGCTGCCGCCCCGACGAAAAGCATCTTTTTACGTTTATATTTTACCATTCGCGCGTAATTATGTCAAGCAAATTTTACTTTTGTCGGCATTTTGACTTATTTTCGGCAATTTTTCAACGCCCGCGCCGAATTGCGAAGCCCCAAGCCCCAACGCGAATACAAAAACGTTGCACTTTCGGGAGAAAATTCGGGTTAGACCTTCGCAAACGGTATGTTGACGGTAAAAATCCGTAAAAATCCAAGAGAAAATGCGTCCACCGCTTGACAATCGGCAAAAAATGTGTTATCATTATACGGTCGATTGAAGCACGGCGATAAGTGCAAGCCCGAAACTCCGCCAAAAGAAATAGCGCGGTAGGATAAAAACGGCTTCGCAAACCGTTTCGCACTTGTAAAATCGCAAAGCAACGTACGTCTAACGCAATATCTAACAATTAAATAACTGGTAAGATGATTTACTACATCGCAGGATTATCTCTGACGAGTATACCCACACTTGCTGCTTACAAGCGAGCTTGACGCATCTTCGTGGGGTATGCGAAGCGGATTCGTGAAACGAGTTTCACGAGCCACTTCGAAACAGGACTGCTTATATGTGGTGTAGTAAACCACACCATATGTAAGCAGGAATATCGAAGCGGTCACAACGAGGCGGTCTTGAAAATTTGTCGGTCGAGCTTTTTCGCAAAGGCTCAAAATCCCTTGCTACGCTTGATGTTTTCGCCCTTCGGACGAAGCAGAAAATTATTCCTTCTAAAACTTTTTCTAAAAAATTCGCAAATCTAAAACTAAATAGTCTTACACGGAGGGTTATCGAAGTGGTCATAACGAGGCGGTCTTGAAAACCGTTTGCCTTCACGGGCGCGTGAG
>JAFXHU010000035.1 GCA_017533565.1 Clostridia bacterium
CAACGCGCTCTGCGCGGCAAATGCGAACCAATCGTTTTCGCCCCAAGGGGCAAAACGACTTGATTTGAAGCCACAAGTTCCGCTGACAAAGGAAAGAAACGCGACCCCCGTATGGGAGTCGCACCAAGGCGAGAGTAAAAAGCGAGGAACCGTGGGTATTCGCTATGCGAATATTTGCACGCTTGCCGCTTATGTGCGAGCACAACGCGCTCTGCGCGGCAAATGCGAACCAATCGTTTTCGCCCCAAGGGGCAAAACGACTTGATTTGAAGCCACAAGTTCCGCTGACAAAGGAAAGAAACGCGACCCCCGTATGGGAGTCGCGTTTCTTTGGCAGCGGAACCTGGATTCGAACCAAGAACAACGGAGTCAGAGGCCGGTATGTTACCCTTACACCATTCCGCCATTGCCTTTGCGCTCGTATATTTTAGCACAACGGTATTTATTTGTCAAGTGTTTTTTGAAAGTTTTTTGTATTGTGTAAAAAAAGATGTCTTTGGGACGGTTTTTGCTCCGATATGCGGCGAACATTTCTCCTCGTTACCAAAATGCCCGCCTTTTGCGGTGCTTTTGACGATTTTTGACCAAATTTTATATAGGTGTTGACAAGCAACAGGAAATGTTGTATTATTTAAGCAGTACAAGAATTAATACAGAAATTGAATGCTTGTGAGGTAATAATGAAAAGGCTTTTATTAAAATCCGTGACAGTTTTGATTGTTATTGCTCTTTCGCTCTCGGCCCTTGTCGGCTGTGCAAATAAGGTAAGCGGAAAGGAGGCGCGCGCCACCTTTGATGCCTTTCTGGCGGCGGTGGTAGCCGAGGATTATGACACAGCGAAAGCCTACCTACATCCGTGGATAGACGATTTGGATTTGGCAAAGGAATTTACCGATTTGCGCGAGGAGCAGGGAATCGACCTTCGCGGCGGCATATCCGAAAATCTGAAGCAGGTGGGTATCGGGGCATCGCTTTACAACAGCGATTATGACGGCGGCGGACACCAAATGACCTTTCACACTCAAACGGTGGCGGGCGGAACACCGATTAAAATAATCTGTACGGTTATACGAAATAAAGACGGCTACGGAATTTATCAATTCATAGTTAACGGTAGATAGTATATGAAAATCAGAGAAAAATTATTCGGCGGTAAACAGGTGCTTTTAAACGACGGGCCGATTACGATTGTCGCCTTCGGTGACAGCGTGACCCACGGTGCGCTCGGCGCGGGAGTTATAAACTACGAAACCGTATATTGGAATTTGCTCAAAAAAAGACTTAACGCGAAAAACAGCTATATGCCCGTTAACGTAATCAATGCGGGTATCGGCGGCATAACCGCCGAAGACTCTATTGGAAGAATGGAGCGTCACGTTTTCGCGCACAATCCCGACCTCGTTATCGTTGCGTTTGGACTTAACGACGTGAACAGGTCGCTTGAAAGCTATCTTAACGCATTGCGGACAATTTTCACCGCCTGCACCTCGCGCGGTATCGATACGGTTTTTATGACGCCAAATATGCTTAATACCTACGTCGCGGAGGGTACGGAAAAGCAGTATCTTGAATATGCCGCCGTAACCGCGGGCTATCAAAACGGCGGAAGAATGGACGAATATATGACGGCGGCGGTAAGGCTTGCTACCGAGTGCGGTGTTTACGTTGCCGACGTCTATAAAAAGTGGCGCGAGCTTTCGAAAACCACCGACACAACGCTTCTTCTCGATAACTTTATCAACCACCCGAAGGCGGAAATGCACGAGCTTTTTGCCGACGAGCTTTACAACGTCATTTTCCCCGAGGACGCACCCCGTGTCGAGAAAAACGAAAGCACAATGTACCAAAAGTAAATAAAAGTTTACACCCCCGCCGTTTTGGCGGGGGCGCTTTTTATGCTTTGATATAAGGAGCTATAAGATATAAGGCTTTAAAATCTCAAAGTGCTCCTTGCGGCAAAAGATTACGCCCTCCTTTACGAGCTTTCCAATCTCAACCGAAAGGCCCGAGCGGTCCACCTCCAGATAATCGGCAAGCTCCACGCGGTTAAATGGGATATCAAATGCGTTTGACCCCTTTTCCTTTGCCGTCAGGGCAAGATAGGTGAGAAGTCTTTCGCGCGTCGTCCTTTTTGCCGTTACCTCTATTTTCTTATGCTTTGAAATGCTGCTCTCGGCAAGACTCTTCATTAAATTATATATAAGGCGGTGATGAAATCCGCATCCGTTGTGACAGGTGTGAAGTATGTGCGAGCAGTCGATAAACATAACCACACACGGCTCGACCGCCACAACCGAAACGGGAAGCTCCCGCATCTCGGTGCAGGCGTATTCCACACAAATAAGCTCTCCCGCCGCCGATTCCGAAAGTATGCTTCGGTTGCCCATATAGTCAACGCGGACGGTTTGCGCCCTTCCCGAAAGCAAAATCACCACGTCGCGAGGTGGCATACCCTCCGACATTATTTCCTCTTTTTTGTCAAAGCCAAGCCTTCGCGCCCCAAGACAGTTAAGCATTTTTTCAAGGTCGGCGGTATTTATTTCGGTAAAAAGAGGGCAAACTGATAAAGAATTTGAAAAATTTTTCAAAATTTTCTCCTTTTGTTGAAACTTCAACATATTTTCTATCCGAATTATACTATAATAAGCACAGAAAAGCAAGAGCAAAACAAAGGATTTTGAAATGGAAATTTCTAATGAAATAAAATATATCGGTGTGTTTGACAGAGAAATCGACCTCTTTGAAGGACAGTACACCGTAAAGGACGGAGTATCCTATAACTCCTATATAATAAAGGATAGAAAAATCGCGGTAATGGATACCGTTGACAAAAGCTTCGTCGGCGAATGGCTTGCAAGGCTCGACACCGAGCTTGACGGCAGACAACCCGACTATCTTATAGTACATCATATGGAGCCGGACCACTCGTCGGGAATTAAAAGCTTTCTTGACAAATACCCCGAGGCAACGGTAATAGCCTCGCAGGCGGCGTTCAGAATGATGCGCGGCTTCTTCGGCACGGAGTTTGAGGGCAGAAGAAGAATTGTTACGGAGGGTGACACCCTCTCGCTCGGCGAGCATACGCTGACCTTTATCACCGCGCCGATGGTGCATTGGCCCGAGGTTATAATGACCTTTGATGCAAGGGACGGAGTGCTTTTCTCGGCGGATGGATTTGGAAAATTCGGCGGATTTGAAATCGGTCGGGAGTGGGTAGATGAGGCGAGAAGATATTACATCGGCATCGTCGGTAAATACGGAAAGCAGGTGCAGGCGGTTCTTAAAAAGGCGGCGGCACTCGATATAAAGAAAATCTGTCCGCTTCACGGACCCGTGCTTTCGGAAAATCTTGAGTTTTACATTGACCTTTACGACAAATGGTCGTCCTACACCCCCGAGCAAAGCGGTGTAACCGTTGCGTATGCGTCGATTTACGGAAATACGAAGGCGGCGGCGCTTTACCTTTCGGAAAGGCTGAAGGAGCGCGGAGTGGCGGTAAGCCTTTACGACCTTTCAAGATGTGAAAAGTACGCACCGATTGCCGATGCGTTTAGATTTGACAGACTCGTTCTCGCGGCGGCAACCTATAATATGGGGGTGTTTCCTCCAATGCGCGAGTTCGTAACAGAGCTTTCCGAGCGCGGATATAAAAACCGCAGGGTGGCGCTTATCGAAAACGGAAGCTGGGCACCTGCGGCGGCAAAGGTGATGCGTCAGATACTTGGCGAGGAGGTTGAATACCTTGACCGAGTTGTGAAAATCACATCCGCACCGACGGAGGCGAATTACCGCGAGCTTGACGGGCTTGTAAACGACCTTTTAGCTTGATAAATAATAAAAAATATAATAAAACAAACAATTTATACCATAAAGGAGTAATTAAAATGGCAAAATTTTATATCTGTGAAAAGTGCGGAAACATTATTGAAAAGCACGAAAATTCGGGCGTGACCGTTGTCTGCTGCGGACAGAAAATGTCGGAGCTTGTGCCCGGGACTGTGGAGGCAAGCCGCGAAAAGCACATCCCCGTTGCAGAGGTGAAGGACGGGGTTGTAACCGTGACCGTAGGCTCTGTCTTGCATCCGATGACAGAGGAGCATCTCATCTCTTGGGTTTATCTTGAAACCGACCGCGGCTCGCAGAAAAAGACCCTGAAGGCGGGCGACACCCCTGTTGTAACCTTTGCGCTTTCCGACGAAAAGCCGCTGGCTGTATACGCTTGGTGCAATCTTCACGGTCTTTGGAAGGTAGAGCTTTAATACATAAACAAATTATAAAACGCGAATAATCCCCAGCTCGAGGGGAAAAATTAAATTAAAGTATGAAAGGGAAACAAAATGGATAAAAGAGTACACGAGCTTTTAAATCAGCAGATTAACAAGGAATTTTACTCCGCATACCTTTACCTTGATTTCTCAAATTATTTCAAGGCGGCGGGGCTTGACGGCTTTGCAAATTGGTATATGATACAGGCACAGGAGGAGCGCGACCACGCAATGCTTTTCTATCAGTATCTTCAAAACGAGAATATGCCTGTAACGCTCGAAGCAATTGAAAAGCCCGACAAGGAATTTAAGGCGCATATCGAGGTATTCGAGGCAGGACTTGAGCATGAAAAATACGTAACCTCGCTTATTAACGAGATTTACGCGGCGGCATACGCTGTACACGATTTCCGCACGATGCAGTTCCTTGACTGGTTTGTAAAGGAGCAGGGCGAGGAGGAAACCAACGCCAACGACCTCATCACCAAAATGGAGCTTTTCGGCGGCGACCCGAGAAGTCTTTACCTCCTTAACCAGGAGCTTGCGGCAAGGGTTTACAGCGCACCCTCGCTCGTGCTTTGATAATTGCGGTTAAATAATTGCCAAATATATACGGCAAACGAAAAAGACGAAAAGTCTATAATCAGAAAGGAAAAATAAAATGAAAAAATACGTATGTGACGTTTGCGGCTGGGAATATGACGAGGAGCTTGGCGCACCCGAGCACGGTATTGCTCCCGGTACGAAATTTGAGGACCTTCCCGAGGATTTTGAGTGCCCCCTTTGCGGAGTAAGCAAAACAATGTTCTCCGAGGCTTGATTTTGAGTAAAATAGGTGCCCGCCCTCGTTTGGCGGGCACCCGTGTTAAATTAAGACGCTTTTTGATTATTTAATCAAAAGCAAAATAAAAGTAAACAAAAGATTACATTTTCATTATATGGCATTAGAAAATAGTCAAAGGGAATTTGGCATAAAGCTTTGAGAAAGGAGGTTGTATGCAGATAGTATTGCTTACCGCACTCGGTGTAGGAGGTGCTACGGTTATAGGTGCATTGATAGGCTTTGCCTTTAAGCGTATATCGCATACCTTTTCGGATATAGTTTTATCCTTTGCGGCGGGGGTTATGCTTGCCGCGGCTGTTGTCGGATTGGTTATACCGTCGCTTGAAAATTCGGACGGCAGGTGGGGGATACTCGTCACCGTGCTTGGCATTTTTGTCGGAGCTGTTTGCCTTAACCTTGTGGACAGGCTTGTGCCGCATCTTCACGGAATGCTCGGCACCGATACCGAAAGGCATAATAACAAAAGCCTTAACCGTGTGCTTCTTTTTGTAACCGCAATTGCGATACATAATCTTCCCGAGGGGATTGCCGCAGGTGTCGGCTTTGTATCCGATCCGACGCAGGGGCTTATTATCGCGGGCGGCATAGCACTCCAAAACATACCCGAGGGTATGGTTATTATTGCCCCGATGCTTGCCGCGGGTGTAAAGCCGCGCCGCACCTTTTTGATTGCCGCGTTTACAGGGGTTGTGGAGGTTGTAGGCACGCTTATCGGCTATTTTTCCGCTAAAGCTTCGGAAGCCGTCCTCCCGTTTGCGCTTGCCTTTGCGGGCGGCACAATGCTCTACGTTATCTCGGACGAAATGATACCCGAAACGCACGCGCACGGTCATCAAAGGGGTGCAACCTACGCCCTGCTTGTCGGCTTTTGCGTGATGCTTGCAACCGATTTTCTTCTTGGATAGGGAATATATTTTTTGGTTTGGCAAAATGCCATTTTTATAAATAACGGCAGGGGCGTGTCGATTTTTTGACACGCCCCTTTTTCTTTTTGCTTATTTTCTATGTAAATAAATATTTACATTAACTCTTTTGTTCCTGCTTTAAATTAAATCAAGCTCGTCGATGTGTATCCTTACGCCGCGGCTTCTCAATACCTCTTGAATTTTCTCTACGCTTGCGTTTTCAAAGTTGTCGCTTAAGGAGGCGGCAACTCCCGCAGCCTCTCCCGTAACCGCACAAACGGGAATAACTCTCGTTACGTCCCACATAGGCTCGGTTGAGCTTATACATCTGCCCGCGGTGATGAGGTTTTTGACCCTTTTTCCGTATAGCGCGGACAGCGGAAGCTCGTAAATCGGACCGCGTCTTTTCCAGTTTGAAAACGTGCCCACCGAGTCGTCAAAGTGCCTTCTGTCGTCCGAGGTATCAATAGCCATTCTGCCCTCAATCCGTCGCGTCATACGCACTTGCGGAATAGTGCCGAAGGTTACGGGCACGAGGTCGGGCGTCTTATCCCTGTGCGCGAGGACGTTGCGCTTTATTGCCGTGTGCGAAAGCTGTACCATTTCGGAAAGCTCCGCAGTATCAAGTCCGCCAAAGCGTCGGTTTACGAGCATCGGCGTTTCCTGCCCGGGTGCGCGCTCCTCCTCGGGCACGTCGCAAAAGCCGCACATATTAAGCTTGTATTCCCCGCCTCCGTAGCCGTAATACCAGGCGGCAAGGACGTTGCCCTGCTTAAATAAAACGGTATCCTCTCCAGAAAGCTTGCAAACGTCGGCATCTCCCGTTGCGTCAATTACGCTCTTTACCGAGATTGCCTCTCTGCCGCCCTTGCCCTCGATAATCACCTCGGTGATTTTGTCTGCGCTTTTGTTTACCGCGACGACGGGCGCACCGTAAAGTATTTTTACGCCGAGTGAGAGCAGAAGCTGCTCCGCCGAGATTGCAAAAAGCTGTGGATTGAACTGTACCTCAAACCGTGCGTGCTTACGCTCCTCGTGGCTTCCGCCCTCAAGCCAAGCGCGAGGGTATCTGTCCTCCGCACCAAGCTCAATCGAAAGCCTGAAAAGCTCCTCGGCAAGTCCAAACGTAACCTGATTTCCCATACCGTCGCAAAGCGCAAGATAAATTGTAACGATACCCGCGCTTGCAAGTCCTCCGAGCATAAATCCGCGCTCAAGCAATATTACCCGCGCGCCGTTTCTTGCCGCCGCGGCAGCCGCCGCAATTCCCGCAACTCCGCCGCCTGCAACGCAAACGTCGCGCTCGTATTTTATCGGAGTTGCAAGTCTTTCGCTTATTACCTTCATATACATCTCCATAATGCTTTTATGGCTTAATTTTATAACAATCAAAGGCTTTTGTCAACACTAAATACGATTGACAGCGAAAGAAATATGTGGTAAAATAGCTTTGTTGAAGTGGCGGAGAATAAGCACCGCCGTAAAATCCGACAGGGGGGAGGGGAAGCTATGCGCTATAACAATCTTTCGGGCTATTTGCGAAAAAAATACGGTACTCGTCTTTCAAAGATTTGTATTGACGGCGGCTTTACCTGCCCAAACCGTGACGGAAGGTGCGGCTTCGGTGGCTGCAGCTTTTGTGCGGAGCGTGGAGCAGGCGAGCATATCAACCAAAGCGGTAGCATAAGAGAGCAGGTAAGTGCGGCGCTCACCACAGCACCGACGGACGGAAAATTTATCGCATATTTTCAAAATTTCACGAATACCTACGCCCCCGTGTCAATTTTGCGCGAAAGATACGATGCCGCTTTGATAGACGAAAGGATTAAAATTCTCGCGGTCGGCACGCGCCCCGACTGTATCGACGAGGAGGTTGCACAGCTTCTTGCCTCCTATCTTGACAGGCTTGACGTTTGGGTGGAGCTTGGCTTTCAAACCGCATCCGACGCTACCGCAATACGGATAAACCGCGGATATCTTAAGGCACAGTTTTTTCGCGCCGCCGAAATTTTACACCGATACGGCATTCCCTTTGTCGTTCATATAATGCTCGGGCTGCCCTGCGAGGTGGAGGCGGATGCCATTGCAACCGTCGCCGCCGTTAACTCGGTGCGCCCGTTTGGCGTAAAGCTTCATTCAACCTACGTTATGCGCGGCACGCGGCTTGAGGAGGAGTATCTGCGCGGCGAGTACACCCCGATTGCGAGGGAGGACTACGTCCGCCTTTGTGCGGAGTGTATAGCGCGCCTTCGTCCGGATATAATTCTTCACAGAATAACGGGCGACTGTCCGCGGGATTTGCTGGTTGCTCCGCTTTGGAATACCGACAAAAACGGCGTTATCGCCGATATAAATAAATATATGAAGGAAAACCGTCTTTGCCAGGGGTCGCGCTTTTCCGAATAATATCGAAGCCGCTGTCACGGATTTTTGCACGCTGAAAAGGAGTACGTTTTTTCGTACTCCTTTTGCTTTTTTGTATTGAATTTTTCTTTGCGGTCAAGGTTCGCACACGTCCACGCCCTTGCAATATGTAAATAAAGCGTTACATTATGCGAAGCTTACGCCTCTTTCTTGTGAGGTATGCCCTTGTTGTCGCAATACCTTGCGGCGGCGGAGTCGTCGGAGCAGATTACCTCAATATGCGAGCAGCCGTTGAAAAGACCCCAGCCAAGCTCCTTTACGCTGTCGGGAATGGTAATTCTCTTAAGCTGTGTGCAGCCGCGGAAGGCGGTATCGTCAATCTTCTCCACGCTGTCGGGGACGACGATTTCCTCCAAACCCTCGCACATATAAAACGCGCCCTCGCCGATTTCGTAAACGCTGTCGGGAATTTCGATTTTACGAAGGCTCTTACAGCCGCAAAACGCCCAATCGCTTACCGTTACGACGCTGTCGGGAATTTTGTACTCGGTGCTTTCAATACGCGGGGGATATGCGATAAGAATGGACTTGTTCTTGTTAAAGAGAATGTTATTTTCGGTTTTGAAGAAGCGGTTTTTCTTGTCAACCTCTACGGTTGAAAGAGAGGTACAGCCGCGAAGCGGTCCCGCCCCCATCGTGGTTACGGATGCGGGAATGTAAATGCTTTCAAGAGAGGTACAGTCCTTGAATGCCGCCTTTCCGATTTTGAGAAGTCCGTCGGGGAGGGTGATTTTTTCAAGACCCGTACAGCCGTTAAATACCATATCGTCAATCTTGTTAACCTTTTTCGGCACGTTGATTTCGGTTATGGAAACGCAGTCGGCAAAGCAGGATTCTCCGAGGATTGTAAGCTGCTCGGGAAGGTTGATGCTTGCAAGAGATTTACAGCTGTTGAAAACGCCGCCGTAAATTTCGGTCATTTCGGGGCGAAGGCTTACGCTGACGAGAGAGGCACAGTTTTCAAACGCACGCTCTCCGATTTCGACGTCCTTGTTATCCACCTTGAGAGTGGTGAGGCTTATACAGTCGCGGAATGCCGACTCTCCGACGAGGGTAACGTTTGCGGGAAGCTCTATTTCGGTAAGGCTCTTACAGCCGCGGAATGCCTCGCGGCGAATGGTTGTAAGCTCCGTGCCGAGATGCACCTCCACAAGCTTTTCGCAGTTTTTGAACGCACTCTCTCCGATTTCCTTTACGCCCGTAGGGATTGCGATAACGTCGCTTCCGTCCTTACATTGAACGAGGGCTTCGCCAACTACGTCAAGGCTGTGCATCGTTTCGACGGGAATGGAGGGAATGAGTCGCTGCACAGCTCTGTCAACCCCCTCGCCGATGCCGATATTGACGTGCTGGAGGTTGGTTAAAATCATATCGAGCGCGGGCGGAATTTGTACCTCCTTTTCGTTCACGTAAACGGGAAGGATTTTTTTCTTGTTTGCAAACGCGGTAATAATTTCCATACCGCAGTATCTGCTCTTCATAGAGTTGTTGGAAACGAAAAGCAAAACCGCGCGACAGCCCTCGATTTTCGAGCGAAGCTCCTCGCGAAAATCCTCTCCCGTTTCCATAGTATCGTCGTACCAAATGCGGAACTTTTCACGCTCCAGCTTTTTCAAAAACGGATAAACCTCGTCCGTATCCGCGTGCGAGTAGCTGACGAAAAGATACGGCTCGTCCCCCTCGTAGGATATAAGGTCACCGAGTCTTTTGCCCGTGTACACGTTTGTCATTACGTTATCAAAATCGCTCATACTGTTCTCCTTGAAGCTTATTCGTTTTCTTATTGCGGCTTGCCGTTTGGGGTTACGGGGCGTGCCGAATTTAAAGCACAAGCCAAAGCACGCCGAGTGCGGTGAGTATCGTGGGCACCGCCACCGTCAGACCTATTTTCAAAAAGTCAAGATATCCGAATTTCAAATTGTGGGATTTGAGGATTGACGACCACATAATTCCCGCCAGCGCACCGATAGGCGTTAAAAACGCACCGATGTTGGAGCCGATAACCGTTGCAAAAACCGCCGAAACGGTAAGCCCCTCCGAAAGACTTTCGATAATGGAGCAGAAAAGCACGCTCATCGGAATATTGTTTATGATGTTTGCGGCAAGGAAGGAGGTTAAGCCGTACTTCCAAACCGAAAGGCTTTCGCCGAGAAGCTCTGCAATCGCGGCGGTTACACCGTTTTCGGAAAGTCCGATAACCATAATAAACATTCCAAGCACGAAGGGGATAAGCTGCCAGGGCGCTCTTTTAAGGCAGGCAAAAAGCTCGGCGGGGCGTTTTTTTCTCGCGAGAGAGAAGGCGAGGGTAAAAACGAAAAGGCTTATTGCCGCAACCATCGATACGAGCCACATTTCAAGACCGATGTAAGAGCCGACGGCGAGTGCAAGCGTGCATACGCCGAGGTGGACGAGTCCGACCGCGAGCTGCGGCTTATCCTTTATAGAGGTTTCCTCCGGCTCTCCCGAAATCGGCTCGGACAGCTTCTTTCTGTAAAGCAGGAAAAGGCAAAGGAAGGCAACCGTACCCGCCGCAAGGGTGGGAAGGAGCATAACACTCGTGTATTCAAGGAAGTTGATTCCGTATGCGGAGGAAAGGTAGATATTCGTCGGATTGCCGATAACCAGCATCATCGACCAGGTATTTGCCGCAACGAATTCGGCGGCTAGGTAGGGCATCGGGCTTATTTTCGCATTCTTTGCAAAGTAGCAAATAAACGGAGTAAAGGAGAGAATGATTACGTCGTTTGACGTAAACACCGTAAGCACCGAAACCGTAAGATAAAGGTACAAAAACAGCTTAAGCTGGCTTGTTTTCGCCTTCTTCAGGGTTACGTTTGCGAGGTGGCTGAAAAATCCAAGCTCGTCGAGGAATATCGAAAGAATAGTCATCGAGATAAACAGGACGAGAATTTTTATCGGATTTATCGCATCGTTCGATACGAGAGCCTCGCCGACGCGAAGCACGTCAGCCTGCCCCGTGAGGAGCAGCACAGCCGCGCCGAGAAGCGCAACCAGCCAATAGGTATCGAGCTTGATTTTACCAAGCCTTACCGTGGGGAAAAACAGCACCCCGAATATCATGGTAAGGCAGGTGATTGAGCATATAATTATCGAGGGTATCATTGTTCTTCGGTTGACTCCGTGCCGCTGCTTGAATTGTCTGTATTTTCACCGTTTGCCTGCATAAACTCCACGTAGGAGGAATAGTAGGAAAGGATTGCGTCGTTAACCATTTCGTCGGTAATTTCGGTATGCTCCGAATAATTTTCGGCAACGTAGTCGGTCATTCCCGCAACGATATCGTCCTCAAGAAGGATTCCGTTGCTCTCGAGTGCTGCGGAAAGCTGTGTATTAACCTCCGCCTTGTATTCCTCCTCGGTGTCAAAGTCACTGCGGTTAAGCGCAAGCACGCCGTTTACGTCGTCCTTAAGTCCCTCGTAAAGCTGTATTGTGTCTTCGTCGAGCCCGAGCTGGTCCGCCATTATGGAAACCGAAAGCTTTGTAAACAGGGTAACGAGGGGGGCGGTTCTTTCGTTTTGCTGAAGCGTGTCGATAAGGTTATCTACGATAAGCTCGTCTTCAATCCTTTCGGTAAGCTTGCTCTTCATACCCTCCGTATTGTTTTCGGATATGTAAATAAGAAGCTCGTTATCCGCCAATATGAAATAAACGTGAAGCATCGTATCGAGGTCTGCTCCGACGTTGCTCTCGTCACTCGTTTCAAATATTGCGAACGCTTCCGTGAAGAGCGCGTCGTAGGGAGCCTCGAGTCCAAAGGCGGAAATGTTGTTTGCAAGTGCCTTGCTCGACCCGCGAAGCACGCCCGCAAGCACGCGCGCGGTGTAATCGTCCTCGCCCATACCGTCAACTATACGCTCTATTGCCGCCTCCTGCTCGGGGGTGGGGCGTTGCCAATTCATTCCCTTAAGCTCGGCTACGTCAATTGCAACTCCCGCCGCAAGGGAAACGTGCTCGGTCATAGCGTAGGTGGTTTCGCCAATCTTCGTTTTTGAAAGCTCGGCGTATATTTTTTCTCCGCCGTATCCGTTTACAAGGGTAACGAGCGGGTTTGCGATAGGCTCGTCAAGATACTGTGCGTAAAAGCTCTCTACGCTTGCCCTCTTTTCGTCGGAAAAATCCTCGCGCGCAAGCAAATCCGCCTTCACGCTTCCCGAAAGGGTAAGCATACCCGAAATGGGGATAAGAACGATAACGGCAATGAGCGCGCCCTGTACGATTCCGACAAGTCCGCCCGTCAGGGTGGAAAGTGCGCCCTTGTGGCTGTTGGTTTTTTTAAGAAGCGCGCCGATAAGCCAATCCACAAGCAAAAGCAATGCGCGGCAAACGCCAAAGGCAGCAAGGAAGAGAAGGGGAGATATTACGAGTGCGGTAACTCCGCCGATAATCAGCTCCGCAGTTTCGATGTCGAAGGCGGCAATTATCTCGCGCGTGGAGGGCGCAACTGCGGTTTCGTATTCGGGATATACGGAGATTATCGCCTCCTCGAGCGTCTTTCCCGCAAACGCCGTGTCAAATGCACCGACGAGCGAAGCCGCCGCAAAGTATGCGATAACTCCCGCGGCTACAACGGTGCAAAGCCTTATTACCGTTTTCGTAAAGCCTCTGCGAAGTCCGGTAAAAAATCCGATTAGCGCAAAAAGCGCCGTGAAAGCGTAAATTCCAAGAGAAATCCAGCCGCCGATGCTCGACGGGGGAATTGTTATATTAAAATTCATACTGACCTCCCAATATTCGCTATTTATACCTATTCATTATAATTTTACTACATTCCCCCGCAAAAGTCAATATTTATAAAATAAAAGGCACGGGCAAATTTTCGCGCGATACGCTTAAATGTCAAAATAGTGAGATAAAAAGATAAAAGAAGTCTTGAAAAAGTAAAATTGAGAGTGTATAATAATTTCGTAAGAAAAATAAAAAACGGGAGGCTTTACCCTTATGAAAATCGGAATTTTTACCAATCTTTACAGAGAGCTGCCACTCGCGGAGGCATTGAAGCTTTATTCGGAGCTTGGCATTACCGACGTTGAAATCGGCGCGGGCGGAAACCCCGGAAACGAGCATTGCGACTCCAAAAGGCTTCTTTCGGACGAAAATGCGTTTAACGAGTGGGTCGCAACCGTCAAAAAATACCATATGAATATTACCGCCCTTTCGGTTCACGGAAATCCCGTAAGCCCCGACAAGGAGGAGGCAAGACGCGACCACGAGGACTTCGTAAACGCCGTTTTGCTTGCCGAAAGGCTTGGAGTGAGGACCGTGGTAACCTTCTCGGGCTGTCCCGCGGGAACTCCCGACGGAACCGTTCCCAACTGGGTAACCTGCTCCTGGCCGACGGTTTACAGCGATATACTTAACTACCAGTGGAACGACGTGCTTATCCCGTATTGGAGGGAGGCGTGCGCCTTTGCGGAGCAGCACGGAGTGCGGGTTGCTCTTGAAATGCACCCCGGCTTTTGCGTTTACAACGCCGAAACGCTCCTTCGCCTTCGTGCCGCGGTGGGAGATAATCTCGGCGCAAACCTCGACCCCTCGCACCTTATTTGGCAGGGCTGTGACCCCGTAAGCGTTGTTCGCGCTCTCGGCGATGCGATTTTCCACTTCCACGCAAAGGATACCGAAATCTTTGCGGAAAATATGGCGAAATACGGCGCGCTTGAAACGAAGGGCTACGACGAAGCACCCGCGCGCTCCTGGATGTTCCGCACCGTAGGCTACGGTCACGGAGAGGAGTATTGGAGAAGAATAATCTCCGCGCTTCGCCTCGTCGGATATAACGGCACCGTTTCCATAGAGCACGAGGACGTTCTTATGTCGAAGTACGAGGGACTCTCCCGCGCGGTTGCCGTGCTTAAAAGCGCGGTTATAGAGGAGGATGCACCGGGTTCATTCGCGTGGATGGCGTAGCCCTTGCCCCTCTAACCGTTTTCCGAGCTTTATAAAAAGCGCGGGTCTTACAATATTAAATCGGCAGGTTGGTGATGCGACCCGCCGATTTTATTTTTGTTGAAAATAAACAAAAGAGGGCGAATGCAACAGCACCGCCCACAAGATTGATTTTAGCATAAAATGCGCGGGGTGTCAATAGCTTTGACAAAAAAAGAGCTTTTTTGCCCAATAAATTAACCAATTGTTAACAAGTCACAAAAAAACGTGTAGAAAATCCAAAAAACTGTTTACAATGACCGTAAAATGTGCTACAATATAAGTGCGAGAGGGAGATGAACATCCACGTAAGTGAGGAGAGTTCTCTCTTGCGGTGGACTTCCATTCTCGAAATCCACAGGAAGGACCCCACGGATTGGGGTAGGTGAACGTTATGAGGATCACTATTTTTGGCAAGCAGATGACCGTCAGAGAGTCGCTTAAGGAGGCGGTTGAGAAAAAGCTCGCAAGGTTTGACAAGTTCTTCGGCGAGGATACCGAGGCATTTGTAACCTGCCGTGTAAGAAAGGGAGCCAAAATCATCGAGATTACCGTAAATTACGGTGGCACTACCTTTAGAAGCGAGGAAGAAAGTGACACCTTCATAACCGCGCTTGACAGAGCAATAGAGAGTCTTGAAAGACAAATCAGAAAGAATAAAACAAGACTTGAAAAAACGGTAAAACGCGGTGCATTCACTATTGCCGAGGAGGAGAATGACGAATACGTCGAGGAAGGGGAATTTGAAATAAGGGTAAAGACATTCCCGTTTAAGCCTATGAGTCCGGAGGAGGCAATACTTCAAATGAACCTCCTGGGACACAGCTTCTACGCATTTACCGACGACAAAACGAATGATGTTTGCGTAGTGTATAAGAGAAAAGCGGGAAGCTACGGTCTTATCGTTCCCGAAAGATAACCCGACGCACCACCGAAAGCAAATGAAAAATCGGGGATGAAGCTCCGAGGAAAGAGAGGAAGGTCCAATGGCACACTTGTAAAAAGTGGCAAGCGCTCGTGCAAAATTAAACAGTCACGGGTCGGACCGAATCCGTCATATAGGATAAAATATTACGGTTTGCTTGCCACGGTAAAAAATGAATAGGTAGCGCGGACGGATTTTTCAAGGGTTAATATATTCACCCCGACGCGCAAGAGCAAACGACGAATTTATAAAAGGGTATAAGCCAATGTACTAACGTACTGACAATTTTTTCGTTGGCAAGGGCAGGATGCCCCCGCAAGTCACGGTAGGGTACCGTGGAATGATATAGGAGAAACGCCAATGCACTGATTTTTGCAGGCGTAAAAAGCAAACATTACCACAAAACAACGAAAGAAATTATGACAGACCGAAAATGAATTGAGAGCCACCGCGGAAAGTGGTATAATATCCGAGCAGCGCAAGTACCGCCGAACAGAGAATGTGTCGCCGAGAAAGCTTGCGAGGGTCAAAGAGGATAGGCAAAGGCTGTGTCTGCCGCGATACACGGCGTGTTTAAAAGGGTATTGACCAATGTACTAAATAGAGGGACCCGTGTTAAATTTTAGAGAATTTATCATTTCCCAAAAAGTAAACGAAACCTTACAATTGAATATTTAAATTTATTTTAAAAGTCTTTATTAAGATTTAATCCGCGGTGTCGGATAACACCGAAAAAATTAAACTGTATACAGTATGCCTCCCCGAAAAACGGGGAGGCTTTTTTTCGGCAAGGCGGACGGTAAATGCAAAACGGCGTGCTGTTTTTTCGGCAAGGCGGCAAAAATGGGCGTTTAAGGAAGGGTGGCTTTTAAAAAAGACCGAAAAGGCGGGGGCAAGTGTGCCGCGACCCTTTGGCGTGGCTGTGGTAAAAACGAAACGGCGTGCCGCGCCTTTTTTTTGCGACGAAAAAAACTCCGCCTTTTGCTCAAAGGATACGCATTTTACCCAAAGCATCCTCATTTTCACCCACCTCTTGATTTATTCATAAATATATGGTATAATAGGTAAAAAGCTTGATTTGATTTAAGACAAACCTATGAAACGAGGATTGAATATGAAAAGAAATTTATTTATTTTCGCGCTTATCCTTGGGCTTATGCTTTCGCTTTTCACGATTACGAGCCTTGCGGCAGAGGAGGGGGAGGACAGCTCCGACGTAACCGACTGCTGTGAGCATACCGTCATTTCGCCCGTTGAAGAAATTCCCGCGGAGTGTAATTCGGTCGGCACTGTGGCGCATTTTGCCTGTGACGAGTGTAAGGAAACCTTTACCGACGAACTCGGACTTAACCCCGTGACCGCCGCCGAGCTTGAAATCCCCGCGCTTTCGCACTCCTACACGGCTAAAAGCGAAACGGAGGATTACGTAAAGGATGCGGGTGACTGTAGCCGAAAAATCGTGTATTGGTACGCCTGCGAGCATTGTGGCGGCAGTGCGGGAGCCGATGCCGATGCTTCGGATAAGTTTTACGAGAGCGAAACCGTAGGACATACCTTCTCCGATAAATGGACCACGCTTGACGGCGAGCATTGGCGCGGCTGTACGCAAATCGGCTGCCAGGCAAAGACCGATGCGGGAGAGCATACCTTTGAGGCCGAAGCCTTTTCGCATAAGGAAAAGGACGGTCACGCCCACGTTTGCACCGTTTGCGGCTATTACGGAGAGCTTCTTCCCCATAATACGGAGAGCAAGGAGCCTACCGAAACCGACCCTGTTTGCTGTGCGGATTGCGGGTATATCGTTACTCCCGCCCTTAATCACAAGGATAATCACGAGCCGAAGGAGGAATGGACCTTCGACGAAAACGCCCATTGGCACGAATGCGAGGGCTGCGAGGGTCAACAGCTTGATTACCGTATCCATATCGATAAGGATAAGGACGGATTTTGCGACTCCTGTACCTATCCTGTTACCCCCGACCCCACCCCTGACCCGATAGAGGATAAGCTTCTCGAGCTTACCGAAAAGCTCACGAAGCAGCAGGTGATTTACGTAATAATCGGTGCGGTATCGGTTGTAATTCTCGCGATTATCATCCAAATCGTAAGCATCTCCCGTAAGAGGAGAAAGTGGTAATATTCTTTAAGCTATTGCCCGCCTTTAACCTACAAAATCCCCACCCCGTGTGGGGATTTTTGCATTTTACGGCTTTTTTTGAGCGAAAGGCGAGGGCGACTATTGAAAAAGCAAAAGCTATATGATATAATTGATATGGTAGCATTATCGAATAAAACTCGGGAGGGCGTTATGGGACTTTTTGATTTTGGAAAGAAAAACAAGTATTTTAAGCTTGGCGAGGAAGCATATAGCGCGGGCGACTATGAAAGGAGCGCGGAATATTACCGCCTTGCTATGGAGTGCGGTCACCGTACGGCGCAAAGATTTCTCGCGTTTCATTATCGCTTCGGACTCGGTGTAGCGGAGGATGTGGCTACGGCATATAAGCTTTACGACGACCTTTTTAAGAAAACGGGAGAGGACGTCCTGCTTTCCCATATAATCGAAATGTATTATATGGATGAGCTTGACGGCATTTTGGAGCTTACCGACGAGGAGTGCTTTGATTACGCATATCGCGGCGCACACGCGGGAGGCGAGCGCGCATACCCCGTGCTTGCTTATTACTATCGCGACGGTATCGGCTGTGAGCCTAACTGCTATCTCGGTGCGCGTTGGACCTACGAGGGATACCGCCGTAATTTCGTGGATTCCACGTTTGAGCTTGGAAAAATGTTTGATGACGGTGACGGATATTTTCCGTCCGTGCCCGCCTATGCAAAGTACTTTTTGCTTCGTACAAAGGAGCTTTGCGATGAAAAGGGATTTGAATATTTTGACGGACTTGAGGAGCTTCTTGCCGATGAAAAATATGCGAAAATCGAGGCGGTAAAGCCCGAGCATGAGTATTTCAGTCTTTACTACGGCTTTGACCAGCCGATTCGCAATTACGAGGGAAGGGTGTCGCCCGATACGGCTATACGCATTGCAAAAGCGCATACTATCGGAGAGGACGAGGACGGCAACACGGTGGAGATTGACCCGCGGGTGGCAACCGAAAACTATACCAAAGCCGCCGACCACTATTACTACGTTGCGGAATATACCTACGCACTGTTTTGCTATCCCGTCGGAAACGAAAATCCCGTTGTTGACGAAAACGGGGAGCTTGTCCACCTCGGTGACAGCAAAAATCTTTACGTAAATTATATGACGAAAGCCGCAAATAAGGGCGACCTTGACGCAATGATGGAGCTTGTTACCGCCTCGCTTGACAAGGAAGGTCCGTTTGCGGGCGAAAAATGGGCGCAAAGATATATCCCTCTTATCACCTCGCTTCACGGAGTCGATTATTACGAGCTTCACGGGGCGGAGGAAAGGGAGCAGAGGGAAAAGGACGCCATAACCGCCACCGCCGCAAAAATCCTCCCCGAAAGAGAGGTACATGAAATAACCGCAACCAGCGAGTTTACGGGAATTATGAAGGGCGACCAAAGGGTAAAGGGTACGCTTGTTGACTTCGTTGACGGTTGGACCTACGAGGGAGAATTTAAGGATAATCTTATGACGGGAAGCGGAAGGCTTACCTATTCGGACGGTGACGTTGACGAGGGATACTTCGAGGAGGGAAGACTGCACGGTGTCGGTATCCGCCGCTCAAAGAAGCATACCACATGGGGCGATTTCAGAGAAGGAAAGCGCTCGGGCTTCTGTATTATTAAGCAGGAGGACGGAGAGCTTGTTGCCGGAATTTACAAGGACAGTAAACCAAATGGACTTTTGTTCTTCCGCCACAGTGACGGAAGCGAGGAGTTCGGTATCTTCAATTCGGATTTCGAAAACACCTCGGTGGAGGCAATAAAGCGCAGGCTGGGCGGTGATATTCCCACCTCGGATTTAGCCGACGGTGCAATTTACTACGGACAGAGCGACGGGGAAACTATGACGATTCACGGCTGGGGCTGGTGCTTTGACAAGCGTTCAAACTACCGTTTCATCGGAAAGAGTAATCATAGCTCAATGGTGGATGGCATTATGTGCTACGAGCTTCCGCACAGCAGCGGTGTTCAGTACGTGCTTATAGACTCGAAGGATTGGCGCAAAGGCGAACCTAACGGACACGGCACGGTAATATGCTTCGCCGAAAACGAAACACGCGGCTTTGTTTACAGCGGAAATATGGTTGACGGGGAATATTCGGGCGAGGGTATGCTTCGTGCATTCGACGGCACAACGCTAAAGGCGGTATTCGAGCATAACGAAATCGTAAGCGTAATTCGCGGTACAAAGCCGGATTGCAGCGAGATGGACGAAAAGGAGCGCAATATGGCTGCAATATTCACCAACATAGTTGCGGTCAACTATAATCAATAAGTTTTAAGATTAAAAAGGGTGCTTTAACCCACCGACGGCGGCTGCATTTGCGGCCGCCGCTTTTATATTTAGCCGCCACGCGCTTGCCGCTGCGTAGCTTTTGTCGCTTTTAAGCCTTGCGAATTTAAAGATAAGCATTTGAAAATGCAAAGCGTCAAGACGTGCCTTTGAATTTTTAAAGCGTCAAGACGTGTCTTTAAAAAAGAAAAAGCGCAATTCGTATAATCGGGGGTAAGAAACAAACAATAACCGAAAAATCAAAAAGGGTATTGACAAGCACAGTGCCGTGTGTTATAATACAATCGATATATAACAAGTGTTATTTAAAGGAGTAAATATGCCGCCAAAGGTAAAAATTACGAAGGAAAATATAGTAAACGCCGCACTTGATATAGTCAGAAAGGATGGGGCAGCCGCACTTAACGCGCGAAGCCTTGCGGCGGCAATCGGCTGCTCTACACAGCCTCTGTTTTCAAATTTCTCGTCGATGGAGGAGCTTGACGCGGAGGTAATAAAGACGGCATACGAGCTTTATATCGGCTTTATCAACGCGGAGATAGAAAGAGGGGAGTACCCGATTTACAAGGCTTACGGCAGGGCGTATATTCGCTTTGCAAGCGAAGAAAGGGAGCTTTTCAAGCTTTTGTTTATGCGCGACAGACGCGGTGAGGACATCTCCCCGACCCCGGATTTTGATGCCTCGGTTAAAATGATAATGGAGGCAAACGGATTTGAAAGGGAGCGTGCGGAGCTTTTCCACCTTGAAATGTGGAGCGTGGCGCACGGCATTGCAACGATGCTTGCGACCTCGTTTTTATCGCTTGACGAGTGGGTAATTTCGCGTATGCTTTCCGACGCTTACAGCGGCATACGCAGGGTACATCTTGAAGAGGTAGATAAATGAACGCAATTGAAATCAGAGGCTTAACTAAAAAATACGGCACGCTCGTTGCGGTTGATTCGCTTTCGCTTACGGTGGGAGAGGGGGAGCTTTTCTCGCTTCTCGGAGTCAACGGCGCGGGCAAAACGACAACGGTAAAAATGCTTTCCTGCCTTACCGCACCGACGGAGGGGGACGCTCTTTTGCTTGGGAAAAGCATTCGCGAAAGCACAACGGAGGTAAAGTCGATAATTGCCGTTTCGCCACAGGAAACCGCCGTAGCCGCGGGTCTTTCGGTAAGGGAAAACCTCGAGCTTATTTGCGGAGTGCATGGCTTTGACAGGGAAAAGCGGGAGCGAAAAATCGGTGAGCTTTGCGAGCTTCTCGGGCTTTCGGAGGTTATAAACCGCCGCGCGGGAAGGCTTTCGGGCGGCTGGCAAAGGCGGGTCAGCATCGCAATGGCACTCGTAAGCGAGCCGAAAATACTTTTCCTTGACGAGCCGACGCTCGGACTTGACGTTATTGCGCGAAGCGAGCTTTGGGACATAATCCGCGCCCTGAAGGGCAACGTGACGGTAATTTTAACCACGCACTATATGGAGGAGGCGGAGGCACTTTCTGACCGCGTGGGAATTATGAAGGACGGAAGACTTCTTGCCTGCGATACACCCGACGGAATAAAGGCGCTTTGCGGGACGGATAATTTTGAGCAAGCCTTTATCCGCGTAGTAAAGGGGGTGGCGAAATGAGAATGCTTACGCTTGCGAAAAGAAATACGAAGGAAATTCTTCGCGACCCGATAAATCTTGGCTTTGGGCTTGGATTTCCGCTTGTTTTGATACTGCTTTTAAGCGCAATTCAGGCAAGCATACCCGTAAGCCTTTTTGAAATAGAAAGACTTGCACCCGGTATTGCCGTTTTCGGGCTTTCCTTCGTAACGCTGTTTTCCGCTACCCTAATTTCAAAGGACAGGGGAAGCTCGCTTTTGCAAAGGCTTTATACCACTCCGCTTACCCCCGCCGACTTTATTCTCGGCTATACGCTTCCGATTTTGCCGCTTTCGCTTGCGCAAGGCTTGATTTGCTATCTCGTTGCAATTCTTCTCGGACTTTCGCCGTCGGTTAATATCCTTATCGCGCTTGCGTTTATAATTCCGATTTCCTTGCTTTACATCGCGCTCGGTCTGCTTTGCGGAAGCGTCCTTAACGATAAGCAGGTGGGCGGAATTTGCGGTGCGCTTCTTACCAACCTTTCGGCTTGGCTTTCGGGCATTTGGTTTGATTTGGAGCTTGTCGGCGGTGTATTTGAGAAAATCGCAAATATCCTCCCCTTCCTCCACGCGGTGGAGCTTGAGCGCGCGGCGTTGGCGGGTAATTTTGCCGAAATAACGGGGCATCTTTTATGGGTGCTTGGCTATGCGGCGGCAACGCTTTTCCTTGCAATTCTACTATTCCTTCGCCAAATGAAAAGGCAGTAGGATTTGATATATTAAAGGCGTGCGACCGATGCGGATATATCAACGCTTTTGGGAGAATACCGTCTTTTAACAAAGCTATCGGAGAATATAAAACACCCGCCGCGGCATTTGCCGCGGCGGGCTTCTTTCATTAAGTCTTACTCTTATGCTGCGGGGGTCTCCTCTTCTGCCTCGAGAAGCTCGTTGCAAAGCGTTAAGTAGTAGGTGTAAAGCGACTCGTATGCCTCGAATGCCGCCTTGTTGTCACCCTCAAGAGAGCCGTAAAGGCTTTCCAAGGAGCTGATTGTAGTTCTGATGTATTCAAGGCTGTCCTCGATATACGCCTCGTCACTGTAGTACAGGCTGTACTGATAGATAATGTAAGCGTATTCAAGGTCGATAAGTCCGAATATGACGTTTTGTACCGCGTCGTTATATTCAGTATAAACAAACTCGTCGATTGCACCGTAGTAGCTGCTGTAGGAGCCGCCCTCCATAAGAAGGTGGTTGAGCTTTGCATCGGCGGAGAGCTTGCTGTACGCATTCATAATTGCGATAACCGTTTCGGCGTCAACAACGAATTCTATATCCTCGTAGAACAGGCTGTTGTAATACGGAACAAGGAGGTCGTACGCCAAATCAAAGAATTCCGCATAGCCAAACTCGTTATAGATGCTTATATCGCCAACCGCCGCGACAACGTACATTACGAAGTTGCTGCGATATACGTCAACCATATAATCGTAGGTGTAGGCGTAGGTAACGGTTTCCTCCTCGCTTACCTGATACTCTATGACGTAAAGACGCTGGTGATAGAATGCCTTGATAATCTCCTCGTTACCGCTGTTGAGTATCGAGCTGGAAAGGCTTCTTGCTCTTTCATACGCGCTGAAGAAGATGTTGTAGAAGTAATAGCCCTCCTCGTCCATAAGCGCGTTGTCAATAGCGTATGACGCATCGTTCATAGCGACGATTGCGTCGTTAAGCTCGTCAAATACCTTCTGCCAGTCGCCAAGCTCTACCTCAACCTCGCCGTTTTCAAATACCGAAAGGACGCCTTCGCAGTTTGTCTTAAGGTCATCAAAGTAGCCAAGGAAGAGCTGTCTTTCCTCCTCGGATGCGATTGCCGCAAAGCTGTCGCTGAAGGTCTGCATAGCATTCTTGTACTCCGCAATCCAGTCGTTCTTCTCGGTCCAGCCCTGCATATCAAATCTGCGGGAGTAGATTTCGTTAGCAAGCATAAGGGCGGAGTATGCCGCCTTTGCATTCTCGTCGGTAAGCTTGCTTGAGAAATATTCGTTAAGGTATCTGTTAAATCTAGCAACGTATTCCGCGTTAGCATCTGCACCGTCAAAGGCGAACATAGGAGCTGCGGACATATAATAGGGCATAAGAGAGGAGAGGAACATATTCTGCTGCGTTTCGGTAAGAGAAAGGAACTGTGCAAGCATTTCTTCAACCGCCGCACCGAATTCGGGATTTGTTACGTATCCCTCCGCGTCGTCAATCTCAACCTTTACAGCAGCCATATATGCGTCCATAAGCGAATTGTATGCCTCAACGTCGAGAAGCGCGTGAGCAAGCTGCATTACGCCGCCAACGTAAATATCGTCGATAAGGTCGCTGAAGGTAACCGCGGATTCGTATCCGTCAAACACCGCGTTAACGGGAAGGCTGTAATAGAATACCGCGAGCATTTTTGCCTCCTCGGAGCTTTCCTCGGTAACTCCCGTAAACTCTACAACGTACTTAATAAGGCTGTAATAGTTGTAGAAGAATTCGGTTGTATCGTATTCGTAGCCGTATCCGATATAATCAAGCTGGGTAAGGACGGTGTTGATAAAGCTAACGAGATAATCAAAGCCCGTGGGGAGGCTTACGTATGCCATAACGTAAATTGCCTCTGCATCCTGTAAATTGTAGTAGTGGGTGTAAAGCGCATCGAAGGGCTTTATCCGGTCGTAATTTTCAAGCCAGGATGCCGCCTGCGCGTAAATCCAATAGTTTGTGGTGGAGATGTATTCGCCGTCCCTGATAAAGGCGTATAACGTTTCAACTCCGTCCTTGTAGGTTTCGGGGTCAAGCGTTGCCCAATCCGCGGGAATGAGAGGAAGGTAATTGTCGTAGAAGTCAAGCATATGCTCGAACATCGGAATCATTAGCGAGAACATTTCTCCGCCGACAACGGGAGTAAGTATGTACTTTTCCGCTTCCTCCGTCAAAGACTCGATGGAGGCGATTGCCATAAGCCTGTCGTACATTGTGTAGATGGGGCGGTCGGTTATCAAAAGACCCTCAAGCGCTGCCGCAACCGCCTCCCTGCTTTCACAGGTGAAGTAAATGTCCGCGCCGTAGAAATAGTCGTACTGATATTCAAACGCACCCGTGAAGCTCATAACGTCCTCCGCCCAAGCGTTGTAGCCGTAGATAAGTGCGGCACGCGCTACGGTCAAAAGGTCGGAATCCTTGATGAGAAGGGAGTCCGCCTTCGAGAGGTCGGCGTAAAGCTCCATAAGCGTGAGCGCAAGCTCTCCAAGCTCCTCGCTTACCTCGGGGATATTGTTATCCTCGAAATCAAGCTCGGCAAATTTGGAGATGTTGTCGTTAAACATCGACACGCTCGTGTAGGTTATTTTAATATTGAAGGAATAGGACCCGTCACCGAAAAGCACGGTGATTGTTTGGTCCTTCGTGGGATTTTCCGAATTAACAACCGAAAGGTCAAAGCCCTCTACGGTTACGCCCTCGTCGGTAAGCTTAACGTCCCTTGTGATTTTGCCGCCGTTACCCGAAAGGGTGAGGTAGCCGCCGTCAAGCGCGAGAGCCTCCTCGTGGCTGTTGTAGGATTTTTTGTTCGGTGCGCGAAGCGTTACGCTTTCAATATCGTAAATATTAACGGTAAACTTCGCCTCGTAGGAATATTCTCCGCTTACGTACTTTGCGGTTGCGAGAAGTCCGTTGCCTACGCAGGAGGAATCAAAGTCCTCTACCGTAACCTCGCTGTTGTTGAGAAGAACGGTGTAGGTTGTGCCGTCGTTTCTCGTGATACGAAGGCGACCCTTTGATTTGTTGAACTCGTCACCTACGAGATAGTCGGATACGTAGTCAACGACCTGCATTCTTTCAACGACCGTAACGGTAAGCTTGGTAGAGCCGCCGTTGTAGGAAACCGTGATTTCCTGCTCGCCGAGCTTGTTTTTGTCAAAGCCCGATACCGAAACGCCGTCGGCGTTCATTGCGATTTCCTCGGTCTTCTTTCCCGTTTTTACGAGAAGAGTACCCTTGGATAAGTCAAGCTCCTCGCCCAATACGTGTACGAGCTGGGGCTGTGCATCCTCTTTAACCGAGATTTCGGAGTCGGACTTACAGGAAACCGATACCGCCAAAACCGTTGCGATTAGGAGGACAAGCAATATGATTTTACCTAACTTTTTCATATATACCTCTTGTTTTATAAAATACCTTTAAATTGTATACGTGTTAATTTGTCTCGCCAAGCTCTTCGTATTCGGGGATTTTCTCATATATGGCGAAATATGTAGCTCCGTTTTCCGCACCGTAAATGCTTTCTGCAGTGTACTGTGCCTCGGTGGAGCCGCTTTTGCTTGACCAACCGACGAAGGTATAGCCCTTCAAAATAGGAGCAGATAACGTATTGCTGCTGTTTTTGTTTGTAATTGCGCCGGGCTTCTTTTCAAAGCCGACAACGTAGTCCTTGCTTTGTGAAAGGGTACAGCCCCATACCACGGGACGGTAGGAGGAATTCCAATATTTTTCAAAGCCGTCGGGTGCGGAGTCGTACTCGGTATAAACCGTAAGAGAGGTACAGCCGTAAAAGGCGTGCTTGTCAATGTCGGTTACGCTTTCCGGAATTACTATGCTCGTAAGGGAGGACCAGCCTCTGAATGCCTGCTTTCCTATCACCTTAAGCGTGGTGGGGAGAATAAGCTCCTTAACCCCGCTAATTCCGTAGAAGGCGTATTTCTCTATCTCGTAAGCTCCGCCGAGGCTAACCTCCGTGACCGCCCCGCATTTATAGAAGGCGTACTCGCCAACCGTCTTAAGGCTTTCGGGAAGGTGGATTTGCTTAAGCCTTTCGCACTTGTAAAAGGCTCGCGAGCCGATTTCTTCAATTGCCGTGCCAAAGCTTACCGCTTCAAGCGACTCGCACTGATAGAAGGCTCTTTCGCCAATCAGCTCCACTTCGTTTCCGAGCCGAACTTCGCGAAGGGATACGAAGCCGTGAAAGGCATGCTCCTCTATAACCCTGACGCCGTCACCGATAATTAAAATATCTATTCCCTTGTAGGAGGATTCGGTGCTTCCGTCGCTGAGCGATGCTACAAGCTTCTCTCCGCAGCCGTAAAAGGCGTATGCTCCGATATATTCAACGCTCGACGGAATGATAAGGGTATCGTTAGCCGTATCAACCTCATCGTCGTAATATACGCTTGCACACTTGTAGAAGGCGGAGCGCCCGATGTGCTTTAGCATAGGGGGAAGATTAAACAGCTTAAGGCTGTCGCAATGGTAGAAGGTATAATCCTCTATAATCTCAAGAGTTTCGGGAAGCACGACCGTCGTAAGCTTTACGCACTGGTAAAACGCGGAGCGCCCGATAGTCTTTACGGAGGAGGGAATTGTGATGGAATAAAGCTGCTTGCATTTGTAGAAGGCGTAGTTGGATATGCCAACCGTGCCGTCGTTGATACTAACGTCGCTTCTTACGTTTTCGTTGAAGTCAACTACCCACTTGTCGGCGTAAACAACGCCCGTATAGCAGTTGTTGTAAATTGCCGTCCCCCTGAAAGCGTAGGAGCCGATGCTCTTTACCGTATCGGGAATTACTATTTTTTCAAGAGAGCTGCAATCGCGAAAGGCGTAGCTTTCTATTACCTCGAGGCTGCTTTCCACAAGAGTGCCAAGCTCGTAATCGCAGGAGCCGAGAATAATGCTCGAAAGGCTCTCGCAATAGTCGAATGCCTGCTTTCCTATAACCTCGACGCCCGAGCCGATGACAACGTAGCTGATTTTAGAGCCTGCAAAGGCGCACGCGCCGATACGCTTTACGCTGTTTGGTAAATCCACGCTCGTAACAGTGCTGTTGGCGGAAAGCGCGTAATTTGCGATTCCCACCGTGCCGTCCGCCACCGATACGTAGGTAACGGTGGTATCCTTAAGACCGAGGAACCATTTGCCGACGTAAACCTCGTTTGTTTCGGAGCTCGACCAAATGGGCGTATCCTCGAAGGCGGAAAGTCCGATTTCCTCGATTGCATCACCGATGGTAACGCTTTGAAGGGCGGAGCATTTATAAAACGCTTTCTCGCCTATAATTTTGAGCGCGTCGCCGAGGATTACCGACTCGATAAGCGGCAAGCCCGCAAAGGCGCAATCCGAAAGCTCGGTAAGACCGTCACCGACCGAAAGCTCGGTTACGCTCTCGCAGTTTGAGAATGCGTATTCTCCGATTGTCTTGACGCTGCTCGGAATATTTATTTCGGTAAGAGAGGCACAGTCGGTAAAGGCTCTGTCACCGATTACCCCGACGCTCTCGCCGATTGTAAGGCTGCTGATTTTTGCACAGTAGGCAAAGGCGCTTGCGGGGATTTCGGTTACTCCGCTCGGAATAACGACGTCACAGGAAAGCGCGCGACAGCCCGAGAAGGCGTTCTCGCCCAAAGAGGTAAGTCCCTCGGGAATGTTGACCGAGGTAAGGTAGGAGCAGTTGGAGAAGGCGTACTCGCCTATCGTCCTTATACTGTCGGGAAGCGTTACCGTGTCGATATCGCTTTTGTTGAAAAATGCCTTTTTGCCGATTGCGGTGACGGGCTTTCCTCTGTATCTTTCGGGGATAACGATATTACCCGTTGCGATACCCTTGCCCGAAACCTCGTATTCCGTACCGCCGTTTATGAGTGTGAACACCATACCCGGCTCGGCTTCTCTTACGAACTCCTTGGAGGCAGACCATTTGGAGTCCCTGCTAACGCCGTCCTTGCCGTTAGCCATTACGGTTATCGTATATTTTCCTACGCCAAGCGAGGAAAGAGAGTAGGAGTTTTTGCTTGAGATTACCTCCTTTACCTCTCCGTTTTCGTTTTCTATGCTGATTGTATACATACGTGCGCCCTTTACCGTCTTCCAGGAAAGGACGAGGGTTGCCTCGTCGATTTCGACGTTTTCGGGCTTTGGCAATGCCTTTGCTTGGTTACACGAGCATACCGCCAGCAAGCAACAAATTATTAAGCTGAATAATATTAGTAAACGAAATACTTTCATTCGTCGCTCCTTTCAAGTATTTCCTTGCCGCAAAAATGCGGCAAGGCTCGTGCAAAGGCTATGCCTTTCTTTTTGCATCGTCTGCTTTTTTCATTTTATGCTCTTTGATAAGCTCGTGGGGCCACTTGAATTTAAACTTGCGAACCGCAACGTCGATAAGGACCGCTACGATAGCAATAATAAGCAGTACGACACGCGGGTCGTATTCCATTTTCACCGTTTTATCAAAGCCGTTAAACGCTTCTGCTGCGTCCTCAAGCTCCGCGCCCTTTCCGTCGCTTGCTATGGCGGCAAGAAGCTCCGCGCCGAGGGGTGTTCTGTCGTTCGCAAGGCTGTATTCCTCGGAGTAGGAGAAGGTGTGGTGAATTGAGAATTCCGAAATAAGAGCCTCGTATTCGTCGTATCTTTTGATTATTATTTCGTAAAGTCCCGCGTCCTTTATCTCGAATACAAAGCGTCTGTTGCCCTCCGCCACGGTCACGGGAATACCCTTTTCCATAAGGTCAACGAGAGAATCGGAAAGCGGCTTAACCTCCACCTCTACTCTGTTGTCCTCGGGCACGCCGTAAACGGTGATTTGGTTGGTGTAGTTATCGCTTTTTAAAATGTATTCTATTCCGTCCGCCCGAATATCGTGGGTGGGGAACAGGCCGTCAACTATGTTGAGGATTATCGCCTGTCCGATAATATCGTCAAGGAATGCCCTCGACCACTCTCCGTTAAGGTCGGACATAAAGCTTCCGACGTTACCCTCGCCGTATTGCCACTGTGCGTATATGGGAACGTACTCGCCCATAAGGGGGACAACCGCACCCTCCTTTTTGACCGTGCCGTAATAGCCCGAAAGCTTTGGAAGTGCCGAATTGTCGATGCCCGAAACGACGGGCGTTTTATCCTTTATGGTAAGGTTGAATTCCTTGCCGTAGGCAATCTCCGCGATAGCCTCAAGCGCAAGGTCATTCTGCATTATCTCGGGAATCTTCTTATAATCGGTAACGTTGTGGTGCGCGCCTCCGCCCTTTTCGGCGGTTTCATCCATAGCGGAAATGTCGCTGTCGCTCATAGAGCCGACGGTAATTATCGACATCGTTATGTTGTTTTCGGCTAAATTTGCCTCTATATAAGCTCCGTAGGTTTCAAGCCTGTCGGACGGCTTACCGTCCGTAACCATAATGATATGCTTCTTTTCTACGTTTTCAATAACCTGGAGGGCTTTTCCCGCGCTTATAATAGCGTCGGTAAACACCGTGTCACCCATATCCTGGCTTTTTCTCAAATTGTCGATAGTATCGCGGATTTGCTCCTTTTGGGAAACGGGAATAATCTTTTGCTGCTCGCTCGCCGATGCCTGGAAGGTCATAATTCCGCAGAAATCCCTCGGGCTGAGTGAGTCAAGGCACGCCTCCGCACCGTCAAGCGCAAGGTCGTATTTGGTTTCTCCGCCAACCTCCTCCGCCATAGAGCCGGAAGCATCGACGACAATCATTACCGCAACGGGTGGAGTAAAGTCGATTGCACTTACGGGAAGCATCTGCTTATAGTAGGTGGAGCTTTCAAGGTCCACTCTGTTATACGCGTGCGGAATAGGCTTTGAAACGGTGCCGTCGTTATATCCGCCGACCGTGAAAAGTCCGCCGCCAAGGTCGTAAACGAACCTGTTGAGAAGCTCCTCAAAGCCCGCGGGCATATCGCTGTACGCGATGTTCACGAGAATAACCTGCTCGTATTTTGCAAGCTCCTCGATATCTCTCGGGATTTGGCTGAAATCGTTCTGAATGCTGAGCGTCGTAACGTTGTAGCTGTCACCGAATACCGCCTGCATCTCCGCGGATTCGCCCGCGTATTTTTCGATAAGAAGAATATTGTTAAATTCCTGTATGTTTACAAAGGTATGGTAGGCGTTGTTTTGCACCACCGTATCCGTTTTGCTCTCTATTTTAAAGTCAAGCTCGTGAAGTCCGCGCTCGTCAAGCGAGATTTCAAGAGGGATATGCATCTCGTTGCTCGTAAGGGTAATCTCCGCCTCGCCAACCGCTTTGCCGTTATCGGTAAAGGAAAGGGTAACGGGAATTTCGCTCTTGATATCAACGTTTGTTTTGATGTACATATCAATCTGGAAGGGAAGACCGAGGACGAAATGCTGCTCGGGAATGGATACCGAAAGAATTTGAACGTCGTTTTCGTTGTCCGCGGGGTAGTGGACGGTATCAACCTTAATTCCGTGGTGCGAGGAGATTGACTTTATAACCGACAACGCCTCTCCGTCGGTTTCAACACCGTCGGAAATCAGGACGATTTTTCCGCTTTCGGGGTGGTTAAACAGCCCCTTCGCATATTCGAGCGCCCCCGCAATGTTGGAGGCGGAGGTGTCGGGGTCCTCGGATTCCGCGTAAGCGGTGATAAGCCTCTCCGTGTCGTCGGAAAGCTCCGCCACGTATTTTTGGTCATAGCCAAACTTTACAATTCCGACGTTGTATTCGCCGTCCGCAACGTTGACTACGGATTCAACGAAGCTGTCCTTTTCCTGTCTTTCGGTTTCACCGCTTTCGGATACGTCAACGAGGAGGATTACCTCGTTTTTAACGTTGGGCGTTTCGTAAACGAAGCCGATGCCCGCCAAAAGGTTGACCGCAATAGTAGAGGCAACGAGGAACATAACGAGCGAAACGATACGGTTTCTCGTGCGGCGGTATTTTTTTGGAGTTACGAAATGCGGAATAAAGGCAAGCAGTAATATCGGAATTAACAGCAACAGGAGCCAAGGGTGGCTGTATTCAATTTTAAAATGAGTCATCTATATCCTTGCTCCTGTCATAGTTTCTTTCTTGTTTCAATTACCCGTTCAACGAGCATAAGAGCCACGAGTGCTATGGCAAACCACAGTATGAGGTCGCGGAAATCAATTCCGTTTTGCCTTTCATAGCTTAAAATCGGAAGCTCCTCTATTTCCTTTGTTATATCGCTTTCCTCGGTGGGAATGTGAACGTGAAAGTTCTCGATAATAAGCTCGTCGCCCTGCATAGGACGTTGAGTTACCGTGTATGTTCCGGGGGTTGTAACGAGCAGAGAGCCGCTTTGACCCTCAAGCTCCATATTTACGCCGCCTCCCGAAACGGTGACGTTTGTTCCTCTGCCTGTAATTTCAACCGTATCGCCGATTTCAAACGAATTGCTCTCGAGCGTTTGCGGGATAAAGTAATTAAAGAGGTTATACATCATAAACGAGAAGTCGGGTATAGCGATAAGGTTGGAGTAGTGAACGTCAAACGCCCAAACCACAATCTTTTCGCCGCCGTCCTCCTTTGCGAGGATTACGGGCTTTCCGTTATAGTAGGCAAGCTCCTCGTATCCCGTTGCAGAAAGGATTTCCTTGTATCTTGCGATCGTAATGCGGCTGGAGTCAACGTATTGCATAAGCTCGTGTGCCACACCCGAGGCGAGCGAGGAGTTAGCGGTTACGTCCACGTCCTCTCCCACAACGATATCCGACCCCTTCGGTCCGCTTTCGGGGTTAACCAAAAGCACGATACCGTCGGTGGGAATGCTTTCGGGCATCTTATGCTCAAAGATATAAAGGTCAAAGCCCTCGGTAGCCGCCTCCTCGTTTTTATCAAGCTGCTTAAATTCTATATCCCACTTATCTCTCATATTTTGGCGAATGGTACGGATTACGCCGCCGAAAAAGAGGTTTGGCTTTGAGGATGCGTATTGAATTTTAATCGTGGAGCGCTTTCCTCCGTAAAGGAAGAACAGGTTATCTTCGGTAAACGAATCGCTAACCGAATCGTTAAATGAAACGTAAACCTCCAAATAGTCGTAGGAGAAAAGAGGTGCGGAGCCAAAATCGTCGGGCGTGAAAAGTATTCGCTTTTCCTGCTCGGTGGGGTCAAAATAGTCCGCCCTTTGCAGGGATACGGTTTGCTCCTTTCCGTTAGCTCCGTGAACGATAAGGTTGGCTGTAACAGCCTTCGTTTCTCCGTAGCAGCCGACGTCAACGGCAATTTCGTAGTAGTTGCTGTCGTTGAGTTTAGCCGTAACGTTCAAAACCGCGGCATTCCAGTCATCCTCGTGGGAAACGTCGATAACGTTAACCTTGTTTTTGTTGAGGTACTTGGTTGCGGTTATAAGATAAACGCTCGCATCGTTATTGCGGTCGAGAATATCCGAGGCAATGTCAATTGCTCCGTTAATGTCGGCGGTGCCGTGCGTGCATTCAAGCTCATCAAGCGCAGCGTAAAGCATCTCCGCCTCGCTGCTATCCACCTGCTTTAAAAGGTATTCTGCATACGAGTCGGCGAAAATTACGGAAACAAGGCTTTCGTTTGAGAATGCCTCCTTTGCAAGCTCCTCCGCCTTCTCGATTGCTCTTTGAAATCTCGTTTCGTTGTCGTAGGAAACGAGCATGCTTGCCGAGCCGTCGATGATAATAACCTTTTCATTCGGGTCGGAGGACTCCGTAGCTGCGAGGACGGGCTGTGCAAGCAAAAGACCGCAAATCGTGAGTATCAAAAGCTGGCAGATGAACTGAATTATATTCTGAAGCCTGTTAACGGGCATCTTTCTTTTTTTGTATTTCAAGCTAAGTCGCCAGACGTACGTGCTGGAAACCGTCTTGTTTTGATAATTAGGCTTGATAATGTAGATTACGATAAGCGCAACTACACCTATAAGCCCCAATAAGCCTATTGGAACAAGCCATATCATGCCATAATACCCACCTTTAAAAGTTCCTTGAACAGCGTTTTTTCAATCGGCTGGTCGGTGCAAACGGTAACGAAGCCCGCCTCTCTTGAGTTAGCGAAGCTCTTAAGATCGTTAAATATCTCCTGCAGCGCAGTTTCGTATGCGATTTGCGCGCTTCTGTCGATATTCATTCTCATATTTCTCGGGTCAAGCTCGTCGCCCGCCTCGGAGTCCAAAAGATTTACTCTACCGGAGTAAAGCGGCTCTCTTTCCTCGGGGGTTATGACCTGAACGAGAAGCACCTGCCTTTCCTTGTAGCACAAATAATCTACGGCGCTTTTCCAATCGCTGTCCGTGAAAAAGTCGGAAATAATTACCGTAAGACCGTCGTTGTTTCCCTGATTAGGTGCGTTGATGATTGCCGAGCGAAGGTCGCACTCTCCCTCGAATTCAAGCTCGCCAAGCGAGCTTATCGCGTTGAAGAAGGCTCTCTTTCCCACGAGCGTGCCGAAGGGGTCCTCGGATTTTTCGCCCTTTATGAGCTTAAAGGATACCTTGTCCATATTATGTACGGAAAGATAGCCGAGTGCCGCCGCAACCGCAACCGCGTATTCCGCCTTCTGGGGCGAGTTTTTGCCCATAGAGGCGGAGCAGTCAAGGAAAATTTGTGTATGCATCTGTCTTTCGTCGGTAAAAAGCTTCAAGAAATATTTCTCAAAGCGGCTATACAAATTCCAGTCTATTCGTCTTATATCGTCACCGAGCATATACTCGCGGTAATCGGCAAATTCAACCGTCTGTCCGTACGTGCGAACAAGATGCTTTCCGCCGAAGAAGCCCGCGAGGTTTGCTCGCAGCTCCAACGACAGTGTTTCTAAACGACTGAAAAATTCATCGTTTAAGTAAGTGCCCTTCATTTACTTATTTTCTCCCGAATTTTTTCTTCTTTTCCTCTGCTGCGGGTGCGCTTTCTTCCTCGTTTACCGTAGGCTCGTTTGCAAGCTTGCCCTTGTGGGTAAGCTCGTCGATAATCATTTTAACAATCTCGTCGGGCGAAACCTTCTCTGCGATAGCCTCGAAGGTAAGCTTCATTCTGTGACGGAGAACGGGGTATGCAAGCTCGTTTACGTCGTTGTAGGATACGTTGTATCTGCCGTTCATAAGAGCCTTTACCTTTGCCGCGGAGATAAGCGCCTGACCTGCTCTCGGAGATGCGCCAAGACGAACGTACTTCTTTGCCGCCTCGCTTGCACACTCGCTGTCGGGGTGGGTAGCCAAGCAAAGCATCATTGCGTATCTCATAACGTCCTCCGCAACGGGAATTTGGTTTGCGGTTGCTCTCATTTCAAGAAGGTCCTTGCCGTTACAAGCCGCGTCCGCAACCTCCGCCATCGTTTTCTGCGTCATATTAACGATGTCCATAAGCTCGTTAAGAGAGGGGTTCTTTACAATAATTTTGAACATAAAGCGGTCCATCTGTGCCTCGGGAAGGGGATACGTACCGTCCTGCTCGACGGGGTTCTGGGTTGCAAGCACGAAGAACGGCTCCTCAAGCCTTCTCGATACGCCCATTACGGTAACGGTATGCTCCTGCATCGCCTCGAGCAATGCCGACTGTGTCTTGGGGGTAGCACGGTTAATCTCGTCCGCGAGAATAATGTTGGAGAATACGGGACCGGGCTGGAACTGGAAGGATGAGTTTCCGTTTTCGTCCTTTACGATGATGTTTGTACCCGTAACGTCCGCGGGCATAAGGTCGGGGGTAAACTGAATTCTGGAGAAGGGAAGGTCGAAAACTCTTCCGAGAGAGCGTACAAGACGGGTCTTTCCAACTCCGGGAACACCCTCGAGAAGGACGTTACCGCCCGCAATCATCGCGATAACCGCGCCCTCGATTACCTCCTTTTGACCAATTACGTCTCTTTCAATCTGTGCAAAGATATTCTTGCATTGCTCGCTGAATTTCTGAATGTGTGCCTCTGTAACCATTTTTGTCACCTTTCTGTCATTTGGAAAATATTTATTTTTATTTTTTTAATCCTTGCTTGCATTGAGAAAAGCCGTCGGCTCTTCTCGTTTATGCCGCGAAGCCGCGGCGGTTAAATACTGTCGTAATAAAGCTCGAAAAATTCGCGGTATTCGGGGGGGATTTCTCCGTATTCCTCAAAAATCTGCTGCGAGTATTCGTAATAATAGTCAAGGGTGTCCTTGTAGTAGGTTTTGCCGTCGTAAATCATATTCGTTTCCTCCCATTTACCGCCGGCACCGTTGCCCTCCTGGTTATTATTACCTTCGCCCTCGCCTCTGTCGTCGCTGTCCTGGTTTCCGTCGTTTTCACCCTCGGAGTTGTCCTGCTCTCCCTTTTCGCCCTCCTCGCCGGTTTCTCCCTTGGAGGACTCGGAGCCGCTTTCGGACGGCTCATCCTCCGCGCTGTCGCCCTCGTCGCCCTCGCGCGAGGGTCCCTCGGAGCTGTCGCCCGCTTCGCCGTAATCGCCCTCCTCGATTTCCTCAAAGATTGCGATAAATTCCATAGGCTCGGTTATGCCTTTGTCGTGTCTTGACGGGTCGGTGGAGTCGTCGTCCCAGCCAATGAATATCCAGCCGTCGTCTGCCACCGCAACGACGGGGTCGGCGTCGCCGCCGGGAGCAACGAGCTGCTCCTCCTCACCGCCCGTGATATATCCGCCCTCCTCTACTACGTAGGAAACGGGAATATAATCCTCGTACGGGTCGTCGGGGTTTATAAGGGTGCTTCCGTCGGGAATAATACCGCCGTCGGCAAGCGCCACAACCGTCGTCATTGACGAGCCGAGCAGAGCTGCACAAACCGCAACCGCGATAAGAGCCGCGGAAATCCGAAGTTTAAGCCTTCTGTCCTTAACCCTTTCGTAATGTATTTTTGCATTCTCGCGCTGCAGCGAGGCAATGTAGGAGTCGTCGTTTTCGTATTCGAGCATAGTAATCATTCGCTCGTCAAGTCCAAAGCGGTCAACTCTCCTTGCGGTTTCCTTTATATCGGGCTTGAAATGCAGGAAGTAAGCCAAAGCACCGCTCACGAGCGCAACTGACGCAAATACGCAAATGGCAATCCAAAAGCTTCCAAAGCCAAAGAGCCACTCCGAGGCGGCGAAAAGGAAATTCGCTGCAAATCCCGCAACAAGACCGAGCAGGGCGGATTTTAACGCCGCCTCAAAGCACAGCCTTGAATAATGCCTTTTAAGTTCGTTTTTAATCATTTAATTTCTCCTGTGCTTGGTTGATTCTATATAAATGAAAGAGGAATTGAAAAATCATTTCCCCTTTGATTTACACAGAATTTTCTGTATAAATCGCCTCGGCTAACCCGAGGCCGCCCCGTGGGGCGACCCCGGAAAAACCGTGGGCTTTTAATTGCGGTGAAAATTTTCACCCGCAATCGATTATTTGGGGGAGGTTGTCGAAAGGTTAACGTTGAACGAACCGGTTTCTATCGAAGCGTAGTCGTAAATATTAACTACGATGTAGTAAGTACCTGCCTCGAAGCTCTGCTGAATTCCGAAGTTGTTCCATTCGCTGTAATCCCAATATCCGTCAAAGCCGTAGCCGATTTGGCTCATATTCTCGTCGTAAAGCAAAGCGTAGGTGTCAAGACCCAAATCGCTCGTGCTCCAGAGATAATAGGTGCCCGCCTCGGTTATGGTAAACTTGAGATAAATTCTTTCGCCTTTCGTGTCAACGGTAACGGTTGTGGGAGTATCCTGATTAAGCTCGAATGCGTGTGCTGCATCCGTACCTCCAAGAAGCTCCTCCTCGGTCATCCACCTTGCGTAAAGAGTAGTCTTTTCTGCATTATAGTAAGAGCCGGAAACAGCCGAGCCGCTGAACTCGGGGTTGTTATACCAGCCCGCGAAGAACAGGTCGCTCTGATTTTCAAGAACGGGAAGGGTAATAGCATACTTGGACGTCATGCTCTCAACGGGGCCGCCAAGCTCGGTTACGAAGCTGTAGGTTACGTCCTCGCCCGACCAACCGAAGATGGTCTGGCAGCTATCGTTGTTCCAGTAGGAGTCCCAAGTAGAGGGAAGCGCGCTATCCTTGAAGAGAAGGAGGGGCGTTCCGCACTGCGAGAATGCGTTGCTCATACAGTAAATGATACCCGTGGGGATAACGATGCTGTCGAAATTACCCGCCTGGTAGAATGCGTTCTGGTAGATTGCCGCAATTCCCTCGGGAAGAACGAGGTTGGTTTCGCTTCCCGTATAGCCGAGAAGGAAGTTACCGGTAATGTTGTCAACGTTCCAGGATACGTAAACGTCCTCAAGGTAAATGGTTACGTAGCCGTTCTCGTCAACCGAAAGTCTTCTTTCGCCGCTGGTGGGAGTGAAGATGTTCTTTGCGTAGTAGCCCGCAAGACCCCACTGCTTAATGTCGCTTTCGGACATAGAGGACTTGTTGTAAACCTCAAGAAGCTTCGTACACTCGTAGAAGGAGTAGGTTCCCATAGAGGTAAGGTTGGAGGGAAGCTCTACGTACATAAGGTTCTTACAAGCGTTGAACGCATCGTCACCGATAGTGGTAAGCCTTTCGGGAAGAACGAGCGTGGTAAGACCCGTACAGCCGTAGAATGCGGAGTCACCGATAACAAGGGGTGCCGTTCCGCCCTCCTCGAAGATGATTTCCTTAAGCTCGGTCATACCCTTGAATGCGGCAGAGCCGATTTCGGTAAGCTCCTTCGGGAAGGTGATGCTGGTTGCGCTGAAGCTCGGAGGACAAGCAACGAGAGTCGTCATATCCTTCGTATAAATGATGCCGCCGACAACGGTAAGCGTCTTGTGCGTTTCGGGAACGATAAACTCTTGTACACCCGAATTAAGGAAGCAGTTCGCACCGATAGAGGTTACGTAGTCGGGAAGAGCAATCGAGGTAAGCGCGGTACAGCCCTCGAACATATTCTGCGAAAGCTCGGTAGCCTTCGTGTTGAGTACTACGTTAGAAAGCGCGGTACAGTTCTTAAAGATGCTGTGACCAAGCTTTGTTACGGTTACGGGAACGGTAAAGCTCGTAAGGCCCGTGCAGTACATAAACGCCTCATCGCCAAGCTGGATTACCGATGCGGGAACCTCGAACTCTGTAAGCGCGGTACAGTTGTAGAATGCCTTGCTACCGATGAGAGTGCATACGCTGCCGCTTGCAAACTCTACCTTCGTAAGGCTCATACAGTTCTCGAATGCGCCGTAGCTGTAATAGTTGTTGGGGTTACGGCTTTCAATCTCTCTTACGCTTGCGGGAATCTTAATCTCGGTAAGACCCGTGTTCATAAACGTACCCATAGGAATTACGGTAAGCTTGCAGTCGCTTGCAAACTCAACCTTGGTAAGCTTGGAGCAAAGGCGGAAATTGCTTCTGCCCATAGTTTCAAGGCCGGAGCCGAAGTAAACGTACTCGAGCGACTGAAGGTTTTCAAAGTTGCATTCGCCAAGAGTCTTAAGACCGTTGCCGAAGTAAACTCTCTTGATACCCGCGTTGATAGCGGACGAGGATGCGAAGTTGTAGCTGCCCATAGTAACAAGACTGTCGGGGAAGGTTACCTCGGTAAGGCTCGCGGTATTGATAAATACGTAGTTGCCGATGGTGGTAAGCTTCGAATTCTCGCCAAAGGAGATGCTGTTAAGGTCGGTGTTATTTTCGAACACGTAGTCACCGAGAGCAACGAGTCTTTCGGGAAGCTCAATCTTTTCAAAGTGGGTGTGTCCGAATGCGTAATCACCGATTGCAAGAGCGCTTTCGCCGCCCTCTGCGAAGGTTACGTTAAGCTTTCCGCAATACTGGAATACGTTCTTGCCGATAACCTCAACCGTGTTAGGAATCTCTATGGAGAGAAGCGCGGTTGCGGAGTTGAAGGCGTTGTCGCGAATTTCAATAAGACCCTCGGGAAGAATAACGGTTTCAAGCATTGCGTTGTTAAGGAATGCCTTCTCCGCGATAATCTTCGTGCCGGGAAGGACGGTGTAGGTCGTTCCCTCGCGATTTGCGGGATAGTAGATAAGGGTGGACTTGTCACCGCTGTAGATAACGCCGCCGTCGGAGTAAACAACCGAAACGCCGTCAGCCACGATGGTTTGAAGCGCGGTACAGCCCTCTATCATACCAAAGCTGAAATCTGCAAGGTTCTTCGGGAGAGTGATGGAGGTCATCGACGTACAGCCCGCGAATGCGGCGTTGCCGATAACGACGTTAGCCTCGCCTGCCTCGAACTTGATTTCGGTAATCTTGGTACAATCCTTGAATGCTTCTGCGTTAACCTTGGTTACCGTTGCGGGAATGGTGATAACACCCTCAACGCCCGCGGGGCAGAAGATAAGCTCGGTAAAGTCGGCATTGTAGATAACGCCTTCCTTGACCGCGTAGTAATCGCCGCCGCTTACGATGTCGATGCCTGTAGGGTTGGGCATAGCGTTGAATACGCCCTTTCCGTTTGCAAGGCCCGAGATAACCTCACCCGTATAGGAGGTGTAGGGAGCAAGTCTTGCGGGAAGCTCGATGGTGGTAAACAAAGCCTTGTGGAATGCGTTGTTACCGATGGTAAGGTCGCCGCTTCCGCCCTCTGCAAAGGTAATGCCGCCGGGAACACCGATCAAGGTGCAGTAGCTGGTGCTGTTCTCTCTACCGAATGCGTAAGCACCGATAGCGAGTCTGTCGTAGCTGCGTCCGAACTCGTCGTTTACAACGGGAGCCTGGTTGCATACGCTTGCGGGGATTTCAATGCTGTGAAGGTGAGAATTGTAGAATGCGTACTCGCCGATAGTCTGAAGACGGCTGTTCTCACCGAAGGTTACCGTAAGCGCAGAGTAGCTGTAGTAAGAGCAGTATCCGCTACAGGTGTTGTAGAAGGTATGGCTACCCATATCTACAAGACGGGAGGGGAAGCTTACGTTGTTGATGCTCGTACAAGCGTCGAATACGTGACCGCTTACAAGCTCGGTTCTCGGATTACCGTAGTTGAAATCGTAGTAGATGGAGGCTGCACCGAGAACGAGATCCTCATCTCCGCCCTCCTCAAAGATAACGGTGGAAAGATAAGTACAGCTCTTGAATGCATACGCACCGATGGAGGTTACCGACTTCGGAATAGTGATTGTCGTGAAGTTGGAGCCAAGAGAGGAGAATGCGTAAGCACCGATAGTCTTAAGCTGGCTACCCTCCGCAAAAATGACGTTGCGGATGTAGTAATTGCTCTTGAACGCACCGTCGCCGATTGTGGTTACGGATGCGGGAATGTTGAAGTCGAACGGGCTGTAGCTAACCGACCACTGATAGAATGCGTGGTTACCGATTACCTCAAGACCCTCGTTGAGAATGGGGAAGAGTCTGCCGTTGTAGAAGCAGAAATCGCCAAGCACCTTAACGCTTCCGGGAATGTTAATGGTAGCGTAGCTGGAGGTGCTGTAATCGTAGGAGGAGGAGGTTGCGTAGAACGCGTAAGCCTCGATGTCCTCAAGACCCTCGTTAAGGGTAATGCCTGCGGCAGTATAGAAATATGCGTTGTAGAAGCAGTATTCGCCAAGGCTCTTGGTGTGAGAGGGAAGAGCGATAGAGGGAATATAGCTGCTCTCGAATGCACGGTTGCCGATAACGAGTCTTGCCTCGGTATTAGGCTCGCCGTAGAATACGAACTGTGCGTCGTTTCCGGACATTCTGAAGCTCTTGAACGCCTCGTCACCGATTACCTCAAGGGTGGTGGGAAGCTCAAGCTTCGTAAGACCGGTAACGCCTGCAAAGATACCGCTGTTGATAACCTTAACGGTTGCGGGAACGGTATATTCGCCGGTTTTGCCCATCGGGAAGAATACTATCTCGGTTTCCGCCTTGTCGTAAAGAACGCCTTCCTTTGCGGTGAAGTATTCGCTGGTTTCGGGAATGGTTACCTCGGAGAGGTTCGAGCAGCCAACGAAAATACCGGGCATTTCGGAAATGTTTGCGGGAAGGTCAACTCTTGTGATACCGGTACAGCCGTAGAATGCGCCCTCACCGAATGCGAGAACCGCACCGTTGGATGCGAAGCTTACGGTAGTAATACCGGTACAGCCGCGGAATGCTTCCTTGCCGATAGAGGTCATAGAAGCGGGAACCTCAAAGCCCGTAAGTGCGGTACAGTTGTAGAACGCACCCTCGGAAAGAGCAACAAGACGGCTGCCCGCTTCGAGTTCGATGGTGTTAAGGCGTACGCAATCTCTGAATGCGTACTTACCAACGGTAACGCCCGTGCCAAGGTTTGCACCCTTGAAGGTAACGCTCGTAAGGTTCTGGGAAAGTCCGAAGAACGCACACTCGCCAACGTAGGTAAGGGTGTTGGGAAGGGTTACGGAGGTGATTTGGTTTGCGCCGATGAATGCGCCGGGAGCGATAATCTGTACTCCGGTGGGAACGGTTACGTCGCCTGCCTTAACGCTCGGGCAGTAAAGGAGGGTCTTTCCGTCCGCGGAATAGAGAATGCCGTCAACCGACTTGTAATTCTTGTTTGCGGCAACGACGTTAATCTCGGTAAGAGAGGTGCAGCCGTCGAATGCGTTATTAGCGGAAGCGACGGTAACGGTCGTGCCGGAAATGCTGTATTTGGTAAGGTTGATTTCTGCAAGACGCGCGGGAAGAACGATTCTTTCAAGCTTTGCACAGCCTGCGAACGCTCTTGCGTCAATCGTGAGAGCAGCCTCGCCTGCCTCGAATACTACGGAGGTAAGGTTGGTGCATCCCTCGAACGCGCTCTTGTTAATTCTCGTAACGCTTGCGGGGATAACTACTCTCGTAATCTTGGAGTTCTTGAATGCCTCTACGCCAAGCTCAACGATGCCGTCGGGAATGGTGTAGGAGCCGGTCTTTGCAACGGGAACCATAGCAACTGCCGCGGGGGAATTGCCGTTTTCGCCGTTGAAGAAGAGGACGCCGTCCTCGGACCAGTAGCGTACGGTTGCGCCCTCAACGCCGTAAACGTTGATTGCCTCAAGTCCCGTACATCCCTCAAACGGGTCAACCGCGGAGATGTTCTCGATTGTTGCGGGAAGGTTTACAACCTTAAGGTTGGTGCAGTCCTTGAACGCGCTGCCCGCTACCATAAGCACGGGAAGCCCCTTGAAGCTTTCGGGAACGGTGATTTCGTCAACGACGGCAATTCTGTCGCCTGCGGAAACCATATATCCGTCCTTGCCATTTACCTTCGTAAGAGTGAAGGAGAGGGTCGGGTCAACCCAGAAGGCGTAAAGACGCTTGCCCTCAAGCTCGGTCCACTCGGTAAGCGAGTAGCCCTTTGCATCGGTGTACTGCGTACCCATTCCGTTGGGTGCCTCGTACCAGCCTGCAAACGCGGAGGTTACGCTGTCGGGAGTGGGAACAACGAGCTGGTAATCCTGCTCGTAAAGAACCTCGTCCTCGGTCTTGTCGGCAGAGCCGCCAACGCCGTAGCTGTATTCAATCTGAATTTTGTTGGGGGAGTAATGTGCGTAAAGAACGATTGCGCCGTTCTCCGCAAATACCGTGTCGGTGTATGCAAGAGCGTTGCTTGCAGGACCGCCGGGTGCGTTGTACCACTGTACAAAGCTGTATCCCGTCTTGGTGGGAGAGGGAAGATTTACCTCGTCGCCGATTGCCTTATACTGTACCTCTACGCTCGAGCCGCCACGGGTGTCAAGGGTGATTGCATAAGCAAATACCTCAACGGTAGCCCAGTCGGATACGTGGTTGCCCGAAACGAAGCGAACCTTTACAAGGTTAACGCCCGACTTCGTAAGAGTAACGTAAGCGGAGCTTGCGCCGTTTTCAACGGTAACAACCTCGCCGCCGTTTACCTGAAGCTCGTAGCGGTCTGCACCGATAACGGGTGCCCAGCTAACTGCTCCGTTTGCATAGGAAAGCTTTTCGTCAAGCTCAAAGTAGTATGCGGTAACCTCCTCGGTCCAAGCGGAAGCCTCGGTGCCGAGAGCGCGCACGCTGATAGCGTATTCCGTACCCTCAACGTAGTCGAGAATTGCGGAAAGGTCGAAGCTGTTGCCCTCTGCCGTGTAGGTCTTGCCGCCAACCTTAACCTCGTAGCCGGTAGCACCCTCTACGGTGCTCCAGGAGAGAAGCTCGCCGTTAAGCGCGATGCCCGACGGAGTTGCGAGTGCGGTCTTTGCACACTCGATGGTAGCCGCATCGGGGGAAGCGAAGCCCTTCGTTACGGGGTAAACCTTTACGGTTACCTTTCCGTCAACGGGAGCGCATTCCTTAAGGCTTACGGAGGTGCTTGCTCCGTTGTTTACAAAGCCGTGGTTGTGAGCGGAGCTGCCGCAGCTTACCTGTACCATATAGTAAGCGGCGTCCGTAACGGGATTCCATGTTACGGTCTGATTGTCTGCATCGTAGGTAAGACCCTCAACCGCGCCGAGGAGCATCTTATGTACGAATACCTCGGAGGTGGAGGAGGCGTAGCCGTCGGCTACTGCGGTAACGGTAAAGCTGATACCTTCCTTCGGCATTACGCAGTTTGCGAAGCTGAAGGCGGTGCTTGTGCCGTTATCTACGAGCGCGTGATTGTGGTCGGGATTGCCGCAAGCAACGGATACGTAGTATCTTTCTGCGTTGGGAACGGCGTTGAATACGAGAGTTCCGTTATATACGGTGAAAAGAGAAACTCTCGCGAGTGCCTTGTTGGTATAATAGCGCGTGGTCTGTGCGTTGTTCTCCTCGGAAAGAGCGAGGGCGGTAACTACGATTTTGTACTCGCCTGCCGCATAGCTTGCGAAGGGAACGTTAACGGTGGTTGCGCTTACGTCGGCGTTGAGGACTTCAGCACCGCTTGCGTCGATAACCTTGACGTTATAGCTTCTTGCGCCTGCAACGTCTGCCCAGCTTACCGAGCCTGCCTCAACGTTTACGACGGGTGCGGAAAGCTTATTTCCGCTTGCGTTCTCCTGCCAGAGAGCATAGAGAGTCGTGTTCGCGTCGAGAACCATACCGTCCTTGTACTGATAGGAGAGCCTGTCGCCGTCCTTATCCATACTGATCCACCAGCCGTGGAAGGTGTAGCCATCTCTGTCGAGAGTGGGAAGATCGTAAACCTTTCCGCCCTTCGTTTCAAGAGAGCCAAGCTCCGACGCTCCGTCGTAGTTAGCGTCGAGAGTTACGGTATATTCGCTACCGTTTTCGGACTTTGCCGCCCACTGTGCATAAAGGGTGGTGTCAGCCGTAATGGGCTGAGTACCGAATGCAAAGGGAGTCTTGAATGCGCTGTCCGAATACCAGCCGACGAAAATGAAGTCGTCCTTCACGGGGTCGGCGGGCTTTGCCAACGTTTTACCGTTGACTACCGTTTGGTCTGCGACCTCGCTACCGTCGTCGGTTTCAAACTTAACGGTGTAGTTCACCTTTTTAAGGAAACGCATAGTAGCGTTGTCAAGAGTGAGTGTAATGACTTCGTTCTCAAGCGTTGCAGTCGCATCGGCTTTGCCCTCTGCGCTGAAATCAAGAGTCAGCTTGCCATCCGATCCGAGTGTGTATGCACCGGAACTGCTCTGACCTTTTACGATCAGTGCGAATGTATCGCCAACATTAAGGGTTAACGTATATTCGTCGTTTCCGGAGTCATAGTAATACACACCTGCCTCGGGCCACTCTGTCTTAACAGGGTCGTCGGTCTTGTTCCTCTTACATCCTACCGCAAGGAAGCTTACAAGCGTAAGCACCAAAACGAGAAGGAGTAAAAGCACTTTTCTTTTTGTGGTCATACTAACCTCCTTATTTTACGCCGCGATTAACGGCAGATTAACAAAAAATAAGATTTTGCGGAAGCACGCTGCTGCAACAATATATAGACCGCGTTTTAAAGCCGTGCCGTATTGCTCGAAAAGCTGTATCAAAGCATCGATTATAACGTCTTGCGAAGGGTCTGATAAAAGCGTCGGTATAAAAACGTCTTCCGTCCGATTATGGGGGCGATGCTCCCGTGGGGGTATCGTCAAATTATCTTAAAAGCAGGTACAAAAGGAGTGCGGCAGCCGTGAAGGAGCCAACGAAGATAAGCAATATCGGGCCGTAAACGGCAAATGCCGCCCGTATCATAGCCCGCCTCTCCTTTCCCGTAACGGCGGGAAAGCTTTTGCGCCTTTTTTCTTCCTCCTCCTTTTGCTCGGGGGTTTTCCCCTCAAGCGCAGCCATAGAGTATATGGTCTGCCCCTTGTCCTCGTAGTAAATTACCTTTGGCTTCTTTTGCTTTTTCATCAGCCAAGCACTTCCTCGTTCATAAGATGGCAGGCAACGTAGTGACCCTCGCTCACCTCGGTCATTTCGGGTGCAAGCTCGCGGCATTTGTCGGTGCAGTACTTACATCTCGTGTGGAATTTACAGCCCTTTGGCGGATTTGCGGGGCTGGGAAGCTCGCCCTCAAGAGCGACTGGCTCCGACTTTTTGTGGGGATTTGCTACGGGAACTGCGGAGAACAGCGCCTGCGTGTAGGGATGCTTTGCATTCTTGCAAATATCCTGCGTAGTGCCCATTTCCACGATGTTTCCGAGATACATAACCGCAATCTCGTCGGATATGTACTTAACAACCGAAAGGTCGTGGGAAATAAAGAGATAGGACATTCCCTCCTCACGCTGGAGCTTTTTCAAAAGGTTGATAATCTGCGCCTGAATCGAAACGTCAAGCGCGGATACAGGCTCGTCGCAAACGACAAGCTTTGGCTTTACCACAAGCGCTCTTGCGATACAAATTCTCTGTCTTTGTCCGCCCGAAAACTCGTGGGGATAGCGGTCGTAATAATGGTCCTGAAGTCCGCATCTTCTCATTACCGTACGGACGTACTCTCTCACCTCGTCCGCGGGGACGATGTTATGCACCTTTACCGCCTCGGAAAGGATTTCTCCGACGGTCATTCTCGGCGGAAGGGAGGAGTAGGGGTCCTGGAATATAAGCTGAAGCTCTGTTCTTAAGGGGGTGAGCTGCTTTTTCGATACGGTTGCAAGGTCAACGTCGTACGGATTTCCGTCCTTACCGACCGTGTGGTAGATGGCAGAGCCGTCGGTGAAATCGTAAAGGCGGAGAATAGTTCTTCCGAGCGTCGTCTTTCCGCAGCCCGACTCGCCAACTATACCGAGGGTCTTGCCTCTTTCAAGCTTAAAGGAAACGCCGTCAACCGCCTTCAGCGAGCGAAGAACCTTTCCCATAAGATTTTTTTGAATGGGGAAATGCTGCTTGAGGCCGTTAACCTCAAGTATATAATCCTTTTCGGCGGCGGAGGTAATATTCTTTTCTTCCATAATCAATTATCCTCCTTTTCATCGTCGTAAAGGTGACAGAATACGCTGTGCGTTTCGCTGAGCTTGATTTCCCTCGGGTACTCGCCCTCGCACTTGCCGCAGCGCTTTCCGCATCTGCCCTTGAACAAACATTCGTTGGGAATGTTGATGGGGTTGGGAACGTTACCGGGAATGCTGTAAAGCTCCTCCTCCGCGTCGGATGCAAGCGAAGGCTTTGCCTTCTGAATACCGACGGTGTAGGGGTGCTTCGGGTCGTCGAATATCTCGTAAACCGTACCCTTTTCAACAATCTTGCCCGCGTACATTACCACGACGTAATCAGCCATTTCGGCAACGACGCCGAGGTCGTGTGTGATAAGAAGAATGGATGCGCCGCAATCCTTTTGCACCCTTTGCAGGAGCTTGAGAATTTGGCTCTGAATTGTAACGTCGAGCGCGGTGGTCGGCTCGTCTGCGATAATAAGCTTCGGATTTCCCGTAAGCGCAATCGCAATCATTACTCTTTGACGCATACCTCCCGAAAGCTGGTGGGGGTAGTAATCAACGATGGTTTCGGGCATCGGAATACCGACGAGGGAAAGCATATCTATTGCCTTCTGCCTTGCCTCCTCCTTCGTTGCCTCGGGATTGTTGAGGTAGAACACCTCCTCAATCTGGTATCCGACGGTAAATACGGGGTTAAGGCTCGTCATCGGCTCCTGGAATATCATAGAGATATCCTTGCCTCTTATGCGGCACATATCGAGTGTGGGCATCTTCGTTACGTCGTAGCAAATCTTTTCTCCCGCCTCGTTAAAGCCAAGCTCGTCGGAGTTAAAGCGGATTTCGCCGCCGATAACCTGACCCTGCGGAGCCTGAACGAGCTGCATAATCGAAAGGCTCGTAACGCTCTTTCCGCAGCCCGACTCGCCAACGAGTCCGACTACCGAATTCTTCGGCACGTCGAAGGAAATCTTGTTGACCGAGCGAACTACGCCGTTGTCGGTGAAAAAGCAGGTTTCGAGATTGTCAATCTCGATAACGTTGTCGTTGGATTTCATAACCGTGGTAAACTGCTCAAGAGTTTTCTTTTCTCTCTTGATTTTTTCAAGACGCTTCATCTCTGCAAGATTGCTCTTGATAATCGCACGGCTCTCTTTAAGAGTTAATACGTTTGGATTCTTCGGTTTTCTCGTCATCTGCTATCACCTCTTTGATTTGGGGTCCATAGCATCGCGCAGACCGTCACCGACAAAGTTGAAGGCAAGCACTGCCGCAACGATGAGAAGACCTGCGGGAACCCAAAGATTTGGATAAGACGCCATAGTTATGGGGTCGGTGGAGGAGGATATCATCGTTCCCCACGCGGCGTAGGGAAGCGGAATACCGAGTCCGAGATAGCTGAGCGTGGATTCGTAAAGAATGATACCGCCAAGACCGAGGGTCATCGACACGATAAGCTGGGGCATAATGTTGGGTACGAGATGCTTGAAGATTCTTCTCCAAATCGGAATACCCATAACCTCGCAGGCAACGATAAACTCCTGCTCGCGAAGGTAAAGAATCTGTCCTCTTACCATACGTGCCGTACCGCTCCAGCCGAAAATGGTCATAATCGCCATCAAATAGTATATTCGTAAGCTCGATTCAACCTCCCAGGAGTCGATAACAACCGACGCGATAAGGAGAATGGGGAGCGTGGGAATACAGTTAAGAATATCTACAAGACGCATTATAAGCTGGTCAACCCTGCCACCGAAGTAGCCCGAGATACCGCCCATAATGATGCCGAGTATCGTTTCAAGAATAACTACGACAAAGCCGAGCGTAAGCGAAACTCTTCCTCCGTACATAAGTCGGATGAAGATATCCATACCCTTTTCGTCGGTACCGAGGGGGTGCGAGGTCGTGGACGGAGCGTAGGAGTTAATTCCAACCTCCTCCTCTACGAACTGAACGATTTCGTATTTGTTGCCCTCCTTGTCGGTGGTTTCGACACCCTCAAGGGTAATGGTTGCTCTTTTAACCGTGGTGGTGTAGTCGGTTGCCGTTTCGCTCCATTCGTATCCGAAAAGATGAAGCACGGGCGGACCCGCAAAGGAGAATACGAACAAAGCCACGAGCATTATAACTCCGACCATAGAAAGACGGGAACGGAAAAATCTTCGCATTACCATCATAGCGGGGGACATTTCCTTGTAATAAACCTTGCTTTCCCCCACCTGCTCGGTGCTTTCGGATACTTCGGCGGCTTCTTTTTTGTTTTCAAGTTCTTCCATAAAAGTCTTTACCTCCGTATCCTGTTATTTGGACAGCTTGACTCTGGGGTCAACGACTGCGTACATAAGGTCCGATAAAAGCGTTCCGATAACCGTCAAAACGGCGAGGAACATATTGTATCCCATTATGAAGGGAACGTCACCCTGCTGCAATGCCTTGTAGGCAAGGCGTCCGATACCGTCGATTGCGAAAACCTCCTCGGTAATCATCGCTCCGCCGAAAAGCGAAGGAAGAATACCTGCAAGAAGGGTCATAAGGGGTATCATTGTGTTACGGAATGCGTGAACGTAGATAACCTTCTTCTCCGAAAGACCCTTGGAGCGTGCGGTACGGATGTAGTCGGAATTAAGAACCTCAAGCATATTCGTTCTCGTATAACGCATAAGTCCGCCGATTGAAAGTACTATAAGCACTATCATAGGAAGGACGAGATGGTGAAGAATATCGAGAATGTTCGCAAGGCCAGTATAGGATGCACCGCCCGTTACAAGACCGAAGGCGGGAAACCAGCCAAGCCAGCTTGAGAATATTTTGATAAGCAGCGCCGCAAAGAAGAAGGAGGGCAGCGAAATACCTATCATAGTAATGATTGTTACCGAGTAGTCGGCAATTGAATACTGATGTGTCGCGCTCGTAATACCGAGAGGGATTGAAATTGCGAACTGGAATATCAAAGCAACGAGTGAAATGATGAAGGAAATCCACATATGCTCCGAAATAACCTTCGCAACGGGCTGCTGGTAAAGGAAAGAGTCGCCGAGGTCACCCTTCAGCATATTTCCAAGCCAGGAAAAATATCCCGATAAAACCGCGCCAACCTTGTCAAAGAAGCCCGCAACGCTGTATTCTGCGTCCGCGCCAAAGAGTCGGGTGGAATTATTTTCGGTTACCGTCATCGTAATACCGCTTGCATCCGCGCTGAATATTCCCGAAAGCATCGTGACGGAAAGCTCCGCACTCTTGTCGAGAATGCGGAATTCTCCGTTTTCCTTCAGCTCAAGGTACAGATTATCTCTGTCACCCGCGTAGCTTCCTGCGTAAAAGTCTGCATACGAGATGAGCTTGTTCTCAAGGTCCTCCTTGCTTTGGCTTTTTATATCCCTTGAGAAAGTAACGTCGGAATAGCCTTCATCCTTGAGGACGATATCTAGATATGCGTCGGGCATATAAAGACCGTATTTTTTCTTGAACTCGTCAAGCTGCTCGTGCGTAATCGTTCCCTGCTGAATTTGTGCCGAAAACTTCGTTTCGAGGTAGTCGGTGGGCATAAGCCTTACGAGGAAATAAATAATGATAGACACGCCAAGCAGAATAATAACGGAAAGACCGAGTCTTTTCAGTACATATTTGAACATTTATCTTTCCTCTGTCCGAAATTATTTCGTTTCGTTAAGGCTCAACTCCCAAAGTCTGCTGATAGGTCCGTTAAACGAGGTAAGCTCTGCGCTGGGGGTCATAGTCGAAACGTCGATGATGTTGGTGTTGTATGCGTAAAGGTCGCTTCTCTGATAGGTGGGAAGCTCAACGGCAAGCTCCATAACGAGGTCAAGGCACTCTGCATAAAGTGCGGTTCTTACGTCGGTGTTAAGGGTTTCTCTTGCCTGGTCGATTTTGTCGGAAAGGTCCTTTACGATGCCAAGCTCATAGCTGTACTTGTCGCCCGCGTTAGTCTTAATTGCGCGGTAGCCCCAGTTTGCGGTAGAGCCTGCGGTGGAGTCGATGTGATACGTCTGATACATATCGGGGTCAACGCCCGAGCCCCAAGCTGCCGCCCAAACGGTAAGGTCGCCGTCGTTAAGCTTCTTAAGTGCGTTGATATCCGTTTTTACGGTAATGTCAAAGCCGTGCTGGTTAAGAATTTCGGCAGCAGCCTTGAGCGACTGGTATGCGGGGTGGTCGGTGGTGTCGCCCGCAATGGTAAAGGTATATTTAAGAACGTCGTTGCCCTTTGCGTAAACGTCCTTGGAGTTAAGCTTGTAGCCTGCTTCCTTTACAAGCCTCTCGCTCGTTTCGCCGGTGGCGTCAAAGGGGTAGTACTGACCCTGGGAGTCGGTTTCCTTGGGATAAGCCCAGGAGGCTCTCGTCATAGGGCGGTAGATTGCCTCGGAGTATCCGACGTAATACTCAACCGCGTACGCGGTGTTGATGGCGTGCATAATCGCCTTTCTTACCGCGATATTCGGTACCTTTTCGGCGTTAATTCCGATATAACCGTAGCCGTTGGTCTGAAGCGCAACGCTTGCAAAGCCTTCGCTTCTCTTCGCTGCGATGCTGTCGATATTTTCCTGCTTACAGGAAGGCTCTACGAAATGAACGTCACCGCTGTAAAGAGCCTCGAGCATAAGGTTGGTGGATACAACCTGATAGTTTACGAATTTGATTGTGACGGGGAACATAAAATGCTCGTTGCGCTGGAAATACACAACGTTGTTCTTCCAAAATTCGCCCGCGTCGGTGTTGTTGGGGTTTTCGCTTGAGGTGGTAGCTCTGTACGGGCCTGCACCGACGGGAATACCGATTTTGTCGGGATTCTTGATAACCTTATCCTGGAATTCGATGTTACCGAAATCAACTCCGAAATGATCGGTATAGTTGAAAAGTCCGATTTGCTCTTCGTTGGAGTAGTAGTACATGGGAGCAACGGTAAATGCAAAGTTCCAAATTGCCTTGGGGTCAACCTTTTCGATTGTGATTTCAAGGACCTCGTGACCGCCGTCGGTAACCGCGCCGTTTGCATCAAGCGCGGGGGTAGCGTACTCAACGCCGTTTACGGTAACCGACTCGGTGCGGTTTGCATACTTGATACCCGAAATGTTGGTTACCTTGGTATCGAGAGAGTCGAAGTGCTTCTGCTTCTCAAGGAAGGAGAAGTAGGTAAGAAGGTCATTTGCGGTTCTCCACATGGTGATAACCTCGTCAACCTTGTTGGGGAAGTAGCTTGAATGGATTGCGTTGATTGCATACTCCTCGGTCCAGTCCTTGCTTCCCTCGCCAAGCTCGTATTCGAACTTGTACTCGTCCTTGTTCCACCAGATAAGGCCCTCTGCAAGGAGGAATGCCTCGGTATCGGTGGTAAGGGTTACCTTGTTACCGTTTTTGTCGGTGTGAACCTCGTCCTCGGCAGTGCCGCGGGCATTATTGTAGTCCTCCTTAAGCTCCTTAAGGAAGTAGGAGTCTGCGAGCTTGTAGTCGTCAACGATGGTGAGATAGGACTCATCGTACTGCGAGTACTCGTTCATCAATTCGGTAAGCTCCGCAATCATCTGGTCGTTGGTAAGGCTCTGGGTGTTCGTGCCGTTCTTATACTTTTCCTTGACTACGTCGATACATTCGTAAAGCCTCTGAATACGGTTGGAGGCAAGGGCGTCGAAGTTCTCGTTGAACTTTTCCTGCTCCTTTTCGTTCTCGGTCTGGGTACGGTACTCCTGAAGTCCGACGATTTCGGTCGAATAAATCGTGGAGCTGCCGTAGTATGCGGGGTCAAGATATACGTAGAGGTTGAAAAGCACGTCTCTCATAGTAAGGGGAGAGCCGTTAGAGAACTTAAGGTTGTTCTTAAGAACGAAGCGGTAACGGGTATATGCAACCGTTGCTCCGTTGGGAATTTCGTCAACAACGCTTCCGTCGTCGAGAATATACTGTGCCTCGTAGTCGAGAGCTACGCAAGGCTCGTCGTTTCCGTATGCAACCTTTCCGTCCTTATCGGAGGAAAGCATACCGATTTGTGTCATTCCTACTATCGTGCCGTCGGTGGCAGAGGATGAGTAGAAGGGGTTGAATACGCCATCAAGCTCCGAGGTGGCAAGCACAAGCCTTGTCGTTTCGTTGTCGATTTTGGATTTCCTTTTGCAAGCAAAAAGCGAGGTAAGGACTCCGAAAAGAAGGCTTAATGTCAGTAGGAGCGAAATGAGCTTTCTCATGTTCTTCATTTTCTTCTTTTTCTCCTAATCTATTTCTTAATTTTTAATTATCGTTTTCATCTGCCGCCGTATAGTTAACCGTAATGCTTGCGGCAAAGCCGTTAACACCGCCGAGCAACGCCTCGTCCTCCGGCTCGGTGTAATAGAATACCTTTTCAAGGCAGGAAAGCTCGCCCGAATAATTCGTCGTGAGCGCTCCGCTAATCGAAACGTCGGTAACGGTTACACCGCTTCCGAGGCTCAATGCGAGTGCCGCCGCCTTTACGTTAAGGTTGGGTATTTCGGTATTAACGTTAAGCACGTATTCCACTTCTTCAAAGGAAACGCTTCTTATTGCCGCGCCCTCCGAAAGCTCCTTGAAAATTGCGAGCGTGGGATTAAAGGTCGTGCCCTTGCTTTCTACGGTAAGGTTGGATATCTTGTATCCGTTACCGAAATACTCACCGTAGAACTCGGGAAGAGCCATGAAGTATCTGCCGTCAAAGTCGATATCGGCAGTCTGGATATAGGTAGCGTAAGGATTGTTTCTTATCATCTGGAAG
>JAFXHU010000036.1 GCA_017533565.1 Clostridia bacterium
AGCGTGAAGTACACCTCAAGATGAGATATCCCATCATTTTAAATGAGTAAGGTCACTTGTAGACTACGAGTTTGATAGGTCAGAGATGTAAGCACAGTAATGTGTTCAGTTGACTGATACTAATTGACCGAGGGCTTGAACAGAAGTTCAATCCTGTTCTCAAGCAAATGATGCTTCGCATAAGTTTCATTTTCTAATCCTTTATTCGGTTTTCTGTGGATATTTGATCGCGACAAATATCTTGGATATATTGGAGTCCTGCAAAAGCAGGGCTTTTTGTTTTATAAAAACAGCACCCCGCTTTTTGGCGGAGTGCTTACTTATTTCAACTGATTTATTGATAAAACTTTCTAAAAACTATTTTTTATTTAATCTTGATGCTTCAATAATCTCTTTTGCGACGTTTGCGGGGGATTTATTACTTGTATCGATTTTAATTGATATTTTGTTCGGGATACCTTTTGTACTTTCAAGCCTGTCAAATGCTCGTACGATAATACCGTCATTTTTACGCTTTTTGCTCTCGATGTCCGACGACAGCCTTTTCTTAAGCACGTCACGTCTTGCGGTAAGGGTAAAGGTGCTTACACAGCAATTTTCGTCAAGCTTTAATCCGCCCAAAACCTCCTTTATAATGCTTTCGTTATGCATTACCCAGGTGAAAATTATATTTGAATACGCCTTCGTTTCTATGCAGTTGTTAATCACGGAGTGGATATTCTTTATCACAAGCCGCTTTTGTACATCGCCAAAGCTTACTGCCGAGGAGTTCCATAGATTATCTCCGTCTATCACGACCGGGTTGTAGAGACTCTTTTTTAATTGCTCTGCAACACAGGTTTTTCCCGTTCCCATAGCTCCGCCGATAATGTAAATATTAATCCGTTTTCTTTTGCTCTCGTACCATTCTGCAATCGGTTCAATCAGAGTTTCGTCGGGATATTTCCCCTCTGAAATAATCATTTTTATTTTTTCGTCCAGCTTTTCCTTTTTATCTGTCTGTGTTTCAAGATTACGCAATATACAAAGCGCATTGATAAGCTCGTCGGTGGCTGTTGCCTCGCTTTCTGTTTGCATATCTCTTTCCATGCCGTGGCGGATAATAAAAATATCTGCTTCGCATTTCATACAGGCTGATGACGGGGAAAAATCTTCTTTTACTCCAACGATAACCATCGCGAAAACGTTGTGCTTTTGTAAAACGGTGGAAAGCTGTACGGCATTCCTTTTTTTATCCGCGGTAGTTACAAAAATTATTCCAGCACCGCGCGGACATTCACAGTCTCCACCACGAAGGGCGTATGCCCGAATACCAAGCCTTGCCCCAATCAATTTTGCATAGTCTGTGCTGCTTCTGGATTTTTCGTTATATACTATTGAACCGATATTAAACAAGCTCCCTGTCCTCCAAAAAATTAAATATTTTTTCCCACACGGCATCATCCTGCTCGGTGATTGCGGTCCAATTAAAGGCTGCGGCAAAGCTTTCCCTTTGCTTTTGGGTTGCGTTTTTGTTTTTCCTTCTGAATTTTGCGAGCTTTTTCTGCATTTCGGTCAAAAGCGCGACGGCATTATCGGTATAATTGGGGTTGTGATTTTTGCCGTTAAGCTCAAGAAAATGGGTGTTGGGTCTATTCGAAAGCGCCTCGCGAAGCTTATCAAAATGCATTTTTGCGTTAACAGTTTTGTCGTCACGCGACTGTATGTAAAGTGCCTTTGCTTCGCTCTTTTTAATGGACTCTCGCGCATCGAAGGATACGTATTCGGGATTTCTTTCCTGCTCCAATTTGTAAATCGCGGGAAGGTAAAGCTTAAGAGGACCTCCGAAGAATTGTGAAAGCACGGCTTGTACCGAGATAAAGCCCGACATCGCAACGATGTGCGTTATTTCGGGGTGAAGCGCCACAATATTCATCGTTGAAAAAGCACCCCAGCTATGCCCGATAACCGATATACTCGCTCCCTTAAATTCATCACAGGTCTTTACGAATTTTAAGCAGCAATCAAGGTCGGAAAGCGACTGTGTAAATCCGCGAACGCTCTCTCCCTCCGAATTGCGGCAGCCCGTATGGTCGTACGCCAAAACCGTGTACCCGTGTCGAGTTAACACCTCAATTTCGCGCATATACGCCCTGTGTCCACAGCCCATTCCGTGGTCGAAAATTACTAACCTTTGTTTACGTTTTTCGCCGTAGTAATATACGTTTCCTACAAGTGCTTGCCCCTGTGCGCCGGGGAAGGAAATCGGCTCTGCAGAAAGCCCCGCAAAGTCGGTATAATCAAAATAGAAAATATCTCCCGTAGGGTCGTTTCGGGTGCCCATTATGCCGTTGTATATGCCGATTATTTGCTTTTCAAAAATCATAAAAAAGCCCCTCCTTTTTATTTTACGTCTTTATTATACAATAGCGGTCCGAAAAAAGCAAGAAAAAATGCGAGAGAATTTCTCTCGCATTTTTTAGCAAGGCTATACCGATTTTATAAGACGGATATAAAACTCTACGCTTCGGTTAAGACAGTCAAGGCGGATGCGCTCGTTGTGACCGTGAATTGTCCTTCGCTCCTCACTCGTCAAATCCATAGCCGAAAAGCGGTAAACTCTATCGGAAATGCGTCCCCAATGATAGCTGTCGGAGCATTGAACCATAAGATACGGAGATACAAGCTCACAGCTCCAGGTTTCCTTGATTGCCCTTTCAATCTTCATAAAGCCGTCGGTATTTGTGACCGAAAGGCGGCTCGGATTGTTGGCTTCAAGAGCCTTTACCTCTATGCTACCGTCCGCAACAGTCTTTTTGACGTACTCGATAGCCGAGTCAACCGTGTCGTAGGGATTAAGTCGCATATTTGCAACCATACGCGCGTGCGGCGGGATAACGTTTGCCGCGGTGCTGCCCTCCATTTGAGTAAAAGCAACCGTAGTGCGCATAAGCGCGTTGAGGTCGCCGCCGCTTTTCTTGCAAATCATATCCAGCACGGGTGCAAAGCACCAAAGATTTGCGAAAATAAGACGGTAAACGAAGGTTGATTCGCGCCCAAGCTTGTCAAACATAGCCTTTACGGGCGGTGTTATATGGTACTTGAACGGCTTTTTTTCAAGCCTTACGCACGCCTGCGATAAAACACCGACGGGGGTGTGCGGCTTCGGTGCGGAGGCGTGACCGCCGTTTGATTTTGCGGTAAATTCAAGATTTATAAAGCCCTTTTCGGCAACACCGATAAGAGCGCAGGGCTTCTTTACCCCGGGGAAAACGTTTTCAACGACCGCGCCGCCCTCATCCATTACAAAGGCGGGGGTTATGCCGTTTTCCTCAAAGTAGGAAACTATTTCGCTTGCACCCTTGCCGTGCACCTCCTCGCCGCCCGAGAAGGCGAGATATACGTCGTTTTCGGGGGTAAAGCCATCGGTAATAAGCTTGTTTACCGAGAACAAAATCGCGTTAAAGGTAACCTTTGTATCGAGCGTGCCGCGACCCCACATAACGCCGTCCTTGATTAGTGCCGAAAACGGGTCAACCTCCCAGCCGTCCTCGTTTACAGGTACAACGTCGTAGTGCGCCATAAGCACCGCGGGCTGTCCGTCGCCCCTTCCGCGCCAGCGGTAAAGAAGAGCGCGCCCGTCGAATCTTTTAAGCTCGCATACCTCGTAAACCTTCGGGTAAAGCTCGGGAAGGGCGGCTATAAGCCCTTCAAATTCCGCATCGTCCTCAAGGCTCGGGTCAACGCTCGATACGGTTTTAAAGCGAATAAGCGTTGCAAGCGAATTTGCCGCCGCATCTCCGTCGAAATTCACGGGTTCGCTCTCGGTTTTTTGACACGCCCCCGGCTTAAACGCCAATGCGCGGATTACTAAAACGGCTAAAAGCAGAACGAGCGCCGCTAAAGCTCCGAGTAAAATGTAAACAATTATTTCCATATCAGTATATTAAAGCTTTCCTTTCCTGTAAAGGATACGGGATATAACGAGCGTGAAAACTACGCCGACGGGAACCATAATGCCAACCTCTCCCGTACCGATAAAGGGAAGGAAGATAAAGCATATAAGCATAAGAGCTATGGGAGCGATTGCTATTTTCCAATTCTTTGAGATAAACACAACGCCGAGCGCACCGAAAAGCGCGGGGAGCAGCTGATCGAACGCGGGCTGAATTGCCTCGTTACCCTCAAGAAGGCTTGATAGCGGCATAATGAGAATTACGCCGAGAATGATGATGACGGTGGTGACTATGCTTGAAACTGCGATTGCGATTGTGGAGATAAGCTCTCCCTCCTCGCTCTGTGCCTTTACACCCGCGCTTTCAAGCGCGCCGAGCGCACAGGGAAGCTTAAGGTTTGAGATATTTCCCGTTACGAAGGAGAGATACGAGCCTCCCGCACCGAGCATCGGAATAAAGGTTATAACCTCGATAACCGCAACCGCCCAATACATCGGCGCGGTTGCGAGAAGGCCCTTTCCAACCGCCGCCCAGTCGGGAATTGCCTTAAAGATAAGACCAACCACGACGGGTAATGCAAGAAGAATAAACATTACGATAAGATTCCAAACCGTACCGTCGCGGTGAACCGAGTTCATATATTTTTCTCTGTCGGGGCTTTCGTTAATTTCTTCCGCCCTGACGGTTACGTTCATTTCGTTGTTATCCATTTTTGCCTCCTTTCTTAACCGAGCCACGCGGTGAAGGGGATTGCCGATGCCATACCGATAAGCATACAAATCGGCAGGGCGTAATCGTTAAGCCAATTCCACTTCAGCTTTTTCATAAGAAGTCCGCAGATAAGCATACAAACCGCGCTTACCGCCATAACGCAAACGGGGATTAGACCCGACGTGGAGCTTACGAGCGCCATTTCCTTTTCGCCGAGGGCGTTTGTAACCTCTATCTCGTATTTACCGTCGGTCGAAAGCCAAAGACGGGATACGTCGGCGAAAACGTAGCCGACAAACGCGGAAATCATACCGATAAAGAGAGAGGCCTGCAAAATATCCGACCATTTTTTATCCCTCTTTTCAAAGGATACAAGTCCCTTTTGCATTCTTTTTGCAAGCACGGGAACGAGCCAAATTCCGACCATAATCGATACGGTCATAACGATAAGAATGGTGAGGAACTGCGATGCGGTCATAGATGCAGCGAGTGCCGCGAGCGAGGTACCCATACCCGTGGCGGCGTTTGACGCGGCTATCGTTTCGTAGGAAAGCGAGCCTACCACCGAAAGTCGGAGCCAAGGGAGCGCAACACCGAGCGAGTTTGAAAGCGCGAGTATCGTGATAACTATCGATACGGCGGGAGCAACGGTGAAAAGCGCTGCGGTAATAATCGTTTTCTTGATTTTTTTCATATCCATACCGATTGCCTTCGCCCTGCGGTAAGCCTTTACGAGAAAATATACCGATTGAGCGAGGACAACCGCAATTACTATTCCCACAAGCAGGAACAGTATCGGATGGTTTTTGCTAAATTCCATAGCGGCATCTCCTTTAAATAAAATATACGTCTATTTTACTACTAAATTTACCGTGTGTCAAGCATAATATATTAGAGAAAAAGATTTGTCCTACCCTCTTGAAAATAAAAAAATACTATGCTATAATATATCATTATTACACGTAATATTTTATGGAGAAAAGTATGAAAAGAGATTTAATTCGCGAGATTTACGCCGATACGGCGAAATACGACGGAGTCACCGTTACCGTTGGCGGATGGGTAAGAAACCTCCGCGATTCGAAGGCGTTTGGCTTTATCGACCTTAACGACGGCTCTTATTTTAAGAGTGTACAGGTCGTTTTTGAGCGCGAAAAAATAAATAATTACGACGAGATTGCCTCCCAAAACGTTGGCGCAGCTCTCGTTGTTACGGGAAAAATCGTGCTTACGCCCGAGGCTAAGCAGCCCTTTGAGTTGAAGGCGGAGGCAGTCACCGTGGAGGGCACCTCTACCCCCGATTACCCCCTCCAGCCGAAGCGTCATTCCCCCGAATTCCTCCGCGAGCAGGCTTACCTGCGCCCGAGGACTAACCTCTTCTCTGCGGTATTCAGAGTGCGCAGCGAGGTTGCCTATGCAATCCATTCCTTCTTCCACGAGCGCGGCTTCGTTTACGTCCACACTCCGATTGTTACAGGCTCGGATTGCGAGGGCGCGGGCGAAATGTTCCGCGTAACCACGCTCGACCTTGAAAACCTCCCCCGCACCGAGGACGGAAGGGTTGATTTTTCACAGGACTTTTTCGGCAAAAGCACAAACCTCACCGTTTCGGGACAGCTTGAGGGTGAAACCTACGCAATGGCATTCGGCAACATCTATACCTTCGGTCCGACCTTCCGTGCCGAAAACTCCAACACCGCGCGCCACGCCGCCGAGTTTTGGATGATAGAGCCTGAAATTGCCTTTGCCGACCTCGACGATAATATGCAGCTCGCTTGGGATATGATTCAGTATATCATAAGACACGTTATGAAAAACTGCGCGGCAGAGCTTGAATTTTTCAACAAATTCGTTGACAAGGGGCTTATGGAGCGTCTTACCGCCCTCGCCGACAGCGAGTATGCAAAGGTCACCTATACGGAGGCTATCGACGTGCTTCTCAAATCGGGTGAAAGCTTCAAGTATCCCGTTTTCTGGGGCGTTGACCTGCAGACCGAGCATGAAAGATACCTCACCGAAAGGGTTTATAAGAAGCCGATATTCCTCGTCGATTATCCGAAGGATATAAAGGCGTTCTATATGCGACTTAACGACGACGGAAAAACCGTTGCGGCAATGGACCTTCTCGTTCCGGGAGTCGGTGAAATCATCGGAGGCTCACAGCGTGAGGAGAGAATTGACGTCCTCACCGAAAGAATGAAGGAGCTTAACCTCAACGAGGAGGATTACTGGTGGTATCTCAACCTCCGTAAATACGGCGGAACGAAGCACGCGGGCTACGGCCTCGGCTTTGAGCGTATCATTATGTACCTCACGGGCGTTTCGAACATTCGCGACGTCATCCCCTATCCCCGTACCGTCGGTAACGCGGAGTATTGATAATAGCCCATAATAGGGCAAAAAAACGGCAGAGGCCTTGTCTTAAAAACAGAGCTTCTGCCGTTTCTGTATTTAAAATTTATACCGTTGCCGTTTGCTTTTGCTCGGCGCTGTCCCCGTCGCGGTCGCCGTCCCTTTTCGCCTTGATTTTTCCGTAGATAAAGTAGAAAAGGAAAAGATATATTACGAATATTCCGACCACTACAAGCGGGTAAAGAATCGGGTTTCCGCCGACCATATTGTAAAAAATACTGTACGGAGTGCCATCGTGGTGCATAAGGAACATATAGTTGTAATCAAGCAAGAGGTTTGCGACGTATGCCATCACCGAAAAGCTTAACAAAATCGCGGTGGTTATAACGAAATTTTTCTTTTTGAGGCTTATCATTCCCGAAATTGCAATGTAAAGAGAGGCAAAGCCCGAAATCGAATGGGTTATAGCCGAAAAGACGTTATCCATTGAAAATGCGGGATACGAGCCGTAATTCTGCGTCGCGCCAACAGTTCCGAAAATCGCGCCGAGAATACCGAAGGTTAAAACGAAATCAAGACAGGCTTCCTTAATTCTGCCCTTGCAGAATGCCGCCATCGGAATGGCGATAAGCTGAATACTGCAAAGAAACAGCGGCAAAACGTAAAGGATTTTTTCAATCGTCTGGCTTCTTATGCACAAAACGATTATTTTCACAAGCTCAAAGCTGTCTATAAGGATTGCGGAAGCAATTAAAACCTTGTTCTTTTCCCTCGGGGATTTGTCCCTATACCGCCTGCCGAAAAGGATTGCGAGCGCAAACATAAGAACCAAAAAGAACGAAACCTGTAAAATGTGTTGCCAGGACCAAGCGCCGTCGGCTTCTCTTAAAAACGTAAAACCGCCGACCCCGTCGCTGCTCAAACCAAAAAATTCCCTCATAGCTTCTCCTTCGTGCGTCAAAAGCCGACGCACCTCAATAAAAGTATTTAAAGAATAATCAAAAGCTTATAAAACGCAAGCTCTGCGCATCCCTGCGCGTCAGTCCCGCTTTACAACGTTTACCGTATCGATTCCGTAGTAGGAAAGGATTTTTATCAGCTCCGCGTCAATTAACTCTCCGCACACGGCAATCGGAATCGCGGGAGGACAGGATACCGTCGGCGACGCACAAATTCTACCCTCCGCAGCCTTTACGCTTACAGACTCGTAGGGGGCGAAAAGTGCCTCCCTTACCGTCATTGCCGCACTTGGCGGGGCAATAAGGCTCGGTGCGTCCGAGTCTATCCGGGAGCGCCGTGTATTTGCGATTTTTTCTATTGCACGCGAGAGCCGACGAAAATCTCTTGCCGTATTGCAGGGCGATGCCATAAGCACGACATATCCCTCGTCCGCGTACTCGCATTCAACTCGGTTTTTGCGAAGAATTTGCGAAACCTCCGTACCCGTGTAACCGAAACGGTGTGCATCGATGCGGATTTTTATATCCTCGTCGGCGTTATCGCGCTGTCCGAGCGAGTCTAAAAGAGCCTTTATTTTTGTAACCCTTTGTTTACATTTTGTAAGCTCTCTTGCGAAACTTCCCGAAAGTCGGAGATTGCACAAATCAAGCGAGCAAAGGGTCAGATAGGACGGACTCGTGGAGGCAAAAAGCGAAAGGGTATCGCGCGCCATTGCAATATATTCCGTATATTCCTTTGCAACGTGTAAATACGCGCCGCCCGTCAAAACGGGCAGGGTCTTGTGCGCGGAATCCGCACACATTGCCGCACCGAGTCTTATCGGGTGCATATTCGGCTCGCAAAAGGCGAGATACGCACCGTGTGCGTTATCCACCAAAAGCGGGATTTTGTATTCGTTGCATACGTCGGCAATCCCCCCGACGTCAAGCATATTGCCAAGGTAGTCGGGGCTTGTGATATAAACCGCGCTCGGCTTAAGCTCCGCGCTATCTATTTCCGCCCTTACGTCCTCGGGCGCAATTTTGCACTCGCAAGGGTGACCGCCCTTCCTCGGGAAAATCCATTCCACCGAAAGGTCAAGCTCTCCGACGGCATAAACGAATGCCTTATGCACGTTGCGCGCGGCGAGGATTTTCGCACCCGCCCCGCGGCTTCTCGCGATTATACCGAGCATTGCCTTAATCGCGAGGGTTGACCCCTCCGTGGAGTAAAAGGTGTGCCCCGTGTTAAATAATTTGGTGGCGTTTGCCTCGCTTTCGGCAATAATCCCCTCCGCGTGGTAAAGGACGTCCGCACCGTTAATCTCTGTTATGTCGAGCGAATTTATAAATCCGCGCCCCTTGTGTCCCGGCATATGAAAGCGGCTTTTTCCGCTTTTTTTATACCTATGCACAAAATCGTAAATCGGGGTCGTCATTCTTCCTCTGCCTCTGCGACCTGCATCATAACCGCGCATTCTATACGCTTTTTGAAAAGCTCGCACCCGTATTCGTAAACTCCGTTAATGCTGCCCGTCGCGTGATATGCGTTTGCCGCACAGCCGCCAGAGCAGTAAAGCTTCGCCCAGCAGTCGCGGCACTGCTCTCTCGAATAGGAGTTACAGCCGCGGAACTCGTCCTGCACCGCGGTGTTTTTCACACCGTCGAACACGTTGCCGAGAGAGTATTTCTCATCACCCACAAACTGGTGACAGGGGTAAAGCTCGCCCCACGGCGTGACCGCCATATACTCCGTGCCCGAGCCGCAGCCCGTAATTCTCTTGTAAATGCACGGCCCGTTTTTGAGGTCGAGCATATAGTGGTAAAAGGTAATCGGACGACCCTCCTTTTTCCTCTTGAGCATCTCCTTTGCGAGGATTTCGTATTGCTCGAAAAGCTTCGGCAAATCCTCCTCGGTAAGCGCGTAGAGGTCGCCGGGCGGGCAAACGACCGGCTCCATCGAAAGCTCGGTAAAGCCAAGGTCCGCCATATGAAAAAGGTCGTTTGTAAAATCGACGTTGTTGTGGGTAAACGTGCCGCGCACGTAATAGCCCTTGCCGCCGCGGCTCTTTACAAGCTTCTGAAAATTCGGCACAATGGTGTCATAGCTTCCGCGCCCCATATAGTCGCGGCGAAAATGGTCGTTAACCTCCCTGCGCCCGTCAAGCGAAAGCACCACGTTGTGGCACTCGCGGTTAACGAAATCAATCATCTCGTCGGTGAGAATCATGCCGTTTGTCGTGTATGTAAATCTGAAATTCTTTCCGTGCTTGCCCTCAACTTCGCGCGCATATTCCACAAGACGCTTTACAACGTCAAAGTTGAGCGAAGGCTCTCCGCCGAAAAAGTCAACCTCAAGATTTTTTCTTGTTCCCGAATTTTCGATAAGGAAATCAAGCGCACGCTTTCCAACCTCAAAGGACATAAGCGCACGCTCGCCGTGGTATTTGCCCTGACTTGCAAAGCAGTATGAGCAGTTGAGGTTGCAGGTATGCGCCACGTGAAGGCAAAGCGCCTTTACAACCCTTGAATTATTCTTGTATTCTCTTGCGAGTGACTCGTATTTGTCCTCCGAAAAGAGCTTTCCGTCCTTCTCAAGCTCGCCGACGTCGGAAATGCAGTCGAGAATATCTTCTCTTGTGACGTCCTCTCTGTCGCCGTAGCGGGAGAGAATCATCTCTACTATTTCCTCCGCGGTGTGCGTTTTGTACGCCGCGATAATATCGTATGCAACCTCGTCAACCGTGTGGACGGAGCCCGAAGCCGTGTCGAGGACGATGTTATATCCGTTTAATTTATACTGATGTACCATATTTTCTCCTAACAATGATAAGGGGCTGTCATTCGACAACCCCCTATGAGAATATTACTTCTTGCTTTCGCACTGCTGGTTTGCAACACCGCAGGAGGTCTTGCACGCGGACTGGCAAGAGGTCTGGCACTCGCCGCATCCGCCGGTAGCGGTGGTCTTTGCAATATCCTTGGTTTCTACAGTCTTGATTCTTTTCATTGTAGCTTCCTCCGAGTTAATTTCTGATTGATGTAATTATAGCACAGGCGTATATTGTTTGTCAAGTAAAATATTTAAACTTTTTGACCCGACAAAATGCGGTTGATTGTGAGGGCGACATCAAGCTCCAGCTGCTCTCTCGGAAGCTTCATTCCGTTTTCAAACCACTCTACGACAAGAAGCGAGCCACCGCCCACAATCATGCTTGCCGCAACCTCGGTTGAAACGGGGATGCTCTCGCCGTTATTTCTCGCCTCGGTTATGCGCTCTACGGCATCTCTGAAGTTGTTTTGTATAACGACGTTTATAAACGGCTCGCGCATTTGACTTTGCAGAATATTCTTGACAATCTCGGGGTGCAAAAGCACGTGCCCTATAATATTGCTTATGTATTTTGAAAAATAATCCGAGAGCGTGATGCTTGCGTTATCCGCCACAATCATTTTGCAAAACTGCTCGCGGAATTTGCTCACAAGGCCGATGAGGAAATCCTGCTTGTCCTTATAGTGCTTGTAAAAGGTGGCACGTCTTACCATCGCCCTTTCGCAAAGCTCGTTGACGGTTATGCTTTCGTAGCTCTTTTCGGCAAGAAGCGCGTAAAAGGCGCGAAAAAGCGCCGCCTTCGTTTTTTGAACTCTTAAATCTTCCTTCATACAACCTCCAAAAAATCAAAAGTCAAGAAGGATTATAACACGGACGTCGGGGAAATGTCAAGTAATTGACACGTTTTTTTGCAAAAGCAGAAAAGGTTATTGCAATTTGGCTTAGAATATTATATAATACTCGTATGTACACGGGGTGATATTGAACACCCCCAAAAAAATTGTGCTTTATGCACGGAAAGGATCTTTATGTTAGAAAAAAGACTGTGTGAGCAGATTCTCGAAATCGCAATGTCGGGCGGCGCGGATTTTGCCGAAATTTACTGCGAATACACCCGCAACGGAAGAATCTCCTACGTAAATAAAAGAGTGGAGGCAATCTCCGACGAAACCGTTTCGGGAGTTGGAATACGCGCCTTCCGCGGCACGTCCACGGTATATGGCTCTACCTCCGACCTCTCCTTCGGCGGACTTGTTAAATGCGCGCGCTCGGTTGCGGAGGCTATGGGCGAGTGCAAGGAGGGTGCAAAAATAATTCTTACCGAGCGCATTTTCCCAACGCTCACCCCGCGCGAATCGTACCCTCGGGCGCGGATATGAATTTTAAGTGCGAGCTTGTGCGCTCCGCCTGCGACGCGGCATACGGATATTCGGATAAAATTGTACAGGCTGCGGGCAATCTCATAACCGTTGACCATACCATACAAATTGCTAATACGGAGGGGCTTTTCACCTCCGACCGTCACGTACGCTCGCGTATGGCGGTAAACGCAATTGCATCAAACGGCACCGAAACCCAGTCGGGAAGCTGCTCGCCGGGGCGCGGAATGGGACTTGAGGTATTTGAAATGTTCACCCCCGATTATATCGGTAACGAGGCGGCACGCCAGGCAATCGTTAACCTCGGTGCAAGCTATTGCCCCGCAGGACAGATGCCCGTCGCTATTGAAAGCGGCTTTGGCGGAGTTATCTTCCACGAGGCTTGCGGACATTCTCTCGAGGCAACCTCGGTCGGCACGGGCTGCTCGCAAATGTGCGGAAAGCTCGGACAAAAAATCGCAAACGAAAAGGTTACCGCCATCGACGACGGAACTATCGCGGGCGCGTGGGGGTCGGTCAATATCGACGACGAGGGCAATCCCACGCAGCGCAACGTTCTTATAGAAAACGGTATTCTCAAAAGCTATATGATTGACCGTCTCGGCTCTCGCCGAATGGGTATGCCTATGACGGGAAACAGCCGACGCGAAAGCTATCGCTACGAGCCTACCTCGCGTATGACTAACACCTTTATCGATAACGGCCCCGACAAAAACGAGGACATTATCGCGTCTATGGAATACGGACTTTACGCAAGGTCGATGGGCGGCGGCTCCGTCAATCCGCTTACGGGTGCGTTCAACTTCTCGGTTAACGAGGGGTATATCGTGAGAAACGGCAAAATTTGCGAGGCGGTGCGCGGCGCTGCGCTCATCGGAACAGGCTCGGAGATTTTGCAGGATATAGATATGGTCGGTCAAAACCTCGCAACGGGGCAGGGAATGTGCGGCTCCTCCTCGGGAAGCGTTCCCACCGACGTAGGACAGCCGCTTATCCGCGTGTCCAAAATTACGGTAGGAGGTCGTTGATATGAATTTTGAGCTTTTAAAAGACACTCTCGTTTCCGCCCTTTCGCAAAAGGGGATTGACGAATACGAGATATATTATACGTCCGACTCGGACAATTCCGTCGGCACTCTTAACAAGGAGGTCAACACCTTTTCATCCTCGGAAAGCGGCGGACTTTGCCTCCGACTCGTAAGGGACGGAAAAATGGGCTACGCATCGACCGAGCTTATGACGGAGGGCGAAATGCGCGAGCTTGTCGAAAGGGCGGAGCAAAACGCCCTTGCCACCGAAAAGCCGAATACCGTCGGAATATACGGCGGCGGGGAGGCATACGAGGAAAACCGCATTCCCGAATTTATTCCCGTATCGACCGCGACGCTCCGCGCGGCGGCTATCAAATCGGGAGAGAGGCTTTTTGCAAAAAGCGAGAAGGTACAGCTCGGCACGGAAAGCCAGGCGGTATCCTCGGGCTTTGATATCCGTATCGTAAATTCTCACGGGCTTGACCTTGTATGCAGCTGCGGAATTAACGCACTCGTCGGCTCTGCCGTCGTTATGGATAACGGAGAAATGCAGGCGGACTACGCCTTGAAGGAATTTAGTGAGGACAATCTTGACGGGGTAATCGACGCCCTCGCCACGGAGGCGGTTGACGACGCACTTGCGAAAATCGGTGCGGGACTCGTTCCGTCGGGAAAATATAACATAGTTATATCGGGAAAGCAAATGCGCTCCCTTTTGTCGGTTTTTTCCTCGGCGTTTTCCGCAAAGGCTGTAATCGACGGTATGTCACCGCTTGTGGGTAAAATCGGGGAGGCTGTTGCCTCGGATATCGTCACTATAACCGACGACCCGCAAAGAGAGGGAAGCTCTATCGGTCTTACCTTTGATGCGGAGGGCGTGCCCACACACCGCCGCGAGGTCGTTGCTTCGGGTGTGCTTAACACCTTCCTGCATAACAGAGAAACGGCAAAGCAAATGGGTACAAAAACCACCGCAAACGCCTCGAAGGCGTCCTATTCCTCTCCCATCGGAGTCCGTCCACACTCATTCTGTATCGAGGCGGGAGATAAAACTCGGGAGGAGCTTCTCGGGCTTGCGGGCGACGGTATTTACGTCACCGAAATAAAGGGACTTCACGCGGGTGCGAATCCGATAACGGGTGACTTCTCGCTTGAATCCGCGGGCTTTATGATTCGCGGCGGAAGGCTTTGTGAGGCGGTTAAATCCTTTACCGTTGCGGGCAATTTCTTTGAGCTTCTTAAAAGCATAAGCGCGCTTGGCAACGTAATAGAGCGCGGAGTGCAAACGGGCTTCACCGCCTTTGGCTCGCCCGATGCTCTCGTGCCCGATTTGTCGGTTGCGGGTAAGTAAAAAAATCAAAAAACAAAAAATCAGCACCCCGTGTCGCGTTTTGTGACACGGGGTGCTTTCGTAAGCCGTGATAAAGGTATTAAAAAACGTATTGAATATGTAAATAAATGTTAGCAATTATCGCTTGGCTTTAGAATGCGTAGGATAAAGCCGATGCCGACCTCCTCCGCCACCGCCTTTTCTAAAATGCTTGAAACGTTTGTGTCGGAGTATTCAACGTTTCGAGAAAAGTCCGTTGCCTCATCCGCTATGCCTTTGCCGCTTTTTTGCGCGAGCGAAAGGATGGAGTAAGCCGAGATTGCGGCAAATTTTATAACCGCGTGTGCGCCGCCATCCAAGGCTCCGTTGAGCAAATGTCGGTAAATGAAATAGTGGAAAAGAGCCGAAAATTCACCCTTAAACTCCGCGAAAAATTCGCGCGCCTTTTCTCCTTCGCGCTCCCCGTATTCTATTGCCTCGCAAAGAGCCTCGCCGTATCCCGAATCAAGCATTTCAAGCTCGGAAAACAGGGCTGCCGCCGACCTTGCCTCGCCGTTTTCGTATGCGTATTCGGTGCTATCCGCGGCACAAGGGGAAAAGGCGTCGGCTGTTATTTTTTCATCGGCGTCGGGGCGTGTTAAGCAGTCGAAAAGCAAATCCGAAAGCGTGACTCTTGCGTGGTAATCGGCAAATACAACCGTATCGAATAGGCTCGCCTTCTTGCCAAAGTCGCACACCGCACCGAAATACGCACGGCAGGCGTTAAGCTCCGCGCCTATCTCCTCCGCCTCCCGAATATCGATCTTCCCGATTTCGTAGGGGCGATAATCGTTTGCCGATGTGATAAGCTTCGCCGCCGTAGGGCAGGCAAGACCGACACCAACCTCGCATACTCCGTCATAAACGTTATAAAATCTCGGATGCTCGCGGCATATTTCGGGTATCATTTCCTCGCCAAGCTCAATAATCAACGAGCAAAGATTGTCGGCGCGAAGGTGCGCACAGCGCTCCCCGTTGCAAAGCTTAAGGTGCGCGCCACCCCCGTCTTTATAAATGCTTTGGCGAATCCTCTCGCCAAGCTCGCCGCCAAGCTCGCGGTATTTGTTAAGCGTGTCGTCATCTACGTCGATTTCCCAGCCGATACAGCAATTTTTCGTGCATTCCTTGCCAATACACCGAAAGGAGTTGTAATAGCTTGGTGCAAAAAGCTTCATATTGCCTCTTTTCTTGACACGGGTGGGCGCATTTTGCGCCCACCCGTACCGTTTTGCTAAAGAAATTTTTGTTTAAAAAGTCTATGCGTGTAAAGAATTGTTTACGTTAACGGGTTATACGAATAACCTGTGCGGCATCCGTGTCGATTTCTATCTCGTTTGCGGTTATCTTTAAGGACGCTCCCTTTGAATGAAGGGTCATACCCTTGACGTCACCCTTTAAGCAAAGCCTTCCGCCCACGCGTGACAAAACCGTAATTTCGGTTGGAGTCTTGTTGTCGTATTTGCAATCCACAACAAAGCCGCCTCTTGCGGCAAGTCCCGTAAACTCTCCGCTTTTCCATTCCTCGGGAAGTGCGGGGAGAAGCCTTACGTATCCCGAATGGCTCTGCAAAAGCATTTCGGCAATTCCAACCGTTATGCCAAACGAGCCGTCGATTTGAAACGGCGGGTGCTGTGTCCAAATGTTTTCGGTAACGTAATTTTGCATAAAGCTTTTTAAAATTCGGTAGCAGGACTCCCCGTCACCGAGCCTTGCATAGCAAAGCAGTCTGTGCGAAGCCGACCAGCCCGACGAGCCGTCACCCCTGCGCACAAGAGAGTATCTTGCCGCCTCCTCGTATTCGGGCGTTTGCTCGCTTATCGACGTACCGGGGTATAAAGCCACAAGGTGCGAGATATGCCTGTGCTTTTCCTCTCCGATATCCCCGTAATGCTCCTCCTCGCGAAACTCCTTTATCTGCCCGTCCGCGCCGACGAGAATGGGGTCAAGCTTGTCAATCTGCTCGCGGATAACGTCAATCAGCGGCTCGCTTATGCCGAGAATTTCGGCTGCCTCAAGGGTGCGCTTGTAATTCTCGTAAATCATCTGCTGGTCAAAGGCACAGCCTACCGTCTGATAATACTTTCCGTCCGTACCGAATTGCTCGGGAGAGGCAGAGTGCGAAACGAGGTATTTATCCCCATATCTTTCAAGCGTGTGAGAGAAGAAAAGTGACATTTCCCGTAACACGGGGTACGCCTTTTCTCTCAAATAATCAATATCGCGCGTGTAGTCGTAGTAGTCCCAGAACAAAAGCGAGGTAAAAGCACCCGTGCCGGGTCCGGAATGTCCGCTTGCACCGTCGATTGTAAACGGCCAACCGCCCGTGCCGATAATCCAACCGTTTTCTTTGGGCTTAATTTCACGCTCGGGGAAATGCGCTCTTACGTAGTCGTCTGCCTTCGTTCTTGCAAGCTCCATATACGCCGTGTTGTAATCCGAATAGGAGAGAAAGCATTCGGCAAGATTTGTCGGCGCGCAGGGCCAGTAGTTCATCTGAACGTTTATGTTGTGCCAATATCCCGCGCTCCACGGTGATGAACGGTAGTTAGTCCACACCCCCTGAAGATTTGCGGGCAAAGCCCCGCGTCGCGACGAGGAAATAAGCAAATATCTTCCGAATGCGTAAAGGTATGCCGCAAGCCTTGGTGACGGATTTCCCGCCCGCGCCTCGCATAAAAGCTGTGAAATGCCAACCTCCTTTGCACCTTCGCAAAGCTTGACGCTCGAGCGCGCGGAAAGCTCGCCGAAATCTGCAATATGCCTCTTGTAAAGCTCGCCGTATTCGTATTTTTCAAGGAGCGAAATTCTCTCAAGCACCTCCGCCCTTGGATGAGGGTAGGGTGAAAGCTTCTTTTTGGGGTCCGGCTCGGTGAACACTCTGCTCTCCATACGGTAGTTCGTGCCCATCGTGTAAATAATAACGGCCTCACTCGCGCCCGTAACGGAAATTCTTTCGTCCTCAACCGTCTTTACACCGTCGGCTTTAACGCTCGCCGTGCCGTAGCCCTTTACACCGTAGTAGTCAAGCTCGCTTTCCAAAACGAGCCTCCCACCGCTTGTATATACCCTGCCGTCACGGCAAAGGCCGTCCTCGGGAGAGTGCGCAAAATCGCCTATGTACGGAATTTTTGCGTCAAGCGAAAAGGAGAGCGATTTTGCCCTGTCAACGCTTAATTTTATCACTAACGCCCTGTCGGGATATGAGGTGAAATATTCGCGTTTATACGACACGCCCCCCGCCTTATAGCTGACGCGGCATACTCCGAGAGTAAGGTCAAGCTCTCTTTTGTAGTCCTCGACCTCCCCCTGCTCAAAATGTAAATAAATGTTTGCAAAGCTCGTAAGTCCGCAGGTCATACGCGTCCTGTTTGACGGTACTCGCTTATAGGGGTTTGCAAAGGAATTGTCGGTTATCTGTATTCGCTCGCCGTTTTCGTATCCGTAAACGCAAGCGCCGAGGTAGCCGTTACCGAGAGGAAGGGAGTGATACTGCCAAACGAGGTCGTCGTCGGTCAGCTCGTGATGGTTCGGATTCATTGAGCGCGGCGGCTCACTCCAATACACTAATTTCATTTTCGCACCTCCAAAAAATGGGTTTCCTGAAAAATTATAGCATATTGCACGGCTTTTTGTCAATGAACGGCAAATTAATTATTGACTATTTTTTAACAATATCTCTTGACGGGGCTAAAAAATTGTGCTATCATAACAAAGGTAAAAAAATATTTTATAAAAAAAGGAGTTCACTATGGCTACTTACAACAAAAAGACTATCGAAGACGTTGCCGTTGCCGGCAAAACGGTGCTTGTCCGTTGCGACTTCAACGTTCCTATGAAGGACGGCGTTATCACCTCCGACAAGAGAATTGTCGGCGCTCTCCCCACTATTCAGTACCTTCTTGCCAACGGTGCAAAGGTTATCCTCTGCTCCCATATGGGCAAGCCGCACGCAATTCTCTCCGAGGGCTTCGGACTTACCAAAAAGGAAAAGAAGGCAGTCGAGGCTCTTCCCGCAGAGGAGCAGGCAAAGGCTACCGAGGAATATCTTGCAAAGGCACTTGTTTCCGACAAGAAAAAGCTTACTCTTAAGCCCGTTTGCCAAAGACTTAACGAGCTTCTCGGCGAGGGCACCGTTACCTTTGCGGAGGATATCGTAGGCGAGGATGCGAAGGCAAAGATTGCTGCCCTTACCCCCGGAAAGGCAGTTCTTCTCGAGAACACCAGATTTGACGTAAGAGAAACCAAGAACGGTGCCGACCTTGCAAAGGCACTTGCCTCCTACGCCGATATTTTCGTAAACGACGCATTTGGCGCGGCACACAGAGCGCACGCATCTACCGCAGGTGTTGCCGACTACATTCCCGCGGTTTGCGGCTACATTATTCAGAAGGAAATCTCCGTAATGGGTAAGGCTCTCTCCAACCCCGAGCGTCCCTTCGTTGCTATTCTCGGCGGCGCAAAGGTTGCCGACAAGCTCAACGTTATCGACAATCTTCTCACGAAGGTTGACACCCTTATCATCGGCGGCGGTATGGCGTACACCTTTGCCGCTGCAAACGGTTACGGAGTAGGTAACTCCCTCCTTGACGAAACCAAGATTGACTACTGCCGCGAAATGATGGCGAAGGCAAAGGATAACGGCGTAAAGCTTCTTCTCCCCGTTGACTGCGCGGTTGCGGCATCCTTCCCCAACCCCATCGATGCTCCCATCGACGTAACCTACGTTGACTGTGACGCTATTCCGTCGGATATGGAGGGTCTTGACATCGGTCCGAAGTCCGCAAAGCTCTTCGCAGATGCGGTTCTTTCCGCAAAGACGGTAGTTTGGAACGGACCTATGGGCGTGTTTGAGAACCCCACCCTTGCAAAGGGTACCGTTGCGGTAGCACAGGCTCTTGCTGACAGCGATGCAATCACCATCGTTGGCGGCGGCGACTCCGCTGCAGCTTGCGAGCAGCTCGGCTACGCTGACAGAATTACTCACATTTCCACGGGCGGCGGCGCATCTCTTGAATTCCTTGAGGGTAAGGACCTTCCCGGCGTATCCTGCCTCCTTGACAAATAATCTTGGCGATATTGCCCGTTTTTGACCAAACTCGACGTAGAAGAGAGGTGCTTGAATTTCTTGCGGCGCGGGTTGCGTGAAAAAACTCGGAATTGTTGAGTCGGGCATTTTGCATCAAAGGCGAAACTAAACAAGACCAAATAATAAAGGAAAACAAAATGAGAAGAACAGTAATTGCAGGAAACTGGAAAATGAATATGACGCCCTCGCAGACGAAGGCGTTTATTACCGAGCTTGCGCCTATGGTTGCGGGAATGGATAAGTGCGACATCGTGCTTTGCGTACCCTACGTTGACATTGCAACCGCGGTAGAGGCGGCGAAGGGCACTAACATTCACGTTGGTGCGGAAAACGTTCACTTTGCCGAAAGCGGTGCATACACGGGCGAAATCAGCGCGAAGATGCTCGTTGAAATCGGCACGGAGTACGTTGTAATCGGTCACTCCGAGCGCAGACAGTATTTCGGCGAAACCGATACTACGGTAAACCTTCGCACGAAGGCTGCCCTTGCTGCCGGATTGAAGGTTATTCTTTGCCTCGGAGAGGTAAAGGAGGAGCGCCTTGCGGGCATTACCGACGAGGTTGTCAGAATGCAAACGAAGCTTGACCTTGCGGGAGTTACTGCCGAGGAGCTTAAAAACGTTATCATCGCATACGAGCCTGTATGGGCAATCGGCACGGGTCTTACCGCTACCCCCGAGCAGGCGGACGAAACCTGCGGCGTTATACGCGGTGCAATTGCCGAGCTTTATGGCGACGCGGCTGCCGAGGAAATCACCGTTCAGTACGGCGGCTCTATGAACGATGCAAACGCGGCGGAGCTTCTCTCAAAGGCTAACGTTGACGGCGGACTTATCGGCGGAGCATCTCTCAAAACCGACAAGTTTACCGCGATTGTAAAGGCTGCAAACGCATAATAATCCAATCCCAAAAAAATTGCGAAAATTTAACACGCCCCGAGGCTTCGGGGCGTGTTTTGCTATCTTTTATTTACGTTTTGCCACCGCTTTCGGCGGTGTTTTTTATTTATTTGCTTTGTGCCTCGCGGTATTGCAGGGGCGTCATTTTGCAAATGGCGGTAAAGGTTTTTACAAAATGCGAGGTGTCGAAAAATCCGACCTCGTCTGCGATTTTTGCTACCGTCTTTTCCGTGGTGGTAAGAAGGCGCTTTGCCGCGTTTATCCTCTGGCGGAGTATAAACTGCCTTGGCGACATTCCCGTAATTTTCTTGAACTTTTCAATATACGCCGTGCGCGAAAGCCCCGCAATGGCGGACAGCTCCTCAATTGTCAGCTTTTCGTTATACCTTTGCATTATCACGTTGATGCTCTCGGCGAAAAAGCCGTCCTGGCTTGTCGGTGCGTTTGTCTCACTGAACGCCTCGCAAAGAAGGGTTATTGCCATTGTTGCAATGCACTCGTTGTGGATGCTTCGCGCTATATCCGATCCCTCAAACAGGTGCATTCTGTCAAGGATAGAAATGATTTCGTTAAGCTGTCTGTCCGAAAGATTTAGCCGTAAATAGTGTCCGTTGTGCAGTGACATAATCGGACCGATTTCAAAGAGTGTAAAAAAACTTGGCAATTGGGTAAAAATAGGTAAATTTTTCTGCAAATAATGCGGGCTTACCATAAAGTGATAACAGTCAAAGCCCTCCCCGCCGATAAAGGCGTGCTTCTGGTAGGGCGGCACAACGAAAACGTCACCCCGCTTTGCCTCGAGCAGCTGTGTGCCGAGCGCGTGGTAGCCCTCGCCGTCGGTGATGATATTTATCTCGTAAAACGCCTGCTCGTGAAATCCCGTTTCAAAGTTTTCTTTTGGAAAGGCATCTACCGTGCGAATGCCGGGAAATATGTAATCCACCTCGAAAAAGGTTCTCGGTGCATCGGGAATATCCGAAATATTGATTTTCCTTTTCATTGCCACTCCTTCTGCGAGCCGTGTAATGCCGCGATAAAAATGTACGAATATACAACGCTATATGTATAATTTTACATTGATTATATCATATAAATGATGTAAAATCAAGATGTAGTATAATATTTTTATCCCGTGAGCTAATAAATTTGGCAATTTTAACGAAAATACGACTACGAAAGGATTTTACTATGAAAAAGAGTGGAATTGCACTTTTACTTACCCTCTCGCTCATTCTTACCACCGTGCTTGGCTGCTTCGTGCTTCCCGCCGCGGCAGAGGAGAGCGCACAGGAGTCTGCCGCCATCGTCAGCTACGATGCGTCGTTGGTCGGCCCCGAGCTTCAGGTTGCGGTGAATGCAACCAATGCTGCGGGATACAAGCTTTACGAGGGCGACGCTCTTGTTTGCGAAAGCACCGGTCCCATCCTTACCTATATGGGATACAGCTCCGAAAAAGCCTATACCATCGGCGTTGTTGACAAGGATGGCGAGCTGACACAGACCGTGGCTATCGATCACGCAAGCATTGCGAGTGTTGCCGCCGATTCCTCCTATACCGCATCCAACCTTCTTCTCGGCAAGGTTCCCACGTTTACTGCCAACTCGCTTGGCTATGCAAATACTGTCGAATCTGTAAAGGATCCCCTTTGGATGTTTGACGGAGATTTGAACACACGTTATTCCACCGTTGCCCGCAACGTTGAGGAAAAGAACCCCAACATCGACTTTACCGTTTCTCTTGACGGAAGCTTTGCACTCGGTGAGCTGAAGGTATATGACTTTGACGGTACCCGCCGCTGTATGGGACATAACCTCGTTATCGAGATATATGCCGACGGCGAATGGAAAAAGATTGTCGAGCTTGATAAGGATCAAATTGCCGCTGCATACCAGGGAAGCGGTATGAAAAACGGTCATCTTCTCGTTGATCTTACGGGCTACAGAGCGGAGGCTATCAGGTTCTATAACTACGGCCTTCCCATCAATACAACCGATGCGATTTCCTTCTGGGAAATTTCTCTTTCGGGTATAATGACCGCCGATTTTTCCGAGTATGAATACTCCGCCTTTCACGCTGATTACGTACCTTATTCCGATAACCTTTTTGCGGGACGCAGCTTCTACCTTCCCGCGGAGGCTAACGTTACGTGGGTAAGCGGAACAACCACACCCATAAGCAATCTCACCGACGGTAAAACGGGTACTATCTACAAGGCAAACGGAAAGCTTATATACGATATGGATTTTTCCGACGTAGGATATGCCGTTATCGATAACGTGACCGTTACCTTCTCCAAAAACACGGGTGTTTCCTCTGCAGGCGGCGCAAACAGGCACTATAACATCGGTGCGGACATAATTTTTGAGGCGTATTTTGCCGGTGAGTGGAAGGAGGTTTATAAGCAGACCTTTACCACCAACGTTGGACCAACCCTGACCTTTGACCTTAACGGCATTCTCGCCGAAAGGCTTCGTTACCGTTGCACCAGCACCGCAACTCCCTACAATATGTACGATGCCGACGGTAACGTTGCCGGCACGTCGGTTGAAAACTCGGTTGGTATTGCCGAGATGACCGCTGCGGGAAAATTGCTTTCCATTCCCGAAAGTGCTGTCGCCAATCAAAACGTATTCTTGGGCAAGGAATTCATTCCCACCGCAGACGCCGAAAAGGCGGTTTGGGCGGGCAACCCCTACTCCAATCTTACCAACGGTAACAAGACGGGTGACAGATTTGCCACCAACGGTCTTGCAATAACCGATGCAACCCTTACTATCGGCGGCGTTGCCCTTCTTTATCAGCTTGAGATTGTGTACGAGTCGGCTGCAAGAAGTGGTATTGATCTCCTTGTCGAGGTTATTTACGCAGGAAAGACATATACCGTTATTAACGAGGCGTACGAGGAAGGCGCAGCTACACGTATTTTCAACCTTGGCGGTGTTCCCGCGGAAAAGGTAAGAGTTTATATTTCCAAAGGATTTGCCGAGGGTAACTGCACCTCAATTCGCGAGATTTCCTGCTCCGCTATTCTCGATACCACTGTTTCCTCTAACACAAACGATAACGTCTTAAAGGGTGTATCTGCACAAAGCGGTCCCGCAGCAACCGCAGTCAACGCGGCTAACTACGGCTATCAAACCCTTACCGACGGAAGCAAGGCTTGGACGAAGATTGACGGCGTTGAATACGGAAGATTTTCGACCCGAACCATTCAGGACAGTAACAGCCTTCAAACCGTATGCCTCGATGCAAGCTTTTCGGTTGACGAAAATCTTGACCTTGGGACCCTTCGCATCTACGACTTTAACCCCACTATGAATAAATTCGGCGGAAAGCATCTTGAAATTTCCGCACGCATCAACGGCTTGTGGAGAACGCTTTTCGCGCTTGAAGGCGATGATATCTACGCTTGCCGCGTATCCGATTACCTCGCATTTGACCTTGGCGGTGTAAATGCAACCGAGATTCGCATCGTCCTTAAGAGCAACAGGGGAGAGGGAACCGACATCTCCGTATCCGTATATGAGATCGAGCTTTCCGCAACCCGCTTCGGCAAGGTCGGAGAGCTTGCCGCAAAGGACGAGGCTGCAAACAGCGTATATACCGAGGGTAACATCCTCGAGGGTATTCCCGCAGAAAATCTCAGTGTGAACTGTTCAATGAACGGTGATTACCCGCTTTCTCTCGCGTTTGACGGAATTATTGAGCCGGATATGGTAAACGGCACAGGCTCGAAGAACAGATATTCAACCAACGGCGCAAACGCTATAAAGGATGCCGACGGTAACCAAATCGGCTCGGCATACACCCTTACCATTGACCTTAAGAACAACGCTCCGCTTAACGTCCTCTCAATCTACGAGTGGAGAGGCGGCGGCACGATTAACCGAAGCAGCAAGACGAAGGTAGAGGTTATGATAAACAACGCGTGGGTCGTTCTTTATACCAACGTTCCGCTTAGCTCCACCTCGTCCGACCGCACCGACTTTGACCTTCACGGCATAGTTGCAAGCGGTATAAGGATTACCTTTGTCAACGACCACTACGAGGGAGCGGCAAACGTTGGCTGGTGGTCGCCCGCGACCATCAAGGAAATCACCTGCACCTCCGCTGCAAATCTCGGTAACGTTGCCGATGCATACGAGGCTCTTGCGGCAGTGACTCCCTCTGACGAATTTGGTGTTCCAGAAATCTATGCTATGAAGATTGCCGATGAAAAGGCAGAGCTTGCAACGGTAGGAACGGATGCAAAGACCCTCATTGCAAAAATCGCGGCTCTTAACACCGTAACCGAAAGCTTCCAAAGCGGCGGCGCTCCCATCACCGACGAATACGGCGATTTTACGCAGGCGAATATAAGCCTTAAGGGCAATATCGGCTTTAACTTCTACGGCGCGCTTGACGAGGGCGTTGAGGAGCAGTTCCCGAACGCAACCGTCGTTGTAAGCTACGAATCCGTTCTCGACGGAGCTGCTACCACGAATACCGAGGCGAGAAGTCTTTCCGAGCTTGAAAGGGACGGCAACGGAAGATACGTTCTTGAATTTGACCTTGCCGCTGCACAAATGACCGACAGCGTTGAAATACGTATTGTATTTGACGGCGACAACTGCGGCGAGCATATCTCGTGGAGCATTAAGGATTATTGCGAGAATATCCTCGCGGGCGATTACGAGCAGTCGCTTAAGGACGTCGTAAACGCAATGCTCACCTACGGTGCGTATGCACAAAGCTACTTTGGCTATAACACCGACAAGCTTGCGGCAGATATTTCGGGAGAGCTTCCCACCGTTACCGAAAACGCAAAGCCTACGGCTACGGGTGCAGTTACGGGAGTGACGATGAGCGGCTGGACTCTCGCCCTTGATTCTAACGTAACGATGAAGCTTTACTTCGTCCTTGACGGCGTAAATCCCGAGGACCTTACCGTGACCGTTACCGCACCCAACGGAGAGGTAACTACCCTTGACACCCTTGAGCAGGTTGGCTCAAGATACCGCGTCACCGTAAGCGATATTACGTCGGGCTACCTCAATGACAACTATGTTGTCACAATCACCTCGGGCGGCGAAGCTCTTACCGTTTCGAGCAGTGCGATGTGCTACGTCAGCGCGATTTTGGCAAACGAAAACTCCGACCCCGCGCTCGTAAATCTCGTAACCGCGCTGAAGCTTTATTCGGTAGCGGCAGACTCGTACTTTGGAAAGTAATTAAAGGAGGTTAATTATGAAAATTGAATATATTACACCCGAAATTGACGTAGTTACCCTCAAAGAGGACGTAATAACCTCGTCCGAGTGGAATCTTCCCGAAATCAATTGGTGACCCGTAAATTTACGATAACCCGAGTGAGCAGGCAACCCCTGCTCACTCTTTTTTGCCCCCTCGGCTTGCCTTGTCAAATTTTGCGGGCGGTGAAACGCTTTGTTCACATTGCATAAAGGTGTGTATTTATGCTTTGGATACTATGAACTATAAAATATTATTATGGTATTTTTTACACCGATTTGTGTATTTTTTTACATTGAATGTGAACACCGTATTTGTTAAAATCGCATTGATACCAAAATATTTACAATCGCGTTTTGTATGCTTTGCATACGTTTTGCGAAAAAAGGAGTAGCTATGAAGAAAAAAAGTCTTTCGCTTTTGCTTGCGTTCAGCCTGCTTTTCGGCATCGTCAGCGCCGTTATCCCCGTGCGCAGCCTTGCGGCAACGAGCAACGCGGGCAAAATAATCGAGGCGGACAAAACACCCCTTCGCCTTTATTACGACGAGGAGGCGTCGCACGGAGTGGCACAGGGCTACGACGAGGTTGATACCTACTTCGGCTCAAGCTCCGACCTCATTAACAAGCACCTGAACGACGACTGGGAGCGTTGGTCGATTCCTCTCGGAAACGGCATCTTCGGTGCAAATATTTTCGGTAGAACCGAAACCGAGCGCGTGCAGATTACCGACAAAACGCTCGCAAACCCCTACCGTATCACGTCGGGAAGCACCTATACGGACGGTCTTAATAACTTCTCCGAAACCTATATCGATTTCGGTCATACGAATTCGGGTGTTACCGATTACAGCCGCGAGCTTGACCTTTACACCGCGGTTTCCACCGTTTCCTACGTGTATAACGGCGTTACCTATACGAGGGAGTATTTCACCTCCTATCCCGATAACGCAATGGTAATCCGTCTTGACGCCTCCGAGGCGGGAGCGCTTGACTTCGTTCTCCGTCCCACAATCCCCTATGAGCAGGAGTATATGAACTCCGCGGGCGACCACGGCGGAAAATGGGGCACGGTTAGCTCCGCGGTTGAAAACGGCGTCGGCACGGTCATCCTCTCGGGTACTCTCGAATACTTTGACATCGACTTCGTTGGACTTTATACCGTCATCACCGACGGCACGGGCAGCGTTATCGCCACCACCGTGACAAACAAGGACGGCGACACCGACGGCACTATCACCGTAAGCGGTGCGAAAAGCGCGTATATCATTATAAACCTCGGCACGGACTACGAGCTTTGCGAGGAAACCTTCATAAACAACTCCCGCACCTCGAAGCCGACCTTCAGCACCACTCTTGCTGATGCTATGGAAAAGGTCGAGGGCTATAAGGCGAAAGCCCTTGCCTCCGTTAACGGCAAATCCTACGAGGACGGGTATTCCGCGCTTAAGGCAAACCACCTTTCCGACTACGGAGAGCTTTTCGGAAGGGTATCGCTTAACCTCAATTTTAACGAGCGCGACCTCACCCTCACCACCGACGAGCTGCTTTACGAGTATCAAAGCGGCTCCGGCTCAAGCTACCTTGAGGCACTTTATTTCCAGTACGGAAGATACCTCCTTATCGCATCCTCGAGAAGCGGCGGACTTCCCGCTAACCTCCAGGGCGCGTGGAACAGGTACAATCACGCCCCATGGGCATCGGGATATTGGCATAATATCAACGTTCAAATGAACTATTGGCCCGCATTCTCCACCAACCTCTCCGAAACCTTTGAGGCGTACGTGGAGTACAACAACGCCTATATGGCGGAGGCGGAGCGCGGCTCTACCGCTATAATCAACAGCAAAAATCCCTCCGTAAGCGGAGCGGACGGCGGCAACGGCTGGTCTATCGCAACGGGCGGCTACCCCAACGACGTCGATGCCTCCGACTCTATCGGAAACCTCGGCTTCACTACACAGCTTTTCTGGGAATATTACGCATATTCGGGTGACGAGCAAATCCTTCGCGAGGTGGTTTATCCCATTCTTGTCGGTGCGGCTCGTTATATCACCAAAATGGTAAAGAAGGATGCAAACGGCAACTACATCGCCATTTGGACCGACTCTCCCGAGCAGTACGTAAACGGCGCGTGGTACTATACCGATAAGGGCGCAACCTACGCACAGTCCTTTGCATACCAGAACAACTATAATATGCTTCTCGCGGCAAAGGAGCTTGGAATTGATTTCTCCGACCAAGCTAACGAGGATTACGAAATCATTCAAACCGTCCTCGAGCAGATTGATAATTACAGCCCCGTCGTCATCGGACTTTCGGGCCACGTAAAGGAGTTCTTTGAGGAGGACTGCTACGGCGAAATGGGCGAATATACCCACAGACATATTTCGCAGCTCGTCGGACTTTATCCCGGAAACGTTATCAACGGCACAACCCCCGCATGGCTTGACGCCGCAAAGATAGTCCTCACCGAAAGAGGTGACAAGGCTACGGGCTGGGGCGTTGCACACCGACTTAACCTCTGGGCAAGAGTGCAGGACGGCGAGCGTGCCTACGACCTTCTCGAGCAGCTTTTGAAGGTCAATACCGCCACCAACCTTTGGGACCTTCACCCCCCGTTCCAGATTGACGGTAACCTCGGCGGTACGGCGGGTATCTCCGAAATGCTGCTCCAGTCGCACGCGGGCTACATCGAGCCTCTTGCGGCTATCCCCTCGGCTTGGGCAAGCGGCTCCTACACGGGTCTTGTTGCCCGCGGTAACTTCGTCGTTGCGGCGGAGTGGGAAAACGGTCTTGCTACCTGCTTCAATATTTATTCGCAGAATGGCGGCAGCGCATCCGTCAAGTACAGCGGCATTGAAAACGCCGTTGTAAGAACCGCGGACGGCAGGGTAGTGTCCTACACCGTAACGGGCGAGGACCTTATCACCTTCGACACCGTCGAGGGCGAAACCTACGTAATCTCGGGCTTCAGCGCAAAGCTTAAGCCCGCCGCGGTAACCGGACTTACCGCCGAGAGCGAGTTCCTCGGCGCAACCGAGCTTACCTGGAATACAAATGCGGAGGCTTCATATTACAAGGTTTACGTCGCAAGGGAAAGTGCCCCCACCTACACGCTTCTTGGCACTACCTTTAACACGGGCTACACCTACACCCCCGCGGAGCTTGAAAATCTCCGTCTGACCTTCGCCGTCACCGCGGTGAACGCATCGGGAGTGGAGAGCAGCCGCGCCCTCGCATACCGCAACCCCGACGATACCTCCGCCTCGGTAAACAAGATTAGCGCAAACGTCATCGAGGGAGAATTGCAGGTTGCAATCAATGCCACCGAGTATGCGGAAAGCTACCGCCTCTATTCAAGGCAAGCAAGCTCTACCTCCTGGACGCTCGTCACCGAGAGCAGCTACCCCATTATAAAGCTGGCGGATTACAGCGCTTCGTTGAAATACGGCGTTTCGGTGGTAAGCTACTTTGGCGACGAAAGCGAGGTTACGGCAATCACCGCCTTTAACCAAACCTTTGACGAAGCCGAATACACCGCAACCAATATCCTCCTCGGAAAGGAATTTGTGCCCACCGCGGAGGCATCCGGCAACGTTCATAACAACGATGCAAAATACGGATACGGAACTCTCACGGACGGAGTGGCGATTGATTACAGCAACGTCCACAGCGGAAGATTTTCTACAAGCACCCCGGCAAAAGTGCCCGCCGCCGCAACCGTTGACCTCGGAGGCTACTTTATGCTTTCCGAGCTTCGGTTCTTTGACTACAATGCTTACAGCACGACCTGTAACTATATGGGCACGGGGCTTAAGGTAGAGGCATATACGGCAGACGGCTGGGTAGTTGTTTGCGACTATACCTCTAATTCGGAAATTCTTCAGCAAAGAGTAAACGACAGCGATATGACAAAGCGCTATATCGGAATCGATATGGAAGGCATCGTTGCAAGCCAAATTCGCTTTACGATATCCGGCTCTCACGACGGAAATTCCATCTCGCTTTGGGAAATTGAATGCTCGGGCATCAAGGACCCGAGAGTAAAGAGTGCGGAGTATATCCAAAATATTCTTCTTGAACAGCTTCCCGTTTCTACCGAAACGAACAGCAAGGTTTCGGAGAACAGCACCTACGGCGTCTATGGCTACGATAAGCTTACCGACGGCATCCTCGGACTTCACGAGGGTAGATTCTCCATCGACGCAAAGCAGGATAACTACGTCACCCTCGTTTACTCGCTTCACGGCGAAGCACGGCTTGATAAGCTTGTTATCAAGGATTTCAGCGGCTCCCCCACCGGTCGCTCCAACGAAACCACGGTAGAGCTTTACGTGGACGGTCAATGGGTCAAGTATATGGATGCACAGCCCCTTTATACCGACGTGAGCGAAACCACCTCGGATACCTATTCCCGCGTCGTCACCTTTGACCTCACGGGCTACACCGCCTCTATGATACGCCTTACCTTTAAGAATGCGTATGCCAAGAGCGGACACACCGACGGTATTACGATTAACGAAATAGAGCTTTCGGGCTGGGGCTGCAGGTTTTACGGCGAAAGAAAGGAAAACCTATTCGACGGCTACGTATTCGAGGCGGGACCCGATGCGGGCGCGGTTTGGTCACCGTATACCTACGACAAAATTACCGACGGAGTATCGAATAACGACGCAAACCGCTTCTCCACCTCGGGCGGCGCATCGAAGGTTGACGGCATTCTCGACTTCGGCGGAAATCTTGCCGAGCTTCACACCCTCACCGTTATCTATAATCCCTACAACGCTTTAAGAAGCGGTAAGGACATCGTTATCCAGATATGGCGCGACGGTGCGTGGCACACGGTAATTAACCACGTCCACAACGATGCGGGAGTCAACAGGGAAACCTTTGACCTCGGAGGCGTAATTGCGGAAAAAATCAGAATAAAGGTAAACGGAAGCAACGGCGACTGTACGCAGATTTACGAGATGACCTGTACGGGATTTTTGCAGGCGGCGGGTGCGGACGGCGGACCCGTTGAGGATACCGAGTCTAATATCCTTCTCGGCACTCAAAACAGTCAGATGACGCTCACCGGCGCAACCCTCCACAATGATACGAGGTTTAATAACCTTGAGCTTGCCTTTGACGGAGATAAGGGCACAAGATACGCGGTAGTGGATAAGTCCCCCTACGCATACTCGCTTGAAATCGACCTCGGCGCAACCTACCCGCTTTACACCCTCGCATTCTATCCCTTCTATAACACGGGCGAGGTGTCGAGAAGTGACGATACCTCTATCGAGATTTGTCTTGACGGCGTTTGGATCACCGTCGTAAGCGGACTGGAGATTGCTCCGTCCTCCACGCCCACCACCGTCAACCTCGGCGGCATTAAGGCAAGCAAGCTGCGCTTTAATTTCAAGAATACGAAGGCACAGCAAAACGCAACGATCTGGGAAATCACCTGCACGACGGGCACGGTGACTGCGGTTGACCGCACCGCGCTTCTCAATGCGTATATCGCGCTCGACGAGCTTACTGGAGAGGACTTCGCCTTCTCCTCTGTAAAGGACGTCAAGCTTGCCGAGCTTAAAGCCCTTCTCTTTGATACCACGGCGGATCAGGAAGCCGTTGACGCATACACGGCACAGGTTACAGCCGTGAAGGAAAAGCTTTCCGCGGGCGTATCGGTTGATAGCTCAAACGGCGACTTCACACGGCAAAACGTAAGCATAAGCGATAACGTAAGCGTCAACCTCTACGCTGATATCTCGGAGACTACCGTTGCCGCAAATCCCGACGGATTTGTATATATCGAGTATCCCGACGGCAGCACGGAAAGGCGTATGCTCTCCGAGCTTGAATGGGGCGACGGAAGACTCGTTTTAAGCATCGATATGGCGGCGGCACAGATGACCGATACCGTAAAGCTTCGTATGGTGCTTAACGGCGACACCGTGGGACAGGTTATCGAAACCTCGGTAAGGGATTACGCCGACACAATCCTTTCGGGCGAGTATGACACCGCAACGAAGGAGCTTATGCGTGCGTTGCTCAACTACGGCGCACACGCGCAAAAGGTATTCGGCTACAACGTGGATAATCTCGCAAACGCGGGCGTGGAGTCGGATGTTTCGGCTGTCACCGAGGACAAGAGAATTACGGTTGACGGCTCCGTCGGCGGAGTAAGCGTCAAGACCTGGACGCTCACCCTTAACAGCGAGGTTACCGCGAAATTCTACTTTGATTTCGCAGAGGGTAATCCCGACGATTATATCTTCGTTCTCACCCGTCCCGACGGCACCGAAGCCATACTCAACGTCGAGAAGGTTGGCGAAAGATACCGAGTAAGGGTAGAGGGCATCAACGCCGCTTACCTTGACGACGACTACGTAATTACGGTAAGGAATACCGCAACCGCGGAGGCTCTCACCGTCACCTTCTCGGCTACCTGCTACGTCGGTACGGTATTGGCAAATCCCACCGCATTCTCCGACGATGTAGTGGAGCTTGTGAAGGCACTGAAGGCGTATGCAACCGCCGCAAATAACCTATAAAGGAGGCTTGATAAATGAAAAAGGAATACACAGCCCCGACGGCAGAGCTTGAGATTTTTGAGCCTTGCGACGTTATCACCACCTCCGATTGGACCCTGCCCGAGGTGCCCGTTGACAGCAACGGCAACAACGCAAGGTCACAGTTTAATTGGTAATATTTTTGGACCGCACGCTAACGTGCGGTCCTTTTTTTGCGCTCCCAAACTATCACCGTACCCCCCGCGGCTCGCCCTCGCACCGCCAACGCAACCGTACCCCCGCGGCTCGCCCTCGCACCGCCAACGCAACCGTACCCCCACGGCTCGCCCTCGCACCGCCAACGCAACCGTACCCCCCGCGGCTCGCCCTCGCACCGCCAACGCAACCGTACCCACACGCCTGCTTTCACACTTTTTGCGCCTCTCCCCTCTCAAACCGCCGAATTTGATTACAATTTTTCTAATAAATTAGAGAAACGCATCCGAGAGGGATATTCCGTACAAAAAACCGCGCCGATTTTTGTGCAAAAGCGTTAAAACGGAAGAAGGAAAACCGTCAAAATCGCCGTTGAAAAGATATAAAGGCTTTGATATAATACCATTGTAATAAAATATTTTTTAAAGGAGTAAATTATGGCAGGTCTTTCTCTTCGTCACATTTACAAAAAGTATCCCGGCGGCGTTACCGCCGTATCCGACTTTAACCTTGAGATAAAGGACAAGGAGTTCCTTATCTTCGTCGGTCCTTCGGGATGCGGTAAGTCCACCACACTTCGTATGATCGCGGGTCTTGAGGAAATTTCCGAGGGCGAGCTTTACATCGGCGACCGCTACGTTAACGACGTAGCTCCCAAGGACAGAGATATCGCGATGGTGTTCCAGAACTACGCTCTTTATCCTCATATGACCGTATTTGACAATATGGCATTCGGTCTTAAGCTTCGTAAGGTTCCGAAGGAGGAAATCAAGCGCCGCGTTGAGGAGGCTGCAAGAATTCTTGACATCTCCCACCTTCTTGAAAGACGTCCGAAGGCTCTTTCGGGCGGTCAGAAGCAGAGAGTTGCGCTCGGCCGTGCAATCGTCCGTAACCCGAAGGTATTCCTTCTTGACGAGCCGCTTTCCAACCTTGACGCAAAGCTCCGTGCTTCGATGAGAACCGAGCTTACCAAGCTTCATAAGAAGGTTGAAACCACCTTCATCTACGTTACCCACGACCAGGTAGAGGCTATGACGATGGCTTCCCGTATCGTTGTTATGCGTGACGGTCTTATTCAGCAGGTTGATACTCCCCAGCGCCTTTACGACGCTCCCTGCAACCTCTTCGTTGCAGGCTTCATAGGCACTCCTCAGATGAACTTCCTCACCGGTAAGCT
>JAFXHU010000037.1 GCA_017533565.1 Clostridia bacterium
CTATCAGATCGTGGATGATGGAAAGCAGGGCATCATCAGAGTAACCCTCAAGTATGCTCCCGGCAAGCAGAAGGTTATTCACGGCCTTCGCAGAGTTTCCAAGCCCGGTCTTCGTATCTACTCCAACTGCGAGGATATGCCCAAGGTTATGAACGGCCTCGGCATCGCTATCGTATCTACCTCTAAGGGTGTTATGACCGACAAGAAGGCAAGACAGGCTAACGTCGGTGGCGAAGTCCTTGCATTTGTATGGTAAGGAGGTAATTGAACTATGTCAAGAATTGGTAGAGAGCCTATTGCAGTTCCTGCAGGCGTTACTGTTACTATTGGCGAGGGCAACCTCGTTACCGTAAAGGGTCCCCTTGGCGAGCTTTGCGAGAAGTTTTCCGCGGACCTCACCATCACTCTCGAGGGCTCGACCCTCACCGTATCCCGCCCCAACGACCAGAAGGAAATGAGATCGCTTCACGGTCTTACCAGAACCCTTCTTAACAATATGGTTGTCGGTGTAACGAAGGGCTACGAGAAGAAGCTTGAAATCGTCGGCGTAGGTTACAGAGTTGAGAAGCAGAGCGGCAAGATCGTTCTCGGTCTCGGCTACTCCCACCCCGTTGTTTTCGAGGAAAAGGACGGCATTAAGTTTGAGTGCCCCGATAACACCACTATCATAGTTAAGGGTATCAACAAGCAGGCTGTAGGACAGGTTGCTGCCGTTATCAGATCCAAGAGACCTCCTGAGCCCTACCTTGGTAAGGGTATTAAGTACACCGGTGAGAGAATCCGCCGCAAGGCCGGAAAGACCGGTAAGTAATGAAAGGAGACAAGAGAGATGGTTAAAAGAATTGATAGAAACGCGCAGCGTGTTAAAAGACACACCAGAGTTCGCGGCAAGATTTCCGGTACTCCCGAGAGACCCCGTCTTGCTGTATATCGCTCCAACGCTCACATTTCCGCTCAGATTATCGATGACGTAAATGGCGTAACCCTCGTAGCGGCTAACACCTACGAGAAGGATTTCGAGGGCATCGGCTCCAACAAGGAGGCAGCGCGCAAGGTTGGCAACACTCTCGCACAGAGAGCGCTTGAAAAGGGCATTACCGCCGTTGTATTTGACCGCGGTGGCTACATTTATCACGGACGTGTATCGGAATTAGCAGAAGGCGCCAGAGAAGGCGGCCTTAAGTTCTAATCGCCGGTTTATACACTGTTTCGATTATTTGAAACATTCTATAAGGAGATTAACATGGCAAACAAGATCAACGCAGCTGAGCTTGACCTTCAGGAGCAGCTTGTAGTATTAAACCGTGTTTCCAAGACCGTAAAGGGCGGTAGAATCGCTCGTTTTGCAGCCATCATGGTAGTAGGCGACGGAAATGGACATGTAGGCTTCGGCCTCGGAAAGGCAGCCGAGGTTCCCGACGCAATCCGCAAGGGAATCGAGGATGCAAAGAAAAATATGATTAAGGTATCTATCACGGGCTCCACCATTCCTCACGAGGTAATCGGTGAGTACGGAGCAGGTAAGGTTCTTCTCAAGCCCGCCGCTCCCGGTACCGGTATTATCGCGGGCGGTACGGTTCGTACTATCCTCGCTCTCGCAGGTATCAAGAACATCCGTGCAAAGTGCCTTCGCTCCACGAACCCCACCAACGTAGTTAAGGCTACCTTCGAGGGTCTTCGTGCGCTCAGAACGGCTGAGGAAATTGCAGAGCTTCGCGGTATTTCCGTTGAAGACCTCAAGGCATAATGGGAGGTAGCTGATGGAAAACGTAAAGGTTACTCTCGTTAAGAGCATCGTTGGCTGCAAGGCTAACCAGATTGCTACCGCAAAATCCCTCGGTCTTAAGAGACCCGGCAACTCCATCGTTCTTCCCAACGATGCAGTTCTCCAGGGCAAAATCAAAGTTATTTCTCACCTTGTTAAGGTTGAGACCGTTTAATCGGAATTGAAAGGAGGAAACAAAATGAAGCTCCATGAACTTTCACCCGCGGAAGGCGCCGTATCGAAGGGCTTCCGTAAGGGCAGAGGACCTGGTTCCGGTAACGGAAAGACAGCAGGAAAGGGTCACAAGGGCCAGAACGCTCGTTCGGGCGGTGGCGTAAGACCCGGTTTTGAGGGAGGACAGCTTCCTCTCTACAGAAAGCTTCCCAAGAGAGGTTTCAAGAACGCTCGCTTTGGAAAGGTATATTCTGTAATCAACGTAGAGTCTCTCCAGAAGTTTAACGACGGCGACGTAGTTGACAGTGCTGCACTTCTTGCAAAGGGCATTCTTTCTACCGTTGAAAAGAACGGCGTAAAGGTGCTTGGCGAGGGCGAGCTCACTAAAAAGCTTACCGTTAAGGCTGCTGTATTCTCCGCAAGTGCAAAGGAGAAGATTGAAGCAGTAGGTGGAAAGACCGAGGTGGTATAATGCTCCAGACACTTAAGAACGCTTGGAGAACAAAGGAGATAAGAGGAAAGATTCTCTTCACCCTCTTTATCCTCCTTCTGTACCGTATCGGTACGGTTGTTCCCGTTCCTTTTGTCGACGCAAGCAGCTTTGCAAGCAACTTCAACGGTACTATCCTTCAGTATATGGATGTTTTGTCCGGTGGCTCCCTTGGTGCTACCACGCTGTTTGCGCTTGGCGTATCACCGTATATCAACTCCTCAATTATTATTCAGCTCCTCTCCGTCGTATTCCCCAAGCTCGGCGAGCTTGCGAAGAACGATAAAAAGAAGATGGGCTTTATCACGAGAATCGTTACCGTCGCACTTGCGATCGTTACGGGTGTGGGATACTACCTGCTCCTTTCTCAATCCGGCGGTGCCCTCGCTCCCGAGGCCACCAAGGGCGTTGGTAAGGCGTATGTGTTCTACGCTATCGTAATCATCTCCTGTTACGTTGCGGGCGCCTGCCTCATTATGTGGCTTGCCGACCGTATCAACGAGCGCGGTATCGGTAACGGTATCTCTATGATACTTTTCGCTAATATCGTAGCAACGCTTCCTGCACAGGTTTACGAGATGCTTCAGTACGTGGTTATCCCCACGTTCACCTATCCGAAGCCTGTATGGTACGTTATCGTGGCACTCCTGTTCGCACTCGGACTTCTTGCTGTGGTTCTTGCCTTGACCGTGTTCGTAATTTTCGTAACCGGCTCGGAAAGAAGAATTCCCGTTCAGTACTCCAAGAGAGTTGTTGGACGCAAGATGTACGGCGGCCAGAATACACATCTTCCTATTAAGCTTAATATGACCGGCGTTATGCCCGTTATCTTTGCAAGCTCTATAGTTTCTCTCATTCCTACCGTTCTTGCCTTCTTCGGTATCGACGGCGACGGCTCAACGGGTAGAAAATTCTGGGAGAACGTTGCAAAGGTTCTCGGCTCAAACGGTGTAATTTACCCGATAGCACTTCTCGTGCTTATCATCGGCTTTGCTTACTTCTATACCACGATCACCTTTGATCCTACCGAGGTTGCAAACAACCTCAAGAAGCAGGGTGGTACAATCCGCGGTATCAGAGAGGGCAGACCCACCGCTGAATATATCAGAAAGATACTCAACAAGATTACTCTTGCGGGCGCACTCTTCCTCGCAATCGTTGCGGTTGTTCCCGCGGTTGCAGGACCTCACCTCGTAAGACCTCTTATCGAGTGGATTTTGAAGGGTATTGCGGGCGGTGACACGGCAACTCTTACGAGCTATGCCTCCACCTTCGCAAGTCAGGCGCAGTCGCTTGCCAGCACGTTCACCTTTGGCGGCACTTCGCTTATCATCGTTGTCGGCGTAGCACTTGAGACCTTCAGAGATCTCGAGGCACAGCTTACAATGCGTAGCTACAAGGGCTTCCTTAATTAAACGCCCGTAGCAATTTAGGGTTAATTGACATTCCATCTCTTCCGCCACACGGCGGAAGAGGCGGTGTTAATAAAAAATCGGACGCGGACACAGATTTATCCTGTACGGATTTCCGCAATATTTTGATTCAGTATGGTTATAATCAAAAAATCAGAACAGCTCATGCTGATGCAAAAAGCGGGAAGGATCACGGCGGAGGCTCTCCTCGTTGCTCGTGAGAACGTTAGAGTTGGTATCTCAACAAAGGAGCTTGATACAAAAATCCGACGCTTTATAGAAAAGTGCGGTGCGACACCCTCCTTTCTCGGATACAACGGCTTTCCCGGAAGTGCTTGCATCTCCCTTAACAATCAGGTCATACACGGAATACCGTCCGACAAGGTGATTATCAAGGACGGCGATATCGTAAAGGTCGATGTCGGGGCTCGCTACCGCGGCTATAATGGCGACAGCGCAAGAACGTTTGCTGTCGGCAAGGTAAGCGATGAGGCCCTGAGGCTAATTTCGGTCACAGAACAGAGCTTCTATGAGGCGATGAAGGTTGCGAAAGCAGGCAATCGCGTCGGTGACATCGGTTATGCGATAGAGAGCTTCGTCATTTCAAACGGCTTCTCGGTTGTAAGGGAATACGTCGGACACGGCGTGGGTGCGGACCTTCACGAAGACCCGTCGGTGCCAAACTACGGTACACAGGGGCGCGGTCCTCGGCTTTATTCGGGAATGACCCTTGCCATTGAACCCATGGTAAATGCGGGCTTCGCGAATGTTAAGGTATTGAAGGACGGTTGGACGGTGGTTACTGCGGACGGAAAGCTTTCCGCCCATTACGAAAACAGTATTGCCATCACCGACGGAGATCCGATTTTGCTCACAGATGCAGAAAATTAAAACCACTGTATTATTTAGGAGGATCAGTTCTTGTCGAAGAGCGATTTGATTGAATTTGAAGATTGCGTGGTCGTGGAGGCACTCCCGAACACCGTCTTTAAGGTAAAGCTTCCCAACGGCGTTATCGTAACCGCCACCATTTCGGGAAAGCTGCGTATGAATTATATCAAAATTCTCGTCGGCGACACGGTCACCGTGGAGGTATCGCCCTATGATATCACAAAGGGCCGTATCACCTGGAGAAAGAAGTAATAATTTCAAAAATCGAAAGGAAAGGTATTGAAATGAAAGTTAAGCCTTCCGTCAAAAAGATTTGCGAAAAGTGCAAGATTATCAAAAGACACGGAAAAATTATGGTAATCTGCGAGAATCCCAAGCACAAGCAGCGTCAGGGCTGATTGTAAGGGATTAAGCAATCTTACGACATTAATTCTAAAAAGGAGTATATATCGAAAATGGCTCGTATAGCTGGTGTTGATATTCCCAATAACAAGCGTGTAGAAATCGCGCTTACTTATATTTACGGTATCGGCCTCAAGAGTGCAAAGGATATCTGCGCTAAAACAGGCGTAAATCCCGACACTCGTGCAAAGGACCTTACCGAGTCTGAGGTAGCTGCGCTTCGTGACGAAATCGAAGCAAACTACAACGTCGAGGGTGACCTTCGCCGTGAGGTAGCTCTTAATATCAAGAGCCTCGTAGAAATCAACTGCTACCGTGGTATCAGACATAGAAAGGGCCTGCCCGTTAGAGGACAGCGCACCAAAACCAATGCAAGAACTCGCAAGGGTCCCGCAAAGACCATCGCTAACAAGAAAAAGTAAAGGAGTGAACCGTCATGGCAGTTAATAAAAAGGTTGTCAAAAAGCGCCGCGAGCGCAAGAACGTGGAAAAGGGCGTTGCTCACATTCGTTCCACCTTCAACAATACTATCGTTACCATTACTGACGTACACGGTAATGCAATCGCATGGGGTACCTCCGGTGAGATGGGCTTCAAGGGCTCGAAGAAGTCCACTCCTTACGCAGCACAGACCGCGGCAGAGCATGCTGCAAGAATTGCTGTTGATAACGGAATGAAGACCGTAGAGGTTCTCGTAAGAGGTCCCGGACAGGGCAGAGAGTCCGCAATCCGCGCACTCGCTACCGCAGGTCTTGAGATCACAATGATTAAGGACGTTACACCGATTCCTCATAACGGTTGTCGTCCTCCTAAGCGCCGTCGCGTTTAATTAAAAGGGAGGTAATTAGAAATGGCAAGATATACAGGTCCTAACTGTAAGATGTGCCGCCGTGAGGGCTGCAAGCTTTACCTCAAGGGAGAGAGATGCACCAACGGAAAGTGCGCATTCGACCACAGAAGCACCGCACCCGGACAGCACGGTGCAGCTCGCAAGAAGGTCGGAGAATACGGCAAGCAGCTTCGTGAGAAGCAGAAGGCAAGACGCTACTACGGTGTCCTTGAAGGCCAGTTCAGACACTATTATGAGATGGCAGAGAAGATGGACGGTATTACCGGTACCAACCTCCTTATCCTTCTCGAAAGACGTCTTGATAACGTAGTTTACAGAATGGGTATGGCAGCATCCAGAAAGGAAGCACGCCAGCTTGTTCTTCACGCTCACTTCACCCTTAACGGAAAGAAGGTTAACATCCCCTCTATCCTCGTTAAGCCCGGTGACGTTATCGCTGTAAAGGAAAGCAGCAAGGAGAGCGTTAAGATTAAGGCACTTGCAGAGGGTATGGCTACCGCCGTTGCTCCCAAGTGGCTTGAAAACGACGTTGCTAATCTCGCAACGAAGGTTGTATCCTTCCCCGCAAGAGAGGATATCGACTTCGAGTTCGAGGAGCAGCTCATCGTCGAGCTCTATTCCAAGTAATCCCTCCGTTTTTTTGCGAAGTGAATATAAGACCTATGGGTCTTGTATTCGCCCCTTCGCAGAGTTTGTTAAGTTTTTAGGATGTAAAAATCTAAATTTAAAAATTTTGGAGGATATATAGATGAAAGAAATGGAGAAGTTTAATATAACCGCAACCGACCTTACCGAAGACGGCAGAGAAGCGGTGTTCGTTGCAGAGCCTCTTGTTTCTGGCTACGGCATCACCATCGGTAACTCTCTTAGAAGAGTTCTTCTTTCCACTATTCCGGGTTATGCGGCTACCAGCATCAGAATTGACGGCGTATTGCACGAAATCTCCGCCTGCAACGGCGTAAAGGAGGACGTTCCCGAAATCGTTCTTAACGTAAAGGGAATAGTTGCAAAGCTCTTTACTGATGAAGCAAAGACCGTTATCATCGACGTTACCGGTCCTTGCAACGTTACCGCGGGAGATATTATCCCCGACGCGGAGATTGAAATTCTCAATCCCGAGCATCACATCTGCACCGTAAGCGAAAATGCACGCTTCTATATGGAGATTACCTTTGACAAGGGTCGCGGTTATCACCTTTCCGAGGCAAATAAGCAGGCTTACCTCGCAAGTGGCGCCGTCGGCGCACCTATCGGTCTTATTTTCATCGATTCCATATTCACCCCCGTTTACAAGGTGGAATATAACGTTGAAAATACCCGTGTTGGTAATATCACCGACTATGACAAGCTCACTATGAAGGTTCTTACCAACGGAACCATCACTGCAAAGGAAGCGGTTTCCCTCGCCGCCAAGGTTCTCAACGAGCACCTTAAACTCTTCATCGATATGTCGGATGAGGCAAAGAACGCCGAAATCCTCGTAGAAAGACCTGAAGTGAAAAAGGAAAAAGTCCTGGAGATGACCATTGAGGAGCTTGACCTGTCTGTTCGTTCCTTCAACTGCTTGAAGCGTGCGGGCATCGACACGGTAGAGGATTTGATTAATCGCACCGAGGAGGATATGATCAAGGTTCGTAACCTTGGACGTAAGTCCCTCGAGGAAGTAATTCAAAAGCTTGCTTCTTTAGGCCTCAGCCTTAAGAAGGAAGAAGAATAAGTTAGGAGGAAACATAATATGAGAAAGCTTGGCAGAACTACTGCACAGCGTAAGGCTATGCTCAGAGGTATGGTAACTCTTCTTCTTGAATGTGGTAAGATCGAGACCACTTACACCAGAGCGCAGGAGGTTTCCGCAAAGGCAGACGAGATGATCACCCTCGGAAAGAAGGGCGACCTTGCTGCTTACCGTACCGCTCTTGAGTACATCACCAAGGAAGACGTTGCTAAGAAGCTGTTCTCCGTTATCGCTCCCGCTTATGCGGAGGTTAACGGCGGTTATACTACTGTTCTTAAGATGGGTCCCCGTCGCGGCGACGGTGCCGAAATGGCAATCGTAAAGCTCGTAGAGGTTAAGACCGCAGAGGCTCCCACCGAAGAGTAATAAAACAAAAGGGCTCTCGCAAGAGAGTCCTTTTTCTATCCTTAAAGAAAATCGCAAAGCAGCAAAGGCTTGATTTTAAAACAAAGTATAAGAGATGCTTTATTTATAAATCAAATTATAAGAGGCTTTGCTATCTAAACAAATTATAAAAGGGCATTTTGGTGAGGATTACCCCTCGAAAAGCCTTTACCGATGATTTTGCCACACTTGTTATGGCTTTTCTGCACCCCGCATAATATGTGTAAAATTTAACACGCCCCCGTACGTCGGGGGCGTGTTTTCTAACTATTGTTTACTTTTTGGTTGATTTTGCATCCTCTTTTGGCTTGCCGTCCTCGGTCGGTATGCCGTCCGTTACGGTAAGTCCCACAACGCTTTCAACCGGCATTGTAAAGGCAATGCCCTGTCCCGGGGTATCGAGTCCCACCGCCTTGTAAAGCGCGTGCAGAATATCGTTTTTGAGCGACTTTTTAACGAGAATCATTACGATTTCCTTTTCGGGCTGTATTGCTATACCGAAAAGGCTCTCCGCCTCGGGATTTGCCGTGCCTCTGCCACGCAAAACGGTACCGCCCCTTGCACCGCATTTACGCGCCGCGTTCATTACCTCCTCCGAAAAGCCGGTATTTACGATGCATATAATAACCTCGAACTTTGTATTATTCACCCAAGGCTTCCTCCCTTTTTATTTGATAAAAACTGATATAAAAGCACTCCGATTGTGCTGCTTAAGGGTACGGTGTACGCGATACCCTTTCCGTCCTTCACGGTGCGGAATTTGATTTCAAGCATCGCAAGTGCCTCGTTCACCCTGTCGCGCCTTAAAACGCTTACGATTACAGCCTTTTCCGAATCGTGAAGTCCAAGCAAGGACAGCGCCTCGCGGTCGGCCGTTCCCTGGGCGGAGAGGATTGTTTGGAAATTCACCTCAAAGCCCTGCAAAAGGTCGGCAAACAGGTCGCCCTTCTTTCTGTTAACGATTGTAAAGAGAATAACCATACCGTCAGGCGCGGTCATTACCCCCTTGTTTTTTGACACGGGGGCGGTCTTTTTTGCTATTTTTGCCATATTACCCCCTTATTTAAATTCAATAATTTGCTCGTCATCCGCCACAAGAATTTTTTGCATTGCAATCTTTCTTGCGATATTCTTCGCCATTATTGCACGGAAGCCGAGTAGCTGTATCGTAATAAGCGGTGCCATTGCGACCATCGCAACGATGCCGAAGGCATCCGAGAGAATAGCCTCCGCCCCGCTGATTGCCGCGCAAACTCCAACCGCAAACGGAAGAATAAAGGTCGAGGTAAGAGGACCCGACGCAACACCGCCCGAGTCAAACGCGATTGCGGTGTACATTTTCGGCACGAAGAAGGAAAGTCCGAGCGAAATCAAATAACCGGGTATGAGGTAGTAGAGTATGTTAAAGCCGAAAATTATTCGTATAACCGAAAGACAAATCGAAAGCCCGACACCGATAGAAAGCGCAATCATCATTGCCCGCTTGCTTACCGTCCCCTCGGTAATATCCTCTACCTGCTTGTTGAGGACGTGGACCGCAGGCTCTGCAAGCACCACGAGCATACCGATAAGAAATGCAAAAACGGCAAGAAAAATAGGTCTTTCGGCAAGCTGTGTGCCTATCTTGTAGCCAATCTCCATAAATCCAACCTTCACCGCGGAAAGGAAAACGACCAGTCCGATAAAGGTGTAAAGAATGCCAACGGAAATTTGAATAAGCCTTTTTTGCGGGAGCTTTAATACCGTAAGCTGGAGTATCACGAAAAACACAACGATAAGACCGAGTGCAATTCCAACCTCCTTCGCGGTGAGGAAAAGCTCGTGTACCACGTTGAGGAAGGACACCTCTATGCCGTAGCTCGGCTCAAAGGGGCTAATCTCGCCCGACGACGCGCATCCAAGCGCAAGCACCGCAAGCATCGGACCTACCGAGCACATCGCAATAAGACCGAAGGAGTTTTCGCCCGCATCCTTACCTCCGAGCGTGGTTGCTATACCGACTCCGAGCGCCATTATAAACGGAACGGTAATAGGCCCCGTCGTAACTCCGCCCGAGTCAAAGGCGAGCGGTAAAAGCTGGCTTCCTCCGCGGGTTAAAAGCAGCGAGGAAAGCGCAAACAAAAACATATAAAAGAACATCAGCATCTGCGAAAGCGAGGTGCGGAATACGATTTTCACTATCGCAAGAAGGAGGAAAAGCCCCACTCCGACACCAACTGTTACGATAAGAGTCGTGCCGTTGATAATCCCCGAAACCTGTCCAGCGAGGACGGAAAGGTCAGGCTCTGCCACGGTAATGAGAATACCCATACCAAAGCATACCGAAAGAAGGAGTATAAGGCTCTTAAGCTTTGTAAGACCCGCGCCGATATGCTCGCCCATAGGCGTCATTGCAAGGTCCGCACCGAGGTTAAAGAGGGTTATTCCGAGAACGAGAAAAACGGAGCATACGGCAAAGGTTACAGCCTCGCCCGCCGAAAGGTTAATAAGCGGTGTGAAATTAAGAATAAGAACCGTGAGAACTATCGGAAAAACCGAGGTAAAGGACTCGCGCAGCTTATGTAAAATTGCCTTTCTCATCATGACCCTCCTTTCAAAATAATACCGACTAATATTATATCATATATAAAAATCAAAGTCAAATGAAAATACATTTTTTCTTTTGAAATTCTTTCCGTATCTGCCTCTAATGTGCGGAGAGCTTGTGAAAAGAAAAAACGCGGAAAAAACCGCGTTTTTTTACCGTTACCCCCACCCCGTGTCAAATTTTTCTATGCTTTTCTTCAAGAAATTTACTGTTTGCAAGAACCGTTTTGCGCTTTAGCGGATACCAAAGCCAGAGAATTAAGCCAAGAGCCGTAAAGCCGATTGCGGGGAGCAGGGTCGAAATGTTATAAATCCCGTTTACCACGCTCGGCAAAAATGCCGTTTCGTCGCTGTAGCCGATTGCCGAAAGCAGCGCACCGCTTATTCCCGCGGCTGCCGCCTGTCCGAGCTTTCTTGCAAAGGAATAAAGCGCGTATATAGAGCCGTCCTCGCGCACTCCGTTACGCAATTCCGCATCGTCTATGACGTCGGTTACAAGCGCCCAGGAAACCATCGTAAATACACCAAGCCCAAGCCAAGCCACTGCATTTACCGCAACGTATGCCCATACGCTTGACGGACGGATTAGGAAAAGAATAAAGGAAACGCCCGCCGCCGCAAGGCTTGATACCGCGCTGATTTCCGCCTTTCCGAATTTCCTTGAAAGCGGCTTTGCCACTGCCGCCGCGACAAAAAGCGAAAGCACCATAACAACCGTAGATACCGACTGTGCCTCCACGTTTCCGTAATAATTCGGATAAACGTAGTTTGACATCGACTGAAGCGTAAGCTGTGAAAGGAGCATCACAACCGACGCCGCTATAATTGAAAGCAGGGCGGGGTTTTTTATCGCCCTTTTTAAAAGCGAAACAATGCTTCCGTGCTGCGTCACCTCCACCTTGCGCTCTATTCTCTCCGTGCAAAGGAAATAGCACAAAAGATAGCAAACAATCGAAAGAATGGAGAAAATTCCCGCAATAACCGTAAAGCGCGTCCCGTTAAGCACCGTAGCACCGTTTATATCGTCGTATGCAAAAAGCGGCACGCCCGCCCCAACGATAAGCCCCGCAAGCGCCGATCCCATACTGCGAAAGGTGGAAAGCGATTGCCTTTGCTCGGGATTTCCCGTAATAGCCGACGCCATAGACCCGTAGGGAATATTTATCGACGTGTAAAATACCGACCCCCAAAGAATATAGGTCACCGAAAGCCAAACCACCTTAAACGCCGTCGGCATATCCGAAAGGCTGCTTTGGTATATCAAAAAGGAGGCGATTGCCACGGGTCCGCACATTCTCAAAATCCATGGCTTGAATTTACCCACATCGCCGTATTTTGCCCTGTCGCATATACGCCCCATCGTAACGTCCGTAAAGGCATCGACAAAGCGCGCCACCGTCATAATTACACCCACAATCCACGGCGCAATCCCCATAACGTCGGTGTAAAATTTTAAAAGAAAGGAGGAGGATAGAAGAAACGTAAAATCGTTTCCGAAATCTCCGAAAAGGTATCCAAGCTTGTCGCGAAATCCGAAATCCCGCACCCCGTGTCGAGTTTTTACCATAAAAAGCTCCCGATAATTGATACTGATAGTATTGACGGATTGCTCGAAATTAACCGCAAAAGGCGCAAATAAAATCACGCGGGCGAAAAATAACCCCAAAACCGCCCACAAGCTGTGAAGTTTTTGTAAAAAGCGAAAAAATAAAAAGAGGTGGGAGCTTTTTGTCCATATCGGTATGGTATAATATAAATAGAAGCATCATTAATCTACGGAGGGTCACAATATGGAAACCAATCCCAAAAAGGTAATTATTCTCTACGTACTAAACGTTTTAAAGCTTTATTCTTCGCCCGCCAATCCGATAAGTCAAACCGCCATCGCAAATTATCTCAACGACATCGACGTCCCCTGCGACCGAAAAACGGTGGGGCGAAACATCGGCTATCTTATGGAGTTTGGCTATCCCGTCAAAAAGGTCGGCTCGCGCGGCTATTACCTTACCGCCTCGGATATAAAGCGCACCGAAAACAAGCTCGTTATTTAAATATTACATAAAAGGAGAGGTCAAAATGAAAATTGCAGGCATAGTTCTTATTATTTTGCAGATTGTCAGCTTTATTCCAAGCCTGATTGCGGGCGACCCGATATTAGGAAACGGAAGCATCGCCTGGATATTCGGAAGGTTTATTTTTGGTATTGTGGGGGTAATCCTCCTCATTATTGATTATAGGCGTAAAAACAAAAACGGCGGGGAATAAACCCGCCGTTTTTAATCGGTTACTGTGCAACCGCCTGCTGCATTTTAATGCCGCGCATATACGCGTGGGAAAGCTCGTGGCAGTGGTGCCCGTCGTGCTTGAAGCCGAATATAACGTGCGTGTCGGTTTGGACGGGAGCAACGAGCTGACCGCGGAGTATGCCGTCAATGTATATGGAGTAGCAGCCCTCGTCGGTAAGCGACAAGCGCATCTTAAAGCGCGAGCCAACCCTTGCGACCTCCTTGCCACCGAGGAAGAAGGTGCCGCCCGAAAGTGCGATTTCCGCCTTTATCTGACCGAAATCTATGTAAAGGTGTCCGCCGGGATGGGGACGGATGGTTGTTGTATCAACGTCGCACTCGATGTCAAAGTCGTCATTCGCGCCGATGGTGTAGTAAACGCCCTCGTTCATTTCGCTGATGTTGTAGCCGTGAAACTCAATATTCTGGTTGTTGGCAATAACGTGAACCCTCGGCTCGTCGTAGCCGCCCTCTTTTCTTCCGTCGACGTGGTTTTTAATGTAGTCGAAATGAATCCACTCTACGTTAGAGAAGTTGACAACCTTTATCTCCTTACCCTGCACCGTGACGGTCTTGCCCGCGTGGCCGCGTGTGTCGCTTGATTTCGGGAGGGAGTAGTCAATCTGGAAATGCTTACAGTAAACACAGTTGAAATTGTAGCTCATACCGGGACGGCAGCCGCGAATACTGTGCGCACAGCTACAGCCCGAAACCTCCCTTGAGCCACAGCCCGAGCAGGGAAGAAGATTGTCGTTGGTAAGGAATTTTGCCTGACGAATGTTATCCGAGGCAACCATTTTCGCCTTGTCGTCGGGCAAAAGGTCCATATTGACGACCCTCCACTCGCTGCCGTATTGCTTGATTTCAAGACCGTAGTACTGCTTTGATTTTGAACAGTACGCCTTTAAAAATTTTGTGTTTTCCATTTTAATCTCCTGTATTAAACTGACGTTATTGTTAAATTGATATGATTATTTTGACATAAGCTCTGTCACGAGTGAGGTGTATTCAATCGGGTCGGTAAGTGCTATTCCCGACACGAGGCACGCGGAGTACCAGAGCATTTTTGCATATTTTTTAAGCGTTTCGTTGTCGTTTCCGAAAAGAGCCTTAAGCTTGCCTGCTATCGGATGCGAAAGATTGATTTCAAGCACGACGCTCGCCTCGGGCGCGCCCATTTCCTCCGCACCGGGCATTCTGCCGAGAATTTTTGCCATCTCCACCGAAAGGTCGCCCTCGGTTGAGAGGCAGGCGGCAACGTCGGTAAGCGAAGCCGAGAATTTTACTGCGGCAACCCCGCCGATGACCTCCTTGATGTAATTAAGCAAAGAGGAGGAGTCCTCGTTTTCGCTCTTTTCTCTTGCCTTTTCCTCCTCGGTTGCAAGGTCGAGCGACTCCGCCGTAACGTTCTTGAATTCCTTTTCGCCGTATTTTCCAAGCACGCGAAGCGCAAACTCGTCAACCTCGTCGGTAAGGTAAAGCACCTCGTAGCCCTTTGCCTTTACCGTCCTGACCTGCGGGAGCATTTCTATGCGCGCAATGCTTTCGCCCGCCGCATAATAGATTTCCGACTGTCCCTCGGGCATATTCTCGGTATATTCGCGAAGCGTTACGTATTTTCCTTCGCGGGAGCTTTTGAACATTATAAGGTCGCAAAGCACGTCCTTGTGCATTCCGTAATCGGCGTAAATGCCGTATTTGAGCTGAACGCCGAAGGCGTCGAAGAATTTTTCGTATTTTTCGCGCTCCTCGCGAAGCATTTTTTCAAGCTCGCTCTTAATTTTCTTCTCGATTGCCTTCGCCATAATCTTGAGCTGTCTGTCGTGCTGAAGCATCTCGCGCGATATATTGAGCGAAAGGTCGGACGAATCCACAACTCCGCGCACAAATCCGAAATAATCGGGCAAAAGCTCGGAGCATTTTTCCATTATCATAACGCCCGACGAATAAAGCTCAAGACCCTTTTCGTATTCCTTCGTATAATAGTTATACGGCGCGTGAGAGGGAACGAACATAAGCGCGCTAAAGGTTGCCGTGCCCTCGGATTTTTGCTTGATAACTCTTGCGGGAGCCTCGTAATCAAAGAACTTTTCGCTGTAGTATCTTGCGTATTCCTCCTCGGTTACCTCGTCGCCGCCACGCTACCAAATCGGAACCATGCTGTTGAGCGTTTCAACCTCCGTGTAGCTCTCGTAGTCCTCGTTTCCCTCAATTTTCCTTTGCCTCGTTACCTCCATTTTTATGGGATAGCGAATGTAGTCGGAATATTTTTTAACAAGCGTGCGAATTCTGTACTCGTCAAGGAATTCGGAATATTTTTCCTCCTCCGTGTCCTCCTTGATGTAAAGCACAATCTCCGTGCCAAAGGTCTCCTTTTCACACTCTCCGATTACGTAGCCGTCCACACCCTCGGACTCCCATCTGTATGCCGTCTCCGAGCCAAAAGGACGGGAGGTAACGGTGATTTTGTCGGCTACCATGAAAGCGGAATAAAAGCCGACGCCAAATTGACCGATTATGTCAACCTCGCCCTCGCCCTTTCCGTCCGCCTTGAAATCAAACGAGCCGCTTTTTGCGATAGTGCCGAGATTGCTCTCCATTTCCTCGCCCGTCATACCGCAGCCGTTGTCGGACACCGTAAGCGTGCGCGCCTCCCTGTCAACAGATAAGAAAATCGAATAATCTGCACGCGAAAGCCCCACGGAGGAGTCTGTAAGCGAGCGGAAATAAAGCTTGTCAATCGCGTCGGATGCGTTTGATATAAGCTCGCGAAGGAAAATTTCCTTGTTCGTGTAAATCGAATTTATCATCATATCGAGAAGCTTTTTGGATTCGGTTTTAAATTGCTTTTTCTTCATTATATTATATATATCCTTTCGGTAAGGTTTTTTGTTGTTCCTTGCATTTATGTAACACGGCGTAGGTGTGTTTTTCGCACTTTATTTACATAAAACGACGGAACAATATAATTATATCACCGAAGCCGTGGCTCGTCAAGGCAAAGGAGTGAACAAAATGAAGCACAAATCTACATTTTTTCGTCATTAAATTGGTAAAAATGCCATTTTTAAAAAAAATGAAAAAAATCTTAAAAATGGTATTGACTTTTTTCGTTTAATAGGTTATAATATCAAAGCGCGCAAAACGAGGGTGACCTCGGGCGTGCGACTTGCTCCTTGAAAATTGAACAACAAAGAAAATTTTTGTACACTTAAATTGGTAAGAACTGATTTAGTGCGAAAGATTCTCGTTAAAACACTTTGAAAAAAGAAACTCAAAAAGTAAGAAGAAGCTTAGATTAAATTAAGCTCTGAAAAACAAGATTTTGGGTCCCTTGAAAAAGGGATTTAAGATATAATTTTTTAGAGAGTTTGATCCTGGCGCAGGATTGACGCTGGCGGCATGC
>JAFXHU010000038.1 GCA_017533565.1 Clostridia bacterium
GACGACGCTTCCGCGCTTAATTGCATTTGGGATATCGTCGGTGTCGCGCGCGAAAACGAGCGAGAGGTTTCGGTTAAATCGGGTCTGCTCCGAGTCGGGATTGTGATTGTCGGATGCCCCAAGCACGGGAGTCTTTACCCCGAGTGCGCGAAGGTCGCCCCAAAGCGCGATTTCAAGATTATCGCCGTTGCCCGTATTATCGTTTCCCGCGAAAAGTTCTAAGGCGTCAAACACCCCGTGGGTAAGGTGGTATTCAAGCTCCCGCCTTTCCATATTGTATTCTCCGTATGCCTCCCAAAACGGGTGGGCAAGAATTGACACGCCCCCCGCCCTTCGTATCTCGTTTGAGATAAAAATACGATATGCGGCAAGCTCGGGATTTACCCCCTCGGGAAAGCTTCGCTCCCGCTTTATGCGGTCGGCTTCAGTCCTTACGTATTCCGCGTTTTCCTCAATAAATTCGTTAACGCTATACTCCCCGCAAAGGTTGACGGAGTGAAAATAGCCGTGCGGCTTGTTATGTATTTCCTCACCCGTCAGCACGGTGAAAAGCCCGGTAAGCGGTCGCATTGCCTCCCGCGCCTCAACGGAGGGGGCGTATTTATAGTGGTCGGTAACCGCGGCAAAGTCAAAGCCCTCCGCAAAATACCGAAGCATAAGCGGGGTCGGCTCGTAAGCACTGTCGGAGCGATTGGTGTGACAGTGGGTTTCCCCCTTGAAGGGGCGAAGCGCGGCAAGCTCCGCGGTGAGGGCATAAAGATATCCGTTAAAAATGACATTTTCGCCATTCCTTACGCGCACGGTATATCTTCCGCCGACGGGAAAGTCGTATTCCGCGGAGTACAGTCCCTCTCCCACCCTTTTTGTGGGAATATACGGATATCTTTCCTCCTCGTCAAGGCGGGGAGGCTTGCCGTGGGGGATATGATATGACTCCATCGGCTGTATTTTTATCTCCACGCTTGCATCCACGTGAAGCTGTATATATACGGTTTGTCTTTTATTTTCAAGAAAAACGCGCGGATAAAGCTCTGCTACCTTCATAATGTATCTCAACCTCCAACAGGATAAGTATAGCATCGCGAGCCCCGAATGTCAAGTTGAATTTAGGCGATTTTTGCGTCAAAAGCCTGTTAAAAAGCCATACTCCGTACTTGACAAACCATAACAAAAATGCTACAATAGATGCGTAAATAATTTTAACGGAGGCAATTATGTGCGAAACAAAAATCATTCTTCGTGACATCGATTCCATAAGAAGCTTTGTAAGACAGGTTATTCAGGTTGATTTCGAGGTTGACCTTGTACAGGGAAGATACCTTATCGATGCGAAATCCATTATGGGTATTTTTGCACTCGACACCCTCTCCCCCATCACGGTCGTTGCTCACACCGAAAACGCAGACGAATTCTTTGAAAAAATTGAAAAGTTTATTGTAAAGTAATTAAAAAAATCGGCTCTGAAAAGAGCCGATTTTCCTTTTGATACGCCCTTTGAAAGCGCCCGTAAAGGGGCGTTTTCTTTTAGCCGAGAAGCGACATAAGACGCGTGTACTCGTAGCTGTGGATTTGCTCCCTTCCCTCTTTTTTGGGAAGCTCCTCGTCGGTGAAGCAAACGTCGGCAAGCTCGGGGTCGTCAACAAGCTCGGTAGCGGCAAAGCGCACAAGCTCGCCCGCCGACATAACCTCAAGCTCTCCTATTCTTGCGAGGGCGTTTTTAACCCTGCCGTCCGCGGCGACGATTTTATCCGAATATACCGAGAAGTTAAGCCATACAAGCTCTCTTGTATCAAGGTCGATAGCATAGAGGTAGGCATAGGTGCTGTCCGCGGTGACACGGAAGGAGGTTTTTACGGTTTTCGGCTCAAAGACCTCGCCCGAATCGACCTTGTCGCGCATCATATAGCCCGCGGTGCATTCGCACTCCGAAAAATCAGAGCCCGAATATACGTTGTCACAGAATACGATATATTTAAGATAGGGACGCTCCCTTTTGATACGCTCGAGGTCTATATCAAAATATTCCGAGCCGCCGTCATAGCCCGAGGTTTCGTCACCCGAGAAGGTTATAACGTCGCCCTGCTCCCTATACATAGTACGCCAGGAGAACTCGTATTCCTCCCCGTTTCGTCCGATACCAATCATCGAAAGGTCGATGTCGTTTACCTTTTCCCAATAGGTAAAGGCGCGAAGCTTTTGCCCGTCCTCAAGCGCAAGGCGAGAGCCCGACGGCAAAGTGCCAAAGCCGCCGTTTGCCACCGCCTCGTGCATCGGGATTGCGATGTTATCCATTGCGGGATTTACGTAAACCCGTCCGAGTGTGCCGTGAAGGCGTGCGGCAAGAAGCGATTTCATATATGCCGCCATCGTTTTGCGGGTACGGCTTCCGAGGCGTGTCCTTCTGCGCTTCGCCTCCTCCTCGGTTTCATAGTGGGTGGTATAAAGCCCGTGGCGGGTAAAGTTAAAGGTACGGCACTCCATCTTTTCCGCGGGTGCGGAATAGTGCATCAGAAGCTGCAAGAGAAGAATGGGCCTTCCCGCATCGATGGAGGAAAGTATGTACTTTATATCCGACGTGCTTTCGGCACGGGAGATAAGGTAGTCGAACGAGCGAAGCAGCGCGCCGTTTCCCTTTCCGCGCTTAAGTGCGTCGGTCGCCATTTTCACGTTATGCTCGGCAAGATATTTTTCAACCTCGGAATACACCGACTGATTGCCCTTGTTACGCATAAGGTAGAGGAATTTTTCCGCCGCCTCGCATTTTGCCTGATAATGGAGGTGATGAAGAAGACCGCACCACACCGCCTTTTTCTCAAAGCATTCGCGCACGTTGACAAAGCCGCACTCGAATATACGGTCGATAACCGAGCTTACGAAGCGGCGGTCCGCGTTTTTGAAATTGAGCTTTTTGACGTTTTTGTTACCGTATTCGTAGAAGTTTATATCGTCAACGAGGCGGATTACGTCGGAAAGTGCGAGAAAATCAACGAATCTTAAATCACGCCTCTCGCGAAGCAGCTGCGTTGCGGTAGCCTTTGACGCGATAGCCTCGGGAAAATAGCCGTATTCCTCCACATAGAGCTTGACGATTTCCATCTGCTCCTTTGAAAGCGGACGGCTTGATGCAAAAAGGTCGTCAATACAGCCGCGAAGATACTTTTCCGCCTCCGCAAGCGTCATACAAACGAATGCCTTTTCGGTATATCTTTCGTTAAACGCGGTGCGGGTGAAGTTTTCCTCGAATATGGAGTGACCGGGATTTTCAAAATTCTTCATACCGTAGGTGAGATAGTAGTGAAGAAGCTGGTCGAATATGAGCTGCTCCCTTGTAAGGCTTTTTACCGTGTCGGGAAAGCCGCGATAAAACGGCTCGGGAATATTACGCCCGATGCACTCGCCCGCGGTGATAAGCATATCGCGGGTAACAAGCTCGTCACCCTCGGTAATTCTTATACCGAAGAAATGAGCAAGCGAGAAAAGCACCTCAAAGCGGTTTTCCTCCGCCGCGCCCTCGGACACGAGGATATGTCTTTCAAACAAAAAATTCTTGAATACTGCGTTCATAGCTTCTCCTTTCGCAGATTGAAATTTATACTATGGCTTTTGTACTTAAAAAGCCCCGACGGGTATAACCCCGCCGAGGCATGGCATACGCCATAAAACAAACGAACTTTATTACCGAATTATTATAAATGCCGGTGCTCTGCCTTCTGAGCTACGTGTCAAGGACACGGTGGGATTTGAACCCACGGCCTCCGGCTTATCAGTTATGAAGTAAACCCGATTAGCTGTCCGTTTTATTTCCGTTGTTCTCCGCTTTGCGAGGAGATATGCCATACAGTGGACGGTATCTTTGGATTAATCCTTTCCGGCGCGTTGCCAGCTTCGCCACGTACATCCAGCGGGATGCACGGTGGGACTCGAACCCACGTTTCCGGACTCTACACAGATTGAAGTAAACCCAAATAGCGACCCTTGTATCTACATAACGAATTGTAGCATATTTTTTCGCAGGGTGCAAGTGCTTTTACGTAAAAACTTTTTCGGAATTTGTTTTTTAACCGAAAAAAGCGGCGAAGGAGATAAAAAGCGGCACTCCGTTTCCGAAGTGCCGCGGTAGCCTTTTATCAAGGGCTATGTATTTTATTCCGTTTTTTCCTTGCTTGCCCTCTTTGCGTAAAGCCTTTTGAATATCGTGCGTCTGAAAAGAACGATATTAAGCGCCGCAAAATAAACGATGATTATTCCGAGAACGAGTATCTCGTTTCCGGGTGCCATTTTTGCAATAAACATCATCGGGAAGCCGAGAATAATCGCGGGGAAATTTTGGAATACCATATTATCCGCCGCGGGAGTTTTGAAATCGGGGTCAGCCTCGCGAAGGAGAATGATACCCGTGGACGCAGTTCCCGTAAGCATACCGTACATCATAAGGAATTGCTCCTCCCTGTAATCGGGGAAAAGCTTTTTGGCAACGAATTTGTTGTAAATATAAGTAACGACAAGTCCGACAACGCCAAGCACGAGAAGTATGTGCCAATACCTTCCAAGCACCTTAAGGTCGATTGCCGCAATTCCCGCAACTACCATTACGTCGAAGAAGAAATTCGACACGCGGGTAAGGAGGAAGTTGTTGGTGTATTTTTCCTTTATAACGTGGATTTTTTTCAGCCCCTTCATTATCACCTTGATAAGCGAAGCGGCAAGCACGCCGAAAAGGAAGTTAAAGCCGTATATGATATCCGCCATCGAGGGAAGAAGCGCGGAGAGTCCGACGATTATTCCAAAGGTTATCGCGTATCCCGTTGCGATAAGGCAGAGCTGGAGCGTCATTTTGTCAATGCTCTCCTGCATCGGTACCTCGTCGATGTCCTCGATTTCCTCGGAATGGAGAATGGAGTCTGTACGCGTGGATTTACCGAGCTTTTCACGGCGGCGGACGATATTAAGGTGAATTACACCGCCAACCGATGCCGAAAGAAATCCGAGCGCCGCAACCGAAAGGCCGAAGCTTGCACCGCCCTCAAAGCCCTGTCCCTCGAAGATAGTGCCGTAGTTAAGCGCCTGTCCCGTTCCCTGTCCAAAGCCGAAGGGAAGAAGAATTCCCGCAGCGGCAAAATCAAACAGCTCGGGAACAAGCAGCCAAGCCGCGAGAATGGTAATTAAAATGCCGAAAATACCCTGGATAAGATAGGTTGCAACGGTGGTAACGCCCGTATCCACAACCTCTCCGAGCCTTTTCTTTGAAATTCGGGTAGAGGAGGATTTAAGCGTAGATGCAATAAATCCGAGTGCGAGCGTGTGATAGGTAATTGTTTCAAGCGTCTTGTTTCCTCCGCCGACGCCGAAAAGGAAGTTTCCGCCAACGGTTATATCAAAAAACGAGCCGCCCGTGCATCCCGTCCAGATTGCATCGAAAATCAACAGCATAACGCCCGCAAGCACCGAGGTAGGCAGAAGCGCATTCTTCATAAACGGGATTGCCTTTTTAATAATATTCGCAATCAAAAGCGACATAAGAAGTATCGTTAATACAAGAAACGCACCCCAAGCGTTAAAGTCCCAAAAATCCGTCATTTTCATTCTCCTTTTCAAGGTTTTTTACACGGTAGAATATATTCACGTAGCGAAGAGCGCAAAACCTTTTATCGTTTTTTATCTGATACACCCTTCCGCCGTGATAAATATTCAGCTTGTTTCGCCCAAGCACGGTAACGACCGACGTCCCCTCAAAATCAAGCGTAACGTCACCCGCCACTATCCTGTCAGAATAAAGGACAAGAGGCAAATCCTCTCCAAGCGGGATTTTTTTCTTATACGGGATTACCTCAAAAAGCCTGCACCTCGTTTGATGCAAGGGCTGTTCCCCGACATCGCGCGGGTCAATTGAATTTATGTAATTTTGCTGCCAATCATACCATTCGCCAACGTTTTTAAAGGGCAAGCCCTCTCCCGTAACCGTCATATCGGAATTAACGGTAATTTCTTTTCCGCATTTTTTGCAGGTTACGGTATCACCCTCCGAATAAAGCTCCGACATACCGCAATCGGGGCAAACGTAAAACGCGCGCTCGATGTACTCGGCGGGTGCCTTCGTCGGGTAGGCTTTATCTCCCCTCCCCTCGGTTACGGCAAGCCCCTCCTTTATAGCCGAGAAAAGCTCCCCGTCCGACATTTGGGAATATTCGTTAGGCTCGATAACCTTTGCAACGTAGCCGCGCATACCGCCCCTTCGCACCCTGTCGCTCCAGCGTGGGTGTACGCCGTATCCGCCCTCTATACGGTAAATGGCAATCGGAAGCCCGAGCTTTTTCGCAAGAGGCACGATTGCGTTATTCATATAGCCCGTGGAGCCGCCGAAGGTACGGTTTCCCTCGGGTGCCATGGCTATCGTGCCGCCCTCTCTTGCCACTCTTATACAGTTCATAACTGCGGAAACGTCGGCAGCCTGCTTTTTAATCGGAATGGGCGCAACGAGATATTTTATGAGCCTTGAAACCCAGCCCTTCGTAAAAATATCCTCGCTCGCAACGTAGTAAATCGGACCGCGAAAGGACATTCCGACAAAGAATTGGTCAAAGGCAGTCTGGTGGTTAAAGAGGATAAGGTAGGAGCGCTTTCCCTGCTCCTTAAATTTCTCTACCCTTACATTATATTTAATACGCGTATATACCCCGAGGGTAAGGTTGAGAATTTCTCTTACAACCCTGTGCCGCGGGCGCATCCATTTCTTTCTCTTTTTCTTTTTGTTATCCTTCAAAGCGTTTTCTCCCTCCCACCGCAAGGCAATTGCGGTCAAAAGCTATAAGCGGAAAAATAAAACGGAAAACCGATGAAAAATACGGCATTTTTCGGCAAAAGCAAAGCGTTTTTCCCTGTTTTTTCCTTAAAAACAAAATGTACGCACTTCCCATTGTGTAAACACATTATAGCACAAAGCAACACAAAATTCAATAGTTTCACTTTAATTTATAATCCTTTAGGATTTGAAACAGTACCGTTTTTTGCCGTTTTCTTAAACAAATCGGCACTTTTTGAACCAGTTTTAATATTTCGTTAAAGATTATTTTTTAAAAAATTTAAACAAAAAACGGCAAAATCCGCCGTAGGCTTCGGGTGCGGGACAAGCAATTTAAAGCGAAAAAGAAAAAGCGGAGCATCCGTTTCGGATGCTCCGCAAGAGCTATTCGTTAATCTCCGAGGTCGTCAAGGTCGGTCATACCGATATCCTGCATTTCCTCGTCATCACGGGGCAATTCACCGCCTTCCCCGTCGTCAAGGTCAAAGATGCCGTCGTCGCCGTCGTCGTCATCGCCGTCGGTATCGGCAAGGAAATTTTGCATCATAGTTAAAAGGAAATCGTCGGGTAAGGAGGAGGTGTCGATGCCCTGTGCCTCCAGCATTGCGCGAATGGCGTCGGGTGACATTTCGCCAAGGTCGAAGGGAGTGTCGCCGTCGCCGTCAACGTCCTCCCAGTCGGAGTCGGAGTCCCCGAAGGAGAAATTGAAGTCCGCGTTATCCGCCTCTATCTCCTCCTCGGTGCGGAGGTTAATATCGATATACATAAGCTCGGGAGTGTAGGCAACGCGGTGGCGTGCGTAAGCATCGTCGGCGTTGACCGTGTCGCGAATTTCCCTTAACTCGGTGCGAAGCTCCCCGTTTTCGCTGTCCGCGTAGGCGAGTATCAGCGACCGAATAAACAGCGTGGGAAGAAGCGGCGCAAGCTCGTCGGCTACCTCAAAATTATCAAGCGTTGCGGCAAGCTCCGACGTTGCATCCGCAAGCCCGTTCACACGGAAGGCGGAAAACAGCGAATTTATCGGCATATAGAGCCTGTAAAGCACGCGCGCATCTCCGTTTGAAATTCTCAAGCAAATATTTATGAAATTGCGAAGGTCGGAGAGCATATCCGCAAAATCCTCCCACTCCACGTCCTCCGAGTCAACAAGCACGTCAACGGCATAGCCCATATTTATTGCCGCATTCAGGCATTCGTCAACCGTAATAGAAGTGCCCGCAACCGCACGCGAGTAAGCCACGATACGCTTGTAAAGGTTTACGGGGTCACCCTCATCGTCCTCCCACTCCTCGGCGTCGAAGGAAAAGCGCGACGCCTCCAAAATATGCGGCAGATACTTGTTAAGTCGAGAATCAACGAAGGTTTGCCCCTTATACATAAAGTCGAGCGCGGTGCAAAGACGCTTTCGGCTTATGCTCGAGTAATCGCCCTTATCTCCGAGGACGGTATCAATCATCGTTGAAATATCGTCGGAGGTTATAGCCGACGGCATCACCCCGAGATTATCGACGAGTGTTTCGTAAAAGCTTATAACCGAATTACGAAGCTTTGAAAGAAAATCGGGGTCGTAATAGTTTAAATCAAAGGAATGCTCCGCGTAATAGATAAGCGCGCTGTTAAGATTTACGCGGAAAACGTATTCCTCGTCCGCGCGCGGCAAAATCTCGCTATCTATAAGCTCGTCGGTTGCGACGAGGTCAAAATCGATTTCACGCGGACTCATCGTTTGGTAAGCCTCCTTTCCGACGAAGCGGAGGCGGGTTATCTCGTAATTAAGGCGTGCGCGGCTGTTAATCGGGAAGCTGTCCAGCCCGTCGTCGTAAAAGGCGTAAAAGAAGGGGGCGGCATCCGAGGCGTTTACACGCATTTTAAACTGTATAAGCTTACACCAGGCTACGGTAAAGAAGCTGTTGCACACGACGTCCTCGCGCGATTGCTCGGTGGGGGTCATTTCATCGACAATTGCCTTTACCATATCGTAATAATAGCAATAATCCTTATTCGTCGTGCAAATCGTGGGAATACGCTCGATAAGATAGCCCCAATCCTGCGCCCTGTCACGTCTTACAACCTCGCACAAAATGCCCGCGGTATATTCCGCACCGTGAAGCTTTAAAATGCCGTCAAGCTTTTTGGGGAGCTTCGTCCAATAAGGATAGGAAACGGTAATTGCCGAAATAAGCTCCTCCTCACCCGCAAAGGCGGAGGCGTTGAATTTTGCCTCTCCAAATCGGGTTTCGATGGAATTGTAATCCTCCAAAAGCTGCAAAAGTCTATTTGCAACGTAATCGAAGCCGCCCTCCGCAAGAAGCTGTATTGCCGAGGCTCTTACCTCGGGATTTTCAACCGAGTAGGTCTTTTCGCGCGGGTTGTACTTTATAACCGAGGTAAGCGAGCGTGTTGCAAGAGCGAAATCAAGACTTGAAAACTCCCAGCCCGACGCAAGGAACATCTCGCGGATTTCCTCCTCGGAAAGCGTAACGCCCGAATAAACGAGAAGCGCAAGGGTACGCATGACAAGCTCGTAATTCACCCTGCCTCCAACGCTTTTGACAAGCTCCGCGGTCATTGCGCGCGCCGTATCGGGAAGCCTTTCTATGAGCGAAAGCTGGTATTTATTGATGTTTTCCATTCCGTCGCCCATACGGCGGATTTCGGCAAAGTCGCGGCTGTCAAGCATAAGCAGACGCTCTACGACGAGTCCGAGATAGGTTGGCGAGCTTGCCTCCTTCTTCTTGGTAATTTCACAAATTACCGAGCCGTCAAGCTCCTTGTGCTTTCTCTTAAGAATTGCGCTTACGAAGGGGGCAATTTCGTTAGGCTTTATATTCGAAAGCCTTACCGATTGCGAATAATCAAACCACGGCGGAAGCATTACGTCCGCCTCCGAGGCGGAGTAGGCAACCGAGAAGCGGAAAAATTCGTGTTGACACTCGTTGCTGTTGAAATAATCAAACCAGCCGGTCCTTATATGCGAGTCGAGAAGCTGCACCGAGAGCGCGTTTTGAAGCTCAAAGGAGCAGTTGTCGATAAAGCTGTGTATCTCGGAGCCGCAAAGCCCCTCGTAGGAGAATATCTGCTTTATAACCTCGGTATCTATTCCCTCCGTGCCGTATTCGCACTCGTAATGCGAAAAGCCCGCGCGCTCCTCTATTTTATAAAGAAGGATTTTAAAGTAATCCATAACGGTGGAGGAATACTTATCAAGTCCAAGCACGAAGGGCAAGGCGGCGTCCTCACCGTATTCTCTCACGGCTTGACCGTAAAGATGCGAAAGATATGCGGTTTTTCCCGAGCCTACCTCGCCGCTGATAAAGAGCATACGGCGTCCGTCCTTTATAAACGGGCCGTTGAAAAGTCCCATTTCTCTTCTCTCGACGGGGCAGTAATTTTTTTCGTTTTCGGTAAAATATCTGTGTGCGGAGCGCATTGCCCTCTCCTGCCACGGGAGGGAGTTTTCCGCCTCTACGTCCTCCGAAATCATATCGCAAAGGTCGTTTTCAACCGTCCCGAGAAAGCCCTCGAGACCGACCACGGAATGTGTTTTTGCATCCCATTTTGCGGTGTAGGTGCGCACCTTGTCGGGGTATTGCTCGCTTATGCGCCTTTTGAGCAGCTCCACCTTCTGACGGTGAAGCTCGGTTTCGGCGGAATAGTCTGCAAGCTCCTCCTCGGTCATTCCGCTTTTATCAAGCTCGCGGAAATAGAAAAGCACGCGCCCTCCGTCCGCCTTTTCGGCGAGCGCACCGTATTCGATTTCAAGCTGTGTTACCGAGATGTCCGAGTCAACCGCGATGCCCCTTTCCGATGCGGCGCGGCGTATAAGCTCTCCGTCGGGAATCCAGCCGTATCTTTCGCCGATAAGCACTATCATATACGGCTTGCAGTCGTCAATCTCGTCAAGGCAAACGCTAAGCACGCGCACCGAGCCGTCCTCGCTGTCAAGAGCCGTGGTGTTGACTCCCCAGCGCAAATCCCCGAAATAGATTTTTTCGCCGTATTGCAAAAGCCTTTCGTCGATTGCGGGGGCGGTGAGATTATGCAAAGCATCTCTTTCGAATTGCATATCCTTAAAGGTTGAGGAAACGAATACGAGCTTCATATATTTCTCCTTTTTGTTTTCTGCTTGCCGGGCGCCTCATACGTGTGCCGCGCCCATTTATCACAAAAGCCGACCGATGTCGGGCGGCTCTTGCTTTATGTAAATAATAGTTTGCTTTTTGTTATACAAAGAACAGTAAAGCTTGACACGGGTATGCCATACAAGGCTTTACGTTATCCCCTGCGGTTTTGAAAATCAACCGTCAATATCGCGGTTTTCAAGAGCAGCAAGTCCGACCCTGAACGCTCTTGCGGCAACGAGCCTATCCTCCTCGTTATCACCCGTCATTTTGGGATAAAGCTTGCGATAAAGCTCTCCCGCGACCGACATATCGCGCTCAAAATGCTTTGTATTATAAAGCGGCATGGTCTTGTCAATCATTTCAAAGTAGTAAAGACCGAAGGCATCGCATTCAAGTGCGCGAGGCAGGATAAAGCGGGGGTCGATATCACCGACAAGCTCAATGCGAAGCGCGGTATCTATGCCGTACTTTTTCTGGCTGATAAGCTTTGAAATGCGGTTTGTGATTTCGTTATTGGCATTGACACCCGTAATATCGATTTGCTCTGTAACGAATTGCAAATGTCCGAAGGGAATCTGCTTTCCGTCGATGGAAAGCTCGCCCTCGTTATAGTCTATGTTAAGCAGCTTAACACCGCCAAGCCCGGGCTCGTCAAAGCCGACAGAGGCAAGCGCACCCGAGTAGGAATACATAAGACCTGTTCGCTTAACAAAATCGCTGCTTCCGTGGCGAGAGCCGAATGCATAATAATCCGCACCGAATTTTTTAAGGTCGGCGGAGGCAATCGGGCAAAGCGTGGAGTCAAGCTCGCCGTCAAGGTCGCAGGCTCCGCACACGATATTTATCTTTGAGGTATCATCGACACGCTTGTCAAGGAGGGGATTTTGCGTAATCTCCTTTCCGACGAATGCCCAGCCGTAGACGGTCACCCTATCCTCCTCGAAATCAAATCTCGAAAGAGTGTCCGACGAGAAAACAAAGCAGTTGGAGGGAAGCCGCCCCGAAAGGTAAAGCGGGTTATCCGAATAGCTATCCGCACGTCCCGGTGCGATAATAAACTTTGCGCTCGGGGTGTTTTTAAGCTCGCGGATTATGATGTCGGCGGTTGTGCCTGTTGCAAACTCGCTTTCAAACAGGTCGCCGCATATCAAAACGTAATCAATCTGTCTTTCCCTTACGTACTCCATCATTTTTGCAAAGGAGGCGCGAAGCTCGCGGCGGCGCTCCTCGCTTTTATCGGCGGGAAGTCCCGCAAAGGGGTTATCAAGATGTATATCGCCGCAGTGAAGAAATTTCAGTCTTTTTCCCTGAACAGTCTCGCTCATTGTCGGTTTCCTTTCGTTTTTTGGCTTTTTTATTATTTTAACATATATTTATTTATTTTTCAAGGTAGAAGCGTAATTTTTTTCACTCTTAACCTGCGCGGGGAGAAAAAGGCGAAAAAAAGCCCGTTTTTTCAAAATGCGTGAGTATTTTTCAAAAAGGACTTGCAACTTTCGTCATAATGTGATAGAATGAATGTAAGATATTTTCAGGCAGAATGCGAAAGGAAGAAAAATGCTCAACCTTGCAGTAAGAAATACGGGAAAGCTTATCAGAGCGAAATCAAAGAGTGAAAACGTCCGCCTCGGAAGATTTTTCACGAAGAAGGAGACCGCGCGCCTTATGGCGTCGATGCTTCCGCTTGACGAAACAAAAACGGCATATACCGTCCTTGACCCGGGTGCGGGCACGGGCATACTTTCCGCCGCAATGGTGGAGGAGATTTGCAAAAGATGCCCCCGGTGCCGAGTTATATTCCTCACCTGCTACGAGGTAAATCCCGAATTTATCCCGCTTCTTGAGGACAACCTTGAAAGAATCAGAAAGAAGGCGCGTCACGACTACGACGTAAAGCTTTATATCACGGTTTACGAGGAAAATTACATAACCGAGTCGCAAAATCACTACACCGTCACCCTCACCGAAACGGTGGAGGACAGGTTTGATATAATAATCTGCAACCCTCCGACGGACTTCATTGTAAAGGGGTCGGACGAGGCACGTCGCGCGGGCGGCGTTACACAGGTGAAAATCAACTCCGCCTTCCTTTTTGCAAAGATGGCGGCACGCCACCTCGAGGACGGTGGAAGGCTCGTAATTATGCTTCCGACGACGGTTGCCTCCGCCTCCGCACTCACCGAGTACAGAAAGGAGATGGCAAGCACGCTTTCGCTTGAAAAAATCCACCTCTTTATCGGAAAGCAGAAGAACGTAAAGCGCGCAATTCCGCTTAAAAAGACTGTCATTCTTTCCTACGGAAGATGCGAGCGCCCGAATACCGTCACCGTTACAACCTCCACCGACTGGGGAAAGCCCGAGAATACCGTAATGCTTCCTGCACTCGATTACAATTTCGTCGTTGACGAAAGGGACGGCACTCTCACCCTCCCAAAAAGCGTGGAGGATACCAATATCGTAAAGTATATTTCAAGCTTCCCCGAAACGCTCGACAGCCTCGGGCTGAAGGTTTCGACGGGTCTTGTAATCGACTCGCGCTGCGAGGGACTGCTTTTTACAGACCCGATAAAGGGCTGTGTTCCTCTTATCCGTCCCGTGGCTATAAAGGGCGGACAGGTTCGCTTCCCCCTCCCGATAAAGCACCAGTATCTCGCCGCGGTTAATCCGACCCTCGTGCAAAACAACAAAAACCTCGTCGTTATAAAGCGAGTTCCCGCAAAGAGCGACGACAGATTTGTAAACGCGGCGGTTTACCTCGCATCGCAGCAGCCCGCGTACAAGTACATCTCCACGCACAACAAGATAAACTTCATCGATACGAAGGCGAAAAACGGCGAAATGAACGCAAGACTCGTTTTCGGTATCTTTGCGCTTCTCAATTCCACGATTTACGATAGATACATCTCCATCGTTTCAAAGTCGAAGCAGATTAACGCAAAGGAGCTTCGCCATATTCCCCTGCCCCCGAGAAACCTTATCGAGAATATGGGCGTAAGGCTTATGCAGCTCCGTCAAACGAGCGTTGCCGCGTGCGACCAAATTGTAAACCCAACTTTACATATCAAGTCAAAATAATCGCAACATAAAACCCGCAAAGCCACGCTTTATATAAGAAAATCCCACCCGAAATTTAACACGGGTGGGGTTGTTTTTTGTTTTTCACTTTGAACGGTATAATCAAGCGATGCGGTTTTCCGTCCGACGATTGTACCGAAAATTACTCGCCCTTGTGCTTAATAAATCCAAAAAGCTTGCAAAGCTCCATAACGAAAAGAGGAACGAACGAAAGTCCAAGCCCAACAAGGTACATCCACCACGGCAGGTAGGAAAGCCCGAATGCAATATTCACAGGAGTGAACAGCACAACAATCACAACCAAGAGCGAGCCGAGTGCCGCAAGGTTAAGCGTTTTATTACCGAAGGGTCCTATTGCAAAGAGCGAACGGTCGGAGCGCATATTAAACGCCTGTACAATCTGGCAGGTGGCAAGCACCGCAAAGGCGAGGGTTTGACCGCCCGAAAGTGCCGCACCGTTTTGCATAAGCGCACCCGAGAAAATATCGCCGAGTGAAAGGCCCGTACCGATAACGAAGGCAACGAGTGTAAGAAGCCCGAACATTACGCCCTGCAAAATTATCCTTAGACCGAAGCCGCCCGAGAAAATTCCCTCGTCCTTTGGCTTTGGCTTTTGGCGCATTATATTGCCCTCAACCGCCTCCATTCCGAGTGCAATTGCGGGAAGGCTGTCGGTGACGAGGTTGATAAGAAGAAGCTGCATTGAAAGAAGCGGGGTCGTTCTCCAAAGGAGCATTGCGAAAAATACGGTTATAATTTCTCCGATATTCGTTCCGAGCAAGAAGCCGACGACCTTTTTTATGTTGGCGTAAATACCCCTTCCCTCTCTTACCGCATCGACGATAGTCGCAAAATTATCGTCGGTGAGGGTCATATCCGCCGCCCCCTTTGCAACGTCCGTGCCCGTGATACCCATAGCACAGCCTATGTCGGCAGCCTTCAAGGCAGGAGCATCGTTTACTCCGTCGCCCGTCATAGAAACGACCTGTCCCTTTCTTTGCCAAGCCTTTACGATGCGGATTTTGTTTTCGGGAGAAACTCTTGCGTAAACCGAGATTTTTTCAAGGCTTGCATCAAGCTCCTCCTCGCTCATTGCGTCAAGCTCCACGCCCGTAACGGAGAGGTCGCCCTCCGTAAAGATACCAAGCTCGCGTGCGATTGCGGTTGCGGTAACGACGTGGTCGCCTGTAATCATTATCGGCTTTATGCCCGCCTCTCTGCACACCGCGACGGCAGCCTTTGCCTCGGGACGCGGCGGGTCAATCATTCCGACAAGACCCATAAAGGTCAGTCCGTTTTCAAGCGTTTCGCTTGTAATTTTCTCGGGAAGCGCGTCAATAACCTTGTATCCGACCGCAAGCACGCGCAGTGCCGCGGAGGACATTTCCTCGTTAATTTTTTTCGCGCTTGAGAGGTCGCCGCCCACGCATCTTAATTCCATCATATCGACCGCGCCCTTCGTAATAACGACGAGCTTTCCGTCAATTTCGTTGACGGTAGTCATAAGCTTTCGGTCGGAGTCAAAGGGCAATTCCGCGACACGGGGGTAGGCTTTGTTGAGATTTTCCTTTGTAAGCCCGTTCTTGTGGGCGGCGAGGACTATTGCCGTTTCGGTGGGGTCGCCGATATGAATCTCCCGCCCGTCCTCGAAGGAAACCGAGCCGTCACAGCAAAGCGTTGCATAGGTCAAAAGTCCAAGCACGCCCTCCGAGGGCGAGTCGGTAATCTGCTCCGCACAGTCCGCGCCGTCAACGTATGCCCTTACGAGAGTCATACGGTTCATTGTGAGCGTGCCCGTTTTATCCGAGCAGATAATAGAGGCGCTTCCGAGCGTTTCAACGGCGGGAAGTCTTCTTATGATGGCGTTCTTCTTTACCATTCTTTGAACGCCTATCGAAAGTACGATTGTAACGATAGCGGGCAAGCCCTCGGGTATTGCGGAAACGGCAAGCGAAACGGCGGTCATAAATACGTCGATAATCTCCATTGAGCCGAAAAGTCCGACAACGAACACCACGGCGCAGGCGGCAAGCGCCGCAATTCCGAGATATTTACCGAGCGAGGCGAGCTTTTTTTGCAGGGGCGTTTCGCTCTCTCCCTCTCCCGCCAAAAGACCCGCGATTTTACCCATTTCGGTGCTCATTCCCGTGCCCGTAACAACCGCGGTTGCTGTTCCGTAGGTAATGCTGCAGCCCGAATAAATCATATTAGTCCTGTCACCGAGGGGCGCGCCCTCCTCTACCGCAGAGGCGGCATCCTTTTCCGCGGGCACGGACTCTCCCGTAAGCGCGGATTCCTCGGATTTAAGCGACACGCTCTTGATAAGGCGGGCATCCGCTGGAACGAAATCCCCCGCCTCAAGCCTGATAATATCACCTGGCACAAGCTCCGCGGCGTTGACGATTTTTTCGGCTCCGTCACGAATTACCCTCGCGTGCGGCGCGGACATATTTTTAAGGGCGTCGAGTGCCTTTTCCGCCTTCGCCTCCTGTATAACTCCTATCACCGCGTTCATAACGACGATAAGAATGATGAGCGCAGGCTCGAAAAACTCCTTCGGCTCTCCCTCTATGCACGCGACGGTAAACGAAATTATTGCCGCGGCAATGAGAATGATTATCATTACGTCCTTGAACTGCTCGAAAAATCTCACGAGCATTGATTTTTTCTTCTTTTGCGAAAGGACGTTTTCGCCGTATTCCTCCCGCCTTTTCTCCACCTCGGCGGCGGACAGTCCGCGCTCAAGGTCTGTACCAAGCTTTTCCCCTACCTCCGCGATTTCCAAAGAGTAGAGCGAATTTCCTTTTTCCTTTGACATAGTTTTCTCCGTATTGCGTTGGATTTATTAAGCCGTTACAATCTCCGACCTATTATACCCAAAATTTTGATAAATAAAAATCCCAAACAGCCCTTCGCTGCTTGGGTAATTCGCGCGTGCCAAGGGCAAACGCAAGTCTGGTATATTAAAGCAAGGCCAGACGCAACGCGCCACGATGTTGACCTTGCTCCGTATAAATACGGTTACTACTCCCTTACGGTGATTATATTGTAGCACTGAATTATGAACTTTGTGTTAACAAAAAGGGGGTTTTTGAAAATAAATTACGCAAAATTTCAATTTTCCCGTCAAAAAAAGGAAAACCGTGTTTGGGCTATACAAGCCGAAGCCCCTTTCGCTTTATGAAATCTGCACAAAAAACCGCCCCGACTAATCGCGTCTAAAAGCTTGTGCATTTTGTTCAAAAGGGAGAATATGTGCCGCCCCTATTGCGAAACGCCGCGGGAGGGTGCTATAATTATGTCAAAATCAACCGAGGAGGTGCGATATGCTTGACGTTAATAAGCTTAAATCCGCAAAGTATTTTATAGACAACCTCGCAAACGGAAACAATCCCTTCGGCGGCGAGGCTTTACCCGAGGGAGATATCGTAAACGACGTGCGCTCGGTGCGGTGGCTGTTTTATATTTCTGGAGTGATTGACGAGATTATAAGCATTATAGATACTCCCGCAACGAAAAAAGGGTCGGGCGGAAGGCTCGACTACTACCTCACCGACGAGATGAGGGCGAATTTCAGATATTCAAGCTCCCCAATAAGCGCAAGCGAAATTGTAAAGAGAATTAACGAAATCGGCCCTACCGAAAACGTGAAAAAATTTACAAGAGTGCATCTCGTTGAATGGCTCGTTTCCGTCGGTCTTCTCGAAAACGTTACCTTTAAAAACGGTAAAACGAGAAAGCGTTCAAGCACGCTTGGCAAGGAAATGGGTATAAACGAGGAAATCAGGTTTGCAAACGGTCGCTCCTATCCCGTTACCCTATATAGCGAGGACGCGCAGAAATTTATAATAGATAATTTCGATGCAATTCTCGCCTTTGACCGAAAGGCGTTTGCTTTGTCCGAAGCAAGGTGCGGGGACGGCTACAAGTCCGAGGGCAGCTCCAACGGCGAATATACCGAGTCCCCGGGCGGCGAAAGCGCCGACACAAAAGAACAAAGCGCAAATTCGGAGGAAGCCGCCGTATTAAATAAGCCGAGCGCAGATAACAAAAGCCGGGACGGCAAAAAAGCGGAGAGCGGGTCGGCAAGCGCCGACGGGGATAAGGGCAACGCTCCCGCCGATAATACTCCCGTCGCACCCAAAAAGGGAGAAAAAAGAGAGTTTACCTGCCTTGACTGTAAATTTTCGCGAGGCGAGGAATGCTTCCCGAGAAAGGAAATTTGCCCGGATTTTGAGTTAGCCTATACGGTTGACGAGGACGAGCGCGACGCTTGGCCAAGCTACGGAGATGCAACAGCCCTCCGCCTCGGGGAGAGAAGGTAAAGCCGCCGCGGCTGCATTTTGGTGCTTCTCGCAATTGAGACCCTCGCAGCTCGCTTTACGGTTTATACTTTTTACCGAATTGCGATACCCGACGTTGGAGCGAGGCGTAATATATAAAAAGGCGCGGTGTTTAGCGAAGCACCGCGCCTTTCACCAAGGGAAAACCGCGAATTAACCAAATTAAGAAGAAAAAATTTATAAAAGTGGCACAAATATTTTTTAAAACCCCTTGACTTTTCAAAAAGCGTCTGCTATAATATAGTGGCTTTGCGGAAAGTAAAGCGGTTTCTGGGTATAGCGCAGATGGTAGCGCGCTACCTTGGGGTGGTAGAGGCCGTGGGTTCAAATCCCGCTACTCAGACCATAAAAGGTGTCTATGGCATTCGCTATGGACACCTTTTGTTTTTTTGCGGGATTTGAAATAGGGAGAAAATTGCGCAGCAATTTGTCCGAAGGACCAAACAGTCTAAACGACTGTTTGTCGGCTAAGGCCGCCACGGGCGGAAATCCCGCTACTCAGACCATAAAAGGTGTCTATGGCATTCGCTATGGGCACCTTTTTTTTTTTTGCGGGATTTGAAATAGGGAGAAAATTGCGTAGCAATTTGTCCGTAGGACCAAACAGTCTAAATGACTGTTTGTCGGCTAAGGCCGCCACGGGCGGAAATTCCGCTACTCAGACCAAAAAGTGGAGATATCCTTTGAGGTTATGCTCCTTGAAGAAGGAGATATCCTCACCTTCTCGGCAGAAAAGCTCGAGGACCTCGACCACGTGGGAACGCAAGGTCCGATTATCGACGTTGACACCAACGCAGAGGGGATAGCATCCAACTAAATTAAATACGCGGGACAAATCCGCGTCAAATCGGCGCGGATTCGTTCAAAGCAAATTACGGGCAAAACGGATAAAGCCTTCGCGGCGGGATTAAATCAAACGCAAAAACCAAACGGATTAAGCTCCTCGCGAAGGCACGTACGCCTCAATTAAAAAGCACGGCTGACCTAATCGGTTGAGCCGTGCTTTGCCGTTTCTATTTTGTGCCGCATTATTAAAAGCTCCGTACCCGTTTTTAAAAGCAAAAGAGCATTTGCCGTCGCCTTTGAAGGGCGCGAGTGCGCCGTACAGGGAGCAAAATTGTCCGCCCGACAGAGATTACTACCCCAAAAACGAAAAGTATAATTCAGCCGCATTCCGAATACAATTATTTAAGAAAGCTAAAACGGGGGATTTATGGAACGAAAGAATTGGCTTTGGCAGCTTATGGGCTTTGCGACGGCTTCGCTTTTGGGCGTGCTTTTGCATTTTTTATACTATATTACGGGAGGCTCGGTGTTTGCCGCGCCCTTTTCGGGAGTCAACGAATCGACTTGGGAGCATATGAAGCTTTTGTTTTGGCCGATGCTGCTCTTCGCCCTTGTGCAAGGTCGCTTTTACACCGACCGACACGATTTTTGGTATGTGAAGCTACGCGGAATTTTGCTCGGACTCGCGCTTATCCCCGTGATTTTTTATACCTATAACGGAGCTGTCGGTAAATCGCCCGACTGGCTGAATATTGCGATTTTCTTCGTTTCGGCAGCACTCTCGTATATTTACGAGCTGCACCTGCTTAACAAAAAGCCGCCCGCCGTCTGCCACAAAAGGGCGGCAATCACCGCCCTAATCCTGCTTGCCGCGGCATTCGTCATTTTCACCTTTCTCCCCCCGCCCCTCGGCATCTTCACAGACCCAATCACCGGCACCGCGGGGGTTGATAATTAGTACTAAAATCAGCGTTAAATTGCGCAAAAATTAAGCCACGAGAAATAAAAAGCCAACCTCGCAAGGTTGGCTTTTGTTACGAATTGTTTACATCGCACCGTTATCCGAAAGCCGTGCCTCCGTGTTTTTGAAAAGTACAAAACGGCGAAAATTTAACACGGGGTGGCGGTGACACTCCCCGCAATTCCGCCTCCGACAATCAAAACGTCGGTTCATTTGCTTCCGTTAAGCGCGTCAAACCGTGGCTTTGACGCCGTTTTTAACCATACCGAATCCATAGTAATCCTCCGAAACTTAATAAGATTAGTATTTACTTGACAGATAAACAATATTTGAGATTTTAGGACGTCTTATCCTTTTGTCCGATAAATATTTTTGCCGTCACCGCTTGACTTTTGATTGCTTTGCATGTATAATATTGATATAAATACGTGTCACCGGAGGCGGAATGCCGTAGCGTTCATGTGCCGGATTAGGTGTCCAAGTGAGCTTGGGTTATTGTTTCGCAATAGCTCAAGCTATATTTTTTTGTTGGAGGAGATTATGAAAAATACGAAGGTTACACTCGTTCCGCTTGCAGAAGACGACCGCGAGCAATTCATTCTTGACAATCAATGGGCGTTCAAGTACGGTGCGATGATGGAGTTCGGAGAGCGTGACAGTCATATTGACGGCGACGGCGAAATCATTTCCCGCAAGACCATCGAGCGTTGTATTGACGCGCCCGACAGCGAGGTGTATCGCATCGTTGCCGACGGCAAGAGGGTCGGAGGCGTGATATTGAAGATTGACAAGAAAACGCACCGCAACGAGCTTGAAATTCTTTTCGTTTCACCCGACGAGCATAGCAAGGGAGTCGGATTTGGCGCGTGGTGTGCGGTGGAGGCTCTGCACCCTGAAACCGTGGTTTGGGAGACTTGTACTCCGTATTTTGAGAAGCGCAATATCCATTTTTACGTAAACAAGTGCGGCTTCAAGATAGATCAATTCTGGTGCGAGTATTTTCACCCCGAGCACGAAATACCCGTCGATGATGAGCGCGATCCCGACGAGGGACCCGACGAGATGTTTCGGTTTGTCAAGGTGATGAAATAAATATAGAGGGCTTGACCGTGGTCAGCCCTCTAATCGTTTGAGCTATTAAATAAATTTTTTGTTTTTTACAAGATTTAATCCAAGCAGAAAGACAACGACGCAGACGGCAGAGCCGAGAGAGGCGTTCATGATCACGATTTCTGTCTCACTTATTCCCTCGAAGGATACGAGCATTGAGCGTTGCAGAGCGAATATCGAAACAAAGCCATCGGCAAACGATATGTTTCGTAGCGTGATAAGCGTTGCCGACGTACTGCGACGGGCTTTTATGAGCTGTATTGTCGCAAGCGTGATCTTGGTAAAGGCGTAAGCAGCCATTGCGATCATCACGATCATGTGTAGCTTAAGTCCTCTGTCACGAACGACCGATAGTATGACCGTTCCCGAAAGCGGCACGGTCAGCAGAATCAGCATCCACCCCGTAAACTTGGTGGTAAAACGCTCGTTGCTTTTTGAGCGTAGCACCGCAAAGCGTACGATGCTTAAAACAAGATAGTATGAGCCAATGGTTAACAACCACCACGATCTTGTAACCAATCCTATGACAAAATGGTAGGTTGCAAATGCTATGTTGAACACCAAGCTTGCGAGGGCGAATTTCAGAGTGCTATCCATTGACATTCCTTTCGCCCATCACACAGTCGGTGATGACCCGGGTAACCGTTTCCATATCGTCGGAGCAGTTCTTTTCAAGCCATTCCATAACAATGGCAAAAACACCCGTTAAATAGAATTTCATCATATACGAACGCTCCTTTTCGGGAACGTGGAAGCGTTCAAGGATCGGGTTAAAAATATGCTCGAACATTCTGCCATATACTTCGTTCATATTAAACGAGTTGAAGTGCTTGATAGATACCTTGAACAAACGCTGATTTTCCTTGATAAACGTCAAATAAGGTGCAAGATACTTGTCCGTGATAAACAAAAGCTCATCACGCTTACAGGTTTCAAATTGCAGAGATATGCGCTCTTTATCTATTTCGTAGTATGCGAGATGCTTGTCCATAATATAGCGTGTGGTCTCCTTTAGCAAATCCGAGGTGTTCTCGTAATGCAGATAAAAAGTGGAACGGTTTACCCCTGCCGTGTCACAGATCTCTTTAATGGTGATATACTCAAAGTCCTTCTTTTCAAGTAGCGTAATGAGGGCTTCGTCCATTCTGATTGCCGTATTGAAGTATTTACTTTCGTTTTTATTCATAAGAACACCCTCCGTGAATGCTTATTTGCTCTCGCTAATCTCTCTTGCAAGCTGCACGATCTCATAGGCGTACTTCTTCTTGCCGCCCTCAAGCATCTTCTTGTAGATCGGATAGTTCACGCCGCATCCGATCATACCGATAATGCCGACGATAATACCAATCACCATGCCGGTAATACCGCTACCGATAACCTGCATACCAAGGCACATTCCCGTACCGAATACAAGTGCGAATATGATAC
>JAFXHU010000039.1 GCA_017533565.1 Clostridia bacterium
CAAAGTTCGTAGAGAGCTGTACGGCTCTGTACTCTGCAAGCGCGGTCATATTCGGGAGCATCTGCGCGGGAAGATTGCCCTCCTCGACGCGAATGAGGTTGATATAGTAGAGCAGTCTGTTTGCAAGCAAACGCGCGTATTCCTCGGACTCGATAGCGGGGGCTTGCGCCTTGACAGCCACGGTCTTGCCACAGCTTCCGCAGGTCTTTTCGCCGTCAGCGGCAAAGTCTGCGGAGTAGGGGTCAACGTTCGGCTGCTTCGTCACGGTGTAGCTGTGTCCCGTAGCCTCGATGGCGGTCTGCGCCGTCAGCGTTGCCTTGCACGTCGCGCATCTCACGCCGTCGGTGAGTCCGTCCTCCGTACACGTCGCCGCCGTTCCCTTGACGGTTTCGGGGGTGTGTCCCGTAGCCTCGATCACGGTCTGCGCCGTGAGCGTAGCCTTGCACGTTGCGCATCTCACGCCGTCGGTGAGTCCGTCCTTCGTACACGTTGCCGCCGTTCCCTTTACGGTTTCGGGGGTATGTCCCGTAGCCTCGATCGTGGTCTGCGCCGTCAGCGTAGCCTTGCACGTCGCGCATCTCACGCCGTCGGTGAGTCCGTCCTTCGTACACGTCGCCGCCGTTCCCTTGACGGTTTCGGGGGTGTGAACGTGGGGAGCTTCGGTCGTTTCCTCGGTAGGAGCGGTCGTTTCGGGCGTCAACGTCGTTCCGGGCGTCAACGTCGTTCCGGGCGTCAACGTCGTTCCGGGCGTCAACGTCGTTTCGGGCGTCAACGTCGTTTCGGGCGTCGACGTCGTTCCGGGCGTCGACGTGGTGACGTCGGGAACGGTAGTAATATCGGGAGCTGTCGTTTCATCGGTCGTAACGTCGGGGGCGGTCGTATCCTCGATGGGCGCGGTGGTCGTTTCAGGCGTCAACGTCGTTCCGGGCGTCAACGTCGTTTCGGGCGTTGACGTGGTGACGTCGGGAACGGTAGTTTCCACGTCGGGAACGGTAGTTTCCACGTTGGGAACGGTCGTTTCCTCGGCAGGTGCGCTCGTCAGGTCGGGCGCACTCGTGTTCGGTGCAACGGTGGGGGTGAAGCTCGTCGCCTCGCCGCTTGCGGTCGTTCCGCCGCCGTTCGCGCTCTGCGCTTCACAGCCGATTGCTGAAAATATTATCACAAAGGCAATTACTGCCGCTATTATCTTTTTCGTCATTTCTGCGCCCTCCTTTCAAAAAGCTATTGACAAATCTATAGTTTTGTGGTATTATGTTAGTGGAAGAGCATACCGATGACGGTTGCCTCCTCGTTTAGAACTAACCGTTCAGCTTTGGAGTGCGTGGGCGGTTAGTTCTTTTTATTGTTATTCACGTCAAGAATGACGCTGATGACAAATACTATAAACGTAAGAACTGCAAGCAGTTCTTCAAGCGTTACGTACATTGGCATCACCTCCTCTCCCGAGGAGGTTTTTCAATTAAAAGAATTTTGACCTCCTCGCACAGAGTTGCCCGTGGGCTTCTATGTTTCGGGGAGTCAACCGCCACCGTTTCCGAGGCTTTTCCAAGTCCTCGGAGAGCTTCAAGGGAAGCCCGGTATGCTCCGCAACACGGACTCACCGTGTCACTTGCGTCAGGTCAGCCTGACGCCTTTTTTATTATAGCACCTCGCTCGCCTTTTTGTCAAGGCTTGCGGGGGTATAATCGTTTATACAGGATTGCGGATAACTAAAGAAGAAAGTAGTCGCACTCGTTAAGTATCATCAATTCTTGACGTAATAATTATAGGCTTCCTCGGCGGTCATATCCGAGGTAGCCCATCTCAAGCCATTGAATAAAGCCTTGCGTTGCTCGTCGGAAAGCGCAAGCTCAGGCTCGTTCTTCTCTATCTCATTGAGGGCGTAGAGTACATAGCCTTTCATCACCTCGTTTTCGCTTTTGAAGCCCCAGTTTTCGATAGTCATTTTTTCTGCCCTCCTGTTTTCCGTTTCGATCACGTCGTTTGTGAATTTGTGTTCCATAGGCAATTCACCTCTTTCATTAGTTTTTCGTATTTCTTATCTGCTTTTTCGGCGTTTTCAAGGCACGCGTTCATTTCGATTATATCGTCAGCGGGTAAATCAATCACCCTCTGCCCTGAGTGCTTTTCAGCAAGCTCTATATACCTTATACGGTTATCATCCGCAACTTGCGCCCATCGCTCCGCTTCGGCGATCTTTTTCTCCGCTCGCTGATATTTTACAGCATTGAGGGCAGATACAAGACTTCTCTTATCTGCGCGAGTTAAGTATTTGATAACGTATAGCAATTCTTCTTTGGTGCATTCTTCGATAGTCATTTTTTCTGCCCTCCTGTTTTCCGTTTCGATCACGTTATTTTCTTCGGCGTAAGCTGCATCTACGTCCTCCCATTCGGGGTAACAAAGCAAAAAGTAGTCGCACTCGTCGCAGCAGCACTCGATGACAAGTCCTTCATCATCCACGTGCTCGCCGTTGCCGAGGCACTTGTCACGCTCACCGGGGGAAAGTTCAACGCCCGTAGGATCTATTACCTTCATTTGCCGTTCCTCCATATCATCATCTTGAGGAGCGTTGCGCTATGCTCGAAGTTCTTGACGTCCTCCTCGCTCCAGCGGTTCGGGATAAGTGCTAAAACGTCCGAAAGGCTACGCTCAAGGGCAGATACGGCTCTTTTGTATTCCGCATCGTTTCTTATCGGATCGCTCGCCTTCTCGCCCTCGGCGGTAAGCTC
>JAFXHU010000003.1 GCA_017533565.1 Clostridia bacterium
GCAGGTTGATACTCCCCAGCGCCTTTACGACGCTCCCTGCAACCTCTTCGTTGCAGGCTTCATAGGCACTCCTCAGATGAACTTCCTCACCGGTAAGCTTGTGAAGAAGGGCAACGACCTCTACGCTACCCTCGGCACTACCGAAATCATTCTCCCTGCGGAGAAGGCAAACAACCCCGATCTCAAGGAATATATCGGTCAGGAGGTTATCTTCGGTATCCGTCCCGAGGCTATTCACGACGAGCCTATGTATCTTTCCTCTATGCCCGACTCGGTTATGGAGGTTGACGTTGACGTTACCGAGCTTATGGGTGCGGAGATTTATCTCTACCTCGGCTTTGAGGGAATGGAGGATGCAACCAACGGCAAGAACATCATTGCCCGCGTTTCCTCGAGATCCACTGCAAAGAGCGGCGACAAGATCAAGGTTGCTATCGATACCTCTCGCATACATATCTTTGACAAGGATAACGAAAAGTGCATCTGCCACTAATATTTTAAATGTCACGGGAGTGCGGAAAACCGCACTCCCGCTTTGACTTTACCTCCGCTTTTTGCTTTTGCGGAGGCTTTTTCTTTGTTTTGTTATATTTTTACCGTCACGGTGCGGTGGGATTTTGTTGAATAAAAACTTTAGTTTCCTATTGACGGGGCGGCAGTTTTTTATTATAATATATTATATAGATACCAATTTATAATTTTAATTGTCGGAGGCTTTCGCCGACGGCAGAACGGAGGTAATTATGACCGGACTTACAAAGAAGGTGCTTTCGCGCTCGCTAAAGGAGCTTCGCGCGGATATTTCCGCGCTGGTAAAGGGACTCGATACGCTTTTGAAGGCACACAAAAACCCCTCGGAGCTGCTTCGTGCGTCGCTGAAGGAATACGGCTCTGCAAAGGCGGCGTTTGAAAAGAAGGACACGGCAAAGTCCTCCGCGCGCCTTGAAAGGGCTACCGCTGACCTCAAAGCCGCATACGGCACCTATCTTGACAGCAAAAAGGCGCTTGACGACTGTAATAACAGCATTATTATTAAATACACCCGACTTATCGAGGTTGCGGAGGCTGTAAGCGACCGCGAGCAGGCAAAGGCTATTTCCGAGCGCGACACCTACAAGGAGGAGTACGAAATCCGCGTGGCAAAGGTTGAGCGCGGCGTTGCCGATAATCTCCCCGACCCTTTGACCGCAAAGCCTGCCGAGGATGCCGAAATAAAGGAGGACGCCGCCGACACCGAGAAGGCGGAGGAGGAAAAGACCGACGAGGCTGCAAGCGAGCCTGCGCCCACTCCCGTCCGTCCTGCGGCAAGCGCGACGGTTGCCTCTGTAAACGTTGCACCCGTTACCATTGATATTTCCGCATACGTGGAGCGCGCAATTTCCGCAACGATGGAAAGACTTACGGTTGGTATGGAGCGAAGGATTGACGCCTATCTCGCCTCCCTCGTTATCCCCACGCCAGAGCTTCCAAAAGCATCCGAGCCTGTGGCTATCCCCGCTTCTGCCCCCGCCGAGGGTGCGGATGCCGCTACGGTAGATGCGGTTGCCACCACCTCCCGCGCAAATAACGAGCTTATGGCGCACCTGCTTGACGAGCAAACGCATATATACGAAAAGCTTCGTACTATGATTACAAACGTGCAGGGGCTTGTTGACGGTATGACCGACCTCTCCGCCGCGTATTTCTCGCTTGCGCAAAAGGAGAAGGACGCTATCGAAATTCAAAAGCAGCTTAACGATTTGCAGCGCCATACCGCAAGAGAGCAGCAGGGCGTGCAGGTCAACCAAAAAATGATTTCCGAGGAGCAGATTGCTATTTCCGCGGAGCAGGCACTTCTCGCCGACAGGCAAAAGGCAACCGCCGACAGACAGGCGGGCTTGCTTGAAAGCCAGAGGGTAATGGAGGAAACTCAAAAGGCACTCGTTGAAACTCATGTCGCCCTCGAGGAGGCTATGAGAGAGGTAATGCAGGCGCAAAAGGAAATTATCGCAACACAGCAGGCTATTATCAACGGAAATGCAAAGAACATCGACGCGCAAAAGGCTATTATAGAAAAGCAGGCGGAAATCACCGCCGCGCAAAAGGAGGCACTCGCCGCGCACAAGCAGCTTCTTCGCGAGCAAAAGGCGCATAACGACAAGCTTTCCGCTAAAGCACCGAGGGCGAAAAAGCCCGCGTCCGCAAGCGAGGGCGACTCGGAGGGCGCTTCACCGTCCGCGGAGGGGGCGCTTGTAACCGAAAAGCCCGCACCTCCGACCGACCTTTCGGCACTTTCCGCCGATGACGGCTTCAGAGATTAAATACGCCGACATCCTCGGTTGAATAAATAATTAAAAGCGCATTGAACCCCAAAACGGGCAAATCAATGCGCTTTCTTCTTGCTTGACCGAAAAATTTTCCTTTGATAAAGGGAAAAATAACGTATAGCGGCGTAAATACAAATAAAAACACCCCCCGTTATTGACAAAAAGTTACGGGGTGGTGTATAATTAAACGGTAGATTAAACGATAACGGTATCGTCCGAGGTTACCGAGGTGTCGTATTCCGCGCTTGCAAGCTGAACGTGGTAGGCGTCGATAACCGCCTCCTCAAGATTTGCACGGAATGCGGCGTTGATGGGGTGAACGATATCGCGGTAGGTTCCGTCGGGATTTTTCCTTGACGGCATAACGATAAAATACCTGTTTCTTGCGTAAATAACCTTGATGTCGTGAACCGCGAGGCAATCGCCGAAGGTGACCGAAACCACCGCTTTCATCGGACCCTCGTCAAAAAATTTTCTGATTTTAATGTCTGTGATTTGCATTGCTTTTTTCCTTCCTTTTATCACATTGAATTGATTTTCACATATATTATACAGGGTACATAATATTATTATCCACAAACTTATTGAACTAAAATGTACACATTGTAACAAATTGATTAACAAAAACGCGAAGTGTGTCCATAAAAGGGGTTTTATGGGAAATTATGACACCGATTTTTCGGCATCCTGTATTTTAAACGCAATTTCCGAAGGGGGCGCGCGTATTCATTTCGTCGGCATTCTCGGCGCGGGGATGCTCCCGCTGGCAAGGCTGATGGCGCATCGCGGAATGAGAGTAAGCGGCACGGACGTAAAAGCACCGCCTGATATTTCCGCGCTTTCCTCCTACGATATTGATTTTACACCTCATCATACGGCGCGGGGGCTTGAGGGCACGCGGCTTATGGTTTACAGCCTCGCCGTACCGCCCGATACCGCGGAGCTTGCTTACGCACGGGCGCGGGGAATACCCACCGTCACACGAGCAGAGCTTCTCGGTGCGGTTGCCTCGGAGTACAAAACGAGCATAGCCGTTGCGGGAACTCACGGCAAAAGCACGACCGTCGCCCTTCTCTCGAAAATTCTTACCGATGCGGGATATTCTCCCACCGTAATATCGGGCGCACCGCTTACTGCGGGCGACTCGCTTCAAATCGGGGGCGGCGACGTATTCGTTGCGGAGGCGTGCGAGTACAAAAACGCATTCCATTCCTTAAAGCCGACGCTTGCCCTCGTTACGAATATTGACTTTGACCACGTTGATTTCTTTTCCGACGTCGGGGAGGTCCGTAAATCCTTTTCAATCTTCCTTTCCTCCGCGCGGGATGGCTTTATTAACCTCTCCTGCCATCAGTCGCGGCGGCTTTTGGAAAACGCAGGCTGTAATATAACAACCTACGGCACCGAAGGGGCGGATTACGCACTCATTTGGTACTCGCTCGGTGCATATAAAACCGATTTTTTACTAAAAATTAACGGTGCGGTTTATGACTTTTCGCTCTCTGTAATTGGGCGCGGCTGCCTTTACGATGCGGTGGGTGCTATCGCCGTTGCACACAGCTTGGGCGTACCCGTGTCAAAAATTCAAGCCTCGGTTGCCGCATTTTCGGGTATTGAGCGCCGCACCGAATACCTCGGAAGCATTGACGGACGCGCCGTATATTACGATTATGCGCATCACCCGACCGAAATTGAAAACACGGTGTCAGCCCTTACCTGCCGACACGGTGCGGTTTCGGTAATTTTCCGCCCGCATACCTACTCGCGCACCGCTGCGCTTATGGACGGCTTCGTGCGTGCCTTCTCGAACGTGGAGTGCCTTGCTCTGCTTGACGTATTTGCCGCCCGCGAAAATCCCCAAATCGGCGGAATGTCGGAGGACCTCGCAAGCCGAGTGGGAGAAAACGCCCACCTTTGCAAGGCGGAAAACGCCCTTGACCTCATCCTTTCGCATTCCTCGGGAGCTATTGTTCTTATGGGCGCGGGAGAGGTTGACAATCTGCTTTCGGAAATCAAAAAAAGACTTGATGCCTGAAATAAGTGCAAAAAGGGCGTATTTGGCAAGCGCAAAGGCGGCTTTACACGACCTTAATCCAAAATTCGCAAAGCAAATACGGCGATTAAGCAACGCGCGGCTGCTACAAAGCATCGGCTAATTTTTAAAGCTACGGCAATTACGCAAAGCACCGTCCGAAAAATAACAAAGCACGGGGCGGCAGCTGCCCGAAGCGCGAAAAAGCATATATTTTGCGCTGTAAACGGAATAATAAAAATAATTCGGAGAATAAAAATGGAGAAAATACTCGTTTCCGCCTGCCTTCTTGGAATAAAGTGCCGCTACGACGGAAAAAGCGTCCCGCACGAGGGGGTAATGCGCCTTGCCGAAAAATACGCGCTCGTGCCCGTATGCCCCGAAATCTACGGCGGACTTTCCACTCCCCGCACACCGAGCGAAAGGGTAGGGGATTCGGTTTTGATGAAAGACGGGCGCGACGTTACGGAAAACTACGCCCGCGGTGCGGAGGCAACGCTCGCGCTTGCCGAAATTACGGGAGCAAAAATTGCCGTATTAAAGGCAAAAAGCCCCTCCTGCGGAAAGGGCGCGATATACGACGGAAGCTTTTCGGGGACTCTTACCGCGCGTGACGGTGTAACCGCCGAAAAGTTGACACGGGTCGGCATTAAGGTGCTTACCGAAAACGAAATCGACGAGCTTTTATAATTTATTTTGTAAACAATTGATTACATACGAAAGGAAGTGAGACCGTGAAGGAACGACCGCGAAGCTGCATATTTCAAATTTTTTATGACAAAAACGGGACTTTGCGGTCAAAGCCGCACTGCCCCTAAAAAGGAGGCACTAACGTGAACGAAAACGAAAGAGATTTAAACGAGGAGCTTGAGGAGCTTTTTATCTCGGACGAGCTTGGGGATAACGCCGATACCGAAACCGAAGCGGACGGTTTGGAGGAGGAAATTATGATTTCCGCGGAGGAAAGGGAAATAGACCTTGACGCCCTTACCGAGCTTATAGCCGCAAGAAAATACGTTGACGTGCGCGAAATGCTCGAGCCGCTTCCCCCTATTGATATTGCGGAGCTTTTTTGCGAGCTTGACGCGCGCTACCGCGCAATGCTTTTCCGTATTCTGCCGAAGGAGCAGGCGGCGGACGTGTTCGTTGAAATGGACTCCGACCTCCAGCGCGCGCTGATAGACGGCTTCTCCGACAGCGAGCTTTCGGGTTATCTTGAGGAGCTTTACCTTGACGATACCGCCGATATTATCGAGGAAATGCCCGCCGCCGTTGTAAAGCGTATTATACGAAACTCCACACCCGAAAACCGTGTTGCGCTCAACCGCCTTTTAAAGTTTGACAGCAATACCGCGGGTGCCTTGATGACCACCGAGTACGTGCGTCTTTCTCCCGAAATGACGGTAGGAGAGGCGCTTAAGCATATAAAGCGCGTTGCGATAGACAAGGAAACGATTTACACCTGCTACGTTACCGATAAAAAGCGTCATCTCGTCGGCATCGTCACCGCACGCTCTTTGCTTATAAGCGATTCCGAAACGCCTCTTTCCGAAATTATGGAGGAAAACGTTATCTTTGCGAAAACGGGAGATGACAAGGAGGAGGTTGCCCTCCTTTTCGACAGGTACGGCTTTATTGCTCTGCCCGTGGTTGACAGCGAAACCCGACTTGTCGGTATCGTTACGGTTGACGACGCTATCGACGTTATGCGTGAGGAAACCGAGGAGGACTTTGCAAAGATGGCGGGTATTACGCCCTCGGATTCGACCTACATTCGCTCCTCCGTGTTCTCAATTTTCAAATCGCGAATACCCTGGCTGCTTCTTTTGATGGTTTCCGCCACCTTTTCAAGCACGATTCTCGGAAGGTTTGAGGCGCTTTTGCCTGCCGTCCTTTTGCTCTTTGTGCCGATGCTTATGGATACGGGCGGAAATTCGGGAGGACAAACCTCGGTTACGGTTATCCGCGCCCTCTCGCTTGGCGAAATAGAGCCGCGCGACGTTCTCACCATTTTGTGGAAGGAATTGCGCGTCGGACTTCTTTCGGGCGCGGCACTCGGCGCCGTTGCCTTTTTGAAGGTTTTGCTCGTCGATTACCTCCTGATGCAAAATCCCGAGGTTACGCTTTTCGTTGCGCTTGCGGTTGCGCTTTCTCTTGCGCTCACAATCGTTATATCGAAAATTATCGGCGCCTGCCTACCCCTTTTGGCAAGGAGGATTGGCTTTGACCCCGCCGTAATGGCTTCGCCGTTTATAACCACCGTTGTTGATGCTGCATCACTGCTTCTGTATTTCGTTATTGCAGCGTACGTATTTGGGCTTTAACCCCCACCCGTGTCAAGTTTTCGGTGCATTTTTAAAGGCTTTTTTAAATTACAGTTGATTTTTTGCGAGGTAAGTATGCATCTTTTCACACGTGCGGCAAGCATTGCCGTAATTGTATTCAGGGCGGTATGGACGGTTGTTGCCACCCTCCTTTGGATATTGGGACTCATTTACTTTATAGATGACACGCGGTTTATGACCTGGTTTGCTTGGGGAGTTATGTGTGCCATTCCGCTTTGCGTAGAGATTATAAAAAACGCCATCGATTCGGCAAGGCGCGGCGCGCATCGCGGCTCTCACGAATACACGATTACCTACTACGACACCCACGCGGAGGTGCGCGACAATTCCGCCTCGGGCTGTCTTTGGGGCTTTGTCGGCGGACTTCTCGGCGGACTTTTTATCGGCCCTGTCATTCTTCCGCTTTACATATTCGGCATCGGCGCAACCACCGTTTCGGATATAATTCTTTTTGTGCGCTCCAAATAACGAAAACGCCCGCCGACGCGGGCGCTTTTCATTTGAAAAAATATTTGACTTTTTTATAAATACCTATTGACATTAGGATGCTAAAGTGCTATCTTAATAAGGCACGTTTATCGAATGAAGAAAATTATTGAAAGAAGGCTATTATTTTGTCAGTATCAACAATCCTTTTGTCGCTATCCATTGCCTTGCTCGCGGGTCTTATGCTTTCCCGCCTTGCAAAGCTTGTACATCTTCCCGCGGTTACCGCATACCTTATCGCGGGTATTCTCGTTGGACCGTTTTGCCTCGGACTTTTCGGGGTTGACGGACTTGGCTTTACCTCGCTTCACCGTGTGGAGGACTTTTCTGTCCTTTGCGACCTTGCACTCGGCTTTATTGCCTTTGCAATCGGTAACGAGTTTCGCCTCTCTCAATTAAGAAAAATAGGAAAGCAGGCTACCGTAATCGGTATTTTACAGGCGGTTGTCACCACTCTCCTTGTTGATGCGGTGCTTATCGGTCTTTCCTTCCTACTCCCCGACGGAGTTCTTCCTCTCCCCGTTGCAATCGTCCTCGGTGCTGTTGCCGCGGCTACCGCACCTGCCGCGACCCTTATGGTTGTAAAGCAGTATAAGGCAAAAGGACCGCTTACCGACATCCTCCTTCCCGTCGTCGCGCTTGACGATGCGGTTGGACTTGTGCTTTTTGCAATTTCATTCGGAGTTGCAAGGTCGCTTGGCGCGGGAAAGGTAAACGTCCTCTCGGTTGTTCTGGAGCCTGTGCTTGAGGTTGTACTCTCGCTTCTTCTCGGCTCGGTGCTTGGCTATCTTTTTCACCTTACCGAGCGCTTCTTCCACTCAAGGTCAAAGCGTATGGCGGTTTCGGTTACTTTTGTTATGCTTGCCGTCGCAATCTCCAGCCTGGAGAATTTACACATCGGCGAGGTTCATATTGCTTTCTCTCCGCTTCTTACCTGTATGATGCTCGGTACAGTTTTCTGCAACGTCTGCGACTTTTCGGAGGAGCTTATGGACAGAGTCGATAGATGGACCGCCCCCATTTTCATTCTCTTCTTCGTTTTAAGCGGTGCGGAGCTTGACTTTAACGTCTTTACCAACGGCTGGGTAATCCTCGTCGGAGTTATCTATATTATTGTTCGCTCTTTCGGTAAATATCTTGGCGCATACGGAAGCGCAAGGCTCACGAAATGCGAGCCGAATATTGTAAATTATCTCGGCATCACCCTCCTGCCGCAGGCGGGAGTTGCACTCGGCATGGCAAGCAAGGTTTCCTCCTCGGGTATAGAGGGCGCGGGCATCGTCGTAAACATCACCCTCTTTGCGGTGCTTGTATATGAAATCGTCGGACCCTTCCTCACCAAAATCTCACTGCTCAAGGCGGGAGAAATCAAGCCGGAGGGCAAAACCAGCGCACGTCACGAGCATGCAAAAAAGCTTGCCGAAAGGAATTCCGCAAATTCCGCGACGGAGTAATTGTGCCACGGTGCAATAAAAACAAAAGCGCCCGCCGTTTTTCGGCGGGTGTGTTTATAAATAACGGAGGTTGAAATGGAGCTTTGGGATTTATACGATAAAGAAAGACGCCCGCTTGGCAAAACCCACGAAAGGGGAAAGCCTATTGCAAAGGGTGAATACCACTTGAGCGTTCATATCGCAATTTTTACCCCCGACGGCAAAATGCTTGTCCAGCGCAGAGCGCCAAGCAAAAAGCATTGGGGAGGTCTTTGGGATATGTCTGCGGCGGGTTCGGTTCTTGCGGGCGAAAATTCCGCAGAGGGTGCTGCGAGGGAGCTTTTCGAGGAGCTTGGACTTGTTCACGATTTTTCGGCAATGCGTCCGCAATTCACCATAAATTACCGCGTTGGCTTTGGTGACGTGTACGTTATTGAAAGGGATGTCGGCCTCTCTGAAATCCGCTTTCAGGACGAGGAGGTGTGCGAGGTCGGATTTATGACCCACGACGAAATTATCGAAAGCATAAAACGCGGCGAGTTTATACCCTATTACGAAAGCTTTATCGGCTTTTTGTTCGATAGACGGCATACCGCCGAAACGATGAGAGAGGGGTTTACGGGCAACACCGCGCAAAAGCCGTAACAATATTGCCTCCGCCCCAAAATACAATAAACACACCACCCGTGTTAAATTTAAAACAACCGTTGCGAATTTGCAACGGTTGGTTTTTGTGATATAAACGTAAACCTTTGTTAGAAATTTGTGTGATTGTAGCCCCACGTGTCGGTTTCAAGATACCTTACGTAAATCCTCTCGGGCGGGATGTCGAGAACGAAATTCACAATATGGCAAACGCTGTTTGTAAATGCGCTCTTGTCTGCCTCGCTTGCCGCACCGAAAAGGTCAACCTCCACCATCGCACACGGCGCATCGCTGCCGCCAAATGCCATAAGAGCATCGCCCTTGAATTCAAGCATAAGCCACGCCTCGGTCTTTCCCTCTATGCACTCTATTCCGACGCCAAGCTCCATTGTCATAAAATTTGCGTCCTTCTTTGTGATTTCCTTGTTTGATGTAATTCTGATAAACGGCATTTTATCTCTCCTTTATATGTTTGATTACGTCGGCATAGGTGTAAAGCGAGCCAAGGCACACCACCGAAAGACCGTTTGCGAGTGCATACTCTCGCGCCCTTTTGAGCGCTTCGCCGATTGAATTTGCGGGATACGCCCGCCCGCCCTTTTCATTGATGCAGTCTGCAAAATCCTCGGCGGAAAGCGCGCGCGGTGAGCTTGGCGTTACCGTAAATACCGCACGGCAAACCTTGTTAAGCTCGCCCGCGATAAAGCCGTAATCCTTGTCGGAAAGCACGCCACTTACCGCAACCACGCCGTCCTTGCCGAAATAATGCTCAATACTCCTGACCGCCGCCGAAATCCCCTCTGGGTTGTGTGCCCCGTCGAAAATTGTCATCGGGTCGCGGTCGATTATCTCAAATCTTGCGGGCCATTTTGAATTTAGAATTCCCGTGCGAATTGCCTGCTCCGAAATTTCAAGTCCGCGGCTGCGTAAAATCTCTGCCGCCCTTAATACTCTTATGCAGTTTATCGGCTGATACGCTCCGAGAAGCGGGAGCAAAAGTCCCCGCAAATCTTTATAATTTAACACCGTGCCGCCAAGCGTCATATCTACAATTTCAAGCTCGTCTAAATCTGCGGTGTAAACCTTGCTTTGCATTTCCTTTGCCCTTTTCTCTATGACCGAAAGCACCGACGGATTGCCCTCCCCGCACAAAACGGGGCACCCGTGCTTAATTATTCCCGCCTTTTCTGCTGCAATCTCCTCTACCGTGTTGCCAAGAAACGCCGTGTGGTCAAGTGCTATTCCCGTGATTACCGAGAGAAGCGGGTCCTCTATAATATTCGTGCTGTCAAGCCTTCCGCCCATTCCGCATTCCAAAATTACAAGGTCAACGCCCTCGCCCTTGAAATACTCAAACGCAATCGCTGTGATAAGCTCAAACTCCGTCGGCTTATCCTCCATAGCCTCTGCGACGGGGCGCACCCTTTCGGTAAGCTCGGCAAGCCTTTCGTCGCTTATCGGAACTCCCGAGGTCTGCATTCTCTCGTTGAAGCGAAGCACGTAGGGAGAGGTGTAAAGCCCGACCCTGTATCCCGCCGCCAAAAGGACGGAGGAAAGCATCGAGCAAAACGACCCCTTTCCGTTTGTCCCCGCAACGTGTACGAATTTTAATCCGCTTTGCGGATTTCCAAGACCGTTGCAAAGCTCTCTTATCCTCTCAAGCCCGGGCTTGCAAAAGGTCCAGCTTATCCCGTGAATGTATGAAAGTGCCTCCTCGTAGGTCATCATTTGTCAAGCTCCTCCGTAACCCTTCTGAAGGTCTTGTTCTTGAATAAAAGACAAATCAAAAATATTTCAAGCGGTGCAATCACCAAATAAACGGGAATGCGTATCAAAACCGCCCAGCCGTATATGGAAAAAAGTCCAATTGGCTTTACAATCATAGAGCCGATAAGGTGGGCAAGTCCTCCCGCCGCGATGATTTGCAAGCTACCGCGCTCCTTTACGGCAAGCTTCGCAACCGCACCCGATACCACGCCGACGAGCGTTGCGCCAACCGTCACGAGAATGATGGGAGCATACGCCTGCCCCGATAAAACGTAGGAGAGAAGGTCGGAGGCGAGACCGACGGCACCGCCCCAAATCGGTCCAAGCGTAATTCCCGCAATAATAATCGGCAAATTCTCAAAGGTTATTCGCACGAGTCCGTCACCGAAATTCAGCGCGGTTTTGCAAAAATAACCGATAACGACGCTCATTGCCGTGAGCATCGCCGCAAGCGTAAGCTGCTTTAAACCCTTAATTCCTCTTGTCATAAAAAAACCTCCATAATACAGATTACATCTTCTGTACCATGGGGGCAAAGCTCGTGGTAACAGTGGGATGCGGAGGATATACCGCAAGGCAGGTGCCTTTTCGTCCCTGTGACAACTCCCCGTCCACAAGGCACTTGAACGCATATCATCCTACTCTGTTAATCTATTTATTTTCGGTGATTATATTTTATCACAGTAAAAAGAAAAATACAAGGGGAAAAAATAAAAAATTGACTTTTGCGCGCATGGGTGATATAATTAAGATAAAAGGGAGGTGATGACCTTGCATCGCATATTGATAATCGGTTCACCCGGTGCGGGGAAAAGCACATTTGCAAGGGGACTTGCTGAAATTACAGGTCTGCCGCTGTATCATATTGACAACCTCTATTGGAACGAAAGCGGGGAGTATATTACCCGTGCCGAGCTGATTGAAAGGCTTGACCCCATACTCCGCACGGAGTCCTGGATTATCGACGGAAACTACTCCGCCACCTTTGCATACCGACTCTCCTTTGCGAGTGCGGTGATTTTGCTCGACGTTGATTTTGAAACCTGTAAAAGGGGGATTGCCGAGCGCACGGGAAAGCCGAGGGAGGATATCCCGTTTGTTGAAAGGGAAGTCCCCGCCGACCTTATCGAGGCGGCACGCCGCTACGCGGAGCATACGCTCCCCAAAATGCTAAAAATCATAAACGGGCAACCCCGTGTTAAATTTATACACCTTCATTCAAGAGATGACGCAAACAATTATTTACAAAAATTAAGGGAGGGCAAGCTATGAAGGGACTTTATTACAAGGTTAAAATGATAAGAATGTTTTCCGAGGAATGCTTTGCAAACATTGTTGCTCCCGACGTCGGCGGAAGCGGCACGGGCTTTACCGTCGTCGCCGTATCCGACAAGGAAATTACCCTCCGTATAGATAGCGCGTTTTGCTCGGAGGAAAACGTGGAGGTCACAATACCCGCGGGCGGCCTTTACCACTTTGAAAAAATGAGAACCGAAACGGAGGAAATATACGGCGACGAATATGAAACCACCGTAGGAAATCAGCTTACCGTTGGGTATGATATTTTCGCGACGTATGCAGAGCTTGATACGCTCTTTATGGCGGGGCTTGACGATAAAAATTCGGTTCGCGTATGCCGCACCGACGGAGAGGGTAATCCCGATAAGAGGATAGCGGTTTATCTTCTTCAAAAATCGGATAACCCGATTGATAAAAAAATCAACAACTACACACGGCGTGGATTTTTAAGCAAATATACTGCCTGGATTAACGGGGAAACGGGTGCGCTTGATTTCCTTGAGAAATGGGAGGCGGACGGCAAGGGCTACGGGGTTTGCGAAAACCATGATGCGTACGTTATGCGCCGTATGATGCTCGTATCTATGGATGAAGCCTCGACGAGGGCGTACAGCGAAGCTCACGAGGAGGGATTGCCGCAAAGGGTCATTGACGAATCTCTTAACGAGCTTTGCTTTACCGGATTTTCCTACGGCGGATACTGTACGCCGCTTTACGACCTTAACGCAACGCTTACGGAAAATTCGGCAGTCTATCAGTTTGAGGATTGCGATATCTCCTGCATCACCGACCACCCACCGGTTGAAGGAGGCGGAATGTATAACAACGATATGTATTACTTCGGACGCTATAAGATGATGATAGCCTACGTTGCGAAAATCACAAAGCGCGAGCTGTTTGCCATTCACGCCGAAATTGTAAGGCGGATTTTCGATAACGCCGACGTACAGGAATATCTCGACTCACTCGGTTTTCCCATTGTGGTATATTACAATAAAAAGCATTACGACCTGCTTCGCCCGACCGTGAAAAACGCATCGGGAAGACGGGCGCACCTGAAAATCAGATACGTAGAAAACGGGCACAACGAGGACGGCGAGGCACGTGATGTGGTGCAAACCGCCGCAACAACGCTTCCCGAGGGCTATGCCGCCGTAAAGGACGGACTTAAAATTGATAAATATCCGCGCCGTAACAGCGAGTACCTTAAAATAGAGCATATCGGGGCGGATTATATTGACGTGCGCTTTCCGTATTTCTTTGAGGAAAGGAATGTGGCGGCGGGCTATTACGAAACAGACCCACCGCGGCGCATTCCCCTTGGCAAGTGCCTCACTCTGACCGAGGACAGGACTACTACCTGTCACAAATACAGTTGGCATTCGGAGCTTTCCGTCACGCTTGACTCCATATACGAGCCTGAAGCCGAAAATTAACCGAATACCAGTACCCGTGTTAAATTTTGTGAAGGAATTTTTGCTTTTTTAACACGCAAAAACGACAACTACTATTTACATATCACCCCGAATGTATCTTTTTTTGCAAAGGTCTTGACTTTTGACTGGGGGGTATAATAATAGCAGTAAAGCAATAAAATATACGTATTAGAGGTTCACGATGAAAAGAAAAGGCTTTCTTATTCTCCTTATTCTTGCGCTTGCCGTGCTTTGCCTTTTCTCCTGTAAAAGGGGGAATGATTTGCCGAGCGAAAACGAATATCCCGAGGGGGCAATCGCGCTCACCGCGGATAACCTTTTTGCATACTTTGACGCGGAGGTAACCACGAGGTGTCAGTATGATTACGACTACGGGCAAACCGACGTTTCCTCCTACGTTGCCCTCGTTCCGAGAGGGGAATACGCCGAAATCGTCGGCGAGATAAGCTTTGAGCTTAACGCGGTGGTAAGACAGTACGGTCTTTCCAACCTAAAGCTGCGCGTGTCAAACATCACGCACAGGCTTCGCCTTGAATCCGACGGCGTTACCAACACCGAAATCAACGCCACGGTAAGCGGCGGCGGAAGCTCCGTAACACAGGAGCTTGTCCCCGTGGAGGACAGCAACTCCATAACTCTCAAATCGGTTACGGGCTACGTTATTCTCGGTGAAAAGAAGCCGTATCCCCACGAGCTTATCACCGATAGCCAAAGAGCCGAGTCCGCGGAAATTCTCTCCGAGCTTCGTTATAGGGTTGAAGAGCTTAAGGCAGAATACGACTCTGCCGAGAGCTTCAATTACCTCTCGCAAACAAAGTATAATTTGACCTCGGTTTTCGGCGAGGATTTGTCCGTAAACCGAACTGCAACGCATAAAGGCGTAACCGTAGATTTGGTAAACCGCCGCTTTAAAATCGGCTCGGACGTTTATTACGTCTATAACGGCACTCCCGTCTGCCAGTCACTTGGCACAAACGGTTTTGTCACTCTTTCAAAAACGGGAATGACGCTTGACGGCGTGATGTCGGAATACCCGCCCGTATGGGAAATATTTGACACGGGTGCCGTGTATTTTAAGGAGGGCGAGAATTTATACGTTGCCGTTACCACCCTTTACGATATGTCCGACGGCGTTTTTAAGCAAAGGCTTCTTGCCGAGCTTGCCGACAAAGGAATTACCACAAAATACAACAGAATGACGGTAAGGTACGAGTACGGCTTTGACGAGGGGTCATTTATGCTTCTCGTTACGGTGGATTACACCGATTTGCAGTACGACGTTGACTACGTGAATATTCACGCCGAAACGATTCAAAAAATCACCGACATCAACAATACGGAGGTGCGGCTCTACAATCCCGACAGCTACATTTTCCTTCCCGCCGATTCTCTTGAGGAGGCAATGGAGCTTGGTGGTGCGGAAATCACCCTTGAAAAGGGGCGGGAATATTTTACCGCCACCACCTACAGCTACGAATACGAGGGCTGGACCAACCCGCCGACGGAGCGTTATTTCCCCCTCGTTATAGAGGAAAGCGGAGTTTACACCTTCACACCCGAAAGGGATACGCTTGCAATCTACGATGCCGAGGGCAGACAAATCTATCCCGAAAGCCGCGTCTATCTCACCGCGGGCAGGTATTACCTTGGCCTCCACGGCGTTTTGTACGGCAGAGAGGATAGGCGCATCGACGTTGACGTAATTTATCTTGAGGATTACGGCGAGGTAAGCAACGCCGCACCGATTGAAAACGGGGAATACTCCGTCCGCTTCGAGGCGACAAGCGACAGAGTCGCATTCTCCTTCACCCCCGACGGGAACGGACTTTACAGCCTCTTAAAGCGGGAGGACGTTACCCTCTATCTCTATTCTGCGGGCGAGGATGTAACGCTTGTCGATGAAATTTGGGCGGAGGAGCATACCGCAATGCTTACCGCGGGCGTTGAATACATCCTGCTTCTTGAATACCGCGGCACGCAGGCTCTGGAATTTACCGCGGAGGTAGAGTATATCGGCGCGCCGACCTCGCTTGACGGCTTTGTCCTTTCGGAGGAGTGGCAGGAGGTATTCCTTTATGCCGACGGCTTTGATAAGCTTCCCGTGTCCGTGACCGTCGCGGGCGAATACTACGTGGAGCTTGAATGGATAGCGGGACAGGAGGAAATCGGCGGCAGCTTCTACACCGCCGACGGAAGCTATTACGACCTCTTCAAATACGTGTATATAAACGGAGTCGAAACCAAAATAACACAGCTTGACTGCGGCGAATACTACTTTGACGTTGACGTGTATTCTAACGGATTTTTCAAGGGGCGGGTAAGGCTCGTTACCTACGCCACACGGATTACCGAGCAAAGCGAGGCAGTAATCGGTACGGAGTCCTACACAACCCTCACAACCTCCGATCTCTCCGTCACCTATTCAACCTCAACCTTCACCTTTGAGGTCACGGAGGACTCGGTGCTTTATTGGACGGAGGACTCTGACTTCTTTACGATATACGACGAAAACGGCAACAGGATTTCAACCTACGCTAACACGGTCTTTGACGGGGAGCATAATATTTGGGTTGAATATTCCGGAAAGCTTACCGCGGGAAAATATACGATTGTCTTTACAATCGACGAATATGCAAAGCCGGGAGTTAAAACCGCGGAGCTTCGCTTAAATCCCGTTTAACCCCGCCCCGTGTTAAATTTAAGCCAATTTGGAGATAAATTATGAGAGTAATTGCAAGGCGCAGTAAATATTTGGGCGCGGTTTATATTTTCGGATTTTTATTGATGCTACTCTATCCGCTTATTCGCTTGGGTGGGGCACCGCCTCGAGTTTTGGGAATATTTTATATGCTCTCTGCTCCGTTAGCCTTGATGTTTTTGGTTTTGGCAATTATGTTCTTCAGAACTCCGAAGAGCGTCGTGCTTTACGACGGGGAATATACCTTTTATCTTCCGCACGGCGTTAAAATCGATGCAAAGGACATCACAAACGTAACGGCGCAAAAATCGAATAAGTACAGAACGCGAAAGGGCGGAGCCTTGACGATTTATACCGCACAAAGGGTTCACCGTCTGCTTTTCGTTGCGAATTGCGACGAGGCGATAAAGGAAATCAATAACGCCGTGTATAAAAGAAAAAGCGAGCTTGGATATACTACAATGTACTAAAAAACGGGGGGCGTGTTAAATTTACGCCCCCTTTGTATTGACTTTTTCTTTTTTGTATAGTAAACTAATAGCATAAAATACACATTCTATGGAGGAACTGAAATGGGAACATGGGATTTAACAATACTTTACGACGGCTTTGACACCGCGGAGTATAAAAACGGTATGGCAAGGCTCGAGGAGCTTATCGGTGAATACACCGACCTTGCAAGCACTCTTTCGGCGCTTTCCCCCGCGGAGCTTGTCTTAAAATACGTAAGGCTTTCCGAGTCGCTTTCCGACCTTGTCGGAAGGCTTGCAATCTACGCCAATCTCCGTATGTCGGCAAACACCCGCGACAGCGAGGCGGCGTCTATGCTCGGACGCATTATGTCCTTGACGAGTGCAACCGCAGCCCCCACCGCAGTTATTGAAAAGGCTATATCCGAAATTGAGGACCTCGAGGGAGTAATCGACTCCACCCCCGAGCTTTCGGAGTTCAAATATCTCGTTATGAATATCAAGCGCGACAGCAAATACCTCCTTTCGGATAAGGAGGAGAGCATACTCTCCCGCCTTGACATTTCGGGCGCGTCGGCTTGGTCCGACCTGCACAGCAATCTTACGAGCGGGGTTGCCGTTGATTACGAGGGAGAAAAAATCACCCTCTCCTCGGTACGCAATCTTGCATATTCCCCCGATGCCGACGTGAGAAAAAAGGCGTACGGGGCGGAGCTTGCCTGCTATGACAAAATAAAGGACGCGGTTGCCCTCGCGCTTAACAGCATAAAGCTGCAGGTGCTTACCGAATGCGAGCTTCGCGGCTACGAAAGCCCGCTTGATAAATCTCTTTACCAATCGCGAATGAAGCGCGAAACCCTTGATGCGCTCCTTACCGCTATGCGCGAGTACCTCCCGGTATTCCACAAATACCTCCGCGCAAAGGCAAAGGCACTCGGTCACGAGGGCGCGCTCCCGTGGTATGACCTCTTTGCTCCGATGGGCAAAAGCGATACGGAGTACACCGTTGACGGGGCAAAGGAGTACCTTCTCGGCATCTTCTCCGAATTTGATACGGAGCTTTACGGTATGGTGAAAACCGCATTTGAAAACAGGTGGATTGACTTTTTCCCGCGCGAGGGAAAGGTCGGCGGCGCATTCGATTGCGGAGTCCCGAGTGCAAAGCAAAGCCGTGTGCTTACCAATTTTGACGGCTCCTTCAGCGACGTCGTCACCCTCGCGCACGAGCTTGGACACGCCTTCCACGATAAGCAGGTGTTTGCCCACTCGGTAATCAACCAAAGCTATTCTATGCCCGTTGCCGAAACCGCTTCTACCTTTAACGAGGTTCTCGTTATGGAAACGGCTATCGCAAGAGCAACCGATAAGGAGGAAAAAATCGCGCTTATAGAAAGCCAGCTTATGGATGCCTGCCAGATTATCTGCGACATCTACTCCCGCTTCCTTTTCGAGGCGTCCGTCTTTGAAAACCGCCCGACCGAGGTTCTCTCCCCCGACAGAATGTGCGAGCTTATGCTCACCGCACAAAGGGCTGCATACGGTGACGGTCTTGACGCGGATTGCCTGCACCCCTATATGTGGCTTTGCAAGGGTCACTACTATTCGGGCGGACTCTCCTTCTATAACTACCCCTACGCCTTCGGCGGACTTTTTGCACGCGGACTTTACGCTAAATACAAAGCGGAGGGCGCGGCATTCGTCGATACCTATAAGGCAATGCTTCGCGCAACGAGCGTCACCGACGTGGAGGAATGCGCCCTTATCGCGGGAGTTGACCTTACCGACCCCGAATTTTGGCGCTCGGGACTCCGTAGCATCTCCGACCGCATAGACGAGTTTTGTGACCTCGTCGGTTAATTTAACACGCCCCCCTGTAAATAATAACAAATGTAAAGAAAGGGTTACATTATGCTAAAAGGAATATCCCCTCTTATCTCCCCCAATTTGCTTAAAATTTTGGCGGAGATGGGTCACGGTGACGAGATTGTTATCGCCGATGCCAACTTTCCGTCCGAAGCCCTTGGAAAAAGGGTGGTTCGCGCCGACGGCATCGGCGGCAGGGAATTGCTTGATGCCATTCTTGATTTGATACCGCTTGATACCTATGTGGATGAAAATTTTATCCTGATGCAAACCGTAAACGGCGATCCTACTCCCGAAATATGGGCGGACTACTATGCAATAGCAGGGAAAAAGGACGACAACCTCCGCACGGGGACGGTTTCCCGATTTGCCTTTTACGATAGGGCAAAGGAGGCATACGCCGTTATCGCAACGGGCGAAACCGCCATCTATGCCAATATAATCATCAAAAAAGGCGTCATCTAACCGCCGCTATAAAAAACCGCGCCCACGGCAATCTGCCGTGGGCGTTTGCTATATAAGCTGTGAAAATTATTCCTTTCCAAGATAGGAAAACTCGCTCTGGTCGCCAAAATCGTAAACTCCCATAAAGCTTGCGAGGGTGTGCGCGATTTGAATGTTTTCAACCGTTATCCCGTCGAAAAGCTCCGCGCCCATACCGTATGCGAATACGGGGACGTCGTTTGCCGTGTGATCGTCGTGGTGGTATTTAAGCTCTCCGTCCTCCTCGTAAAGGTCGCCGGTTTCGTGGTCCGCCGTTATAAGCACGAAGGTTTCGGGATTGTAAAAGGCAAATTCCATCACTCTGCCGATTATCTGGTTAAACCTTACCACCGCCCGGTAGGTTTTGTCAAGCTCGTTATTGTGACAGTGCTTGTCGATATGCGCCTCCTCGTACATCATAAAAAATCCGTCCGCATCCGCGCTTACCTTTGCGAGGGTATCGTTAAAATGCTTCTCGATTGTACCCGTCATTCTCGCCGCAGTGTAGTAATCAAAGCCGCAATCTATAACCGTGCCGTAGGTCTGCATCGTAACAAGCTGACTTTGCGAGATAACTCCGCTTGAATCTCTGTCAAGGGCGTGCGCGGAAAAGGATGCGGGCGTCGCACCCGTGTTTGCTTCGGTTGACATAACCGCCGTCGCCTTTCCAAGCGAAGCCGCAAGCTCGGTTATCGACTGTAAATCGTTGCCGTCCTTGTCCCTTCCGATATATTCGTTAAGAGTTTTGTATCCAGTTGAAAGCGCCGTGCCGCCCGCCGCGCTGTCTGTCACACCCGAAAGCGACCGTGTCCGCGAAAAGCCCGAATAGGGAAGCAGATAGCCGTAGAATATATCCTCTCCGTCGCTGTATTCCACCTCCGCGTCGGTATAGTCAAAAATTTTCGTCTGATTTACTCCCATTCCGTCGCCAATCATAACGATAAAATTCTTTGCTTCTCTTACGATAGGCTCGTGGATTTTGATTTCCTCGGGGACGGTTGTCTGCCCGTCGCCGTTTGGCACGTAGCTGTCAACGAAGAAGTAAGCCGCCGCCGCGATTATGAAATAATCGCCCTCCAAAGCAATATGTCCACTGTCGGCAAGTATTGTGTATTCAAGCCCCTCGCACTCCGCGTCAAGCTTTTCCGAAATTGCTCGGTCGGTGTCGCCTACGACAATCTCGTGTGCCGCGGGTGCGGTGCTGTCGTCCGCAATCGTAAGCTCGATGCGTGTGCGTGCCTTTACTGACGCCCTTATGTATTCCGCCGCACGCTTATCGTAATCAAGACCGTCCGCGTCGTAAACTATCACGTATTGTGAAAGGTGTACGCCGTTTATATACGCCTCGGCGGGCGCCTCCTCCTTCTTACAGGAAACGAGAAGCGAGGAAAGAATACCTATAACCAAAATGAATGCAAAAAGCCTTTTCATAATTTCCTCCGTTTTATTCGGTAGTGAAAAGCAGTATGCTGCCCGCGGGGATAACGAAATGCGAATTGTCCGCCTCCACCCGCGAAAGCTGCTTCGTATTGTCAACGGCAAACGCAGAAAGCTCGGGCGAAAGGTTTGTGAAAATCTCCTTGTCCTCCGCGGAGGGGTTTGCAATTACCGCCGCCATTTTTTTACCGTCACTTGCCGCGAGAGCGTAGATTTCTTGACACGCCCCCTCGCATTTTGCCTCCGTGCCTATCTTGTAAAGCTCGTTAAAGGCGGCGAATGCGTAATAAAGAGGCTCCGGCTCGCGCGTTTTCGGGTCGAACATTCCGCGATAACGGGAAATACCGATTCCCGCATCGTAAAAGCAAAGAAGCTCGTTTTTCGTCCCCTGCATCGCGCACATCATCGCAAGTGCCTTTGCCGCGGCAGTGCCCGTGCCTCTTTCCCTTACGGATATATCGGTTGCTACGGTGGGGTCGCCCCTGTCCTCGCAAACGTTGTTCCATTCGTTGAGGTGAAGCTCCACGTCCCCGTATCCAAGCTCCGAAAGCCGTCTTTCAAGATATTTGTATGCTATCAAGGCGTTTTCGGTTGAAAGATACGTGTGCCAGGAAAAGAAATCAAGCGGCGAGTTATGCTCCTTTATATAAGCGAAAAATCCCTCGAAAAAGTCCAAAAAGTTCTTGCTTCTCTCGTTTGAATAGTCGCTGTCGTCCGACCCGTCGGCATCGACGCCAAAGGCGCGCGGGTTTGAAACTACGTATCTGAAGCCACAGCTTGCGTAGCCGCCCACCCGTATCTCGTCGCCAAACCGATTTTTAAGGTAGCTTGCACTCACGTCGTAAAGCTCGTAAAACTGCTCGGGCGTGCCGTGCCACATCTGGTTTTGGCTGTCGTCGATGCCGTTTTCAGGCTCGTTCCAAATCTCCCAGTATTTGATGCCGTAATGAAATCCGTTTGCCCATCCGTGATTGTAATGAAGTATAATATGCTCGCAAATTTTCGCCCATTTCATCGGGTCGCGCGGCGGGAAAATGCGATACGCCCGCACGTTGTGATAATTCTCAATCGTTTCGCCGAGGCGGTAAATCGGCTCTACACCGTTTTTGTAAAGTGCCTCAATCAAAATATCGGTAAAGCCGAAATCGTAGGAGGCCTCGTCCTCTACGTCCGCGTCAAAATCCCTGAAAACGTTGTGAATATCGACGAACATATTGCCGCCGAAGGGTCCACCGACGTCGTGAAGACGGGAGAAGGGAATACCCGCCTCCTTAAGATAGTGAAAAAGCTCGTCACTCAATCCACAAAGCGGAGGCTGACCCACGCCGTGCATCGGCTTTATTTTTCCAAGCCTTGTGCCAAAATCAAACCGTAACTCCATAAAGAGCCTCCTGAAAGGGCGTTTTTTAATTTGCATCTCTATTGTAACATAAAAAAATCACTTATGCAATAAAAAAATGCACCCAAAAGGTGCATTTTTGAATTATCCTCGGTAAATATTTGATAAATCGTTTGCTCGAATATAGTCTTGAAAAGCATTGAATAAATCATAAAAATGCGCCGATATCATAATCTCGATAGATTCGTCGGTATAATTCGTTAAGTATCCTGTGGTGCTCTTATAAGTCGTTTTTATATTTAATCTCGGTGCGCCGGAATTTACCTCGCTGATACGTATGCTGAATTCATAATAACCGCTTCGAGAAGATAGACCGTCAACGTATATTTTTGAAAAACCTGAAACCGTTCCTCCTTTTTTAAGCTCACTTCTTTTGCAAACAATTTCCGATTTTATTTTCAGCTTGTGGCTTCCGCTGAAGGCTCCGCTTGCTGTGTATTTGACATATGACCTCTCGCCCTCATCAACCCCGTAAATGCAAAAGCAAAGCTCTCTGTCATCATTACAGTAGCCAAGACCGACGGTTGGGTCGGATGAAATCGATATTGATTTAATTGATTTAGCGACACCGAAACTGTCATAAGCTAACGTTGACTTCACGTAAATATTTAATTTCAAGCGCTGCGCCACGAATATATGTGATAATAGACCCACGAGAATACCTGCAAAGACAATGCAAACAATTATTAAGGAAATTAAGGTTTGCGGGTCTTTAAAATTCGGTTTTTCTTTTTCCATTTTACCACCCCGATTTATCGCAATTTGCATTTCTGCCGACGGAAATCACGATACCCTCCGACGAAAAGACAATTTCCATACGTCTGACGGCTGTGCCGCCGCGAAAGTAGCCCTTCCACTCGCTTTTTTCGTATACAAACTCAAAGCTTCCGTTTTCGTGATTTTTTTGAAAGCTTGGTGCGCCCATAATGCTTGTTACCTCGTCAACGGTCATTCCAACCGTAATCATTCTTGACGAATCGCGAAATTTGTTGCCTGATTGAACGGTGTCAACTACCCAAACAACCAAAACGACAAGAAGAATTATATAAACTATCTCCATAAATACTCCTTATTTTCGCTCCTCGTCGTCTTTTTTATCAAACTTACTTCCTATTTTGTCGCCGCCAAGCGCGCCGAGTGCGGCGCCCACAAGCGCACAGGGAATAGTTCCCGCAATTGCACCAAGCGGACCCATTGCAATACCGATACCGGAGCCGATTTTTGCTCCCGCAATTGCCCCGGCAACAAGACCGCCCCACTTGCCCTTTTCCGAATTTTTCATATTTCGCCTCCAAAATTTGTTTTGTTACAAATTGTAACATATTTAGTGTAACATTTTGTTACAATAAAGTCAAGAGATTTTGTAAAAAAGGGGGAAAGTATGAAAACCTTTGACGGTCTTGTCGGACTTAAAATAATAAGAAAGCAGAAAAAATACAGCCAGTTAAAGGTTGCGCTTGACCTTAATTTAAGCAGGGAAGCACTCTCTCACTACGAAAACGGAAAGCGGAGTCCCGACGTTGAAATGCTTCGAAAAATGTCAAGCTACTTTGGTGTTTCTATTGATTTTTTGGTAAACGGACGGGAGTTTGGAGAATAACGAAGCTTTTACCGCAAAACGTCTTGCAAATTCCGTTTCGGTTTGATACAATAAATAAGCATTGAAAACAAAAAGGAGTATTTCTATGATAAGAGTACTTGTATGGAATGAATTTTACCACGAAAAAACCGAGGAGCAGGTCAGGAGCATTTACCCCGACGGCATTCACGCGGCAATTGCCGATTTCCTCGGTAAGGAGGAGGATATAACCGTCCGCTGTGCCCATCTCGGTATGGAAAGCTGCGGAATTACGAAGGAGGTGCTTGACGAAACCGACGTCCTTATCTGGTGGGGACATATGAAGCACGGTGACGTGCCGGACGAGGTAGCAAATCTCGTGCGCGATGCGGTGCTTGACGGAATGGGAGCGATATTCCTGCACTCCGCCCACCATTCAAAGCCGTTTAAGGCACTTATGGGTACGTCCTGTAACCTCACCTGGCGAGAGTCGGGCGACTCCGAAATCCTCTGGGTTATCGACCCCGCCCACCCGATTACGAGAGGGATTGACCGCTTCTTCCGCCTTTCGGGCGAGGAAACCTACGGCGAGCCGTTTGTTATTCCCAACCCCGACAAGGTCCTGCTTATCGGTAACTATTCGGGCGGCGAGGTTTTTCGCTCGGGCGTCCTTTACGAGCGCGGCAATGGCAAAATATTCTATTTCCAGCCGGGACACGAAACCTTCCCAACCTTTTATAACGAAAGCGTACAGCTTATAATCAAAAACGCCGTCCGCTTTGTCGCACCGACCTACCGTGCCACCGTTACCTGCCCCCACGTCCGCACCGTAAACGACGAAAGCTACGTAATCTAAACGGACGGTCGCTTCCTCGCGACAAATAGCTAAATCGGGAGTTATTCAATGTACAAATATCAAATGCACACGCACACCGCCCCCACAAGCAAATGCGCGCAAACCACGCCAAAGGAGCTTGCAAAGGCACTTTACGATGCGGGATATGCCGGATGCGTGCTTACAAATCATTTTTTCCACGGCAACACGGGGATAAGCCGCGAGCTTCCCTGGGAGGATTTTGTCGCCGCCTACGAGCGCGATTATCTGGAGTGCAAAGCGGAGGGCGAAAAATACGGTCTGAACATTCTTTTCGGAATAGAGGAGGGAGTAGGCAGCTTCAGTGAAATACTCTGTTACGGCTTGACCCCGCAAATGCTTTACGAGCATCCCGAGCTTCGGGAAAGCGGCACGGAGGAATGGTATAGGATAATGCACGGGCTCGGTGTTGTTGTTGTACAGGCGCACCCGTACAGAGTTCTGACTCCCGTACCCGATCCAACGCCAATGCCCGTGGAGCTGCTTGACGGAATAGAGGTGTACAATTACGCAAATCACCCCGATTATAATGCAAGAGCAAATGCCTTTGCATCGGAGCATCCGCACCTTATTTTAACCTCGGGGGCGGACAGCCATAATTCGGGAACCGTTGGGCTTGGCGGAATTGCAACCGATACAAGAATAACCGACGAGGGAGAGCTGTGCCGCGTTTTGTTAAATCGAAATTACAGACTACTGTCAGATTGATTTTGCAACCAAAATGCAAAGCATAGTTTACATTTAAATAAAAAAGCACCGAGAAATCTCTCGGTGCTTTTTGCTGTCCCGACCGCCTTTTTGACTAAATCGCGGCAAATTTCATACTATTATCCCTCGCATATTTGTTATATACCGCCGTTTAATTTCCCTCTTGCACAAATCGGCGAGGTGTGCTATAATTGTCGTAAGAAAAATAAAGAGGATAATATGAAAAAACGCTTTCGCAATTATTTTGTAAACCTTTTGATTCCGTCGTTTGTTTTCGGCTCTATTACGGGAGTCGCAACCGCCGTCGTAATCTCAATATACAAGCTTGCCGCGGGCGAGGTTATCGAGCTGTCGGGCGAGCTTTATTCAAAGCTTCGCACCGCACCCGTGTGGCTTTTTGCGGTTATTCCTGCGCTTCTTATTTTGGCGTGGCTGTTTGCCTTTATTTACCGTAAAGTGCCAAACCTTGGCGGCGGAGGAATACCCACCTCAATCGGTGTGCTTCGCGGCATACTCCCGATGAGCAGCTGGAAAAACCTCGTCGGCATTTTCACGATGTCGCTTGCAAGCTTCTTTGTCGGCGTCCCCCTCGGTAACGAAGGACCGTCGGTGCAAATGGGCACTGCGGTCGGAAAGGGCTGTGTGCGCACCCTCGCGCGGAAAAAATACTGGGCGTGGGAGCGCTACTCTATGACGGGCGGCGCGTGCGCGGGCTTTTCGGTTGCAACGGGAGCGCCAATTTCGGGCATTCTTTTTGCCGTGGAGGAGGCGCACCAGCGTATCTCTCCGATGATAATTACGGTTTCGGCTACCTCCGTTATGTTTGCGGAGCTTACGGCAAGCCTCCTTGCGCGCTTCCTGCCGATAAGCACGAGCCTTTTCCCAAGTCTTTCGCTTTTGACCCTCGCTCCGCGCGACATCTGGCTGCCTATCGTAATCGGTGCTATTATCGGTATATTTGCCGTCCTTTTCCTGCGCTATTACCGCATAATCCGAAGGCTCGTCGGCTTTGTAAAGGAAAGGGCGGGGCGCTTCGGTGACGTCGCGGCAATCTTTGCCGTTTTCCTGATTACCGTGGCACTCGGGCTTGCCTCGGAGTCCTTTATCTCGACGGGACACCACCTTATACTCTCGCTTTTTGAGGATAACCCCGCGATTTGGTTTATTCTGCTTGTCCTGCTCGTGCGCGCAAGCTTGACGCTTTTTGCAAATACCTCGGGCGTAACGGGCGGACTTTTCGTGCCTATTTTGGCGCTCGGAGCGCTCATTGCCTCGGCTGTAAGCGGACTTTTCGTTGACGTTTTCGGAATCGGCGAGGAGTATGCAACCGTTATACTCGTCCTTGGCATTACCGCCTGCATCTCGGCTATGCTCAAAATGCCGCTTACCTCGATTGTTTTTGCTATTGAAGCGCTTTCCTCATTTGAAAACGCGGTCTATATTATCGTCGTTGCCGTCGTTTCCTACGTGATAACCGAATTTTTCGGAGCGCAATCGATATCCGACGTAGTTGTGGAAAACCGCGCGGAGGCACTCCACCGCGGTAAAACCGCCCATATTGCGGAGGCATTCGTTACCGTCGCCCCCGGCTCCTTTGCCGTAGGAAAGCAGATACGCGACATCTTCTGGCCGAATAACCTTTTCGTTCTTTCGGTTAAATTTTCCACCTGCGACAGAGTGGAGGTTGACGGCCACGGCGGAAAATCCATCCGCGCGGGCGACGTATTGCACGTGCGCTACTCAACCCTCGACCCCGACGCCACGAAGGAGGAGCTTCTCGCCATCGTCGGCGAGCAGGAAATAACCGAAATCGAGGTCGCAAACGCCTGATTAAGCACAAAAATCCATAAAAAACCATAAAACAAAAAGCACCGAGCCTCTCGCTCGGTGCTTTTTTACGCGCTTTATTCAACCGCCCTGAACTCTATTTCGTTTTCGGTTGCATACTTTTCTGCGGCACTGCCCGCTCTGCCATATATAACAAGCTGATTGCATTGTCCAAATGCGGCATCGCCAAATATCTTTACGCTTTCGGGAATCCTCGCGCTTAAAAGATTGTCGCAGCCGTAAAAGGCATCCTCCTCAATCTCGGTAACGCTGCTTGGAATTTCCACGTGGGAAAGGCGCTTGCAATAGTAAAACGCCCCCTCTCCGATTGTCGTAACACCCTCTGAAATTTCCAAGCTGGTAAGATTTTTGCAAAGGCCAAGCGCCGCCCTTTCAACATATTCAACCCCGCTCGGAATTTTTATGGACGAAAGGGAGGAGCAACAGCTGAATGCCTCCACGCCGATATATTCAACACTGTCCGAAAATTCTATATTCACAAGGCTTGTGCAGTTAAAAAATGCAGAGTTTCCGATAATTGTTACCCCGTCGGGGATTTTAACCTCCGTTATGGCCTTGCACTGGAAAAATGCGTATTCGTGAATAATTCTCGTGTCGCTATGAATGGTACAGGAGGTAATCTCCCTGTCCTTTGCCTTCGCTAAAACGAGATACGGATTTTTCGCATTTCCAAGATAAAGGGAATTGCCGTGTTCGTTATACGAAAGACTGTCGCAGCCGTAAAACGCGCTACCGTCAATCCACTCGACATTGTTGCCGATAACCAAGCTTGAAAGGCGCTTGCAACCGTGAAATGCAAGCAAACCGATAGAGGTAACGCCATCACCTATAACCACGCTGCAAATATTCGTGTTTTCTTGAAAGGCAAATTCGCCAATCTCGCAAACTCCCTCGGGAATTATAACATCACTGTCATTGCCGTGATATTTCACCAAAACGCCGTCTATAATCTCAAAATCCGCCGTCAGTCCCATCGTAACCTCCCACTCAAGCCTCTTACCTCGCCCTAGTTTGTATTTGAATAAATAGTGTAATTTAATCAAATACTGCCTAAAATCAAACTCTAACTATAATAGATTTTAACTATAAGTATATTCTAAATACAATTATATCTCACTACAAACCAAAAGTCAACAAAAAGCCCTCGACAAATTGCCGAGGGCTTTTCTCACGCCTCCGGCAGCAGGAAGGATTAGTTGTTTTAAAAGTGCCACCCGAAATACGCGCTCTCAAAAAAGCAAGACGGATGCCGAAGCATCCGCCTTTTTGTGTTTTGTATATTACTTCTCGGAAAGCGCCGCCTGTGCTGCTGCAAGTTCGAGGCGTTTAGCCGAAGACAAAAAAGGATGCCGAAGCATCCTTTTTGCGACTTGCGAATTATATCACAAGTGAAAGATTTATTAGTTGGACAAAGCAGCCTGTGCAGCAGCAAGTCTTGCGATGGGAACTCTGAAGGGAGAGCAGGATACGTAGGAAAGGCCGATCTTGTGGCAGAACTCTACGGATGTGGGGTCGCCGCCGTGCTCGCCGCAGATGCCGATGTGAAGGTGGCTGTTGTTCGCACGGCCATCCTTGCAGGCCATACCCATCAGCTTGCCAACACCGGTCTGA
>JAFXHU010000004.1 GCA_017533565.1 Clostridia bacterium
GAGTGGCTGATGTCTTAGCCGCTTGTCCAACGAGCCGTGTCTTTCGTGCTTGATTATTATACACTAAAGCCTTCGGTTTGTCAATACCTTTTTTGAAAAAAATTAAAATATTTTTTGGGCGCTTTTTTCATTCGCAAAAATACAAATTTTTCCGTATTTCGCGGCTTAAAGACGGCTCGCGGTGTGTAACGCTTAAAGCCCTCCGACAAAAAACGGGCGGAGAAAATCCGCCCGTAAATCCGTTTTGCGTGTAAGTATTAAACCCTTGCCTTTATCATCGCGTTAATCTTTTCGCGAATACAGAGCATCTCCTGCGACGTGTAGGCGCATCTATCAAAGGTAAGCTCCTCGCCGAGGATATCCTCAATAGCCTTGACAACCTCCTCCTTGCTGTAAAGGGAAGCGCAAAGCTTCATTGCCGAAATATCCTGAAGACCCTCGTGGAATACGAGAATTCTCGTCGACTCAAGGGCGTTTCCGTCCTCGCCGGGATAAACCGAGTATGTATCACCCGCGGGCACCCAATATTCGCCGTTTGAATCCGCATAGGGGTTAACCGCATCTATTGAATAAAAGTTATTGTAGAAGTTGTATCCCCATTGAAGGAAGCCGACAATATCATACTTGAACATTTGCATACCGATGGAGCGGTTTCTCCAAGCGGGCATAGCAATCAAACGGTTTGAAACCTTTATACATTGACCGCAGCAATAATAGGTCCAAAGGTTTTCAACCTTGTTTTCAATAAACGGCTTGATGTGATTATTTGCGGGAATGGGCGTTTTGACAAGCCCCTGCTCGTAAAACTCGTAGTTAGAGAGCGCGTCCATAATCGTATAACCCTCAAGCATATCTGCAACAACAGCCTTTGCCGCCTTGTAAGATTCAAGCTGCTCGAGCTGCGGCTCGTCGGAAATGTGGAAGAAGCAACGCTTATCGTTGCCGTTTTTCTTCATATGCTCGATAAACGCGGGAATGAACTGACGCAAAAAGGTGCTGTATTCCTCTCCCGTTGCCTCGGTTTCCCAACCGAAAATGCGCTTATATTCGCCGTTGACGGTAGCCATAACCTTCGGCGCGTGCTTTGCACCCCACTGCGTAAAGAGGTGTGCAATCTCGAAATATTTAATTCCAATTCTGTCGCACATTTCAACCCAACGGTCAACGAGCGAGAAATCAAAGCTGTATTTTCCGTTTTCAACGGTTACGCCGACAAGCTGTGTGGTGAGTCTTTCGCCGCCAATCTCGGTGTCGAGCGGGGGAGTAAAGGTCGGGGTCAAAAGCATATTAATTCCGTTCTTATATGCCACCCGTGCGAAGTTTTCAACTATTCTCCAATGCTCCTCGCTCCAAACGGGAACGCGGTAATACTGTGCAAGGCAGTCGCAATGAAACCACTGCGTAAGCATAAGCGTCTGTTCGGGAAGCTCGGCCGGAATAACGTCGATAACAATCGAAACGGTATAGCTTTCGCCCTCGTTTGCAAAGGTAAGGGTAAGAGTCGTTTCGCCCTTAATATCGGTATCCTTTGGAATTGTAACGTCAACCCAAACGGCGAAAAGGTAGTTCATTCTGTAAAAAACCTTGCCTCCGTAGGTAAGCGGCTGAAGACGGTCGGGGTAAAGACCGGGCGTGGTGCGAAGGTACTGGTCGTCGTAAAGTGCGTAATTGACGGGAAGGTCAACGGGTACGTTGTTTACCGTACGGTATTCAACGAAGTCCGCAAGCGCGCCCTTTGCGGTGGGGGTAAGCAGCGAACGGGGAAGCCAGCCGTTTGAAAGCGTGTCGGAGTGCGTAAGCACCTGGAAGGAAACGCGCTCTCCGCGAAGTGCGGATATGCGGGAAAGGGTGGGGAACTGCTCGGGAGTCATATCCCAAAACGGCTTTTCAAGCGAGGATACAATCTTAAACTTTACCATAGAAAACCTCTCGTTATGTAAATAATGATTTGTAAAATCAATCTAATCTGTTTCGTAGAATTTCAAGCAATCGCTGAAATTCTTGGGGCAAATCGCACTCAAAGGTCATTCGCTCCCCCGTCCTCGGATGGGTAAGCGAGAGCCGCTTTGCGTGAAGCGCCTGCCCGTTAAGCAGGGGGGCGTGTTGCTTTTCAAAGCGTATTTTGCCCGAAGCATACACCTCGTCACCGAGGAGCGCGTGTCCAAGATGCGCCATATGAACGCGGATTTGATGCGTTCTTCCCGTTTCAAGACGAAGCTTTAAATAGCTTACGTCCGAAAAGCCCTCGATAACCTCGTAATGCGTAACGGCATTCCTTGCGCTTGCGTCATCGACAAGCACCGCCATTTTCTTTCTGTCAACGGGATGCCTGCCGATAGGCAAATCGACCGTGCCCGCATCACTTTTAAATCCCCCGCGGCAAAGCGCGTGATACTCTCGCTCAATACCGTGGTAGGAAAGCTCCTCCGAAAGCGCCGCGTGAGCCATATCGTTTTTCGCCACGACGAGAAGCCCCGTCGTGTCCTTGTCTATGCGATGCACGATTCCCGGGCGCATTACCCCGCCGATGCCCGAAAGACTGTCGCGGCAATGGTAAAGAAGCGCGTTTACAAGCGTGCCCGTGTAATTTCCCGGGGCGGGATGAACAACCATCCCCTTCGGCTTGTTTATAACGATAATGTCGCCGTCCTCGTAAATAATATCAAGCGGAATATCCTCCGCCACCGCCTCGTAAGCCTCCGGCTCGGGAAGCGTCACCTCGACAAGCTCCCCCGCCTTCAGCAGGTATTTTTTGGCAACGGCCCTTCCGCCGACGGTGACCTCACCACCCTCTATAAGCCTTGCTGCACTGCTGCGCGAAATTTCACACACGGCGGCAACGTAGGCGTCAAGCCGCATACCCCCGTCGCTTTTGTCAACGGTAAACTGCATTATTCGCCGTCCCCCGTATTCTTTTCGTCGGAAGGTGCGCGCTTTTTCTCCCTTTCGCCCTTGCTTTCCTTGATTATATCGAGAACAAGGCTCAAAATCAAAAGCCCCGCCCCAACGCAAACGAAGGAGTCCGCGCCGTTAAATACCGCGAAATCAATCAAACAAAAATCAATAAAATCTATAACGTAGTGCAATGCCGTGCGGTCGATCATATTTCCGATACCGCCCGAGGCAATCATCGCAAGCGCGATTTCCTGAAGCCGCGATGTCCCTCTGCCGAGGAAAAGATAGCCGAGGATAGCAATTATCGCTATCACCGACACCGAATTGAATACCCAGGGAGCATCCTTTAGCGAGCCGAAGGCAGCGCCCGTGTTTTCAACGTAGGTAAGCTGCAGCACTCCGTCGATAATCGGTACGGAATAACCGAGGGGAAGAAGGTATTTTACCGCCAGCCACTTCGTAAGCTGGTCAAGAAAAACGCCCCCCGCGATTATACAACCCCAAACGGCGTAGTCCATCGGTTTTTTCTTAATAAAAAGCTTTTTTAAATCCAAGCCGCACCTCCGCTATACAATCGGTAAAAGCATCTGCAAAAGCATAATGATAATATACGCAATGAAAAACGGTATATCAATCGGAGAGCTTTGACCTATGTTCAATTTTTCCATAATAACCCGTATGGGAATGATAAACGGCTCGGTTACCGCATAACAAAAAATAACGAATTTGTTATCCTCCGAGGCAAAAAACTGCAAAATCACTCGGAGAACCATCGCAAGCGAAAGGGCGGAAAGCCCGATGCTCACAACTCTTGCAAAGACATAAAAAAAGTATTCCACAACAAATTCCTTAACATATCGAAATACACGAAGGGGGCAATGCGCCCTCGAAATTACATATCCGAAATATCCACGTCGCCGTGCGGAGTTATAATAAAGGTCGTGGGAGCAACGCGCTTGATTTCACCGTCGAGGCAGTATGCAACTCCGTTGAGGAAATCGAGCATACGAAGCATCGTGGGCTTGTCAAGCACCTCCATATTGAGAACCACCGTGCAGCCCGCAATGAGGTTATCCGCCGCAACGCTTACCTCCTCGTAGGTTTCGGGACGGAGAACCTTAAGCTCTACGCTCGGTGCGTGTGTGTCACCCTCGGGTGCGGCTGTCGGCTCGGAGGGTGCTGCGGGAGCTGTCTCCTCCTTGGTGCTTTCGTCAAGAGGCTTGAAAACCATTTCGTTTTCCTCCTCGCGCTTTGCAAATTTTTCCTTAAGCTTGTCAAACATATCTATTTACTCCTTTCATTTTTCAAAAAGTCTTGTGCCGACGCGAACGAGCGTCGCGCCCTCCTCTATTGCCACGGCAAAGCTGTCCGACATTCCCATGGAGAGAATGCCCTCGCCCTCGAACGCTCCCGCGTCCCGAAGCCTGTCGAAAAGGGTCTTTGTCAGCCTGAAATACGGACGAAGCTCCTCGGCATTTTCTACCCGCGGACCCATAGTCATAAGACCGCATACAGAAATTCCGCCGAGCCGCGAAAGCTCCCGCACAAGCGCCTCCGCCTCCTCGGGCAAGGCTCCGCCCTTTTGCTCCTCCCTTGCCGAGTTCACCTCGACAAGCACGGGCACTTTGTGCCCCCTTGCAAGAGCGAGTCTGCTTATCTGCTCGCCGAGCGCGAGCGAGTCAACCGAGTGTATGAGCGAAACGTCGTCGATTATGTACTTTACGTTTCCTCTTTGAAGGCTTCCGATTTCGTGAAGCCGCGGGGTGTAGCCCGCATCTCGCATAAGGTCGGCGCGGCGCCGAAGCTCCTGCGGACGGTTTTCACCTATATCGGTTACCCCGAGTGCGGCAAGAGCCAAAAGCTCCTCGTCCGTCCCGCCCTTCGTCACGCAAACGAGGGTTATATCCCTTCCGCCCGCGGCGGCGCGTATCTCGGACAAAAGCCGTGCGCGGTTTTCCTTTATATATTCGTAGTCCATATTTCAAACCTCTTTGGCATATACACGGATATTATATCACACCTTCCCAAAACAAATCAAGTGCTTTGCGTAATATTTTACTAATTGTTTATATGCGCGAAAAAATATGCACAATAATTCGCGCGATGCGCAAAATCACTTGACTTTTTGCTCCCGCTGTCTTATAATAGATAATGTATAATTGTGTACTTTTGCGAATTTTTTAAGGAGCAGTAGGATGATACTTGGAAAAAAGCGTCTTGTAATAATCCTCATATCCGTTATGGCTGCGGCGGTTATCGGCATTTTTGCCTACGTCGGTATTATGAATGCCGTTAACGAAGGGCGCGACGTTAAATATCGCGACGAGGCGGCGCCGATTATTCTTGAAATGAGCGAGCTTGAAAAGCAGCGCTACGGTATGATTAACGAATATATGGGAGAAGCGCCGTGCGGAGCGAATACCTCTATCGTATTTCTCGATATGAATGCGCGCCTGTACGAGCAGGTTTATCCGCTTGTTGCCGAAAGAGAGCATCTTTCCGCAATTCTCGCCCTGCGTCCCGAGCAAATGCCGGGCAGCGAGGGGAAAATAACGGCGGAGCAGCTTCACGAGCTTATCGGCGCGGGCTGGAGCATTGCGATATTCTGGGAGGGTGTTCCTGCTTCGGAGGGGGTTGATACCGCCGCACTCTCCGACTATCTTTCGAGGATGAAGGACGAGCTTCTCTCGCTCGGTCTGGAGCTTCCCGATACGGTTATCTTCGACCGCGTGACCTATTCCGTGGAATACGATTCCGTGCTTTCCGACTACGGTGTGAAATTCGCCTCGCATTTCGGTGACGGCGCATTTCCTCTTATAGACAAGCAGACAGAGGGCGAAATTATGCGCCCTGGAGTTGTCGGCTGGAATACCAACGGCTACGGAAATCAGTTCCTCATCAGCGTTGAAAAGGAGAAGGGAGTTGCCGCCTTTGCTATTGAATTTGAGTCGGGCGGGGATCTCGGAAGCTATCTTGACCTTGACAGAACCGACTATATGGATGCGTTTGGGCGAATGCTCGATGCAATAGAGGAAAATGCCGCCAACGGCGACGTAAGCTGTACCTCCTTCGCGGAGGCGTACTTTAACCGTGTCGGATACGTTGATGCCTGGACGAGAATGATGGACGTCATCGGCGACGACCTTGCCGCCATTGCCGACCGAATATCCGTCCTTGAGGATGAAATTCTTGAAATAATGAAGAAATACGAGAGAAAAGAGAGGGATGCTTGATGCACGAAAAAACCAAGGGAGCCGATTTGCCCTCGGTTCTTGCTTTAGCATATCTTGGCGATGCCTGCCACTCTCTTTACGTAAGGCGCACCCTCGTTGCCCGCGGGATTTCAAAATCGGGCGACCTTAACCGCGCCTCGCTTGCCTACGTGACCGCCGAGGCACAGGCGAGAATGTACCGCACCGTCGAGCCGATGCTGCTTGACGACGAGCGCGACGTTTACCGCCGCGCCTACAATTCCTCCCACCTTTCGAAGCCAAAGCGCGCCTCCCACGCGGATTACAGATGCGCCACGGGCTTTGAGGCGGTTATCGGAATGCTTTATTGGCTCGGTGACAACGAGCGTATAAATCTTTTGCTTGAAGCTGGACACAAGGAGATTGAAAATGATACAGAGAATTAAAGGAACGATGGATATTCTTCCAAACGAAACCCCTCTTTTCAGATATATCGAGAGCGTTATGCGCGAGGAGGCGGAAAAATACGGCTACGGCGAAATTCGCACGCCTACCTTTGAAAGCACGGAGCTTTTCGTGCGCGGCGTGGGTGACACCACCGACGTGGTTCAAAAGGAGATGTACACCTTTGCCGACGGCGACGACGGAAAGTCCATATCCCTCCGCCCCGAGGGGACGGCGTCGGTCGTGCGCGCAATAATTGAAAACGGAAGATGCTCCGACCCTATGCCGCTTAAATATTACTACATTATGTCCTGCTTCCGCCACGAAAAGCCGCAGGCGGGACGAAGCCGCGAGTTTTTCCAGTTCGGAACCGAAATGTTCGGCTCGGAAAGCCCCGCCGCCGACGCTACCGCCATTGCGCTTGCAAGCTCGGTGCTTAAAAGGCTCGGACTCAAAAACGTAAAGCTGCATCTCAATTCCATCGGCTGCAAGGAGTGCAGACCCGCATACCGCGAGGCACTCGTAAGCTATTTTGGTCAAAGGCGCGACTGCCTTTGCGATACCTGTAAGGACAGGCTGGTTAAAAACCCGCTTCGCCTTCTCGACTGCAAAAATCCCGAATGCGCTACGGTTGCAAAGGATGCACCCAAAACCCTCGACCACCTTTGCGATACCTGCAACTCTAAATTTAAGCTGCTTACCGCCGCGCTTGACGAAATGGGTATAGCCTACGTCGTTGACCCCTCTATCGTGCGCGGCCTTGACTACTACACGGGCGCGGTGTTTGAGTTTATTGCGGAGGGAATAGGAGCGCAATCCACCGTCTGCGGCGGCGGAAGATACGACGGACTCGTAAAATCCCTCGGAGGACCCGAGCTTTCGGGCATCGGCTTCGGTATGGGACTTACAAGGCTCGTGCTTGCAATGCGCGCGCTGGGTCTTGATAGCATACCTACCCCCACTCCCGATCTCTATATTGCCGCACTCGGAGAGCGCGCTATGATAAAGGCGGTCGGTATAACCGAAAGGCTTCGCGCCGCGGGAATGTACGCGGAGTGCGATATCGTCGGACGAAGCCTGAAGGCGCAGATGAAATACGCGAACAAAATCGGTGCGAAATACACCCTCATCGTCGGCGACTCCGAAATAGATGCGGGAGTCGCCCCCCTCCGCAATATGTCCGACAGCACGCAGACGGACGCACCGCTTGACGCGGAAAAAATTATTGAACTCATTGGAAAGTAATCCCATCCCGAAGCCCGCGCGGACTTCGGGATATTTAGGATAAGGTGAAATATGGAAAGAAGTGCGTTTTTGCCGATCACTCCCGCCGACGTAACGGCGCGCGGCTGGTCGGAGGTTGATTTCGTGTACGTAACGGGTGACGCCTACGTGGATCACCCGTCCTTTGGAGTTTCTATAATTTCGCGAGTCTTGGAGGCGGAGGGCTTTCGCGTTGCCATTCTCTCACAGCCCGATTATAAAAGCGCGGAGGATTTTAAAAGATTTGGCAGGCCGCGTCTTGGCTTCCTCGTAACAAGCGGAAACATCGATTCGATGGTTGCCCACTATACCGTGTCAAAAAAACGCCGATCCTACGACTATTATACCGCGGGCGGAAAAATGGGAAAACGACCCGACCGCGCGGTTATCGTTTACTGTAACAGAATACGCGAGGCATACGGTGACGTTCCGATTATTATCGGCGGACTCGAGGCATCGCTGCGCCGCTTCGCGCACTACGATTATTGGGACGATAAGGTAAGGCGAAGCATCCTCGTTGACAGCCGCGCCGACCTTCTTACCTACGGAATGGGCGAGAATATACTCATTCGAATTGCAAGACTGCTTGACAGGGGCGTGCCCGTGAAGAAAATTCGCGACGTGCGCGGGACGGCATTTTTGGCAAAGCTTGGCGAAGCCGTGCATTACGAGCATATCGACCTCGGCGACTACGATACGCTGAAGGAGGATAAGGCGGCGTATGCCCGCGCCTTCGCGATACAGTATAAAAACACCGACGCCGTAAACGGGAAGGCACTCGTGGAATACTACGGGGATAAAATGCTCGTGCAAAATCCGCCGATGCCCCCGCTTGAGAGGGAGGAGCTTGACCGCGTTTACGCGCTCCCCTACGCCCGCGATTTTCACCCCGATTATATTGCGGAGGGCGGTGTCCCCGCGATTACGGAGGTAAAGTTTTCAATTACCCACAACCGCGGCTGCTTTGGCGCGTGTAACTTCTGCGCCATTGCCTTTCACCAAGGACGTGCCGTGCGCTCGCGCAGTATCGAGAGCGTGGTTGAGGAGGCAAGAAAAATTACCGCACTCCCCGACTTTAAGGGGTACATAAACGACGTCGGCGGACCTACCGCAAACTTCCGCGCACCCTCCTGTGAAAAGCAGCTCTTGCACGGAGTTTGCCCCTCGAAAAAGTGTCTTGCCCCCACCCCGTGTAAAAATTTGAAGGTTGACCACACCGAATATTCGGAGATGCTACGGCGCGTGGAGGCGGTTTCGGGCGTCAAAAAGGTGTTCATTCGCTCGGGAATACGCTTCGACTATCTCATTCTCGACGGGGACGATACCTTTTTCCGACAGCTGGTTGAAAGACACACGTCGGGTCAGCTGAAGGTCGCGCCTGAGCATTGCTCGCAAAACGCGCTTATGATGATGGGAAAGCCACCCGTGGAGGTCTTTGAAAAATTCAAGGCAAAATTCTTTAAATTGAGCAAGGAGGCGGGACTCGAGCAATATCTTGTGCCGTATCTTATGTCAAGCCACCCGGGCACAACGATGAATGACGCGGTGAATATGGCGCTTTGGCTGAAGGAATGGGGATATTCCCCCGAGCAGGTACAGGATTTTTATCCCACCCCGGGCACGATTTCTACCGTAATGTATTATACGGGAATACATCCGATGACGGGAAAGTCGGTTTACGTTACCACCGATTACCGTGAAAAGCAGCTTCAACGCGCGCTTTTGCAATATAGAAAGCCCGAAAACGCCAATATGGTAAGGGAGGCGCTGCGCCTTGCGGGAAGGGAGGACCTTATCGGAAATTCCCCCGAATGTCTTGTCCGTCCCGCCTTCGGTCAGGGCGAAAGCTCCCGCTATATTCCCGATAAAAATAAGGGAGGAAAGCGCTCTCGCTCCTCGGGCGGTAAAAAAACCGTCGCAAGGGGCGGCACGTCGGGCACACGAACCGCAAGCGGACGGAAAACGAAGCTTGACCGAGTTTTCGGCGAGGACAGCGAAAGAATAAGACGGGAGGCGGCACGCATCTCGGATAACGAGTGCAAGGCGCATACCGCAAAGAAAGGCGGAACTAAAGCCAACGCCAAAGCCAACGGCACTAACGCCAACACCAAACCCAACGCAAAGGTCGGCGCAGGTCGCGGCACATCTCACCCGCAATACCCGCCAAGGGGTCAATCAAGCTCCCAAAAGCCGTCGCAAGCGAAGGAAAGGACCTCGGCATCCGCGAAAAAAGCGAATACGAAAAAGACGAAGCGCTGATATACCGCCCCGACTCGGCAAAGAGAAGGGGCGCAGAATTAACAAATTTTTTCGCCGAGGAATGCGCTCTGTGAGCATATTTACGCGGTTTTTCCCGTTTTTGGCGGTTAAAAACACGGCTCGACAAAACAATTCCGATTTTACCGATAAAAATTTGTTAAATCTATACAAAACACACCGAGCAATGTGTATTGTTGTAATTTTTACGAACCCTCTCGTAAGAAAAATGCGGGCAGAGCGCGGATAAGCTCTTTAACGCCCGAATGCCCGCCTTGAAGCGTATTTGGGGGCAAATTGCGGAAAAGTGTATTTTTGCTCCAAAATCCCCCGAATGTGGAAAAGACAGGGGGTAAATGTTGATAACTTGTGGAAAACTCGGTTGAAAAGAAAAAAATCTGCGTGATTTCGCGCTTTATCGACAAGAAGTTTTCAACATTATCAACATTCGTTTTTGTGGAAAACTTTTTTTGAAATGAAAAAAGCGACCTTTAAATAATGGAATTTTGTTAAAGCGAGGGGGGACGTTTGAGGCTGTCCGAAAAAAGAAAAATCGTATTTTTTGGAGTTTGTCCAAAAAAAGATGCGTAAATTTTACGAATATAATCCGAATTGCCGCAGAACTGCCGAAAAATGGCAATTTCGCATTTAATTTCGGCAATGATATACCCGTTTTTGGAGATAATATGCAAAACGACCTTAAAAATGAATTTTTGAAGGCAAAGCGCGCACTTTTTGACAAGGTGTACGGCTCGCGCCTTAACCCCGAGCAATGTAAGGCTGTGTTCACCACCGAGGGACCTGTCCTCGTCCTTGCGGGCGCGGGAAGCGGAAAAACCACGGTGCTTGTAAACCGAATTGCTTTCATTATTAAATATGGAAACGCCTATTTTTCGGACAACGTTCCCGATGGGGTTGATGCCGATACCGTGGAGGCGTTGCGTACCGCGCTCGGCTTTTCGGTGGAGGATATAGAAGAAATCCTTCCGCAGTTTATTGAGAAAAGCTGTCCTCCTTGGAACGTGCTTGCCTTTACCTTTACCAACAAGGCGGCGGGCGAAATCAAGGAAAGACTTCTCAAAACCTTTGAGGATAAGCAGTTTGCGGAGTCTATTTGGGCGGGAACCTTCCACTCCATCTGCCTTCGCATACTGCGTAAATACGGCGAAAGGCTCGGCTATCGCGAGGGCTTTTCAATCTACGATACCGACGACCAAAAGCGTATGGTTTCCGACTGTATGAAGGAGCTTAACATCGATGAAAAGCGCCTCGCTCCAAAGGCGGCGCTTAACGCCATAAGCCGCGCGAAGGACAGGCTTCAAGCTCCCGATGAAATGGATACGGAGGGTGACCCGCGCGGACGGGAGCTTGCTGCGATTTATAAACTCTACGACGAGAAAATGAAGCGCAACAACGCTGTTGACTTTGACGATATAATAATGCGTACCGTGGAGCTTTTGGAGGAAAACGAGGACGTTCGCGCCTATTATCAAAGGAAATTTCACTACGTTCTCGTTGACGAGTACCAGGATACGAACCACGCGCAATTCGTCCTGACAAAGCTTTTGTCGGACGGTCGGAGAAATATAATGGTTGTCGGCGACGATGACCAATCGATTTACCGCTTCCGCGGTGCAACCGTTGAAAACATACTTGATTTCGACAAGACCTACGAGGATGCAACCGTAGTGCGCCTTGAGCAAAACTACCGCTCGACGGGCAATATTCTTTCGGCTGCAAACTCGGTTATCAAAAACAATTCCACCCGTCACCAAAAGCGCCTTTGGTGCGACAAGGGTGACGGTGAGCGCATTCTCTTAAAGGAGGCGGAGGACCAGTTTTCGGAGGGCAGGTACATAATTGAGCGTATTACGAAGGGCGTTATAGAGGAAAAGCGCCGCTATTCGGATTTTGCCGTTTTGTACCGCGTGAACGCCCTTGGACGAAGCTTACAGACAACCTTTGCGAAAAGCGGTATTCCCTACCGCATAATCGGTGATATGGGCTTCTACGACCGAAAAGAGGTAAAGGATATGATTGCCTACCTCTCGGTTGTTGCATCTACGGGTGACAACCTCCGTCTTAAGCGCATAATTAACGAGCCGAAGCGCAAAATAGGTAACGCAACGGTTGAAGCCGTGGAACAGATTGCCCAAATAAACGGTATTTCTATGTATTCCGTGCTTGAACGCGTGGAGGAGTTTACCGTCCTTGCAAAAAGCACCGAAAAGCTGCGCGGCTTCGTAAATCTCATAGAGGACATAAGGAAAAGGGCGGAAAGACCGTCCGAGCTTATAAAATACGTATTCGATGCCACGGGCTACCGCGATATGCTGAAGGCGGAGGGCTTTGAGGGGCAAACCAAAATAGAGCACGTGGAGGAGCTTGTTTCCGCGGCAATGGAGTACGAGCAGCGTATGGAGGAAAACGATGCCGAGCCTACGCTTATCGGCTTCCTTGAGGAGGTATTCCTCATCTCTGACGTCGATAAATACGACGATGATGCCGATGCGGTGGTGCTTATGACTATTCACGCGGCAAAGGGACTTGAATTTCCCGTTGTATTTCTTGCGGGTATGGAGGACGGAATTTTCCCCTCGGAGCAAAACCGCGGTGACGAGGCGGAAATGTGCGAGGAGCGCCGCCTCTGCTACGTTGCGATAACGAGAGCGAAGGAAAGGCTTGTCATCACCTACGCAAAGGAAAGAATGATGTACGGAAGAACTGTTTACGGAAGGCTTTCCTGCTTTATAAGGGAGGAGGTGCCTCGCGAGCTTATACAAAACGATATGCCCCGCCGCGAGCCTCCAAGACAGAGCGCGTATAACGGATATAACAGACCGACGGGGTATAACCGCACGGGATATACCGAAGCGAAGGGCACGTCCGAGCTTTCCCGCGCGCCAAAGGTTGCAAATTACGCCCCAAAAAAAAGCGGAGCGCAGGGCTTCGGTATTGAAAGGCTCTCGGTCGGTACGCGCGTAAAGCATCCGAGCTTCGGTGCGGGAACTATACTTAATTCCCGCGATATGGGCGGCGACGTGCTTTACGAGGTGCGCTTTGACTCGGGAGAAACGAAGCGCCTTATGGCAACCTATGCAAAGCTTGAGAAAATATAAAAATGGTAAAAAACAAAGACCGCGAAGGTAAAACAGCGGTAAAAATATAAGAAAAATGATAAAATACTGTATATTTGACCTTGACGGAACGCTTCTTGATACGCTTCCGACGATAAAGCATCACCTGAACAAAACGCTCAAGGACTACGGACTTTCCGAGGTGGGGGATTCCGAAACTAAGCGGTATATCGGTGACGGAGCGTATCAGCTTATTTTCAGGGCGTTTTCGGAGCAGGGTGTTACCGAAGAAAAAACGGTGGCGCGTGCGCTTGCCGAATACAAGGCGGCATACGATGCAAATCCGTACTACCTCACAAAAATCTACGACGGAATAACCGATGCGCTCGACGCACTTTTGACGCGCGGCATTCGGCTTGCCGTTTTATCAAACAAGCCCGATGCCGCCACCCGCTCGGTAATCTCGCATTTTCTTGCGGGAAAATTCGCGCTCGTGCGCGGCGGCACCGACGGCATTCCGCTAAAGCCGAATAGGGAAGCACCGCTTGCCGTGGCAAAGGAGCTCGGTGCCTCGGTCGGGGAGTGCGCCTTTATCGGCGACACCTCGGTTGATATTCTTACGGGAAAAAATATGTGTGCCGCACTTACCGTCGGCGTAAGCTGGGGCTTCAGGGATAAGGAGGAGCTTATCTCTGCGGGTGCGGACGTGATAGCAAGCCACCCCTCCGAATTGATTGAAATTTTGGAGGCGGTAAAATGAAAAGCAATCTAAAGCGCATACTGTGTGCCCTTCCTACCCCTCTTCTTTTGCTTTCGCTTTTCTCCTGTGGGGACAGGGATTATACCTATTGCGAAATCGGATTTGAAATTCCGCGCGGCTACCGCGAAATTGACGCAAGCGGTGATTTTGACCTCGCCTTCGAGGATGGGGGAAGGGTAATCGGCATTCGCCGAATGTCCTTTGACGCTGTGGAGGGCGAAGGGCTTCTTGCAACTCACTCACCCTATGAGCTTGCCGAAATATACCGCGAAAGGCTTGCCGTGTCAAACTCCTCCACCGTCTTTACCCACGGTGATATTCCGTACTTCGTATATACGCTCTCCGACGGGTATTCAAGCTACGCATATATGCCGACCTTCTATAAAACCCGCTACGCCTACTTTATCATAACGTTTATTTGCAAAAACAAGATAGACGAGGGGGGGCGTGTCGAGTTTTTGGACTTTTGCGACACGGTTTATATCCTTCCGAAATACGCATAGAAGCCTTCTAAATGCAAATAATTATTTACAAAGCAACGCGCAAAAGAGCAACCGACCGTATTCTCGGCTGCTCTTTTTTTCTTTGTCAAACTTAACAAATTGTAAAGCGGGCTTTTGTTAAAAGCCATAAATTTTCAAAAAACGGAAAAACGCTCTTTCCTTTCTCGCGCGTATATGCTAAAATATATATGATATTTTGCGCCGTATGCGCGTGTCCTAATTTTTAAATTTTTTATGTGGGAGATTTTTATGAGAAAAACCGTAAAGCTTCTTGCTACTTTACTCTTAATCCTTACCGTTGTTATCCTAACCGTGGCGTGCGCCGACAAAACCGAAGCCTCGGATTATAAGGTTATCCTCTCGGTCGGAGAGGGTGCAACCGTTACCTCCGAAAACCCGCTTCGTGTTGAAAATGGCGGCAATGCCATCTTCACCGTTGATATACGGAAGGGATATATGTTCACCGCCTGCGAGGGGGGAGCATTCGACCCTATGACCAACACCGTCACCGTAAGCGGTGTTACGCGCAACACGAATTTAAATCTCTACACTGCCGAATACCCTTATGACCCCGATGCGCTTTTTGAATACTATTTCAAATCGCCAAACTCCCTTGACGTGTCAAACCAGCGCAACGGCTCGGATATCCCCGCTGGCAGGCTTATTACCGTTGAGGCAAAGGATTCGTCTAAAAAATTCGAGGGCTGGAGCTTTGGCTCATATACAACCGACCCCGAAAAAATCGTGTCAACCGACCGCGTTTTCTCCTTTAACCTCTCGCCCGAGCTTTCCGAGGATGCCGAAAAATGGGGAGTTGTCGAGATTTACGCAAATTACTCCGACTATAACAAGCTCGTTTACGACCTCAACGGCGGAAGCGTTAAAAACGGTACCGTCAATATGAGCGGAAACGCACATTCAACCGTGGAGCTTGACGGCAACCGCGTTAGCGCGACCTACTCCGACGAATATCTCTCGTTTTTTGAGTGCGGCTCCTCCTTCTGGGATGACGGAAGCTTTTATAAAACGGGCGCAATCCTCACCGAATACAACACACGCCCCGACGGAAGCGGCACGTCCTACAGCCTCGGCTCAAAGGTACCGCTTACCACCGACGGGGAGCAGACCGTGCTTTACTGCATCTGGGAAAATGAAACTCCCGAAAATCTTTTCGACGTTTCGGAGGTATCGATGATAAACCCCGCAACGAAGGAGTCCTACGCTCCCGACTGGAAGGAAAGCGGAGTAATTATTACCGCCTACTACGGTAACGCCGACACCGTCGTTATCCCCGAGTCCATTAGCGGAAGTCCCGTTATCGGCATCGGTGCGGGGGCTTTTAACGGCTGTGAAATGACCACCCTCGTTATGGGTAACAATATCCAAAAAATCGAGGACGGCGCATTTAAAAAATGCACCTCGCTTTCTACCGTATATTATCCCGACGGCATCTATTATATAAGCAACGAAGCGTTTGACGAAGCAACAACCGCCGCGATAAAGCATCTTTACGTAAACGCTACAATCGCACCGAGATACTCGGGCGCGGACGTCGGAGGACTTGCGGTTAAAATGTCCCGCCTTCTTGCCCCGACAACCCTCCCGAGGATTATCGTTATAGCAGGCTCGTCCTCCTACCAGGGGCTTGGCACGGAATATATGGAGGCACTCTTTGGCGGAAAATACAGGGTTGTAAACTTCGGAACAACGAGAACGACCCACGGATTTATGTATCTGGAGGCTATGGGTGCGCTTGCGGGTGAAAACGATACCGTCCTTTACGCCCCCGAAAACAGCTCGTATATGTTCGGCGAAAGGGAGCTTTACTTCAAGATACTACGCGACCTTGAGGGAATGAACAACATCTACCGCTACGTTGATATTTCGGGATACACCAACGTATTTTCCGCCTTTGCGGAGCTTAACGAATACCGCTATACGATGTCGCCCATAGCCTACGAGTCCGTGTGCGAGCGCGCCCGCGAGAGTGAGTACGATAAAAATAAGGGCGTAATAAATAAATACGGCGACTATCTTAAATTGGATAGGTCGGGTCGCGGCTCTACCTACTACGATTCCTATCACATAACCCTCAACGAATACGTAAAGTCCAAAAACGAGGGCGCGTGGAACGACGTCGGCGCACAGCAGAATAACAGCAACTACCTTGACCCGAATAACAACACCTGGTGTAAAATCACCGACGCATATTACGCCGACAGTATGAACCGCGTAATCAATATCGCAAAATCCGGCGGAGCGAAGGTCTATTTCTCCTTCTGTCCTGTTGAGGGGGCAAAGCTCGTTGACGGAGCAAATACCGAGGCTTGGCTTGCCGCATACGATAAGCTTATCCTTGACATTTACGATTTCGACGGCAACGTCGGAAGCTGCAGCGACTATATCTTCGCCTCCGAATACTTCTACGATAACGCCTTCCACCTTAACGATTATGGAAGAACCTACCGAACCTATCAGCTTTATCTTGACCTTTGCACAATACTCGGAATTTCCGAGCCAAAGGACCAGTATGGCGTCGGAACACTCTTTGACGGCTGTCTTTTCGACGGCGGAAGCGTGGACTCGCCCAAATATTCCGTAACCCTTAATCCTTAACACGGGTTGGCACTAAACCGCACAAAAAGCAAACAATTATTTACATACGGAGCGATTGATTGAATATGACTCTAAATCCGCTGTTTCTTACGCTATCGATAATATGCTTTGCCCTTATACTCGCGCTTGACGTCTTACCGCGCTTTATTTCGGGACACCTTTCGGTGCTACTTTCGCTTTTCGGGGTGGGGCTTCATTTGCCGCTTATGCCGCTTATGCTGTTTGCGGGCTTTACGCTTGAATGGCTCGTCCTCGCCTATGCGGCAAGCCTGCTTGCTTTCACCCTTTCGCATTATATCCGCTACACGCTCGGTACAAGGCGCGCGGTAGATAAGGAGGACGGGGTATGACCTTTAATTCCTGGGAATTTTTGATATTCTATCCCATAGTTGCCCTCCTTTATTTCGTCCTGCCGAAAAAGCTTAAATGGCCGATGCTCCTTATCGCGAGCTACTATTTCTACGCCTTTTACCAGGCGGAGCTTTTGTTCCTCATCGTCGGCACGACCTTCGTTTCCTGGATTTCCTCCATAATCATAGAGCGCACCGAAAAAAGAGGGGTAAAAAGGCTTATGCTTACACTCACCCTCGTTGTCTGCCTTGGAGTTTTGTTCCTTTACAAATACTTCAATTTCCTTGCGGGCAGCGTGGTAAGCCTTGTACGCCTTTTCGGCGGACAGACACCCGAGATAGTTTTAAATCTCGTGCTTCCCGTCGGTATATCCTTCTATACCTTTCAAACGCTTTCCTACGTTATCGACGTATATCGCGGGGATATAAAAACCGAGCGCAATTTCTTCTTTTACGCGCTTTTCGTGTCCTTCTTTCCACAGCTGGTTGCAGGACCTATCGAGCGTCCGAGTAACCTTATCCCCCAGCTAAAGGAATCGCACGAATGGTCGGGCGAAAACGCCGTAAAGGGCGCAAAGCATATGCTCGTCGGCTTTTTCAAAAAAATCGTTGTTGCCGACCTTATCTCGGTTTACGTGAATGCAGTTTACAATGACGTAGAGAGCGCAACCGCCCTCGGCGTAATTATCGCAACCGCCCTTTTTGCGGTGCAAATTTACTGCGACTTTTCGGGCTACACCGACATTGCGATAGGCTGTGCGCGAATTATGGGCATACGCCTTATGAAAAACTTCGACCACCCCTATACCGCCACCTCAATAAAGGAGTTTTGGGGCAGGTGGCATATCTCGCTTTCCACCTGGTTTCGCGACTATCTTTACATACCCCTCGGAGGCAACCGCTGCAAAAAATACCGCCACCTTCTGAACCTTATGATTGTGTTTACCGTTTCGGGTCTGTGGCACGGGGCGGCGTGGACCTACGTTATTTGGGGCGCGCTTCACGGAATATACCAAATCGTCGGCAACCTTACCGTAAAGCGTCGCAATTCGCTTATTTCCAAAATCGGACTTTCCCCCGCGCATCCCGCTGTCATTCGGGGACGAAGGGTTATTACCTTCCTTCTCGTTGATTTTGCTTGGCTGTTTTTCCGCGCAAACTCTATCGGCGAGGCGGGCATTCTCCTTAAAAAGCTCTTTACGGGCGGCTGGAGCATCGGCACAACGCTCGATGCTATGGGACTTACCCCCGTGATGATTTTGCTCACCGTTTTTACGCTTGCAACGCTTATAATGATAGACAAAATGCTGACGCACGGGGACGAGGAGGACGGCGGCTACGTCCTTACCAAAAACGGCGGCTTCGTTCTTTATCTCTTCGTTATAATGCTCGCTTGGCTTCTCCTTCTTTCAAAGGATATGGCAAGCACGTTTATCTATTTCCAATTCTGACGGGAGGGCTATATGAAAAAAACGAAAACAATAATATCCGTTATTGCCGCTCTCCTTGCGATAGTATTGCCCTTTCTTTCGGTAGTAACCGTGGTTTTGGCAATCCCGCCGCAATACTCCGATTCCTTTACGGGCGCGCTTAACGAAAAGTACGACCGTCTCCACTCTATAAAGGAGGACAAGATTGTGGTTGTCGGCGGCTCGTCGGTTGCATTCGGTCTTGACAGCGAGGCGCTTGAGAGATACACGGGTATGCCCGTTGTCAATTTCGGTCTTTACGCCGCCCTCGGTACGAAGCTTATGCTCGACCTCTCGGACCGCGGTATTAAAAAGGGCGACATAGTGGTGATTGCTCCCGAGCTTGACCCCCAAACGCTCTCTATGTATTTCAATAGCCGCACCACTCTTGAGGCTATTGACGACGACTACCGTATGATGCTTGATATCGGCTTTGACAGCTGGTTTAACCTTTTCGGCGGTATGTGGAGCTTTGCGGGAAGAAAGCTTGCGCTTTCAAAATCCACCGACCCCCAAATTCTCGACCCCGTGTATAATTCGGCAAACCTCAACGAATACGGCGACGTCTGCCTTCCTCGCCCCGAAAACACGATGGCGAAATATCACGACCCGAATACCCCCGTCAATCTGTCGGTTGATATGCTCGGCGACGGCTTTGACGAATTTTGCGATTACCTGAACAAATACATCGCAAAGCTGAAATTAAAGGGCGCGGAGGTTTATTTCTCCTTTTGCCCCATAAACGAAATGTCGCTCACCAACAACACCACCGCAGAAACGAGGGCGGAGCTTGTCGATTACTTGAAGGAAAATATCAACTGCGAATTTATAAGCGAGCTTGACGATTATATTCTCGAGGCGGGATATTTCTTTGATACGAATTTTCACCTTAACGATGCGGGAGCTGACGTCCGCACCGCAAGGCTCGCTCGCGACCTGCGTAACGCATCCGAGCGTGTTGACGTAACCGCTATCATAAAGGCGGAGCCGAGCGCACCCGCCCTTCCCGAGGCTGAAATACGATACGTCGGAGCTGACGACCCGAATGCAAAATACTTTACCTACTCGGTATTTACCGACGAGGGCGCGTACAAGGGCGCATACGTCATAACCGGACTTACCGAGCTTGGAAGGGAGCAAAAAACGCTGACCCTCCCGCTTGGCGCGGACGGCTTAAAGGTTGTGTTTGTGGGTGCTTCTGCATTTGCGGACTGCTCTGCAACCACGCTTATATTGCCAAAGGGTACGAATATTATGCTGTTTGAAAACGGAGCGTTTCTTGATTCGGGCTTTACCGAAATGTATATGTATGACAGCAATTTTCCCTATATCGCACCACCCGCCGACTTCTACGGCGTGGATGCGGGCTTTGCAGTGCATATTCCGCGCGGAATGAACGAATCGGGGCTTTACGAATGGTCGCAAAGGGGACTTTACTTCATATACGACCTTGACGCTTGATTTATTTTACGCACCTCACCAATAAACGAAGTAAGCGGTTTCGGCTTTTAAAAGGAGAAAAAATGAAAAACCTTGAAAATGCAAAATGGATATGGGCAACCGATACGCCCGAGTGCGACGAGCACGCCGAGTTTTACGAGGAAATTGAGCTTTATGGAAAAAAAGCCAGCATTTTTATCAGCGCGGACAGCAACTACGCAATTTACGTAAACGGAGAGCTTGCCGCCTTTGGACAGTATGCGGACTACCCGTACGATAAGGTATATGACGAGAGGGACATCTCCGCCTTTATCCGAAAGGGGAAAAACTCAATCGCAATTCACGTCTGGTATTACGGAATTGCTACTGCCTCCACCTATTACCCGGGAAGGGCGGGAGTTATATATTCGGTATTCTCCGACGGGGTCAACGTATGCAATTCCTCCGCGGCTACCCTCTCGCGCTTAAGCCCCGCATACCGCCAGCACGCAAAAAAGATTATAACGAGCCAGCTCGGTCTTTCCTTCGAGTACGATGCAAAGCTCTCCGATGCCTGGGAGTATGGCAAGGTGTCGCCCGAGCATCCCTTTTCCGCCTCGTTTGAGGTGGAAATAAGCTCACCGTTAAGAGCGCGCACCTGCCTTCCCGTGCAGCTTGGAAAAACGGTGAAGGGAAAGCGTGTTTCACGCAAAATGTGTACCCCCGTGTCAAAAAACGGTATGATTTTCGACCTCGGCTGCGAGTGTGTCGGCTTTATAACGCTAAAGCTTGTGAGTGCCGCTGAGCAAAAAATTGTCGTTGCCTTTGGCGAGCATATAGAGGACGGGCACGTGAGGCGGGACGTCGGCGGCAGAGATTTTTCCTTCGTTTACCATACGATAAGCGGAGGCTGCTATTTTATGAATCCCCACCGCCGCTTCGGCTGTCGGTATATAGAGCTTATACCGGAGGAAAAAATAGAGAGCGTATCCGTCGGAGTTTGTAACACGGTTTATCCCGTCAACGTTTTGCCCGCACCGCGCTCGCTCACTTACGCGCAAAGGAGAATATACGATGCCTGCGTACACACGCTCGTGTGCTGTATGCACGAGCATTACGAGGATTGCCCGTGGCGCGAGCAGGCGCTCTACACGATGGACAGCCGAAATCAAATGCTTGCGGGCTATTACGCCTTTGGCGAAAGGCTTTTTCCGAAGGCAAACCTTGAGCTTATTGCTCGCGACAACCGCCCCGACGGTATGCTTTCGATATGCTATCCGATTTTGCGCGACCTCGTAATACCGTCGTTTTCTATGCACTTTATCACACAGTGCGAGGAATATCTTACCTATACGGGCGACCTTGATTTTATAAGAGAAATTTACCCCAAAATGAAGAGCGTTTTGTCTGTTTTTATTTCCAAAATCGGTGAAAACGGACTCGTACCGCCACTTGCGGGAAAGGGGAAATGGAATTTCTACGAGTGGCAGCCGGGGCTTGACGGAAGAGATCCCCTCGGGCACGGCTATACCTCGGAGGGGCTGGAGGCGGATATAATCCTCAACGGACTTCTCTCTATTGCGCTTGGAAAAATATCGCGTATAGAGGACGCACTCGGAATAAAGAGCGATGCACTTGCCCTTCGCGATAGGCTAAATACCGTAATCAACTCCGCGTTTTACGATAAGGAGCGCGGAATATATAAAAACCGCGCGTCAAGTCCGGATGCATCAAGGCTCGGAAACGCGATTGCCATACTCTCGGGCGCGGCGGGAGAGGATGTCCGTCCCGTAGTAGCGGAGGCTATCGTCAACGGAAATATGACCGAGGCATCGCTTTCTATGATGTGCTTCGTATATGACGCACTCCTCCTTGTCGATAGAGAAAAATACGCCCCATACGTCATTTCGGATATAGAGCGCATATATACCCCGATGCTTCTTATAGGTAACAACACCGTTTGGGAAACCGTCCTCGGTGCGCCCGATTTTGACAATGCGGGAAGCCTTTGTCACGGCTGGAGCGCTATGCCAATATACTATTACCATACACTTTTGGGAGATTGAAATGGAGCAGACCCACGCATTTTTGGGAAAATGGATAACGGACGGCGAATTTGCCGAGCTTTTGCCGCGTAACGTCTTTCACAGACAAAAGGATGAGCTTGTCCTGCCCGAGGAGCATCTTAATGCTCACGTGCTTTTTCGCGGTGAATTTACCCTTGAAAATTTGACACGCCCCGCCGCTATCTACATAAGCGCGGACGATTATTACAAGCTTTACGTTAACGGAAGGCTCGTTTGTATGGGACCTGCGCTTGCCTATCATTCGCGCTACGGCTATAATACCGTAGATGTAAGCAATTATTTACAAATTGGCAAAAATACGGTTGCCGTGCATACGCTTTACCAGGGGCTTATCAACCGCGTTTGGCAAAGCGGCGATTTCCGACACGGCTTGATTTTCGACCTTTTCGTAGGGGAGGAGTGCGTCCTGAAAAGCGACGGGTCTATACTCACCGCGCGGCACACCGCCTATACCCCGACGGGAAGATGCGGCTACGATACCCAATTCCTCGAAAGGTACGACAGCCGCGAGGAAATATGTAATTTTGCCTCTGCGGATTACGACTGCACCCACTGGGAAGGGGCGCGTCTTGCACTCTATGCCGACCACACCCTGATACCGCAGGAAACGAAAATGCTTGATTTTGAGCAGCTCGAGCCAAAATTCGTAAGGCGGACGGAAAGAGGCTTCGTATATGATTTCGGAGAAATTTACGTCGGCTATCTGCTCGTCAGCGCCCGCGGAAAAAGCGGGGATACCGTCACCGTAAGGTGCGCACAGGAGCTGTGCGAGGACGGCTCGCTCCGTTACGCGCTTCGCGCAAATTGCGAGTATTCGGAGGAATGGATTTTGTCGGGTGCAAAGGATACGCTCGACCAGTTTGATTACAAATCCTTCCGATACGCGGAGCTTATAATTCCCGACGGCACGGAAATTTTGTCCTGCGCGCTCCTTGCGCGGCATTATCCCTTTACCCTTTGCACTCGCTTAAAGCCGAAATACGAAAATAACGAAAAAATCAAAAAGGTGTGGCGGCTTGCCGTCAATTCGCAAAAATACGGGGCACAGGAGGCAATCCTCGACTGTATGGAGCGCGAAAAGGGCTTTTACGTCGGCGACGCCTGCTACACCGTGCTTGCACACTCAATTCTGACGGGAGAGGACGGCATAGCAAGAAAGCTTATAAACGACGCCTTTCACTCCACCTTTATAACCGACACTACGGTAATCTGCCTCGGCTGCTCTTTTATGCAGGAGATTGCCGAATATCCCCTGATGCTCGTTCAATTCATTATTTGGCATTACCGCCTTTTTGGCGACAGAGAATACCTTTCACAGGTGTATCCAAAGGCTGTGAAGCTTGTTGAGGCATACCGCCGCGAATATGAAAACGCGGAGCATCTCGTTTTGGTATATGATAAATGGTCGGTGGTTGAATGGCCGCCGAATTACCGCGACGGATATGACGTTGACCTCTCGCAGGGGCATAGCTGCCGCACCGTGCATATCTCGGATTTCGCCTATTACGTAGAGGCGGTGCATACCCTCAACCTTATGGCGCGCATTCTCGGCTTGCCCGATTATCGCGACGAGTCGGTGCTGCGCTCCGCGTTTAACTCCGCCTTCTACGATAGCGAAAAGGGAATGTACCGCGACAGCAACGAAACCGAGCATATATCAATCGTCGGCAACGTTTTTCCCTACGCCTTTGGGCTTTGCGACGACGCGCGCTTTTATGAAAATATGGAGGACTTGGTCGAAAAGCGCGGTATTTCCGCCCTTTCGCTCTTTACCTCCTTCCCCCTGCTTATGGGGCTTGTAAGACGTAAAAATTACGACATTCTTGAAAGACAGCTTCTTGACGATGGGGCGTGGCTGCGAATTATCTCGGAGGATAGCTACACCACGTTTGAGGGGTGGGGAAGGGAGTGTAAATGGAATACCTCCCTCTTTCATATGACGATGTCCGACGTCTCCGTGTTTCTTGCGGATATCGATACCGACGCGCTTTTTGAGCGTTGACCCAAGGTTGAAGTCCGTCACGAAAATGGCGGCAAAGTACTGTGATTTTAAAAAAACGGCATATCCGTGTTAAATTAAACCGCAAAAACCATAGCGCGGCTTGACAAAAATGTAAACAACTATTTACGGAGAACAAATATGGTATATAGGGATTTTCTTGGCGAGCATCTTTCCTTGCTTGGCTTTGGCGCGATGCGCCTGCCCACTCTTGAAAACGGAGAAATCGACCGCAAAGGTGCGGAGGATATGATTGCGTGCGCGATAGCGGAGGGGGTAAACTACTTTGATACCGCTTACCCCTATCACGGCGGAATGAGCGAATGCGTTCTCGGCGAAATTCTTGCCAAATACCCGCGTGAAAGCTTTTACCTCGCCGACAAGTTCCCGGGGCATCAGCTTATGAAATGCTACGACCCCGCCGCAATTTTTGAGGAGCAGCTTGAAAAATGCGGAGTTGAATATTTTGATTTTTACCTTTTGCACAACGTTTACGAAAGGTCAATGGGAGTATATACCGACCCCGAAATCGGTATTCTCGAATACTTCATCGAGCAAAAGAAAAGGGGAAGGATAAAGCACCTCGGCTTCTCCACGCACGCCTTGACCGACGGACTTCGCGAATTTCTCGACCTCGCCGGCGAGCATATGGAGTTTTGCCAAATCCAGATGAATTACCTTGACTACACCCTCCAGGATGCAAAGGGAAAATACGAGCTTCTTTCCGAAAGGAATATCCCCGTCATAATTATGGAGCCTGTAAGGGGCGGAAGGCTTGCAAGCCCCTCCTGTGAGGCGGCAAACGCGCTTCTTAAAATGCGCCCCGACGAAAGCCTTGCCTCTTACGCCTTCCGCTGGCTTTTTGACTTTGACAATATTGCCGTAATTCTTTCGGGAATGTCGAATACGGAGCAGGTTAGGGATAATATAAAAACCTTCAATTCCTTTGAAAGACTCACCGACACCGAGCGCGCACTCCTTTGCGCCATTGCCGACGAAATGCTGAATTCTATCCCCTGCACGGGATGCAGGTACTGCACGGACGGCTGTCCTATGGGGCTTGATATACCGCTGTTTATTTCTACGCTTAACGAGCTTCGTGTGTCAAGCAGCATGAACGCCTCTATGAAGGTTGAGTTTTTACCGGAGGATAAAAAGCCTTCCGCCTGCATCGGCTGCGGTGCCTGCTCGTCAATCTGTCCACAAAGCATTGATGTGCCCGCCGCACTTGCGGAGCTTTCAAAAAAGGTTGACGCTATGCCGAAATGGGCGGATATAAGCCGCGAGCGCGAGGAGGCGGCAGAAAGAATGAAGGCGGCGAAAAACGCGACACGCCCCGCCGATTAACAACAAAATTGTAAATAATTATTTACCTCGGAGAATATAATGGCTAATTCAAAATATTATTCACCCACCGACCCCGTAAGCATATTGCCACTCGGTGAATACGACCCTTCGGCGGCAAAGGAAACGATTTCCGAATTGCTTGCCCCCCTTGGCGGTCTTGACTTCGTAAGGGCGGGTATGCGCATCGTTATAAAAGCAAATCTCGTTTCCGCAATGGCGCCCGATACCGCCGCAACCACGCACCACGTTTTGCTTTCGGCTTTAACCGAATTGCTCGTCGAGCGCGGCGCAACCGTCGTAATAGGTGACAGCCCGGGCGGGCTTTATAACGCGGCATTCGTCGGAAAGGTTTACCGCGCCTCGGGGGTTACTGAATGCGAAGCACACGGTGCGACGCTTAACCGTGATTTCGGCGAAAAAACCGCGGTTTTTGAGGATGCCGCCGTCCTGCATAGCTTTACGTACACCTCGTATCTTGACGGTGCGGACTGCATAATCAATTTTTGCAAGCTGAAAAGCCACGGAATGATGGGTATGTCCTGTGCCGCGAAAAATATGTTTGGCACAATTCCGGGTATTATAAAGCCCGAATATCACTACCGCTTTCCCAAATATTCGGATTTTGCAAATATGCTTCTCGACCTTGACGAATACTTTCACCCAATTCTCTCGATTGCAGATGCGGTTGTGGGTATGGAGGGCAACGGACCTACCGCGGGTACTCCGAGGAAAATAGGCTGCCTTATTGCCTCGCACTCTCCGCATACGCTCGATATGCTTGCCGCACGTATTATCGGACTTGACCCCGCGGGCGTGCCTACTGTCGCCGCCGCTATGGAGCGCGGACTTGTGCCAAGCTCGCTCGACGGGCTTAACGTGTTTGGAAAAGCCGAAAGCTTTTACCTTTCCGACTTTGAAACGGTTACCGAAAAAAGGTCGCTGGAGTTTACGGGTAGCGGCAAAAATCCCATAAAGCGTTTGTTCGGAAAAATCGCGGGCGCGATACTTAAGACCCGACCCGTGTTAAAAAAAGACCTTTGCGTCGGCTGCGGAGTTTGTAAAAACATCTGTCCTGCGAAGGCGATAACCATAAAGGATAAAAAGGCGGTTATCGACCGTTCTCTTTGCATACGCTGCTTCTGCTGCCAGGAGTTTTGTCCAAAGAGCGCAATGAAGGTGCGCCGCACCGCCCTCGGCTCAATATTTCATAGAGAAAGGAAGGAAAAATAAGCCTCTATGACAGACCTTTTAACGAAAATTTTCATAAAGAACGGCACGGACACCGCAAATCCCCGTGTAAGGGGAGCATATTCCGCCCTCGCGGGAATAGTCGGAATACTGTGCAACGTTTTGCTCTTTGCGGGAAAGCTTACGCTTGGCTTTATTTCAGGCTCGGTTTCCATAATTGCCGATGCATTTAACAATATTTCCGACGCAGGCTCGTCGATTATCGCGCTTATCGGCTTCCGAATGGCATCAAAGCCAAATGACAAGGAGCATCCGCTCGGACACGGAAGGCTTGAGTACGTTACGGGCTTCATCGTCGATATGCTGATTATAGTCGTCGGCTTTGAGCTTCTTACAGGCTCGGTTGAAAAAATAATCAACCCGACACTCCCGACCTTCGGCAATATCACGCTCATAATTTTGGCGGCATCGATTGCCGTGAAGGTTTGGCTTTATTTCTTCTACGGAAAAATTGCAAGGAAAATAAACTCCGCACCGCTTCGCGCCTCCGCAATGGACAGCATCACCGACTCGATAGCAACAGCCCTCGTCCTTGCCTCCGCGATAGTCGCGCGCTTTACCGAGCTTGCAATCGACGGCTACGTCGGCATTGTTGTTGCGGGCTTCATTATCTACACGGGCATAAAGGCGGCGAAGGAAACAATCGACCTTTTGCTCGGCTCTCCGCCCGACCCGGAGTTTGTAAAGCAGATTTATAAATTTGCCGAAGGCTACGAGCACGTTATCGGTGTACACGACGTTATGGTACACGATTACGGAGTCGGAAGGCTTATCGTTTCCTTTCACGCGGAGGTGCCCTCGGATTCGGATATCAACATCGCCCACGAGGAGGTTGATAAAATGGAACGGGATATGCACGATACCTTCGGCTGCATAGTTACCGTCCACCTTGACCCCATCGTTGTAAACGATCCCGAGGTTAACGAGCTTCGCGCCCTTTGCGAAAGCTCCGCAAGAGAGGTTGACCCCACCTTCACAATCCACGATTTCAGAATGACGAAGGGGGATAGCCACGTCAATTTGATTTTCGACCTTCTAATACCTATTGATACCGAAATGTCGGCTGCGGAGGCTGAAAAAAGGGTAGCCGAGCGTATTACCGCCGCGCGCCCCGACTCCGCCTGCGTTATAAAGGTTGAAAACCCCTTCGTTTAATTAAAGCCGCTTTTTAAGCGTCGAAAATCAACGCCAAAATCTTACAGTTAATACAGCAAAAGGAATTTAAATCAGCAAATGTACTACCGTCACAATTTAAATTACGTCTATCCCGAGAGAAGCGATTTACATATGCTTTCGCTCAAATGCACCCGCGAAATCAAGCTTGATACAAGCTACGAATACCTCCCCCACGGCTTTTGGTTTAAGTTAAAGCGTGCGGGAGTTGCCGTGCTTTTGCACACGGTTGTTTTCCCGATTATGCACCTCACCCACGGGCTTCGTATATACGGGCGAAAAAATATAAGAAAACACAGAAAAGAGCTTAAAAACGGTGCGATTACTATATCAAATCACGTTTTTATGTGGGATTATCTCTGCGTTTTGAAGGCAATCCGCCCGCATATAAGCTATTTCCCCGCGTGGAAAAACAACTTTGAATCGGGATTCCAGCCGCTTATGAGAATTATAGGAGGAATACCGATTCCGCAGGGGGATATTCACGCAATGCACGCCTTCAAGCGCGCAATGGACGAGGTTGTCGAAAGCGGAAGGTGGCTTCACGTTTTCCCCGAGGGAAGCCTCTGGTATTTCTACCCCGACATTCGCCCCCTTAAGCCTGCCGTTTTTCAGTATGCCGTAAAGTACGAAAAGCCGCTTATCCCGATTTCAATGTCCTTCCGTCCGCGAAGGGGCTGGCGCAAAATCTTTGGAAAGGGTCCGTTCGTTGACCTTCATATTGCGGAGCCGATGTACGCGGATAAATCCCTCCCTCCGAGGGAGGCGGTTGACGAGCTTCGCGCAAGAGCCTATCATAAGATGCAGGTAATGAACGGAGTAAACCCGGGAGATCCCACCTACAACGTTGACCAAAATATCGATAATTACAAAAGCACGATGTGACGTAAAGCTTACCCCGTCGCAAAAAGCGCGTAGAGGCTATGCCCCTACGCGCATTTCAATTGCTTATTCGGTTTGATTTTTTTGGACGGATTAAAGCGTGCTAAAATTTAACCCGCCGCTTGCTTGAAGCTTATCTTGAAAGCTCCTTTTCAAGTGCCTCGAAAAGACCGTTGATGTAGGTTGCACCGAGCGCCCTGTCGAAAAGTCCGTATCCGGGCTTGCCCGTTTCACCCCAAATCATTCTGCCGTGATCGGGACGGACGTATCCGTCAAATCCGTTTTCAACAAGCGCACGCACGATTTCATAAACGTCAAGCGAGCCGCAGGAGGAAAGGTGCGCTCTTTCTTCAAACGAGCCGTCCTCCATAATCATAACGTTTCTGATGTGCATAAACGCAATCCTGTTCTTTGCGGCATACTTCTTAACCATTTTTACAACATCGTTTGAAGCGGCACAGCCGAGCGAGCCCGTGCAAAGGCAAAGCGAGTTTGCGGGGCTGTCCACGATGGAAAGAAATCTGTCGAGATTTTCCTCGCAGGTGATAATTCTCGGAAGACCGAAAATGGGGTAGGGCGGGTCGTCGGGGTGAATAGCCATACGCACTCCGCACTCCTCGGCAACGGGAATAACCTTCTTGAGGAATTTTTCAAGATTTTCCCAAAGCCCCTCCTCTCCGATTTTACCGTAGGCGGTGATAAGCTCTCTTACCTCGTCCTGCGTGTAGCTGGAGTCCCAGCCCGGGAGGTGTATATCGTCCTTAAGAGGGTCAAGCCCCTTCATCTGCTCCCAATACATTACAAGGCTCGTTGAGCCGTCCTTCGCCCTCTTGTCAAGCTGCGTGCGCGTCCAGTCGAACACGGGCATAAAGTTATAGGTTACGCACTTGACGCCGTATTTTGCACAGCGGCGAACGTTCTCGCAATAAACCTCGAGAAGCTCGTCAACGTTCCCTCTGCCAAGCTTGATGTTCTCGTGTACGGGAATAGACTCGACAACGTCGAATACAAGACCGTGTGCCTCGCACGCCTCCTTCATTTTCCGAAGGCTCTCCTCGCCCCAAACCTGTCCCGGAGGGACGTCGTAAACCGCGGATACGATTGAGCGCATACCGGGAATTTGTGAAATGTACTCGAGTGAAATGGGGTCGCCCTCGCCGTACCATCTGAATGACATTTTCATTTTCATATTTTGCTCCGTTTGCCCCAAAATGTATGGGGGCGTGTTAAATTAAATTGTTTCAACTGTAAATAAAGGTTTACTTTTTCTTCGGCTTTTTAATGCGGTTAAGCTGCCTGTTCATCTTGAGCAGCTCCTCCTTTGTAAAGCTTACGTTTGCCATACCTATCATAGAGGAAAGGCGAAGCACCGTAAAGCCCGAAAGCATCTGCATTATTCCGCCGCCTTGGGAGAGGTCAATGTCAAAGCCGCCGCTCTTCTTTTCTCCCTTTTTGCCCTTTCTTGCGGCATTCATCTTTCTCTTGATGCCAAGACCCATACGGACAAGCCAAAGCTTTCCGCGGAAGGTTTCGGTTATATCTCCGATTTTATCGTTAAGAGAAAATCTTCCCTCGGGAGCCTCAACGTCAAACCAGTTAAGCACCGCGCCCTTTTCAACGAGGACGTAGTCCATATTCATTTCGTCAACCTTGCGGATTTTTCCCTCGTCGGAAAGCTCGCCCGCCCTTGCTACGATAACGCTCTCGCCCTCGTTCTTCACCTCAAAGTAGAAGAAATGGTCGGGAGCAGTCTTTTTGCCAACCGACTCTCCGTTAACGAAAAGCTCTACCTCGGGTTGGTTTGAATAAACGGTAATTTTTGTAACGTCCTCAACTCTGTCGGTATATCTCTTTCCGCAAAGGTGAACGAACGGCTCGTCCGAAAGCCACGCCTTGTATGCGTAGAACGCATCCTTCTTGTAGCTTCTGTCCATTGTTACGAGACCCTTGTGATTTTGTCCGTTTTCTCCGCCCTCTGCTCTCGCGTCCGCGCCGAAATCGAACATATTCCAAACGTGGGTTGCCCAAATATACTGTCGGGAGAACAGCTGCTTTATAAGCTCCTCGTGGTAATACGCCTGATATTCCTCGGTGTAGTCGCCCTGCTTCGGCTCGCTCGTGTGCCAATTCAACGCCTCACAGCCGTATTCGGAGCAGCCAATCGGAATATTCGGGAAGGTTTCGTGGAACTTATCGAACCACGGACCGTTCATAGAGGTATCTCCGCCGTACCAGCCGAAATAGTGGTTAAAGGAAACAAGGTCGGGGATTTGTAAATACGGGTCGGAAAGCTTGCACATCGACACCGCCGCAACGGTGGTAAGCCTCGTCTTGTCCATCTCGTGAACGAGGTCGTTGAGGATTTTGTGATTTTCAAGAAGGTCGTCGTCCGAGCCTGCAATCGAAATCTCGTTGGAAAGTCCCCAGAAGAAGATTGACGCGTGGTTGTAATTCTGGGTTATAAGCTCCTTCATCTGCGAAATCGTATTTTCGCGTCCGGCGGGCATATGTCTTGAAATGTAGGGAATTTCCGCCCAAATAACAAGACCGTTTTCGTCGCAAAGGTCGTAAAAATACTGATCGTGCTGATAGTGAGCAAGTCGGATAGTGGTCGCGCCCACCTCCATAATAAGGCGTATATCCTCCTCGTGATGCTCGGGAAGGAGCGCGTTTCCGATTCCAAGCCTGTCCTGATGCCTTGAAACACCGCGAAGCGGATATTCCTCGCCGTTAAGGATAAAGCCGCGGCTTGGGTCAACCGAAAAGCTGCGACAGCCAAATCTTGCCGATACGTTGTCTATTACGTTATCTCCCTTGACGAGAAGCACCTCGCAGCGGTAAAGATACGGGTCGCGCCGTCCCTGCCAGAGGTGGACGCTCTTTATATCGAAAACAACCTGATTTTCCGCGCTTTCGATTTTGTCAACAAGCTTGCCCTCGCGGTCGTAAACCGTGTAAACGAAGCTCGTTTCGCCCGTAACTTTCTCGCAAAATACCTCAACGGTCACCTTCGCATCGTCCCCGAGGATTTCGGGCGTGATTTTCAGACCGCTTCCACCGTAATAATCAAGGTCGAAATGCGAGCGATTAACCGCAATAAGATTTATGTCCCTGTAAAGACCGCCGTAGAAGGTAAAGTCCGCCATCTGCGGATATACATGCTCGTTTGGCGAGTTATCAACCACAATTTGAAGCTCGTTTTCGCCCGTCAGCGCCTCGGTGATATTCACCCTCCAGGTGGAGTAGCCGCCGTCGTGGTGTGCAAGCTTGTGTCCGTCCACGTAAACGTCGGCGGAGGAGTTTGCACCCCTGATTTCAAGATAGTACTCGTCCGCCTCGGGAAGGTCTGACTTGCTTATTTTTTTGGTGTAAAGGCAGGCACCGCGAAAATAATCGTTTCCGCCGTCCTGACCGTCGGTGGCGTTCCAGGTGTGCGGAAGGTTAATCCTCTCCGCATTTTCGCCGTGCGTAACGCCTTCCGTACCCTTTGAAAAAAGCCAGCCGTCGTTTAAATTAAGAATTTTTCTCATATAAGCTCCTTGAATATATTTCATTCTTATTATAACAAATTCGGCAAATTAAATCAACGGTTTTTTAAAAAAGCCGTTGCCTGACGAATTTTTAAAAACCGACGCCCAAAGCATTTTGCCCGAGCGCCGTTAAATTGATTATCCAACGAGGTTGTCGTTATCCTCTGCTGTTGTAACCACGAAGAGGTCGTCCTCTGTAACGTCGCGGCCAAGCTCCCTTGACATTTTTTCAAGCGTTTTCTTATCAAGGTTGTAGATAAACGCAATTCCGATAAACTGAACGAGCGCGGAGAATGCGTAAAGTCCCGCAACGAGCCAGCACATTTTCTGCGCGGTTTCAAGGCTTTGACCAACCGTGCCGAGGCTTTCGACGTAGCCGAGCGCACCCATAAGAAGAAGAACGATAGAGGGACCGACACCCTGCGCGAGCTTTCTGAAGAAGGAGTGAAGCGAGTAAACCGTGCCCTCCTCGCGAGTGCCGAATTTCCATTCGTTGTAATCGATTGCGTCACCCATCATTGCCCAGGAAACGCAGGTGTAAACGCCCATACCGATTCCGAAGAACACAAGACCTATCATATAAACGATAAGAGCCGCATCCTTGTTTTCAACGAGAGGGAAGAAAAGCATAATAGCCGCACCGACAAGAGAAACTATGGTGCCCGCCACGGATGCTTCCTTTTTACCAAATTTGTCAACAATCTTCTTTATGAACGGAATGAAAAGGAACATCGGGAGAAAGCCGATAAGCATAACGATACCCGAAAGCTCCGCCTGCTTGAAGTAGGTGGCAAACATAATCGTATTTGCGGTGGTTGCCGACTGCATACCGAGGAACATACCCATAGCCGCAAGGGTAACGCCAACTGCGGGACGGTTCTTTACGAACTTGCCAAACGCGGAGAAGATGTTAAGCTTTTCGGTGTTTTCGTTTGTCTTTACCGAATTTTCGTCAACGCGAATGGTGATTTTCTTAATCATAAACATAAAAGCTATGAAGCCAAGCACACCCATAATAAGCGCCGCAAGGAATACCCTGTCACCGAGAAGCGTTTGCATCTTTTCATGGGTAAGCGGGCTTAACATAACCTCGCCGATTTCGTACGGCTTACCGGTTTGCGGGTTGATGGATTGAAGACCGAGGTCCTCAAGACCGGGCAAAAGCTTCGGAACGCCGTCGTATGTAATATTCTTCCAAATAAGCATCGGAAGAATAACCATGGGAACGATGTTACCGAGCATAGAGCCGATGGAGCGCCAGGTGGAAAGCTGTGCCTGACCAACCTTGTCCTCGGTTACGAGGGAAAGCATAGAGCCGTAGGGAACGTTTGCAATGGTATAGCAGGCATCCCAGATTACGTATGCAAGAATGAACACAATGGATTTTACAACGACCGCAAAGGTTTCCTGGCTCATTCTGATGCTTTCGGGAAGCGGAAGGAATACGAGCGCACCCGCAATAAGAAGTCCGCATGCACCGAAGAAAATGTAGGTATTGAATTTACCCATCTTGTACTTTCTTCTGTCGTTGTCTATAAGCGAGCCGAGCATAGGGTCGTTAATCGCATCCCAAATCTGTGTTACCAGAACGAGAGCCGATAAAAGGCCGATTTCCATATACATATAAACCAGCCAGAAGGTTTGCACCGTTGATTTAAGTGCGAATGACATATTGCATCCGAAATCGCCCGCCGCATACGCCAGCTTGTCCATAATGCCAAACTTTGGCTTTCCGTTTGCATCAAGGACGGGTGTCTTTTTTGCCATGTTTTTTTCTCACTTTCTATTTTATTATTTGTTCTCGTGAAAAAACACACCATGTCGCGCGATTTGCTTGCTCGGTGGTGTGCTTTGCCACAATCATTATACCATAGCGGGCGAAAATGTCAACTGACAAATTATGTAAAGGCGCGTTATTCTACCTATTAACTATATTTTTCGCGCCCGCGTTGGATGTTATTACCATATACCTGCGCTTTTCTTTGACGGCAGCGGCTCCGCCCCGCTTAAACGGAGAACGCTCGCTCGCGAAACTCCTGCGGGCTCATTCCCGTTATGCTGCGGAAAACGCGCGAAAAGTAATTCGGGTCCTCAAAGCCGACCTCCGCACCGATTTGCGAAATGCTTTCGCCCGTGCCCGAAAGCAGGACCTTTGCCTTTTCGACACGGTATTCGTTGATAAAGCGCGTCACCGTCTTGCCTACGGAGCTTTTGAAAAATCTGCAAAAATGCGCCTCGCTCACGTAACACATCTCCGCAAGACGGGAGGTGGTGATTTTCTCGTGATAATGCCCCGAAACGTAGGCTATTACCGTATCGAGCCTTTTAAGCATCTCTGCCGCGGGCGGGCCCTCCTTTGCCCCCTCTGCTGCGTAGGTATAATTGCGGTAAAGATAGGTTAAAAGCGTGTATAAAATCCCCTTTGTCGCCATATCAGAGCCGATATCTTCTCCTTTATACTCGTCCGCAAGCTCGGCAAAAAAGTGCTTGATTTTATCGTCGCCGCGCACTCGGTTGCAAATCGGATTTGCAATTTTCTTTATATCCGAAAGAAAATCGGGATACAAAAGTATGGAATAATATTCCGCCGTCCCCCTCGCCACAAAGGAATGTATCTCGGTGCTGTTAACCACAACGAGGTCGCCGCACTTGGCATCAAATGCCTTACCGTTGCAGATAAAATCGCACTCTCCGCCCGTCATATAAAGCATCTCGATATGCTCGTGCCAATGCGGAACGAGGTTTTTGCCCGAGTACATTCTAAACTTTACCGTAAAGTTGTTCTCGAGCGCGGGTATTTTTTCGTAAAGCTCTAATTTTCCCATAGTTAACCCCAAAATCAAAATTGTGCTATTAATATGCAAAAAAAATACTTGAAATATTCCGAAATTAATTATATACTAAAGGTGACGGAAAATCAATACAAATTTATATCCAAAAGGAGAAAAAATTATGAACGTTGGCGTTGTCGTTATTTTAAGAAATGCCGACGAGGTTGATGCCGCATTCAAAAGCGCATACGACCTCGGCTTTAAGCATTGTCAGCTTATTTGCTGGAACAAGGAGCTTTTTAACCGCGAAACGGCGGATAAGGTGCTTTCCGCGCTTAAAAAGTACGATTTAAAGATTTCCACCTTCTGGTGCGGCTGGTCGGGTCCCACCGCATGGAACTTTACCGAAGGACCGCAGACCCTCGGACTTGTGCCCGAGTGCTACCGCTTTCAGAGAATGCAGGAGCTTTGCCAAGGCTCTGATTTTGCAAAAATGATTAACGTTGACAAGATTGCAACTCACGTCGGCTTTATGCCCGAAAACCCCTCTACCGAGCATTATCGCTCTGTGGTAGCCGCAATCCGTGTCGTTGCAGCTCATTGCAAGGCAAACGGACAGTCCTTTCTCTTCGAAACGGGACAGGAAACGCCCACCACCCTCCTTCGCACTATACAGGACGTCGGCACGGGTAACCTCGGTATCAACCTTGACCCCGCAAACCTTATCCTTTACGGAAAGGGCAATCCCGTTGACGCGCTTGACACCTTTGGACAGTACGTTATGGACGTCCATGCAAAGGACGGATTTTATCCCACCGACGGCAACAACCTTGGCAAGGAGGCAAAGGTCGGAGAGGGAAAGGTTAACTTCCCCCTTCTTATCTCCCGTCTTAAGGAAATCGGCTATAACGGCACCGTAACCATTGAGCGCGAGATTTCGGGAGAGCAGCAGACCATCGACATCGCGGACACCAAAAAATACCTGGAGGCGCTTATATGAAAAAGGTAGCACTTGTCGGAATAGGCGGAATGGGCTTCGTTCATTACAATGCCTACAAAAAGCTTGCGAATGCAAAAATTATCGCGGTTGCCGACCCGCGCACCGAAATGGCAAAGGAAAAAATCGGCGAGGATGATGTAAAGGTTTACGCAAGCCTTGAGGAGCTTCTTGAAAACGAAAGCCCCGATATGGTTGACGTTTGCACCCCGAGCTATATGCACGCCGACCTCTCTATTTACGCTATGGAGCATGGCTGTGACGTTATTTGCGAAAAGCCGATGAGCGTTACCGTTGAGGATACCGAGCGTATTATCGAGGCTATGGAAAGAACGGGAAGGACCTTTATGGTTGCCCACGTAGTAAGATTTATGGCGCGATACGTTTACCTCAAAAAGGTTATTGATTCGGGCGAGCTTGGAAGGCCCGTGCATATTCAAATGAAGCGTATCTCCGCCGTCCCCCGCTGGAGCTGGGAAAACTGGATGCGCGACGTTGAAAAATCGGGTGGCGCGGCAATCGACCTCTCCATTCACGATATCGATTTTGCACAGTATGCCTTCGGCACACCGAAAAGCATCTCTGCCGTGCATCACGAGATGAAGGAGGATAACGATTACCTCGTGTCAAATCTCGTTTACGACGGCTTTACCGTAAGCATTATCGGAGGCTGGTATAGCGCAGATATCCCCTTTAACGCATCCTATACCGCGATTTTTGAAAACGGCATCGTTATCTCCGACGGCGCGACGTTTACCAAAAACGGAGAGCCTATTGAAGTCGAGGTCGGAGAGGTAAGCGAAAACACTGGAATTAACCTCTCGGGAGCTGACGGCTATGCCGACGAAATCGCATACTTCGTTGATTGCCTTGAGCGCGGTGAAAAGCCCGAAAGAGTAACTCCCGCCTCCTCGCAAAACAGCGTAAGGCTCACTCACGAGCTTATAAGCAAGGCTGCCGTTGTATAAGCATAAAACAAACGAAAAAAGGCACGGGGCGCGAAATTAACCGCACCCCGTGTTAAATTATTCAAAAAAGCGGCAGGTCTGCCGCTTTTTTTGTTTTGTAAAGTATTATTTACAATTTTGCGCGGTAATCGCTCGGAGTCATTCCCGTGTACTGCAAAAACAGTCTTATAAAATGAGACGTGTCGAAGCAGCCGATTGCCGCGGCAATGCTCGCGAGGCTTCGCTGTCGGTCGGAGAGCAGCTCCTTTGCCGTTTCGACCCTTCGCTGTGCAACGAATTTACCGGGGGTCGTGCCCGTCACCCGCTTGAATTTTGAAAGATACGCCGTGCGCGACATTCTCGCCATTTTTACAAGAGCGTCTATACTTACGTTTTCGTAGTAATGCTCGTAAAGGTAGGATATGCTCGCAATAAATCCGTCGTCGAAAACGGGGTCGCTTTCCTTTCTCTGCGTGCTTTTGCACACCTCGCAAAGCTTCGTGATTACTATCGTCGCCAAAGCCTCGCTCATTATCCCGTCTGCAACGCTCGTTCCCTTGTCGATTGCCTCCATTTGGCGAAGGTGGGCGTAAACCTCCTCAAAGTCATCGCCCGAAAGGTGCAGGTGAAGCTTGTCCGACACCCTCTCTCTCATCATCGGGTCAATGTGAAACAGCGTCGAGTAGGTCGGAAGCCGCATAAGGCTGGTTGAATTTTTCTGCATAAAGGAGGGGGAGAGAAGAAGGTGATAAACGTCAAAGCCCGCGCCACCGTCGTACCCGTGTAAAATATTCGGCGGAATTATGAATACGTCACCTCTTTTTGCGGGATAGGTTTTTTCACCGAAATAGTGCGTCCCCGAGCCGCGCGTTATTATGTTAATTTCGTAAAACGCCTGCGAGTGCCTGTCCTCGGCGTAATTTGCGTTGGTATAGCCGTGGGTAACGTATTCTCCGTAATAAAAGCTGTCAATCGGCCGCCAATGGTCAAGACCGTTTATTTTAATCGGCATTACGCGCTCCTTTCCGCCCACAAATTACAGTGGTATTTATGCACAATTATTTACTTTAGAAGTTATATACTTTATATATATTGTAAATTATCCGTATTCCTATACAATGAAAAGTGTATTTAGATACATTGATTATATCACATCGTTGTTGTATAATCAAGGCGTAGTCCGAAATTTGTACAAAAATATTTTGACGGACTGACGGGAAATGTATTGATCCGACAAATCCCGCGGAAAGGAATTTTATTATGAAAAGAAGGGGAATTGCATTTATGCTCTCTTTTGCTTTGCTCACGGGAAGCGTGCTTGGCGCTTTGCCTGCGCTTGGAGTCGTTGCCTCCGCCGCCGATGCGGACGCCAAAATTATCGACTCTCCCGATATACCGCTTCGCCTGCAATATGACGAGCCTGCCTCTCACGGTATAAATACCTCGTTTGAAACCGAGGAGGGTGTTGGTGAGCTTGGCAGCAACTCCGCTACCAAAAACGCTCTTGACGACTGGCAAAACTGGTCTATTCCGATTGGTAACGGCTATTTCGGAGCAAACGTTTTCGGAAGAACCGAAACCGAAAGAATACAGATTTCCGAAAAGACGCTTGCCAATCCATACGGAAGCTGGAACACTTCAAAGGGCGGTCTTAACAACTTCTCCGAAACCTATATCGACATCGGACATACCGAGTCGGAGGTTACCGACTATACTCGCGCGCTTGACCTCAAAACCGCTGTTTCAACGGTTAACTATACCTACGGCGGCGTGAAATATTCCCGCGAATATTTCACCTCCTATCCCGATAAAGCGCTGGTTATAAAGCTTACCGCCGATACCGCGGGCGCGCTTGATTTCACGCTTCGTCCCACCGTCCCGTTTGAGCAGTCCTATTCCGACGGTGAAAGTAAAACGCTTGCTCGCGCAGGCAAGGACGTTTCAAAAACGGGTACCGTTGACTCCTATATTGAAAACGGAGTTGGTGTGGTGGAGCTTTACGGAAAGCTCGGCTACTATGACGTTGACTTCCTCGGCATATATCACGTATATACCGACGGTGAAATGACCGCCTCCACCACGGAGCATAAATGGACCGACAGCGACGGCACCGCTATGACCGATACCGACGGCACTATCGTTGTTTCGGGTGCAACCACCGCTTATATTTACGTGACGCTTGGCACCGACTACGAGCTTAATTACCTTAACTACTGTAATGACAAGCCTACTTATACCACCACTCTTGACGATACGAGAGTGAAGGTGGAGGGCTATATGAATGCCCTTGCCGCAAAAATCAACACCGAAAGCCTTGACACCTCCTACGAGGCTGTAAAGGCTGCGCACGTTGACGATTACGGTACTATTTTTAACCGCGTCGCGCTTGACCTTGATTGCGACCCCGCGGATTTTGAGCTTACCACCGACGAGCTTGTTGCCAACTATCGCAACGGCACGAACGAGTCCACTTACCTTGAAGCTCTTATTTTCCAATACGGAAGATACCTTCTTATCGCATCCTCAAGACAAGGCTCGCTTCCCGCAAACCTTCAGGGCGTGTGGAATAAATACAACTACACCCCATGGTCTGGCGGCTTTTGGCACAATATAAATATTCAGATGAACTATTGGCCCGCATTTTCCACGAATATGGCGGAGATTTTCGAGCCGTATATGGACTTCGTTGACTCCTATCTCCCTGTTTTAAAGGTTGCGGCAAACACCAATATTAACGGCAATAACCCCTCCGCAAGCGGTGCGGACGGCGGCAACGGCTGGACAATCGGTGTCGGACTGCAGCCCTTTGACGTCGGCGGACAGTGGAGTCCGGGACACCTCGGCTTTACCACCGCAATGTTCTACGACTACTTTGCATTCACACAGGACGGGGAGCTTCTTCCCGAAATGTTCAACCTCCTTGCGGAGGCGGCAAGATACATAACCAAAACGGTTGTAGAGGATGAGGAGGGACACCTTCTCGTTCATAACTGCGAGTCCCCCGAGCAGTATCACGGCGGCTCGCTCTACTTTACAAACGGAACAACCTATGCACAGTCGCTTATCTACGAAAACAACTACAATCTTCTTCGGCTTGCGGAGAAAATGGGAGTCAATATAAACGACGTTGATTCCTCCGACCTCTCCGAAAATGACAAGGCTATACTTAAAACCGTGCTTGCTCAAACCGATAAATACGACCCCATCAAAATCGGTCTTTCGGGTCAGGTAAAGGAATTCCGCGAGGAAACCACCTACGGCTCTATCGGCGCGGCACAGTACGTCCATATTTCACAGCTTGTGGGTCTTTACCCCGGTACGGTAATCAATTCCTCCACCCCCGCTTGGCAGGATGCGGCATTCGTATCCCTCCGCGGCAGAGGTGACTCCACCGAGGGCTGGGGCTACGCTCACAGAGCAAACGCCTACGCAAGACTCGGAGAGGGTGATTACGCTCACTCTATGCTCCACAATCTCATACGCGACTCCATCGGCAACAACCTCTGGTCTCACTACTTCGTATATCAGATTGATGGTAACGGCGGCTTTACCGCGGGCGTTTCCGAAATGCTCCTCCAAAGCCACGAGGGATATATCGCTCCCCTCGCCGCCCTGCCGGAGGCTTGGGCAAGCGGCTCCTACACGGGTCTTGTAGCACGCGGCAACTTCCTTGTTTCTGCGGAGTGGGCGGACGGTCTTGCAAAAACCTTTAACATAACCTCACAGTCGGGCGGCACCGCCTCCGTTTACTACCCCGGCATCGCGGGCGTAAGCGTTGTGAGAGCCTCCGACGGCAAAAAGGTTTCCTTTACCGCTCAAAACAATAACCTTATTTCCTTTGAAACCGAGCTTGGCGAAACTTATATCATATCGGGCTTTACCGCGGTGGAGGAAATGAGCGCACCCGAAACGCTTACTGCATCGCGTGCGACCGTATTCTCGGATTTCAAGCTTGCCGTATCTCCCGTGGAGGACGCGGTTAAGTACAACCTCTACACCGCCGTGGAGGACGCACCCACCTACACCCTCGTTGCAAGCTCCGATACGGGCTACTTCAGCTATAAGCCGAAGGAGGGAGAGCTAAACGCCCGCACAACCTTCCGCGCCACCGCCGTTAACGCAAACGGCGTGGAGTCTGACGGCACTCTCTGCTATTATAATCCCGAGGATTATACGGTTGACGTTATAAAGGCGTCGGGTCTTGTAATAAACGATAATCTGCAAATAGTAATATACACAAACGGCACCGCCGCGGGATATAAGCTTTATAAGAAGGACTCGCAGAGCGCGGCTTGGACGCACTATGCCGACTCCGACTATCCCCTCGCAATAATCACCGATTATAGCTCCACCGCAATCTACGGAGTCAGCGCGATAAGCCTCGTTGACGGAGTGGAAAGCGAAATAAAGGCGGTAACGAAGAGTGGCGGCGGAGGTGCGCTCATCGACTACGACCCCTCAAACGTCTTTGCAGGAAAGCAATTCGTTGAGGGCGAGCTTGCCACAAAGGTGCATAGCGGATACGAAACCACCGTTGGTGCAACCGTCACCTACGGCTACGATAAGCTTACCGACGGAAGCAGCAACCTAAAAACGGGAAGATTTTCTTGCGCGTCGGGCTCTAATCAGGTGCTTGACGGAGTTATCGACCTCGGCGCGGGATTTTTTCTCGGCGAGCTGAAGCTCGAGGTATTCGCAAACGACAACAGCGGTAACAATCTTATCGTAGAGCTTTATTCCGAAGGAAAATGGACGCGCGCTGTCGAATTGACGAGCAACGCGGAAATAATCGCAAAAAAGGTTGGAAATTACGTGGTTATCGACCTCGGAGGCAGAAGGGCGGAGAAGCTTCGCGTTTTGATTTCCGAGATGTATAACAACACCTCGATTACCTACTACGAGTTCATTTGTACGGGTACTGCCGACGAAAATACCAACCCGACCGTTGATAACGTGTTTGCGGGCAAAACCTTTACGAAGGGCGCCGAAGCCTCCAACACCACCTCGATAACGCACAGCGTCGGCGGAGTTAACACCCTCGTTTACTACGATTATACGAAGCTTACCGATAACGGCTTCAATTACCAAACCGACCGCTTCTCCACCGTTATGGCTGACGGAGCAAAGCAGAAGATGGACGCAATAATCGACCTTGGCGTGCCGCATCTTCTTTACGATTTGAAGCTATACGACTTTAACAACGTTAACGAGGGCGGATACGTATTCTGCGGTAACAAGCTTATCGTAGAGGCGTATTCTATGGGCAAATGGACGCAGGTAGTCAACCTCACGAGCTACGAGGAGATAATCTCCTACCGCGAATCCGATTACCTTCGCATACCTCTTAACGGCGTAAGTGCCGAAAAGCTCCGTATCTATATTCCCGAAGCGTACACGGGACCCGATAAAAACGGAACGGTTAAAACTCAAACCATTTCCTACTACGAGTTTAAATGCTCGGGTAAGGAGGATATATACAAATACGAATCCTTTGATAACGTTTTCGAGGGAAAAAGCTTCGTTCCCACAAGTGACGCCGCAAAGGTGGTTCATAACGGTGCGAATTCCGCATACGGCTATCCCACCCTTACCGACGGCAAAACAATAGCAGGAAACGTCCATAACGGAAGATTTTCCACCGCCTCCTCCGCCTCTAACCAGCATCTTGATGCGACGCTTGACCTCGGCGGAACGTATATCCTTAACGAGCTGCGTATCCAGGAGTTCCAGTCGGGCTTTGCGGGCGGCGACCTCACCGTACAGGTATATAATAACGGCGTATGGACCACCGTAATTTATCTCGCCTCCGAGGCGGAGATTAAAGCGCACAGCTCGAAAGCGAGCGACGGCGTAATAACGCTTGACCTCGGCGGAGCCGTTGCGGAAAAAGTGCGCCTTTACATCTCGAAGAAGGGCTCGTCCTCTACCATTTCGATTTGGGAAATCGAATGCTCGGGAAGCTTGAGAGAGGCTATGCTGAAGGTTGACCGCACCGAGCTTTACGAGCAGCTTATTCGCCTTCCAAAGGCGGATAGCGAAAACGAGCTTAACTGGAATTACGTTTACAACGAAACCTTTGAAAAATTCCTCGGCTACGCCACCGACTTGAAGGCAACGCAGGAAACGATCGACGCATATACCGCGGAAATAAAGGCTTATGCCGATGCGGTAAGCTCGCTTGACCTCTCTGCGTATAACATCGCGCTTGACGGCTCGGTTACTATGAATTTCCGCTTCACGGCTATAAACGCGAATATGCTTGACGAATATCCCGACGCTTACTTAAGAGTCGTTATTCCGACGAAGGACGGTAGCGAAGCTCTTGAAATCCCGATTGCAAGCCTCGGCACGGACGCCTACGGAAGGTACGTCCTTCCCGTGAAGCTCAATGCCGCACAGCTTACCGAAAGGGTAGAGCTTACCGCGGTTTATGCCGACGGTGTGGAGGGTGTAACCTACGCCTACTCCGTGCGCGACTACGTCGATTACCTTCTTGCCGATGCGGAATACGAGCTTGCATATCCGGGACTTACCGATTTCCTTTACGCAATGCTTAACTACTCCGCCTATGCACAGGCATACTTTGGCTATAACACCGACGCTCCCGCAAACGACGGCATCTACACCGATGTAACCGACCCCGTCCTCAATACGCAAGTTACCGTTGAGGACGAAATGAGGGTAACGGGCGAGCTTCGTGGTATAGCTCCCGACGGCTGGATGCTCTCGCTTCTTTCCGAAACCACCGCGCGCATCTTCTTCGTGCTTGACGGGGAGGAGAATATTGCCGACTACGCCTTTACCCTTATAAAGGACGGCAACGAAGCCGAGATAACCCCCCATGCCGACGGCGAAAGATACCGAATTGATATTGCCGACATCGGAGCCTACGATCTTTCCGACGAATATACCGTGCGCGTAAGCCGCGGCGGGGAAAGCCTTGAGGTAAGCTTTACGGCTCTTGCATATTCCGCAAGCGTCCTTCGCGGTGAGGGCGATAACGCGGCTCTTGTCAACCTTGCAAAGGCACTGAAGCTTTACAGTGATGCGGCAAACGCCTTTGTTTCCAAAAATTCTTAACGGAGGTGCGCTATGAAAAACGAGAAGCTTGAATATCTTACCCCCACCGCCGAGCTTGTCGGCTTGGGAGATGACGTTATAACCACCTCCCGCGAATGGGATACGGAGGAAATGCCAATAACACCGCAGCAAAGCACCTCCGAATTCGCTTGGTAAAATAAAAAGCACCCACCCGTGTTAAATTACGGGTGGGTTTTCTTTTGCCCTGTCTTAAAAGCTTGCTATTTCAACCTGTGCGAATATGTAAACTATTATTTACGGTTTATCGGCTTTACGTGCTTTGCAACCGTATCTCTTATAATGCGGTAAAGGCGCTCGTCGCATTCGCCCGCGGTATCGGGGAAGAAGCTGTTTTCGGAAATATCTCCAAGTCCGAGTGCCTGATACCATACCGCCGCCGCGGCGTATCTTCCGTATCCGTACGAAAGGTGATAACCGTCGCGGTGAAGCGACTGCCCGCCCTGCCTTACGTCAAATTCGGGCATCGCGCGAAGGATTTCTATTACCTCGCCAACGGGTATAATTGCCTCGGCACTTATATCCTCGCAAAGCTGTGTGTATGCCGCGCCGATTGCCTCTGCCATTTTTGCGGTATCCGAGTCGTAGGTCGGGAAAGCGTTGTGCGTAGAGGTATGCTCGTATGCCCACGTGCGGTGGATAAGAATTTTGGAATTCGGACAAGCCTCGCGAATTCTGTTCACCAAAACGTCGCAGTAGGGGTGAAAGGTTTCGTATAACCCCGAATATCCGCTTACCTGCTGGATTGATACGTAATCCCAATCACGGTATGTAAGACCGTGGTCAAGTACGGAATGGAGCGTACCATCGTAATCCTTTCCGTTATATTGTATCAGATACTTGGTTAGGTTGCCCTCGATACATTCCGCGTGCATCTGAAAGGAGCATCCCGGAATCCAAAAATTAAGGATTTCTGCATTAACGCCACCCGCCCTGCAAAGCGAATAAAGATGCTTTCCCGCATCCTGCGAAAAGCTGTTTCCTATAAATAAAAGCTTCATTCCGCATTTCCTTTATATATCTCGTAATCTCCCGATTTGAGAATTTCAATCATCTCTTGAACATCCTTTGGGCGTACCCGTGTTAAAATTCCCGCCCTTGCACAGCTGTCGCAGTGGTGTCCGTCCGACCCCGCGGTGCAACGAAGCCCACGCTCCTTGGCAAGCTTTGCCGCCCTCTCGTTTTCCTCGGGATAATTTGAAGCGTTATATACCTCGATACCGTCGATTTTGTCAAGCTCCGCGATAGGACCGGGGGTTGCGATGTAGTATCTTTCACGGTATGGGTGCGACTGGAAAATAAGTCCGCCCGCCCCGTGTACTACCCGTATATAATCCTCAAGCCTTCCGTCGCGAAGCTCGGGATGCTCCAAAAGAAGCTTGGGCGTTATACCGTAAACGAGGATTTCAAGCCCGTTTCCTATATGCTCCTCAATACCGAAAAAGAGGTCGAAATCCATCTTTTTCGCATACAGGACACCTCGCATATATGCCTTTTCGTATTCGCCGACAAAGGACTCCCAATCGAGCGCGCGGTCGATTCGCGTATCACCCGAGAAGAAATGGTCGGTAAGAAACGCGCCCGTGAATCCGTTTTCGCGCATTTTATCTATCTGCTTTTCGATTTCGTCACCGCCGCCGCTGCACGGGGAGGTGTGAAAATGCATTTCGTACTTGAACATAATTCCTCCGATAACGATGTTTTTCGCAAAGCACCTGCAAGCTGCCCTGCAACCGTAACAAATATAGTATAGCAAAGCCGACCGTAAAAATCAACCCCAAAGCAGGATTTTAAAATAAAAAAGGGGAAGTCGCCCTCCCCGAAGCCGATTTTTCATTAAAGAAATCTCCGCATATCTCTTTCAAGCTGCTCCTCCGTTGCGATAAGCCTTTTGGTTATGCTCTTGGAGTCCTCGTCTGCCGCCTTGTATTTGTTTAAAAATCCCGAAAGCGACTTTACCCCCATATTGCACCCGTCGGTCATAAGCGAGGCAACCGTCTTGTCCGTATCCGAAAGCATAAGCTTCATATTCGTTTTGATTTTCGACATTCCCGTAACGATGGGGTTGGGGTCCTTTCCGCCGTCGTGATACCTGTCGAGAAGGCTGTGTATTTCCTTTTTCATTTTCGTATGCTCGTCCTTGCACACGAGCATTGCACCGCGCATTCTTTGGCTTTTTACGTGCGGAAGGCAATCGTCTATGGACTTTATTCCCATTTTTATTCCCGAATCGCACTCTCTTAAAAGCCTTACCGTATCTCTGTTAATCATTTTTACCTCCGAAAAGTTAAATTTCCTTGCACCTATTTTCTCCAAGACGGGCATATTTTATTTTCCGACGCCGTAATATTTAACGGGAAACTTTCTCCTTGGGAGGGAATATGTGGAAAAAAATAAAGGAAAGGGCGTTGCCCTACCTTATTGGCATCGTAATACCCCTTGCGGTGGGCAGCTTCGCCGCAATACTAACGCGCGACGCAATGGATATTTACGGAGTCCTGCGCGTGCCGCCCCTCGCCCCGCCCGCCATTCTCTTTCCGATAGTCTGGAGCGTGCTTTATATCCTGATGGGCGTATCAAGCACGACGGTGTATCTTAATCGGGATAAAAATCCCGCGGCGGCAAGCCTCGGCTTGAAAAGGTATTTTTTAAGCCTCGTGTTTAATTTCTTTTGGAGCATCATTTTCTTCCGCCTGCGCTCGGTGCTTGCCGCGCTTGTAACGGTGTTTTTGCTTATTTACCTCGTAATATCCACCGTTATATCCTATACGCGGGTATCAAGGCTATCCGCCCTCTTGCAAATCCCATACCTTGCGTGGCTTGTCTTTGCGGCTTATCTTAACGCGGGAATATACCTTTTGAACTGATAGAAGCGCGGCTTTAAACGGCCGCGTTTTTTTTATACGTATATTGACAAAGTCCGCGCGAGGTGATAAAATCAAGGTGTAATATTTTTTACTCGAGGTTTAAGGATATGACTAACGGACAAATGCTTACCGAAAACATTCTCCCCTTTTGGCTTGGGGAGGCAATCGACTCGGAAAACGGCGGAATTTACACCTGCCTTGACAGGGAGGGAAGGCTCTACGGCACCGACAAAAGCGTCTGGTTTCAGGGAAGGGCGCTTTGGACGTTTTCAAAGGCGTATAACTGTATCGAAAAGCGCGACGAGTATCTCGCCGCCGCCGAAAATATATACAAATTCCTTCCCGTCTGCACCGACACCGACGGACGAATGTTCTTCACCGTAACCGCCGACGGTCGCGAGCTTCAAAAGCGAAGATATTATTTCTCCGAAACCTTTGCGGCAATCGGCTGTGCCGAATATTACAAGGCAACAGGGCGCGAGGATGTCCGCCGCGATGCCGAAAAATACTTTGCTGTCGCGTACGACTGCTTTACGGGAGTCCGTAAAAATCCCCCGAAAATCAATCCCGATAATCTCGCCCTGAAGGCACTCTCTCCCGTTATGATTATGCTCTCTACCGCCTCTGTAATGCGCTCTATGAGAGATGAAAAATCCGATTTCTACGACAGGGTTTGCGGCGAATGCCTTGACGAAATCCTTTCGGGCGGATTTTTGACCGAGCGTGCGCTTCTTGAATCCGTTTCGCGCGACGGAAGGGCGGTTGACACCCCCACGGGCAGAATTGTAAACCCCGGACACTCTATGGAGGCGGCGTGGTTTTTGATGCTCGAGGGTATGCGCCGCGGACGCCGCGACGTAATAGATGCCGCCGCACGCATTATAGATATAACTCTGCCCCTCGGCTGGGATAAAAAACACGGCGGAATAATCGCCTTCACCGACATTGACGGAAGACCGCCTGTACAGCTTGAATGGGATATGAAGCTCTGGTGGCCGCAATGCGAAACCGCGATTGCCGCGCGCCTCGCCTACCTTTTGCTCGGTGACGAAAAATATCTTGACCTCTACCGCGAGGTAAAATGCTATTACGACGAATGCTTCCGCGACTCCGAAGCAGGCGAATGGTACGGCTATCTTCATTACGATAATACCCCCTCCACAACCTTAAAGGGTAATATTTTTAAAGGACCGTTCCACATTCCGCGACTTTATATGCTTATGACCGCGATGGACGATTACGAGGAAAACGGCGGCGTGCTTCTTGCCGATTGGCTTTAATTTTCGCGCGCTTCGCCAATACTATTACATAAATTGCAATGTTTTTCGCAATCTACGCAATTTACATTTAATTTAATTCGTAGTAATATGTAATAAAAAGTACCACGGAGGACTCTATGCTTATTAAAACGATAAACACCGAAAGGCTTGTTACCTACGTATACGACACCCGTGACGAAATGGGTGCCGCCGCCGCAAAATATGCGGAGGAATGTATAAATTCGGTTATTGAGGAGAAGGGGTTTGCAAACGTTATCTTTGCCGCCGCCCCCTCGCAAAACGAAACGCTTTATCACTTCCTTAAATCGAGCGTTGATTTTACGAAGGTTAACGCCTTCCATATGGACGAGTATCTCGGGCTTTCCATAAAGGATGAGCAGTCCTTTGCGAAATACCTTTTTGACCACGTTTTTTCACACGCCCCCTTTGCTTCGGTGCATTATCTGCCCGCAACGCTTGAAAAGGATGCGGCGTGCAGGAGCTATTCCGACCTGCTTGTAAGCTTCCCGCCCGACGTTGTTTTGATGGGCATCGGCGAAAACGGGCACATTGCGTTTAACGACCCGCCCGTTGCCGACTTTAACGACCCGTATCTCGTAAAGCCCGTTGCGCTTGACGATGTATGCCGTATGCAGCAGGTACACGACGGCTGCTTCCCCGATATCGACTCCGTGCCGAGGTATGCGCTGACGCTTACCGTTCCCGCCCTCGTGTCCGCACGTTATCTCGTTTGCACCGTTCCCGCACCTACGAAGGCAAACGCCGTAAACGCTATGCTAAACGGTGAATACGGCGAGGTATGCCCCGCAACCGCCCTTCGCCGTCACGGTGGCGCGAAAATGTTCCTTGATAAGGACAGCGCCGCACTCGTAATCTGATTTTTGGGGAGAAGCTATGAAATACCGAATCCACGGCGGAAGCCTTGTTACCGATACGGTTGAAAGGGCTGACCTGCTTATCTCGGATGGGAAAATCGAAGCGATAATTCCCACCGACGCACCCTCCCCGCGGGAGTACGAAATTATAGACGCTGTCGGCTGCTACGTTTCGGCGGGCTTTGTAGATATACACCAGCACGGAGGAGGCGGCGCGGATTATATGGACGGAAGGGCGGAGGATTTTTATCTTGCGACCTCGGCGCACCTTGCACACGGCACGACGTCCGTTATGCCAACTCTTCTTTCGGCTGATACGGAGGGACTGATGCGCGCAATCGGCGGCTATAAGGCGGCACTCTCCGACCCGCGTATAAAGGCAAATCTTCTTGGAATACATATAGAAGGACCGTACATCTCTCCGAAGCAGGCGGGAGCGCAAAAGCCGGAGCATATTCGCAAATTCAACCCCGAAGAATACACCGCCATTGCCGATTTTGCAGAGGGGAATATTCGCCGCTGGAGCGTAGCACCCGAGGTGGAGGGCGCGGCTGATTTTGCCAAATTTGCCGAAAAGCGCGGTATAGCCTTAAGCATTGCGCATTCGGATGCCGACCTCGATACGGCAAGGGAGGCGTTTCGGCTTGGCTACCGTCATATAACCCACTTTTATTCCTGTATAAGCACTGTTACAAGGCGTAACGGCTACCGCGTGGCGGGACTTTTGGAGGCGGGCTATCTTATGGACGGTATGGACGTGGAGATTATTGCCGACGGCTCTCATATTCCGCCCGACCTTCTTCGCTACGTTATGAAATTCAAAAGCTCCGAGCGCATTGCACTTATTACCGACGCTATGCGCGCCGCGGGACAAAGCGTTAGTGAAAGCTTTCTCGGAAGCGCCCTTGACCCCCTGCCCGTAATCGTGGAGGACGGCGTTGCAAAGCTTACCGACCGATCCGCCTTTGCGGGGAGCGTCGCAACCGCGGATATGCTTATAAAAACTATGCTGAAAATTGACACGCCCCTGCCCGTTGCGGTTAAAATGCTCACCGTCAACCCCCTTCGTATGATGAAACTTGATGTAAATAAAGGTTTACTTAAAGCGGGGTATGACGCCGACGTTTGTATCTTTGACGAAGGGATTAACGTTAAAGCCGTCCTCGTTATGGGCGAGGTGGCTTATAGGGCGTAGCTCAAAACCGAAACTATTTAAAGCGAGAGCCGATTGCTCTCGCTTTTTTGCTCCTTGGCATTCCTGTTGTGTCATTTATCTTCTTCTTTGAAGAAAGTTTAAAAAATGTTGATTTGTTCACAATCTTGTGCTAAAATGAAGAAAAAAACCGTTTGGAGAATTATATGAAACGCATTTTTACGCTTTCACTTGTACTTTTACTTGTGTTTTCCGTGCTGATTTCCTGCGATGCGGTAAAAAAGCCCTACTCCGAAGCTACGGAATACACCTACACCGACTTTACTGCTGGCGAAAAGGCAAAGCTTCTTGCCCTCGTCGAAGAGGTCGTACCGTTTCTCCCGAATAACGAGTATTATTTCGAGGAAGTCCCCGACGAGCTTTACGGCAGTAAAATAAGCTTTTATACCTACGGCAATACGGAGACGGAGTTTGAAGCCTATCGCGCCTCGCTCGTCGGCTACGAGCTTGTAAATACCGATACCGTTGACGGAATAACCCGTTACACCTACCAAAAGGGCGAGATGTACATTAGCGTTGCATACTACGAAACCGACTACGCCCCCATTTTCGACGCCTACATATACCCCGCCTCCAAGGATGACGAGGGCGGAGATAACACCGGTGACAATACCGGTGACAATACCGGCGACAACACCGGCGACAATACGGGTGACAATACCAGCGACAATACGGGCGACAACACGGGCGACAACACGGGCGACAACACGGGTGACGGCTATCTTTACACCGACTTTACCGCCGACGAAAAGTCAATATTCACCTCCACCGTCGGAGAGGTTATCCCCTTCCTTCCCAATAGCGGATATTACGTGGAGGCACTTTCCGACGATTACAGACCCTACGTAAGCTTCTATACCGCCGTAAATTCAAAGGCGGAGTTTGATGCCTACCGCGACGTGCTCGTATCCGCGGGCTATGCGCTTACGGACACCGAGGTTGACGAATACGGTGACACGTGGTATTATTACGAGAAGGGCGACGTATGTATTGAAATTGCCTACTACGAATATTACGGCTCGCAAATCGTCGATTCCTATATCTATCTTTTGGACAACGGGGGCGGAGATAATACGGGTGACGGCGGCAACACGGGCGGTGATAATCCCCCCGCCGACAACCCCGACCTTATCACCAACAGCGGTGCGGGACTTCCCACCGATTCCGACGGAGTTTACGACGTTGACTTCACTGATGCCACAAACGTAAAGAACGTAAATGACCAGGGCTATTACCTTGACGGCTGTCCGACGCTTGGCTCTCCCACCGTCCTCGTCATTCCCGTGGAGTTTTCCGACGTCACCGCGGCAAGCCGTGGCTACGATATAGCAAAGCTCTATTCCGCCTTTGCATCAAACGACCCCAACGACGGCTTCTACTCGGTTTACGAGTATTATCAAATTTCAAGCTACGGCAAATTGACGCTTGATTTCACCGTGCTTGAGAATTGGTTTATGCCAAAGTACAATAGCTCCTATTACGCAAGCTCCACCGACTCCGAGGGATATATGAACGGTGACCAGCTTATAATCGACGAGGCGCTCGCCTACCTTTCGACCTTTATGGATTTGTCGGAGTTTGACAGCGACGGCAACCGTATTATTGACGCGGTGGTAATCGTTCACACTCTCGATATCGACCCCGATACCGACTTTTACTGGGCGTACAGGTATTGGAATTACTACACCGATGACGAGGGATACTTCTACGAATACGACGGCGTTTCGGCAAACGATTATCTTTGGGCATCCTTTGATTTCCTTCACGAAAGCTACGATATAAACGGCAATCCGACCTATGACGACGACAGCGGATTAAGCACCTATACCTTTATCCACGAGTTTGGACATATTCTTGGTGCCGACGATTATTACGATACGTCGGGAAGGACCGACGGTCCGCTTCTCGGTATGGACGTAATGGACAGCATGCTCGGTGACCATAACGCATTTACGAAGTTTAATTACGGCTGGCTCACAGGCTCAAGGCTCGTGGTTTGCGAGGAAAGCATAACCCTTACCCTCGAGGCGTTTTCCAAAAACGGAGATACAATCATTATCGCAAACAATTGGGACGATGACCTCGGTGCTTATCAGGAGTATTACATCGTAGTGTACTATACCGCCGACGGACTTAATTCGGGAGAGAATGCTGGATATTTCACCCGCGAGGGTGTTGTGGTTTACCACGTTAACGCCTCTCTTTCCTACGAGGTTAACGACGGAATTACCTACTATGACGTCTATAACAATAACACCTCCGCCTCTGATGCCTACGGTACGGAGGATAACCTCATTGAATTCGTAAAATCCGCCGCCGACACCTACACCTACGTAGAGGGGGATACGATGTCTGCTACCTACGACGATGCGGGCAACGCCCTTGTATATAACTTCGTCGTTGACTCTATCGACGGTGACACCGCAACCCTTACGTTTACGAAGGCGTAACGCATTCGCGCTTCGGACGGCTTGCTAAATAAAAATCCGACGGCTGCCCACTCGAAAGGGAAGGGCGGCCGTCTTTAATCTCTTGATATTAAAAAATTATAAAAGCTTAAAAAAGCATCTCGGAGAGGATATGATTAAAAACAAACGTCTTTTAATACCGTTGGTAATTTTCCTTTTGTCCGTCGGACTCGGCGTATTGTTCGGAGTGCGCGCATATTTTGGGAGCGAAATAGCCTTTACCGTTGACGATACGCTCCCCGATGGAGAGGGAAGGGTAGCGCACGTTATCCTTCTCGGCGGACAGTCGAATGCCTCGGGCTGCAGCCTTGACGAATATCTTGAAAGGAACGTCACCGCGGAAAAATATGCGGAGTATGATGCGGGCTACGGCAACGTATATATCAATTACTACGTTTCGGACAGTAACGTGTCGGGAGGCTTTGTTAAATGCAAAACGCGACAGGGGGAGGCGGCTACCTGCTTCGGTCCGGAGCTTGGCATAGCCGAAAGGCTAAACGAGCAATACCCCGACGAGGACTTTTTCATCATAAAATGCGCGTGGGGCGGCTCTAATCTTTACGAGCAATGGCTCTCCCCGTCGGGCAAGGGTAAAACAGGCGAGCTTTATAAAAAATTCACCGCCTTCGTTGATGCGAGTGTAAAATACCTTGACTCCAAAAACTACGACGTGAAAATAGAGGGTATGTGCTGGATGCAGGGGGAGTCCGACTCCTTTTCTGCCGACCACGCCACCGACTACGCGGATAATCTTGAAAAGCTTATAAAGGATATTCGGCGAAGATATAAAAAATACGCCTCCGCCGACGGAATTGTATTCGTCGATGCCTATATTGCCGACCTCCCCATATTCTGGGTTTACGGCGACCTCGTTAACGGCTCAAAGCGCGCGGTTGCAGCCTCCGACCCCAAAAATCTCCTTATCGATACGATAGCCCACGGGCTTGATACTACAAAGGAGCCGACCGACTCCCCCGACGTCCCGCACTACGATTCGATGAGCCAGATAAAGCTCGGCAACCTGTTTGCCGCGGAGCTTTTGAAATTCCTTGATTAAAAACGAAAAACGGCTACCTTTTTTGGGTAGCCGTTTTAATTACGGGTCGCAAGAGGTAAGCGCAAAGGGAGCTTTTTGCCCCTTTGACGCCGCGTAAAACGCCTTACTCCTCTACCTTAACGAGCCTTCCGTCAACCATCTCGAGCGTAAGCACCACGCGGTTGTTCCAGGAAAAGTAGAGAACGTATTGCCCGTTTTCTATTTTCCAGGAAAGCTGATAGATGCTGTACTCGCCGTCAACCTCTATATATCCCGTTGCCTCGCTTTCGAAAAATTCAACGTAGCCGTCGTCGTCCTCCGACTCGTAAATGTAAATCGCGTCCTCCGTATTGAAGGTTACGTATCCGCAAATCGAGCAAATGCCGCGTCCGTCGATGGGTATGTGAGGACCGCGAACGGTATTCCGCCTTTCCTCCATATCGCAATCGGGACAGCCCCAAAGCTCGTAGCCCTCCTCGTTACAGCTCTGTGCAGTCACCGTTTTTTCGTAAACGTATTCGTGCGGTTCAAATTCGCCGTCGATTTTCACCTCGCCCGTGCGGGAGCTGTACCAAAATCCTACGGAGCCGTTAATTTCCGCCGTGAGGGTAGTGCTTGTAAGAATTTCTCCGAAAATCTCATCTCTGCCGATTTCCGAAATAACGAAGGTGTTCTTCGTATAATCTACCGCAACGGTCTTGTAAAAGGTGTATTGCAGCCAGTCACAGCAATCATCTCTTACGTAAGCCTCCATTGCCTCCGAGAGGGGAAGCTCGAAAACGTAAATCTCCTCCACCGCATCGTAAAGCCAAGCGGTTTGCTCCGTGCCGTTGTATATGACCTTTTCGGTTTCTCCCGAAAATTCGTATGTTATGACCGAAAGGCGGGAGCGAATTGCCGTAACCGTCCCATCCTCGAGCGAAACGAATTCGATTTCGGATTTTTCAATTTTGCGTACTCCGCCCGTAGTCTTGCTTTCGCTTTCGGCCTTTGTGCCGTTTTGCACCTTAAGCGAGGCTAAAAGTCCCTGTACCGTGTTCGGAATATTGCCGACGCTCGGGCTTTCGCATTCTCCGAAAGCAACCGTAAAGCGCGACGGCACTGACGCACCGAAGGGAAGTCCCACCGATACCTCGAGAAGCTCACCGTCCGCCGACCCCTTAAAGGAGAAGGAAAACAGCTCTAAATACGCGTCGATTTGCGCGTCGTAAGCCTCCCTCGTTGCCTCAATATCCTCCTCCGCTATACCCGCAAGAAGGTAAAGGCTTTTTTCTCTCATTTCGGCAAAGGCGTCCTCCGCCTCCCAAATAAGCTCCTCGCCCGTTAAGTCGGTGTCCGCGCCTTCCGCAATAATATCCGCAACCGTCCTGCTCATAAGCTCAACGTTTAGCAGAATTGCCAAAAGGTCTATATCTCCCTCTCCGATTACGTCGGAAAGCAGCCCCGATATGCTCGCCTCCTTGTCACCCGTAAGAAGCGCGGCAAATGCGTCGAGCCTCCTTACAAGCTCCTGTGCTGTTACACCCTCGGCAAGCGCACCGAAAATTGTACTGCCCACCGTTTGCGAAAGCAGCCTTAAAACCTCGCTTTCAAGCTTGTCAAAGCTGACGCTTCCAAACTCCTTGTCGATAAATGCCGATACGCTTTCCTCCGAAAGTCTCTTGTTTAAAGCCTTAAGCTTGTCGGCGCTTAAATGAAAATTATATCCCTCGTAAACCGTCACGTCGAAAGCCGAGCTTATTATATGCGAGATTGCAAGATCGAGCCTTTCCTCGGAAATTTGCTTTGCCGCGTTCAAAATCGGCTCTATCTCGGTTTTGAAAAATTCTATCGCATCCCCGAGCGAAAGGCTGATGCCCTCCGACGTCTCGGGCATATCCGCGGGAGAATCGGGAATATCCGCCTCAAAGCCCTCGGCAATAACGTAAAGGGGAATAATTTGATACCCCGCCGTGGCTCTGTCGCATAAATAAACCGTATCACCGTAAACGTATGCATCGTAATCAACGCCGTCACTGCCGCCGCGAAGCTCCGCCGTGCCCTCTCCTATAAGCACACCGTCACCGTCGAAGGCAAGCCGCATCTCAAGCTTTATAATGTATATGCTCTCGGATACCGGAAGCGACTCTATACGAAAGCCGAGCGTGTCGCGCTCCTCATATTCCATAAGCTTGACGAAATAGCTTTCACAGCTTGCAACCGCGTCACAGCGATAGCAAAATACACTTTCTACCTGTGTCTTGTGACCGAGCGCGGGATATGTATTCAACAGCTCGTGATGACCGCAAACGGGACAGTCGATGCGCGAGTAGCCCTCCTTGGTGCAGGTGGGAAGAACCACGACCTTCCCCTGATGCTCCGCCAAAGGAAGCTCTCTTTTTCTCGTTACTCCGCATATTTTACAGGTGCTTTTCGCCCTTCCCGTTTCAACACAGCTTGCCTCCTTGTAAACCTCTATATCCTCCCAATCATGCTCACAGGCACAGGAGGATAGCGAAAGCAATAATACAAAAACGAGGCAAAAAACCAATGAAAAATGCAAAAACCTTCGTCTGTTCATTATTTAAGCTCCTATTTTTCGGTTTTGTCCGTCCCGCGCCGTTTACTCCCGAAATCCGATATAAAGGAGCAAAGCCGCGCCCGACTCTTACCTGAATTATACATTATCCGCAACGCTTTTTCAAGTCCGAAGCGAAATAATTCATATTTGAAACCATCTTTGCATCAAACTCGGTGATATTAGCAACCATACTGTCAGGCACTGTAACCGTAATAAACCAATATGCCATATCATCGGTCCCACCCTGAGGATGATTTGTTTGTTCTATATTAACACAGAAGTAATTGTCAGCAACTGTTATATCTTTAAACCCAAATCTATATGAGCCACTACCTGCTTCTACGCAAACGAGCATGAGTGTGTATCTTGCAAAGAATTGATCATCACAGTTTATCGTTGCATCATTTAAGGAAGGAACTTCATCCCAGCCGTGATTGAATCCGTTTTCTCCACCAAAATCGCTCTTGAATTTTTCAAGGTCAGATAAAGTATCGAACTTATATATCGGCAGATTACTTTGATTGCCTTCATTAAGTTTGGCTGCGTTTAACGAATTGTTCCAAAATTCCGAATTTCCTCCGGAACCTGCGCGTGAGAACGTAGAATTAAATCCTATGTTTCCGTTTTGCGTGGTATATAATACACTATCTCTTGCAGGCATGGTAAAGGTGATAATAGGTTGAGCACCGTCATATTTAGTATCGTCATTTACACCGATGTACTCACCGTTTAACTCAATTCCAACCGAAGGACCTGATAAAAATGCAAGGGTAACTTCAACCTCCTCCCCCGCCTCGTAATATTCGTCAAGAGGCTTGACAAGATAACCCCAAAAGTCAACGACGGTTAACTTGTACTTTGTGTCAGCGGGATCATCGTCATTTGGCGTTTGCTGATTGTCTTCAATTTGTGATTGCTTGTCATCGTCGGGGAACTGTGTGTTACTGCAAGCACACATGGAACAAATCAATATCAGCGCCAAAATTAAAGCAAATAATTTTTTCATACAATTAACCTCCTAATCAAATTCTTATCTATTAGTAAGTTTATAGTATCACAAAATCTAAAAACAATCAAGGCTTTTTTCTGCACATCACAAATTGAACGATATCCCATAAATTGAACGAAAGGGGTATAAAGTGAACGATTTATTTTTTATGGCTAAAAACAAAAAAGGCTTGCGAGGATGAAAACCATCTCGGCAAGCCTAAATTTTTACTGTAAAACCTATGAAAAAGGGCAAAATACCCCTATTTGGGCAATAAAAAAGCCATAATACCGATATTTTTCGTATCAATATTATGGTTTCTTTATGGTGCAGGTGACGGGCGAGCGAGCGAAAACAGTCTAAACGACTGTTTGCGCGAAGCGAAGTGAACCGAGCAAGGAGTAATGAAGGAAATCGGAGATTTTCGCGCATTACGACTATGCGACTGAACTGGGGAACCTTCAAATCCCGAGGATAAGAAAATAACCCTTGCGGCTATTTACTTATCCTATTGCACCACAAAAAAGAGCAGCCCTTTTATCAAGGACTGCTCCGTGGTGCAGGTGACGGGCGAGCGAGCGAAAACAGTCTAAACGACTGTTTAGGCGAAGCGAAGTGAACCGAGCAAGGAGTAATGAAGGAAATCGGAGATTTTCGCGCATTACGACTATGCGAATTCACTGGGGAACCTTCAAATCCCGAGGATAATAGAGGTAGCCCTTGCGGCTATTTACTTATCCTATTGCACCACAAAAAAGAGCAGCCCTTTTACAAGGACTGCCCGTGGTGCAGGTGACGGGCGAGCGAGCAAAAACAGTCTAAACGACTGTTTAGGCGAAGCGAAGTGAACCGAGCAAGGAGTAATGAAGGAAATCGGAGATTTTCGCGCATTACGACTATGCGAATTCACTGGGGAA
>JAFXHU010000005.1 GCA_017533565.1 Clostridia bacterium
ATCACGGCAGAGCCGTGTATATCATTGATGCGGAGCATCGTATATCATCAACGGCTTGCCGTTGTATATCATCATTGCGAAAGAGGATACAGCCTGTGGCTGATGAGATACTCGCCTTGTCGAGATATACTCGGCAAGGCGGATGAGATACACGCTAAAGCGCGATGATATACCATTGCTTTCGCAATGGATAAAAAATTCGACAAGTCGAAACTTGTCGAATTTTTGGCCTACCCGATAGGATTCGAACCTACGGCCTTCAGAGTCGGAGTCTGACGCGCTATCCAGCTGTGCCACGGGTAGATTTAAATTTTGTGGGGAGGGGAAGCGTTTTTCACGCCCGCCTGCCGCTTTTGCGGCTGCGCTCAATCATTTTAACATTTTTTACTGTTTATGTCAATACCGAAAGCGCAAGATTTTTCGTCTTTTACGTCGTATAATATCCGCAACGCACGCTTTTTGATAAATCCTCCCAAGCCAAAGCGCAAATGCCCGTAAAGCCTCCCGTCCGAAATGGAAAAAGCACCGCCCAACGCGAAAGCCGTTTGCCCTGCGATTTTATGAAACAAAATTAAAAAGCGCGAAAAAGGCTTCATTTTGCCAAAAAATTGATTATAATGGACTTAACTTAAGCCCTTGGTGGCAAAAGGAGGTAAATATGACTTTAAAGCAATGGTTTAATCTTGACCCGATTGAAAACCCGAGCGTAAATAATCAGTGGGGCGCACTCCATATAACCGTCCTTCTTATTTGTATTGCCGCGTGCGTAGCTACATATTTTTTGCGAAAGCGGAGTATGACCCTCCGCGTTACCGTTATCCGTGTGCTTGCGGGCATTCTTTTGCTTTTCGAGCTTACCCGCCGCACCGTAGGACTTATTCAAATGAGCCTCGGCGGTGCGGATATGTCGTTTTTTGCCCTTCTTAAAAACGACAGCTTTTGGTATCATATACTGCCCCGTCCGTGGTGCGCGATTTCGGTATGGCTCGTAATAATCGCCGCTATTCTAAATAAAAAGGTTACCTATAATATCGCCTCGATGAACGCGATAATCTGCGTTATTATTTTCTTTGCATACCCGTCCGCGGGCTTTAACAACGAAATAATGCAGTTTGAAAACGTATATTCAATATCCACGCACGCGCTTCTTTTCATTTCGGCAATCTCTATGATAACCATGGGACTTACCGAGTTTAAATACATACGCACAAAATGGTATAACAGCGCGATATGGGAGCTTGCCGCAATTCTTCTCGTTTTCGGCTATGCTTTTTTGCAAATTTTCGTCTTGAAAATTCAGGATAATGCCGACCCGCTTTATTTTATGCCAACGGGTGCGCTCGGTTACTATCCCGCCAACGAGGTGCAGGCTATTCTCGGCGTATCAAACGCCCTATATCTCGTCCTTTATATCGGATTTTTGGTATTTTACTTCAACCTTTTCTTCCTTATACAGCTTTGGGTTGATAAAGCAAGAGCAAAAAAGGAAGAGATTATTTTAGTTACAGAAGGATAAACGAAAAAAAGGGTTGCTTCGGCAACCCTTTTTTAATCCCTCGCTTAAACGTCAAGCGCGGCAACGTCCTTTGGTGTTTCACGCCTTATCGCAAGCCTGTCCGTGCCGCCCGAAAGCATAACCACGGGAGGGCGGGGAATACGGTTGTAATTTGATGCCATCGAGTAATTGTACGCACCCGTAGTAAGGCAGGCAATAAGCTCGCCGCGCGCAATATCCCTCGGCATAATTTGATTTTCCTGGAGTATATCGCCGCTTTCACAGCACCGCCCGACGATGGAGGTAACGAAAACGTCCTCGCCCAAGTCGCGCTCTGCGGGAATAATCGTGTAGGGGGATTTGTAAAGCGCAAACCTCGGATTATCCGTCATACCGCCGTCCACCGAAACGTAGGACTTGTAGCCGGGGATTCTCTTTACCGTGCCGACGGTATAAACGGTAAGTGCCGCATCCGCAACTATGCTCCTGCCCGGCTCAATTGCGATAACAGGCATCGGAAAATCAAGCTCACGGCATACCCCGTGTGAAATTTCGGCAATTTCCTTGATGCATTTTTCAATATCAAGCTGCGGCTGGTCCTCGGTATATCTTACGCCAAAGCCGCCGCCAATATCTATTATCTTTGCGGTAAAGCCGTGAGATAGGCGCATCTCGTTTGCAAAGCCGAGCATAACCCTCGCCGCCTCGAGAAAAACGTCCGCCTCGAAAACCATCGACCCAACGTGACAGTGAAAGCCGCAAAGCTCTACGTTTGAAAGCGAAAGGGCGGTGAGGGTGATTTCCTCCGCCTGTCCCGTTTCGATTGCAGAGCCGAATTTTGAATCCACCTTTCCCGTCGCAACCGCTGCAAAGGTATGCGGGTCAATCCCGGGGGTAAGGCGCAAAAGCAGCCTTTGAATTACGCCCCTTTCGCCCGCAATTCTGTCAATTGCGTAAAGCTCCTCCGCGTTGTCAACCACGAAATAGCCGATTTTGCTTTCAATCGCGTATTCAATATCCGCGTCCGTCTTGTTGTTAGAATGGAAAAAGGCGCGCGAAAGGTCAAACCCCGCCCTTTGTGCGGTATAAATCTCTCCGGAGGAAACTACGTCTATTCCCATATTTTCCTCGCTCATTATCTCGTATATCCGCTTAAAGCTTGCCGCCTTTGACGCATAAAGCACGAGTGCCTCCTCGCCAAAGCTCTCCTTCATTGCCGCCTTAAAGCTACGGCATCTCTCGCGTATTCTGTCCTCGTCGTAAAGGTATAGCGGAGTGCCGTATTTTCTCGCCATATCGGGAACCGAAACACCCGCGAGCAAAAGCTCTCCGCCCGCACCCCGTGTCAAGTTTTCCGACAACAATTCTTTACATTTTACCATCTTCGTCCTTTAAATTCCAATCAAAGCATTGATTTTATCATTTCCTCGCGCGAAAGCGGGGAGAGCATAACGGGCGGCACGTCGAATACGGTGATACAGCCGACCTCCCCCCTTTTTCTCATACGGTAAACAGCGCGTGCATACGCCAAAAGCACGCTTCCCGTAAACTCGGGGTTGGAGTCGAGCGAGAGCGAAAACTCCACCGTATGCGTATGCTCCGCATTTCTTCCCGTCACGCCGTTTCTTATAACGCTTCCGCCGTGCGGCATACCCGAATGCTCACGCAAAAGCTCCTCTTCGGTTATAAACGTAACCGTAGTATCGTAATCGGCAAAATAGTTGGGCATCTCCTTTATCTCGCGCTCTATTCGCGCGAGGTCCGCGCCCTCCCTTGCTACAACGTAGCAATCTCTTTTGTGCTTCTCCCTTGCCGAAAGGGTGGGGCATTCGCCGCCTCTGACTCGCCGAAGCGCCGATTCCACGGGAATTGTATATTGCCTTGCGTCCAAAACGCCGTCTATGCGCCTTATCGCATCAGAGTGTCCCTGACTTATTCCGCGCCCCCAAAAGGTGTAATCGCAGCCGTTCGGAATAACCGCCGAGGCGTATGCCCTCGCCACCGAGAAAAGCCCGGGGTCCCAGCCGCTTGAAATCAAGGCAAGCCTTCCGCCCGCCCTTGCCGCCGCATCAACTCTTGCGAAATGTGCGGGTATTTCCTTATGCGTGTCAAAGCTGTCAACCACCGAAAATTTTTCTGCAAGCTCGGGTGTCATTTCGGGCAAATCGGTCGCGCTTCCTCCGCAAAGAATAAGCACGTCTATCGAGTCCGCCATGCTTGAAAGCTCCTCCGAGGAGTAAACCGCCGTGCCGAATGCGGAGCTTACCGTTTTCGGGTCGCGCCTCGTAAAAATCCCCACAAGCTCGCAATCCTCCGCCACGTACGCCGCGCACTCAACTCCGCGCCCGAGATTTCCGTATCCGTATATACCAATTCTCATATTTTCTCCATAAACGTAAACTATAATTTACAAAAATAACAACATTTAGCCCCGCCACGGCTGAAAATCCACCGCTTGGAGCTTATCCCTGCCAAAAACTACGTCGGGATTTTATTTAACGCCGACCTCTACCGCTTCCTTTGCAAGCATATCCTTCATACCGTATATGCCCGCGCTTTTACCTATGATAAAGCTCGCCGCAGAGAGCGCGCCCTGTGCAAAGAGAGAGCGGCTGTGTGCCTCGTGCTTGAGGGTAATCGTCTCCGCCTCGGTTGCAATCTGTATCTCGTGGTCGCCGACGACGTTGCCGATTCTTACCGACTGTATTCCTATCTCGTTTTTGTCGCGCACGCTCCTGCCGCTTCTGCCCGTGCTTATATACGCCTCGGGTCTTACCTCGCATATCTCTTTTGCAAGGGTGAGCGCAGTGCCGCTCGGAGCATCAAGCTTTCGCGTATGATGCCTTTCTACAATCTCGATATCCGCATCGGGGAATGCCGCCGCCGCCTTTTTCGCAAGCTCGCAAAGCAGAGCAACTCCCACCGACATATTCGCCGCAAAGAAAACGGGAATGCTGCGCGCCGCGCGGTAAATCGCATCCAGCTCCGCCTCGGTGTGTCCCGTGGTTGCAACTACCGCGGGAATGCCAAGCCCCGCGGCAAGCTCGGTAATTTCCGCCGCCGCCGTGTGATGCGAAAAGTCAACGATAACGTCCGCCTCAACACCCTCGACCTCCTTTGCCGAGCTGAAAATTCGGAAATCCTCCTCGCCCTCGCTCGGGTCTATTCCCGCCGCAAGCGTCGCACCGCGAAAGCCCGCCTCGCAAAGCTTAACGATTTCCTTTCCCATATATCCCCTTGCACCGCAAAGTAAAATTCTCATTTTCAAAACTCCGTTTTTTATGCTTTTTTAATGCTGGTCGCGCCTTATATCAACCCCTCCGCCCTCATAAGCGAAAGAAGCACGTCCTTCTTCTCCTTTGACATGGGCGTAAGCGGAAGCCTCAAATAATTCTCGCCAAAGCCCATAGCCGCCATAGCCGCCTTAACGGGAATGGGGTTGACCTCCGAGAACAGCGCGTCGGTAAGCGGAAGGTAATGAAGCTGCATATCCCTCGCCGCCGTTATATCGCCCTCCGAAAACAGGCGGCACATTCTTGAAACCTCGCTTGGCAAAAGGTTTGAAAGCACCGAGATAACTCCAACTCCGCCGAGGGACATAATGGGAATAATCTGGTCGTCGTTTCCGGAATAAATAGCTATCTTACCCGCACAAAGCCTTGCAAGCTCGGCAATCTGGGAAATATTTCCCGACGCCTCCTTTATTCCGACGATATTCGGATGCTCCGCAAGCCTTGCCACAGTCGCGGGCAAAAGGTTACAGCCCGTGCGGCTCGGCACGTTGTAAAGGATACAGGGCTTTGTCGATGCGTCGGCAATAGCGGTAAAGGAAAGATACATACCCTCTTGGGTAGCCTTGTTGTAATACGGGGTAACGAGAAGCATCGCATCCGCCCCGACCTCACAGGCGTATTTCGTAAGCTCGATGGCATACGCCGTGTCGTTAGAGCCTGTGCCCGCGATAACGGGAACTCTGCCTGCGGCTCTTTCAACCGTGAATTTTATTGCCTCCTTATGCTCCTCGTCGGTGAGGGTGGAGCCTTCGCCCGTCGTGCCCACCGTAACGATAGCGTCGATTCCCGACTCGATTTGAAAGTCGATGAGCCTGCCAAACGCCTCGTAGTCTATACCGCGCTCGTTAAGCGGGGTTACGATGGCGGTAGCAGCTCCCGTAAATACCGTGTTCTTCATAAAATCTCCGTTCTGCCGCGCAGGGCGGCAAGTATTTTGTAATCGAAAATTAAAAAAGGACGGCAAAGCGCCATCCCAATCCCGTTAAAGAAAAGATAGCACTCCGCAAAATGCGACAGCAGGGCGGATATTCTCCGAACTGCCAGCGGCCGCGTCCCACTGCGGCGACTTCGGCACTCACGCCTTTTTCGCATACCCCTTGGGGGAGTCCTTGCCTGCGATACTTTTCGTGGAGTGCGCCTCTATCAAGCATATTCCTTTGATAACGGTATTTTACCATAATGAAACGAATATGTCAATAGCAAAATAAATATTTATGCACTTCATTGACAAAAGGCGCTTCGGGGGGTATAATATATGCGTACAGGTCTGATTTTAAACTTCACGGAGTACGGAGGTGCTTTATGAAATCAATAAAGGATATATATAAAATCGGAAAAGGACCGTCCTCCTCGCACACGATGGGACCCGCCGCGGCAATGGAGCTTTTCGTTAATGAAAATCCCGACGCCGATTATTATGCCGTCACCCTTTACGGCTCGCTTGCCGATACGGGGGAGGGACACGGCACGGACAAGGCGGTAAGCGCGGTTGCCGCATCCGTCGGAAAGCGGGCGGAAATTACCTTTAACCGAACCGAAAGGGAGCTTCCCCACGAAAACACGCTTGATATTTTTGCCGTTAAAAACGGAGAGAGCGTCGCAAAAATGCGGGTTATGAGCGTCGGAGGCGGAGATATAGAAATAGAGGGACGCCCGTCCTCGGCGCTTCTTGAAATATATTCCGAAAAAAGCTTTACCGAAATCGCGGAATACTGTAAAAGAGAGGGAATACGCATTTCCGACTTCGTTATTTTACACGAGGGAAGGGAGGAGATATTCAACTTCCTTTCTGCCGTATGGGATACGATGAAGGATGCCGTGCATCGCGGGCTTACCACCTCGGGAACGCTTCCGGGAGGGCTTGAGGTTGAGAGAAAGGCGCAATACCTCTACAACCAAAGGCATATAGACGAAAGACCCGTGACGCGCGAAAACCGTCTTGTCTGCTCCTACGCCTTTGCGGTGAGCGAGGAAAATGCCGATAACGGAACAATCGTAACCGCCCCCACCTGCGGCGCTTGTGCGGTTTTGCCCGCGGTGCTGAAGTATATGCAGGAGAAGCACGGCTTTTCCGACGAGCAAATTTACCGCGCGCTTGCCGTTGCGGGAATAGTCGGCAACCTCGTAAAAACCAACGCCTCGATAAGCGGTGCGGAATGCGGCTGCCAGGCGGAGGTCGGTACTGCCTGCTCTATGGCTGCCGCTGCGCTTGCCGAGCTTTTTGAAATGGGAATTGACCAGATAGAGTATGCCGCGGAGGTCGCGTTTGAGCATCATCTCGGACTTACCTGCGACCCGATATGCGGACTCGTTCAAATTCCGTGTATCGAGAGAAACGCCGTTGCCGCAATGCGCGCGATAAACGCCGTAAACCTCGCAAACTTCCTTTCCGGCTCGCGTAAAATATCACTCGATATGGTTATCGAAACTATGTACGAAACGGGAAAGGATATGTCGCATCTGTACCGCGAAACCTCCGCGGGCGGGCTTGCGAAGCTTTATACGAAGGGAAAGAGCAATGGAAAAAAGTAAAATAGACAGAATAAACGAGCTTGGCAGACTGTCAAAGACGCGCCCCCTTACCGATAGGGAGAGGGAGGAGCAGGCAATGCTCCGCGCAGAGTATATTGCCGAGGTAAGAGCGCAGCTTCGCGCACAGAAGGAGGAGAAAAAATGAAGCAAGGAAATTGCTCGGTTTGTCTGAAGGCCATCGACCTTGACAGCGCGCCCGTACTTACGATGGGCGCATACGGAACGCCCCGTTGCCTTTGCGACGAGTGTGCGGAATTGGTTGAAAACTTTACACGGGGTAGGGATTACGGCGAAATTACCGCCGCAATGGACGAATTAAGCGCAAAAATGTCCCGCGCCAATATCGACGATAAAATCACGGTTGACTGCATAACCGAAATGCTCGTTGCGGGTGCAAAAAGGGCAAGCGCGATAAAGGACGGAAGCTACGACTTCTCGCTCGACGGGGAGGAGGAGGAATACGTCATTCCCGACGAGCTTCGCGAAAGCGAGGAGGACCGCGCCCTTGACGAAAAGGAAGCGATTGCAAAGGAAAAAACCGACAGAGTAATGAATTGGGTATGGCTTGCCGTCCTGCTTGGCACGCTGACCCTCGGCGTTCTTTGGTATTTCGGTGTTATAGTGCTATGAGCGATATAAGGCTTGGTATCGTCGGTACGAATTTCGTGAGCGATTGGCTCGCAAGCGCGGTCGGCGAATGTGACGGAGTGACCCTTTCTGGAGTTTATTCCCGCGACAAGGAGCGCGGCGCGGACTTTGCCGCCCGCAACGGGGTGGAGCAATCCTATACCGATTACCGCGCAATGCTTCGCAACGCCGACGCGGTTTATGTTGCCTCGCCAACCTACCGCCACTGCGAGCAGGCGGTTGAGGCTATGGATATGGGTAGGGACGTGCTTTGCGAAAAAATGATGGCGGCATCCTATTCACAGGCGCTTCGTATGCGCGCCGCCGCCGACAGAAACGGAGTCCTGCTTCTCGAGGCTATGCGCCCCGATTTCGACCCGTCCTTTGCCGCAATAAAGTCTGCGATGGGCAAAATAGGCAAAATTCGCCGCGCTCACCTTGAATACTGCCAGTATTCCTCGCGCTACGATGCCTTTAAATCCGGCTTCGTGCTTAACGCTTTTAACCCCGAAATATGCAACAGTGCGCTCGCCGACATCGGAGTTTATCCCTTACATACGGCAATCCGCCTTTTCGGGAAGCCGCTTGACTTTAAGGCAAGTGCGGTTTTTCTTGAAAACGGCTTCGAGGGGCTTGGGGAAATAACCCTTGCCTATTCGGATATGCTCTGCGAAATAACCTACTCTAAAATCACCCAAAGCACCTCTCCCTCGGTTATAGAAGGGGAGGACGGCTCGCTCGTTATCGACAAAATCCACGGCGCAAAACGGATTTACGTTGCCTACCGCAACGGCGTGACCGAGGAAGTCCCCTTTGAATACCGCCCCGACAATATGATTTACGAGCTTCGCGCCTTCCGCGATATGCTGCTCAACCGACGCAGTAATAGCGAGTATCTTGCCGCCTCGGTTGAAACCGTCCGCATCGCAAACGAGGCTTACCGAATGACGGGTGCAATAAAATATATGAATGCGGAGCTTATGAAATAATCAAGCGCGTTTATGCGCCCGCCCCCGACGAAAAAACGCACCGTCCTTCGCATATAGACGAAAGATAAATAAAACACACCGTCCTCCGCATATAATTGTGCGGAGGATATTTTTATGAAATTCAACCCGCTTGTAATCATCGTAACGCTAACGGGGGCGTATCTTTTGATACGGCTTCGCTTTTTCTTTCTCCTTCATCCCGTAAGGACCGCGGGATACGTGCTAAAGGGGCTGAAGCGCAAGGAAACCGCACGCGCTCTTTTTCTTGCCCTGTCGGGCACGCTCGGGGTCGGAAACGTGGTCGGAGTTGCCGTCGGAATTATACCGGGCGGGGCGGGGAGTGTTTTTTGGATGCTCGTTTCCACGCTTTTCGCCGCCGCCCTGAAATACGGGGAGGTAACTCTCGCAACCGACGGAATAAGCCGAAGCGAGGAGGGGGTGCGGGGCGGAATACATACCGCGCTTTGCCGCTTTTTCGGAAGGCTCGGCGGAATGCTCGCTCTGATTTACTCAACCTGTACGGTTTTGCTTTCCTTCTTTATGGGCGCAACGCTGCAAAGCTCCGCGCTCGTCGGTGGAATAGGAGCAATATTTGACACGCCCCCCACCGTAATTGCAATTATCCTTGCCTTTTTCGTGCTTTTTTCGGTGGTATTCGGCACTCGCGTGATTGAAAAAATCACCGCAGTCGTTATTCCTTTGACAACAATTGTTTACATAATTTTGACGCTTTCGGTTGTTTTCGTATGCAAGGAGCGACTGCCCGATGCCGTCACCGCTATCCTTCACGGGGCATTTACCGCACGCGGAGCCTTCGGCGGTGCGCTCGGCTTTCTTTTCTCTCGCGCCGTGTCGGAGGGCTTCTCCCGCGGACTTTTATCAAACGAGGCGGGGGCGGGCACCTCCTCTGCGGCACACGCGCGCGGCTCGTCGCTTCACCCCGCAATGTGCGGTCTTATGGGGATTGCGGAGGTCGTTTTCGATACCACCCTGCTTTGCAGCTTGACCGCGCTTGCAATACTCTGTGCCGTCCCGAATACCTCCCTATACACCGACGGGATTTCGCTCGTTTACGCCGCCGTCCTTTCGCTCGGTGCGCCCGCGGGTGCAATTCTCGCCTTTTGCATTTGTGCCTTCGCCTTTTCTACCGTAATCTGCTGGTATTTTTACGGCACGGAGGCGTATTATTCGCTTTTCGGAAGGCGGAGCGCCGTTTTGCTTCCCATATACCTCGCCTTTGTCCTGCTCGGCTCGCGCCTTTCGGCTACGCCCGTCATTTTCGTTACCGACGTTTTGCTTTTGATTATGACGGCAATCACCTCGCTTTTGCTTATAAAAAAATCCGACAGGATTTGCACCCTGTCGGAAGGCTTTGGACTTTACGGAGGTCCGAAAAAAATATTCAAGCTGAAGGGGTCTGGTGCGCGTCGGCTGCGCCAAAGGTCGGCACGTAGCCGAAAAATCCGCCCGAAAAAGCCACGGTCTATCAAAAATCCGCTACCGCGGTAACAATCACCGCATCCGAAATGCCTTTTGCCAAGCGGCGGCTTTTAAGGACTCTTTCCGACTACCGTTTTTTTAAAAAACGCTTTAAAATCAAATAAATCTAATAACCGAAAGCGGCTTTGCGCCGAGGGTGGAAAGTCTTTGTTGCATATCCGCTTCTGCGATTTTCTCGGTTAAAACCGCAATCTCGCCGCCGTTTTCAATAACCTCGCCGAGCGCGGAGGCAATTTTTTCGTCCGCCCCGTCAAAGGCAAGGTAAAAACGGCTCTTTAGCCTATCGAAATTCGGGCGCACCGACTCGCTTACGCGGTTAAAGCCCGCGGCTATCGGGTTTACCCCGCCCGTAGAGATTATGGGAATAAGGTCGCCGACCACCGCGCTTGCCGTCGCGCCCGCACCCGCGCCCTGTCCGTAAAACATCACGTTTCCGAGAGGCTCTGCAATCACCTCAACCGCGTTGTAAACGCCCGAAACGGTGGCAAGCGGACTGTCGCCGGGGATAAGAAAGGGGGCAACGCAAACGGTCGGTAGTCCCGCCTCGCCCGCGATACAGCGACCAACGAGCTTTATCTCATGCCCGATTTTACGTGCAAGCCTTACGTCCGCCTCTCTGATACCGGTTATACCTTCGGTATAAACCTCATCTACGCTTGGTAAAACGTCGGTTGCAAGGGCGGTAAGGATCGTAATCTTTCTCGCCGCATCGATGCCCTCGATATCCGCCGCGGGATTTGCCTCCGCGTAGCCACGTGCCTGCGCGTCCTTAAGCGCGGTTGAAAGGTCAACACCGTCGTTAAACATTCTCGTAAGTATATAATTCGTCGTGCCGTTGAGAATACCGCGCACCTCGCGGATTTTGTTCTGCCTTACCGAGGACAAAAGCGGTGCAATCACGGGAATACCGCCGCCAACCGCCGCCTCAAAGCGGTAGGATACCCCCGCCTGTGCCGCGAGTCTTATAAACTCGTCGCCGTGAAGCGCAACGACCTCCTTGTTAGAGGTAATAACGCTTTTTCCCGCCGCAAGCGCGGCAGAGGAGTATTCGTATGCGGGATGCTCTCCGCCCATAACCTCTATGACCGTGTCAACGCTTTCGTCCGAAAGTATATCGCCGAAATCGTGCGTAACGAGGTGGGAAAGCGGGGACTCGGGAAAATCGCGAAGGTCAAGAATGTGTGCAATCTCCACCTCACAGCCGAGATAGGAGCAAAGCTCCGCCCTGTTGTTTATTATCAAATCGGCAACGCCGCCGCCAACGACGCCGAAGCCGAGTATCGCAACTCTATGCTTGTCTTTCATTTTTTCTCCGTAAAATTGGCTTTTTGGCTATTTTATCACAAATTTTCGAAAAATGCAATAGTAAAACGAACAATAGCGAAAAACAATACCGACGGGGAAGCTCCAAAGCATCCTTAAAACCGAATATTAACCAACGAAAAAGCAAAAATTTAGAGCGAAGACACCCCCTCAAAGGTATCCTCGCCCTTTTTTCGGCTATGCCAAATTGCCTTGCACAAAATCAACCGTTTTCCTTAAGACCCCGAAGGTAATCCGTGGGATTTTTCGGCACTCCGCCGACGAAAAGCTCGAAATGCAGGTGCGGCTCGTCGGCAATTTCGCTTATTGCGCTGTCGCCAACCGTGCCTATTCTGTCACCCTTTGCAACCTCGTCCCCGACCTCGAGCGAAACGAGCGTTTCGTTCTTCAAATTGGAGTACACCGTCTTATGCTCTCCCGCGTGGGTGATTTCAACCGTGTAGCCGAAGCGCGCGTCCTTGTAAATTCCCGTAATAACACCGTCCTCCGCCGCGAAAACGGGAGCCTCCTCGTCGGTCAGAATATCTATACCGAGGTGAAGACGCCACTCCCCGAGCGTGTTTGAAAAAACGGGCGTATCCTCGTCATACTCGGTGCCAAGAACTCCGCCCGAGACGGGAAGGGCAAAGGAAAGCTCGGTTTTCGTGTCGGAGGGGTTTTCCTCGGGCGGGTTTTCCTCGGGAGGATTTCCGTTTTCGCCGTCGATGGGCAAATTCGGCTCGTCGGGAGTATTCCGCTTGTTTGCCGCCGCAACGATTCCGACGACGATTGCCGTGATGCAAAGTATAGCAATTACCGCACCGTAAACTATCCGCGTAACCGTCTGGGAGCTTACGGTATTCTTTTTCTTTTCCATTGTTGAAATTTCCTTTCTTTTTACTTGCTGTCAATATTTTCTCCCCGTTTTTGGTATTTATTCACCAAAGGAAAAGTTTTTCTTCCCCGCATATTTGGAGCATCTATGCCGAAAAGAAGGTTGACAATCGCGCGAAAATAAGTTATAATATTACAGTTATAAAATAATTGTGCGCGAAAGGGAGAGGCTGAAATGGATAAAATTTCGCTTGCCGGAGACCTCGGAAGCGGTAAAAGCACCGTGGCTCGCATACTTATCGATGCACTCGGCGCGGAGTATTACAGCACGGGAAGCATAGTGCGCGGCATTGCCGAAAAAATGAATATGACCGTCGGGGAGCTTAACGCCTATATGGAAACACACCCCGAAATCGACAATATGATTGACGACGGACTCGTCCGCCTCTCGGAGGATGAAAGAATGCTCGTCATTGACTCGCGTATGGCGTGGCACTTCACGCGCGGCACCTTCCGCGTATATCTGTCCACCGACATCGAAACCTCCGCCGTGCGAATAATGTCCGCTAACCGAAGGGGAGAGCATAACGCAACCCTCGCCGAAACGGTAGCCGCCACCCGCGCCCGCCGCGCCTCCGAGCAAAAGCGGTATATGGCGCAATACGGAGTGGATATAAAGGACCTCTCCAACTACTCCCTCGTGGTCGATACCACCGTCGCCACGCCCGAGGAGGTTGCGGGAATTATAATCTCCTCCTTTGAAAAATGGAAGACCGAGCGCGAGCTTCGTATCTGCTATCTTTCACCCGAAAGGCTTAATTTCATCGACGACGAGCAGGATGCGGAAAAAATTGCCGCCCTCTCCGCCGCCCTTGAAATGGGACAGGCCGTGCCACCCGTCACCGTATTTGAGGCGGACGGTGAATTTTTCGTGGAGTCGGGTGCCGAAAGCGCGCTTGCCTACGCCTTTAACCTTAACACCTTCCTGCCCGCCACCCTCGTAAAGGGCGAAATCGGGGAGCGAAAGTACGTAAAAATGCGAAATTCTCTTTGATTTAACCGTAAACGGTTAATTTTCCCCGTGCAAAGGCTTGGCACACCGCATTCCAACCGCGCCAAGGACGGAAAAGAAAGCAATTCCAACTAAGGACGGCGCACCGCGCATTTCAAAAAACTGCTAAAGAGGTAAATATGCTTACTTTAAAGAAAAAGACGTCGGAGCTTCTTGCCGACGCAATCACTCAAAAATTCGGGGAGGGACTCGTATCCCCCGACGAGCTTTTCCGTATGCTCGAGTATCCGCCCGACAGCACTATGGGCGACCTCGCGCTCCCCTGCTTCCGCCTTTCGAGGGTGCTTCGCCGCTCCCCCGTACAAATTGCAGAAGCACTCGCGGCGAAGGTTAAATGCGCGGAATTTTCCGCCGTTACCGCCGTAAACGGCTATCTTAATTTTAAAATCAGCCCCACCGACTTTGCAAAGCGCGTAGCCTCGGACGTAACCAAGGGCGGCGAAAAATACGGCTCGTCAATGCGCGGCGTGGGAAAGACGGTAGTGCTTGACTACTCCTCCCCCAACGTGGCAAAGCCCTTCCACATCGGACATCTCGGCACAACCGTAATCGGTCACTCGTTAAAGCTTCTTCACGAGTTTGACGGCTACTCCTGCGTCGGTATCAACTACATCGGCGACTGGGGTACACAGTTTGGAAAGCTCATCGTTGCCTACAAGCTTTGGGGTAACAGGGAGCAAATCGAAAAGGGCGGAGTTGACGAGCTTGTAAAGCTCTACGTAAGAATTAACAACGCCATAAAGGACGAGGAAATCGCCTCTCAAAACGGAAATCCCGACGCACCGAAGCATTCCGACCTCGGCGACGCCTCCCGTGCGGAGTTTGCAAGGCTTGAGGCGGGGGACGAGAAAAACCTCGCGCTCTGGCGCTGGTTCGTTTCGGTAAGCCTTCTCGAATACGAAAAAACCTATAAGCAGCTCGGCATCGAGTTTGATTCCTATAAGGGTGAAAGCTTCTATACCGACAAAATGCCCGCCCAGGTTGAAAAGCTCCGCAATATGGGGCTTCTTGAAATCGACGACGGCGCTTCTATCGTCAACCTCGATAAATGGAATATGCCCGTCTGCCTTATCCTAAAGAGCGACGGCACGACCCTTTATCCCACGCGCGATATTGCCGCCGCCGTTTACCGCCAGGATACCTATAAGTTTGATAAGGCTATCTACGTCACCTCCGCCGCACAAACGCTCCATTTTGCCCAGTGGTTTAAGGTTGTGGAGCTTATGGGCTACGAGTGGTATGACCGCCTCGTTCACGTGCCCTACGGTACGGTTTCCATAAACGGTGCAAAGCTTGCAACGAGAACGGGCAACGTAATCCTCCTAAAGGATTTGTTTGCGGAGGCTATCTCCCGCGTTGCCGAAATCACGAGGGAAAAGCACCCCGACGAGGCGGAGTGTATGGAAATCGCCGAAAAGGTCGGTGTTGGCGCGGTGGTGTTCTACTACCTCTCCAACAACCGTATGCGCGACATCAACTTTATTATGGAGGACGCGCTCTCCTTCGACGGAAATACCGGTCCGTACGTGCAATATACCTACGCCCGTACCTGCTCCGTGCTTGAGCGCGCGGGTACGACGGGTGAAATGACCGACGCCCCGCTTGGCGAGCTTGAATTTACGCTTGCAAAAACCCTCGCCCTTTTCCCCGAAAAGGTGGCACAGGCTATCGACGAATACGAGCCGAGCGTCGTAACTCGCTATATTCTCGACCTTGCGGCGGACTTCAACCGCTTCTACCACGAGTGCAAAATCTTGAGCTGCGAGGACGAGGCTCTGAAAAGCAGCCGTATCGCGCTTACCTCTGCGACCAACCGCGTGCTTAAAACCGCGCTCCGCCTTATCTGTATGCAAAGCCCCGAGAAAATCTAAAAAGCATACGAACAAACGAGTTAATAATTTTTGTAGGAGATAAATATGTCAGGACATTCAAAATGGAACAACATTAAACACAAGAAGGAAAAGGCTGACGCCGCAAAGGCGAAAATCTTTACCAAAATTGGAAAGGAAATGGCTATTGCCATCAAAACGGGAGGACCCGACCCGAATAACAACAGCCGCCTTCGCGACCTTATTGCAAAGGCAAAGGCAAATAACGTTCCCAACGATAATATCCAGCGCACCATAAAGAAATTCACCGATTCGAGCGACATCAACTACGAGGAGATTTCCTACGAGGGCTACGGTCCCTCGGGTGTTGCAATTATCGTTGAAACCTCCACCGACAACCGTAACCGCACCGCGGGCAACGTGCGCGCTTGGTTTAACAAGTACGGCGGCAACCTCGGACAAAACGGCTGCGTTTCCTACCTCTTTGAGGAAAAGGGCGTAATCACCATCGTTGACGAGGACGAGGAAATCGACGAGGATAAGATTATGGAGGACGCGCTTGAATGCGGTGCGGAGGATATCCGCTGTGACGAGGGCGAGTACACCATCTATACCGCCGTGGAGGACTTCGACGCAGTTCGCGATGCAATCCTTTCCCTCGGCTACAAGCTTGATACCGCCGATATAGCAAAGGTTCCCTCCACCTACGTTGACCTCGAAAACCCCGACGATATCGAGAATATGGAGAAGATGCTCGATAAGTTTAACGAGGATGATGACGTCAACGCCGTCTATCACAACTGGAATTCGTAATTTTTCGTCATAACCGCTCCGCTTTGCACCTTGCCGTAGGTTTCTACGGCGGGCGGCACAAATCGGTCTGTTCTGCCTGAAAAATTGCCGAATTCCTTGAACGCTTAATAATTTTGGTGTAAATTCCCGTTTTTGACCTAACTCGCCGTAGTTTTGGGGATTGGCTTTGCCAATCATCGAGATGCTTGCATCTCTAACGGCTTCGGCTCAAAGAACGAAAATTTCCCCTCAAAATTCTGTCGCGTTCGTGATTTGGTTTGGGGATTGGCTTTGCCAATCATCGAGATGCTTGCATCTCTTACGGCATGGCGGCACACGTTCAATGGTTATAGCTAAAAAATTCCTGAATTCTTTGAACGCATAATATCTTTCGTCATACCGCTCCGCTTTGCACAACTCTTATTTTGATTTTTTGCCGTGCTAATAGGTACTGCTTTCGAGCCCCGCCGTTACGGTGGGGCTTTCGTTACTCTAATGCGCTCGCGCAAATTTTTGTTGACAACACCCACGCGCGTATTGTATAATGATTTTGAAAGAGAGGCGGATTATGGAAAGAGCAAAACGAACGAGAAAAATTTGGCTTTGGGTGGCTATTCTGACTTCGGTCAGTGCGGTGGCGGCAATACCTGCCATCGTCCTTTCGGCACTTGGGGAAAGCTATTTTCTTATGGCTCTCGCCATTGCTCTTGTGGCACACGGCTTCTACGGTGTGACCTTCTATTTTCTCGCCTTTTCAAGGGCGGGAGAGCGACTTCGCTGTGTTCGCGCGGTTACAGAGGAGGGGCTTCGCAGCTATGAGGCAATCGGTAATTACGCTATGATTACCCCTGCCGCCGCCCGTGATTCTCTTGCCGCCTGCCTAAAGCGCGAGTATATCCGCGGCTACTACCTCGGGGACGACCGACTTCTCCCGATAGTAAGCGAGGAGCCTCGCGAGCTTCTGTGCGATTATTGCGGCACTACCGTTGCGGATGGGACAGCCGAGTGCCCCTCCTGCGGTGCAAGAGTAATGAAATAACGAAATTTATAAAAAAGGGGGACCCTCTATGCAATACTGTATGGCTATGAAGCGGGTTTGGCTTTTACTCGGTATCTTTTCCGCGGTGTCAATCGCGGTGGGCGCGCCGCTTATGGCGGTTTGCGCCTTGCGGCTTGAGTACGTGCCGCTTGCCATTCTTACGCTTTTCGTCTGTCACGGAATATGGGGTGCCCCGTTTTATTTCCGCGCTCTTTGGCGGGAGAAAATGACCATACGGCTTTTGCCTCTCGTTTTGCCGACCGTCCGCCAGGGCGGACAGCTTTCCTATGCCGAAATCGGTGCGGCAGTCGGGCTTACCGCCGACGGTGCGCGCTTTCTCGTTTTGCGTGCCATAAGGCGCGGATATATCCGCATCTTGCGAAAAAATGCCGATGCTTCGGTTAATAAAGTAGAATAATTTATTGTCAAACGACAGAAAGGATTTTATATGGGTCTTATTAAAGCAATTTTTGATGCGGCAAGCGGCTCTCTTGCCGACCAGTGGCTCGAGGTTATCGAGGCTGATGAAATGAGCGATACCACCGTTTTCACAAAGGGTGTAAAGGTGCGTAAAAACGACAAAAGAAACAGCAATAAAAGGGGAACGGAGGACTCCATCTCCAACGGCTCGGTAATTCACGTTTACCCGGGACAGTTTATGATGCTTGTTGACGGCGGAAAGATTATCGACTTCACCGCCGACGAGGGGTATTACAAGGTTGACAACACCGCCGCACCCTCTCTCTTTGCGGGCGAGCTTGGAAAGGCTATCGTCGATTCCTTCAAGCGTGTTGCATACGGCGGCGTGCCCTCGCATTCGCAAAAGGCGTACTTTATCAATCTGCAGGAGATAAAGGGCATTCGCTTCGGCACTCGCGCCCCCGTAAATTACTTTGACAACTTCTACAACTCGGAGCTTTTCCTCCGCGCACACGGCAACTATTCTATTAAAATTATAAACCCCGTTAAATTTTATACCGAGGTTATTCCGAAGAATGCCGAAAGAGTAGATATTAACCAGGTAAACGAGCAGTATCTTGCCGAATTTTTGGAGGCACTTACCGCCGCAATCAACCAAATGAGCGCGGACGGAATACGTATCTCCCACGTGGCGAGCAAGTCGCGCGAGCTTTCGCAGTATATGGCAAACGAGCTTGACGCCTCCTGGCGCGAAAATCGCGGCTTTGAGGTTCTTTCGGTCGGTATCGCGAGCGTTTCCTACGACGACGAGTCAAAGGAGCTTATCAATATGCGTAACAAGGGCGCAATGCTCGGCGACCCCAACGTGCGCGAGGGCTATGTTCAAGGCTCGGTTGCACGCGGTATGGAGTCTGCGGGCGCAAATCCCGCGGGCGCAACGGGTGCCTTCGTCGGAATGGGCGTCGGAATGGGCGCGGGCGGCGGCTTCGTAGCTACCGCATCCGAAACGAACCGCAAAATGATTGACGCCGAAAGAGAGGAAAGGGCTGCTGCCGCCGCTTCTGTCTCCGGCTGGGACTGCTCCTGCGGTAAAAAGGGCAATGAGGGCAAATTCTGCACCGATTGCGGAAGCAAAAGACCCGCCGCACCCGACAGTTGGACCTGCTCCTGTGGAAAGGTATGCACGGGCAAGTTCTGCTCCAACTGCGGAAGCAAAAAGCCCGAGGCTGTCGCCGACTGGTTCTGCACCGACTGCGGCTCTAAAAACAGCGCAAGCGGCAAATTCTGCACCACCTGCGGTAAGCGCAAGGAATAATTTTTGAAAAGGGGTAGTAAAATGAACGCTACCGTAACTTATAAATGTCCAAACTGTGACGCGGGCTTGATTTTCAACGCGGAGGAGCAGGGCTTTTCCTGCGAATTTTGTCTTTCGCATTTTACGAAAGAGGAGATAGAGGACACCGCCTCCGCCGAGCGTGCCGAAAAAATTGAACGGGAAAACGCCGAGTTTGCGGGCGAGATGCGAGAGTATCACTGTCCCTCCTGCGGTGCGGAGGTGATTGCCGAGAAAAATACGGTAGCCGACCTCTGCTACTACTGTCACAATCCAATCGTCCTCTCCGACAAGGTGACGGGCGCGCTTCGCCCCACCCGCGTCATTCCGTTTAAGTTTACGAAGGAGGAGGCGGTTGACGAATTTCTCCGCTTCTCCAAAAAGAAAAAATTTATACCGAAAAACTTCTTCTCGCGCGAGCAGCTTACCTACCTTTCGGGAGTTTATTATCCGTTTTGGGTGACCGATGCGGATACCTCATCGTTTATGAGGGCTATCGGTAAAAGGGTACGCACCTGGACCTCGGGCGACTACCGTTACACCGAAACCTCCCGCTACGCCGTGGAGCGCGGCGGAGGAATACATTTCGAGGATATTTCGACCAGCGCAATCTCTACGGAGGACAAGGATATGCTGGAGGGCGTCCTCCCCTATCCCGCGGAGGAATATACCGAATTTTCTATGCCGTATCTGCAGGGCTTCGTTGTCAAAAAGCGCGACATAGAGCGCGAGCAGCTTTACGGCGAGGTAAAGGGAAGAATGAGCTCCTACGCCACCGAGCTTTTGCGAAGCACCGCGCGCGGCTACGACTCCTTGAGCGTAAGCTCGCTTGACCTTAACGTCCTCGGAAGCCATTGGGAATACAACCTCCTCCCCGTCTGGATTATGACCTACATAAAAAAGCATAAGAAGGACAGGACGAAGGATAAAACCTTTATGTACGCTATGAACGGCGCAACGGGAAAAATCTTTGGCAGACTGCCGATAAGCATACCGAAAATGATTGCTCTTGCGACGGGAATATTCCTCGGAGTATTTGCGCTCGCCTTTCTCTTCGGAGTGTTTGGAATGGACTCTCTCTCGGTTGGAATTGTAAGCGGGCTTGCCTTTGGCGGAGTTGCCGCCGCCGTGCCGACGGTGCTTATTTCGCGAAGCTATAAAAAGGGACTTCACGCCCCCATATATCCGCTTGATAAATATGCAAATCTCGACCTTACCCACCGCTCGGACGTCTTTATCGGAAAAACGGTCACTCGCGTCCGTATAAGCAACAGTAAAAAACGCTGATTTTAAAAATCTTCCATTCGGGTCAGCCCCTCGGCTGACCCGATTTTTTTGCCCTTTTTCTCCCCAAAATCCGCCCGCACCAAAAAGTTCACGCACCAAACTCCGAAAACCCTTGATATTTTATATATTTTGTGTTAAAATGATATATGTGAAAAAGTGCCGATTTTGAAAGGAGAGGGAAAATGCAAAACGGAAAATTCATTCTTAAAAGTGAATACAAGCCGACGGGTGACCAGCCCGCCGCCATTGCACAGCTTACCGCGGGCATTTTGAACGGCGAAAGAGCGCAAACCCTCCTCGGAGTTACAGGCTCTGGCAAAACCTTTACGATGGCAAACGTTATCGCAAATCTCAACCGCCCGACGCTCGTTTTGGCACACAATAAAACACTCGCGGCACAGCTTTGCACCGAGTTCAGACAGTTTTTCCCCGACAATGCGGTGGAATACTTCGTTTCCTATTACGATTATTACCAGCCGGAGGCATATATCCCCGGAAAGGATATGTATATCGAAAAGGACGCTATGATTAACGAGGAAATCGATATGCTCCGACACAGCGCGACCTCCGCCCTTTTCGAAAGGCGCGACGTAATCATCGTCGCCTCGGTTTCCTGTATCTACTCCCTCGGTGACCCCGCGGAGTATATGGGGCTTCAGGTCTCGCTCCGCCCCGGTCTTGAAATGTCGCGCGACGAGCTTGTGCGCGCACTCGTTGCTATCTCATACGAGCGCAACGATATGAATTTTACCCGAAACAAATTCCGCGTCCGCGGCGATACCGTGGAGGTCTATCCCGCATCGGGACGTGACTATGCAATCCGCGTTGAGTTTTTCGGTGACGAAATCGACCGACTTTCCCGCTTTAACCCCGTGACGGGCGCGGTTACGGAGCATCTTTCCTATACCGCAATCTTTCCCGCAACGCACTACGCGGTTTCCGACGAAAAAAGGGAAGCCGCCCTCCGCGAAATCGAGGAGGAAATGATAGAGCGCGTTGCCTATTTCAAAGGCGAAAACAAGCTTATCGAGGCGCAAAGGATAGAGGAGCGCACCCGCTACGATATTGAAATGCTCCGCGAAATCGGCTTCTGCTCGGGAGTTGAAAACTATTCCCGCGTCCTCTCGGGACGTCCCGAAGGCTCTACCCCCTACACCCTCCTTGACTATTTTCCGCGCGACTTTATAATGTTTATCGACGAGTCGCACGTCACCCTGCCGCAGGTGCGAGGTATGTCGGGCGGCGATTTTGCGAGGAAAAAGAACCTCGTTGATTACGGCTTCCGTCTCCCCTCCGCCTTTGATAACCGTCCGCTTTTCTTCGACGAGTTTGAGCAAAGAATAGGACAGGTCGTGTTTGTCAGCGCAACCCCCGGCGAATACGAGGAGAGGGAAAGCTCCAGCCGCGTTGAGCAGCTTATACGCCCCACGGGTCTTATAGACCCGAAAATAGAGGTGCGCCCCGTTGACGGACAGGTTGACGACCTTCTCGGGGAAATAAGGCTTACCGTCGGTCGTGGTGAAAAGGTGCTTGTTACCACCCTCACCACCAAAATGGCAGAGGACCTTACCGACTATCTCTCCACCCACGGAATAAAGGTGAAATATATCCACCACCGAGTTGAAACGATAGAGCGTATGGAGATAATCCGCGACCTTCGCCTCGGTGAATTTGACGTGCTTATCGGCATTAACCTTTTGCGCGAGGGTCTTGACATTCCCGAGGTATCGCTCGTCGCAATTCTCGACGCTGACAAGGAGGGCTTCCTCCGAAGCGAAACCTCGCTTATTCAGACAATCGGACGCGCCGCGCGTAATATAAACGGACACGTCGTAATGTATGCCGACACGGTTACTCGCTCTATGAAGGGTGCGATTGACGAAACCAACCGCCGCCGCGAAATCCAAATGAAATATAACGAGGAAAACGGCATCACCCCCGAAAGCGTAAGGAAAAAGGTTGCCGAGGTTATCGAAATCGGAAGAAAGGCAAAGCCCGAAAACGACAAAAAGCTCACCCGCCTGCAAAGGGAAAGGCTTATCGAGGAGCTTACCGCCGAAATGAAGGAGGCGGCGCGTGCGCTTGAATTTGAAAAGGCGGCGTATATCCGCGACAGAATTAAGGAATTGAGAAATGGAAATTAAAAATAAAAAAATTACGGTAAAGGGAGCAAGGGTAAACAACCTCAAAAACATCGACGTTGAAATCCCGCGCGACAGCCTCGTGGTGCTTACGGGTCTTTCGGGAAGCGGTAAATCCTCGCTCGCCTTTGATACACTTTACGCGGAGGGACACCGCCGCTTCGTTGAAAGCCTGTCCTCCTATGCGCGTATGTTTATCGGTCAGATGGACAAGCCCGACGTTGATTTGATAGAGGGACTTTCCCCGTCAATCTCGATTGACCAAAAAACCACGTCGAAAAACCCACGCTCAACGGTTGGCACGGTTACCGAAATTTACGACTACCTCCGTTTGCTTTACGCACGTATCGGCACACCGCATTGCCCCGTCTGCGGCAGGGTGATAGAGCAGCAATCGCTTGACCAAATCGTTGATAAAATCCTAAAGCTTGACACGGGTACGCGCTTTATGGTGCTTGCCCCCGTTGTAAGGGCGCAAAAGGGAACACAGGAAAAGGTCTTTGCCGACGCGCGTAAAAGCGGCTTTGCCCGCGTGCGCGTTGACGGAATAATGTACGACCTCACCGAAAATATACAGCTTGATAAAAATACAAAGCATACGGTTGACATCGTCGTTGACCGCCTTGTTTTAAAGGAGGATATTCGCTCGCGACTTTCCGACTCGGTTGAATCGGCGCTCCACACCGCCGACGGCAGAGTTTCTATCGTAACCGTCCCGCGCGAGGGCGAGGAGGAAAGGGAGCTTGAATTTTCGCAAAAATACGCCTGCGAGGAGCATGGAATATCCTTTCCCGAGCTTGAGCCGCGTATGTTTTCCTTTAACAACCCGATAGGTGCTTGCCCCGAATGTGCGGGCATCGGAAATATGCAGCGCATCTCGGTCAATAAAATGATACCTCACCGCCACCTCTCGCTCCGCGAGGGCGGAATTGCCGTAAACGGCTTTAAAACTATGACGGAGGACTCCTGGACGGGACCTCTCGTTGCCGCCGTCGGCGAGTATATGGGCTTTACCCTCGATACGCCGCTTTGCGACTTTACGGAGGAGCAAATGGACGCGCTTATGTACGGCACGGGCGCGAAAGCCTATACCGTGGAGCGCTTCTTCGGTAAAGAGGGAAGAATGCAAACCACCACCTTTGACGGTCTTGTGCGTATTATCGAGAAGCGTATGAAGATGATGGGCGGCGATTATTACCAGGAATTTGTGGAGGAGGTCGCCTGCCCGAAATGTAAGGGACGCCGCCTCTCGGATATGGTGCTTGGCGTCACGGTCGGAGGACTCAATATCGACGAAATTTGCCGACTTTCAATTGATAAAATGCTTGATTTCGTTAATAAAATCGAGCTTAACGAAACCGAAATGAAGATTGCAAAGGAGGTTTTAAAGGAAATTCGCGCCCGCCTCGGCTTCCTTGTGCGCGTTGGACTTGACTACCTCAACCTCGCCCGCACCGCGGGTACGCTTTCGGGCGGAGAGGCACAGCGCATCCGCCTTGCCACCCAAATCGGCTCTGCACTTACGGGCGTGCTTTATATCCTTGACGAGCCGTCAATCGGTCTGCATCAAAGGGATAACGGAAAGCTTATCGGCACATTAAAATCGCTCCGCGACCTCGGAAACTCGGTGCTTGTCGTAGAGCATGACGAGGATACCATGCGCGAGGCGGATTATATCGTTGACGTCGGACCAGGTGCGGGAATACACGGCGGAGAAATAGTTGCCGCGGGCACACCCGACGAGGTTGCCGCCGCAGAAAATTCAATCACGGGCGCGTATCTCTCGGGACGAAGGGCTATCCCCGTGCCAAAAGAGCGCAGGGCGGGCAACGGCAGCTTTATTTCAATTCGCGGGGCGCGCGAAAACAACCTAAAGGACGTTGACGTGGATATCCCCCTCGGCTGTATCGTTGCCGTCACGGGCGTTTCGGGAAGCGGTAAATCCTCGCTTATAAATAACGTCCTCTATCGCACGCTCGCGCGCGACCTCAACCGCGCAGTAACCTACCCGGGGCGCGTAGGACAAATCACGGGACTTGAAAACCTTGACAAGGTTATCTCTATCGACCAAAGCCCCATCGGGCGCACCCCGCGCTCCAACCCCGCAACCTATACGGGACTCTTTACCGATATACGCAACCTCTTTGCAAAAACGAAGGACGCAAGGGCAAAGGGCTACGACGCGGGCAGATTTTCCTTTAACGTAAAGGGCGGACGCTGCGAGGCGTGCGAGGGCGACGGTGTAAAATGCATTGAAATGAACTTTTTGCCCGACGTTTACGTAAGGTGCGACGTCTGCAAGGGTAAACGCTATAACCGCGACACGCTCGACGTAAAATACAAGGGCAAAAGCATCTACGACGTGCTTGAAATGTCGGTGGAGGAGGGAATTGCCTTCTTCGAGGGTCTGCCCCAAATTCAAAGAAAGCTTACCACTCTTTTTGAGGTCGGACTCGGCTATATTAAAATAGGACAGTCCTCAACCACCCTTTCGGGCGGAGAGGCACAAAGAGTAAAGCTCGCCACCGAGCTTGCAAAGCGCTCCACGGGCAAAACCATATATATCCTTGACGAGCCGACAACGGGACTCCACACCGACGACGTGGCAAAGCTTGTCGGAATTTTACAGCGCATTGCCGACGGCGGAAATACCGTAGTCGTGATAGAGCATAACCTCGACCTCATCAAAACCGCCGACTATATTATCGACCTCGGACCCGAGGGCGGTGACGGAGGCGGCACCGTGGTTGCCGTCGGTACTCCCGAGGAGGTCGCAAAATGCGAAAAATCTTACACGGGTGCCTTCTTAAAGCCAAAGCTTGGCATAAAATAAAAGAAAACGCACCCCGCCTAACACCCCGTCAAACCGCATTTTTGGCGGATAAATAAACACCGAAAGGTAAACGAAGCTTTACAATGTATTACTGTGCATTAAAGAAATACGATGTCGCAAACGGGGAGGGAATACGCACGTCCCTTTTCGTAAGCGGCTGCCGTAACAGATGCCGCGGCTGCTTCCAGCCCGAAACCTGGGCGTTTGATTACGGCTCGCCCTTTACCGATGACGTTCGCGACGAAATTTATCGGACTATGGAAAGCTCCTCGGTGCGCGGGCTTACCGTCCTCGGCGGCGAGCCTATGGAGCCTGAAAACCAAGCCGCCCTCTATCCCTTCCTCCTTGAATTTAAAGAAAAATTTCCCGATAAAACCGTCTGGCTCTTTACGGGAAATCTCTACGAGGAGCTGACGGGCGAGCGCGGCTCTCACCCGAAATGCCTCGATATAACCGCGCCGCTGCTTTCGCTCGTCGATATTCTCGTTGACGGAAGATTTGTGGAGGAAAAAAAGCGGCTCGGACTTCGCTTTCGCGGCTCTCTAAACCAGCGCATAATTGACCTAAATAAAACCCGTGCCGAGGGCAAAATCGTCATTTGGGACGGGTGCAAATACGACAGGAATTACAAAGGAGCATCAACCGATGAAAATTAACTTTAAAAGGCTTGACCCCCGCGCAATAACCCCCACCTACGGCACCGAATATTCGGCGGGCGCGGACCTCTATAACCTCCCCGACTCTCCCGTGACCGTCCCCGCGCATAAAACCGTGCTTATACATACGGGCATTGCATTGGAAATTCCCGAGGGCTATTGCGGTCTTATCTTCGCTCGGTCGGGTCTTGCGACAAAACGCGGGCTTGCCCCCGCAAACAAGGTCGGAGTTATCGATGCCGACTATCGCGGCGAGATTATGGTCGCACTGCACAACCACACCGACTCCGCCGCTATCGTCGAGGGCGGTGAAAGAGTTGCACAGCTTGCTATCCTCCCCTTTTTAAAGGCGGAGCTTTGCGAAAGCGAGGAGCTTTCCGACACCGTCCGCGGTGCGGGCGGCTTTGGCTCTACGGGCACGAAATAAGCCACCCGTGTCAAATTTTACAACTAAACAGTCATATCATTATGCACCGTATCCTACCAAAGGAGAAAAACAAATGTACAACGAATCCGATTTTCATTTTGTGCTCGGCGCAGTTATAAGATATTACGGTGACGGCGGCGAGGTTGAAATACCACCGACAGCCGAAAGAGTGGGCGGCGATATTTTCAAGGGTAACGAAACAATTACCTCGGTGATTATCCCTCCGTCTGTTAAAAAAATAAGCAGAGAGGCATTTTATAAATGCAAAAATCTTAAAAGAATTGTCTTTTCGGAGGGTCTCGAGTGTATTGACGACCACGCCTTTTACAGTTGCGACTCCTTAACCGAAATCGTCATACCCGACAGCGTTACCGAAATCGGTACGCAAGCATTTTGCGGCTGTAAAAATCTATCAAGCGTAAAGCTCGGAAACGGCTTGAAACTGCTTAAAAACGGAGCATTTTCAATGTGCTTTTCTCTTTTCTCGCTTGATTTGGGCAAATCGGTGGAGGAAATCGGCTCGCTTTGCTTTCAATATTGCTGCGGGCTGAAATCGGTGACAATCCCCGCCTCGCTTAACTACCTTACATACGGCACGTTTAACGATTGTGAATCTCTTACCGCGGTGGAATTTGAAGCCACCGACGGCTGGTATGTAAAGGAGTCGCGCGACGGAGGCTGGCTTCCGATAGACGCCACCGACCCCGAAAAAAACGCCGCCATCCTCCGCGACGGCCCGTGGCGGTCGTGGAAAAGAGAAGCTTAAGCAGCCTGCCTTTGGTACATCTTTACATACAGTATCTGTTTTGAAACACGTTCCTTATACAAAAGACACGGGGTCGGCAAACGCCGACCCCGTGTTAAATTATTCGCCTTTTTTCTTTGCTGATTTTGCGGCCTTTTTTGCTTCCTTTGCTGCAATTTTTGCCTCTTTTTTCTCTCGTTTTGCCTCGTCCTTGAGATGTTTTAAAACCTCTGGGGTGGGGGTGGGATACTTTTCCATCATGAGCAGGGTCAAATACATAACCTTTAAAGGATAATCTGCACATGGGTCGCCGCGGTATCTATCCTCATACGCGGCATAATCGTATTCGTATCTTTTTACGTGGGAGCGTGTAACAATTTCAAAATCGGGACATTTTTTCATCACGGTGTATAATGCCTTAAATTCGTCGCGATGCTTGTATTCAATAAGCTTATTCCAAAATTTGACCTCCGCCATGTATTTTATAGCAAGATATTTATACCTCGCATAAAAATATCTCACGTGTGCAAGCGTCCTGCAAGGGTGCTTTTTAAGCATTTCGGTCGCATAAACGAGCGCATCCTCAAATAGACCGGCATCAATAAGAGAATCCGTCTTTTTTATTTCTTCATTTGCGGCAATGTTCTTTTCGATTTCTTCTTCTATAATCTTATATGTTTCCTTTGTCGTATCGTCGCAAAGCTTCATAAGCTTTTTGTAATTTTCATTTTCGCATATACGTTGCGACTGCATCGAAAGCTCGTATTCGTTTCTCACCTTAAATTGATGCAAAAGCTTTAATCGCAGTACAACGGGCGTGTCCGGCAGACCGTTTAGATGGTGTACGAAATGTTTGTTTTTGAGATTTTCTTCCGCATCCGCAATCTTTTTGTTGTTGATCTTTGCATCGATGTCAAATTCCTCGAGCCTCTCGCCTACATTGATTACAAATGATTTGCGGTTCTTCGCGATATACGCGTCCATCTGCTCGAGTGTGACAATCTCAACATCCTCCCTTACGGTTGCATCAACGATATTTATCACAAGTGCACCGCAATATGTGCATCGGTATTCACCGCACTTCTCGGTGGCATCTACCGCGGCACCGCAGCTTGCACATTTCACCTCTACAAATGACATTGTTTATCCCTTTCTTGTGTTTTTTTGCATGGGGAGTAATTGCCTCTTCAAAAACTTGTCTCGCTTATCTCTCAAAAAAATCCTTTGTAAAATAAATATCCTTTTTGGAAATTGCAAACTCCTTGCCGTTAAGGTAATTGAGCGCGCCCGCATCGGTTTTGAAATTAAACCGAAGCTTATAGGAGCAGAGCGCCTGAAACTTATATCCGCGCCGCCTGTCGTCCTTATTAACTCCGTACTTTCCGTCACCGACAAGCGGATGACCTATGTGCGCCAGATGCGCGCGAATTTGATGTGTCCTACCCGTAAGAAGCTCCACCTCAAGGAGCGAATTTCCGCCCGCCTCGGCAATCACGCGGTATTTCGTGACTATCTCCTTTGCGCCGCGCGGCGGATTTTTATCGTAAACGCGAACCTCGTTTTTCTTTTCGTCCTTTATCAAAAAGCCGTAAAGCGTGTCCTCGCGCTTTTTCGGCACACCGTGCACCGCCGCAAGATAAAATTTGTCAATCTCGCGCAGCTTAATCTTTTCGTTCATCACGCGAAGCGCCTCTGCCGTCTTTGCCCCGATAACGATACCCGCGGTGTTTCTGTCTATTCTGTTGCAAAGGGCGGGCGCAAAGCTTTGCTCCGCGGTCGGGTCGTACTCGCCCCTTTGATAAAGATACGCCTGTATATGCGTTATGAGAGTGTTTTGCGCTCCGTTTTCGTCCTCGTGGACCGATACGCCCGACGGCTTGTTTACGAGAATAATATGCTCGTCCTCGTATATCACGTCAAGCCTTGGAGTTATTCTCGCAAGCGGAATATCCGCCCCCCTGTCAAGCGCGGCAAAGCACTCCTCCGCAAGAAAGCATTGAAGCACGTCCCCCTCGGCGAGGACTGCGTTTGCCTCGCATCTTTTGCGGTTAAGCTTGATTTTTTTCGTCCTTACCGACTTGTAAATCAGACTTGCGGGAAGGTCGAGCGCCTTTATCAGAAATTTGTCAAGCCGCTGCCCCGCGTCGTTTTTATTTATCCTGATTTCCCGCATTATTTCGTGCCGAAAATTCTGTCGCCCGCATCGCCAAGACCGGGGATAATATACGCGTGGTCGTTAAGCCTCTCGTCGAGCGCGGCACAGTAAATGTCAACGTCGGGGTGGGTGTCCTGCACCTTCTTAACCCCCTCGGGTGCTGCAACAAGACACATAAGAAGCACGTTTTTCGCCCCACGCGCCTTTACCATCGTAATCGCATCGGCTGCCGAGCCGCCCGTCGCAAGCATGGGGTCAACCACGATAACAAGACGCTCGCCTATATCGGGGGGCATCTTGCAATAATATTCGACGGGAAGGTGCGTTTCGGGGTCGCGGTAAAGACCGATATGACCGACCCTCGCCACGGGTACGAGGCGTAAAAGCCCGTCCACCATACCAAGACCCGCGCGTAAAATCGGAACAATCGCAAGCTTCTTGCCCGCAATCCTCTTAAAGGTTGCCTTTTGTATCGGCGTTTCAATCTCCACGTCCTCAAGCGGAAGGTTGCGCGTGATTTCATAGCCCATAAGCATAGAGATTTCGTCAAGAAGCTCTCTGAAATCCTTTGACGAGGTGTTCTTGTCCCTCATAATGGTAAGCTTGTGCTGAATAAGCGGATGGTCAACAAGGTGAAAAGTGCCCATTTTTATCTCCTTTTCTGCGTTTTTATCGCATTATAAACGATTTTACTCCTATATTATACAACCTTTTTTCCCCGATTGCAAGGGCGATATGCCTTTATTTGTACCTTTGTAAAAAAATCTACAAAATTTGTTCTATTTTACCAAGAAAATAATCAATTTTACACTTGAATAAACCGCGCGAAAGATATATAATAAAAACGGAATTAAAAATTGAAAAGGAGATAATTATGAAAAATCCCGAGCTTGTGATTATGGCGGCAGGAATGGGCAGCCGTTACGGAGGACTTAAGCAGATTGATACCGTTGATAATGAGGGACATATCATTATCGACTTTTCCATCTACGATGCAATCCGCGCGGGCTTCCGCGACGTCACCTTTATTATCAAGAAGGAAATCGAGGCTGATTTCCGCGAGGTTATGGATAAGCACCTCGCAGGCAAGAACGTAAACGTAAAATACGTTTTCCAGGAGCTTTATAAGCTTCCCGAGGGCTACGAAATCCCCGAGGGCAGAGTAAAGCCGTGGGGCACCGCACACGCGCTTATGTGCTGCCTTGGCACGGTGACCGCCCCCTTTGCGGTTATCAATGCCGACGACTATTACGGAGTTGATGCCTTTGTAAAAATCTACGACTATCTCAAAAATATCGACGAAAGCAGCACCCATTTCGCAATGGTCGGCTACCGCATCAAGAACACCGTTACCGAGCAGGGAACGGTATCTCGCGGAGTTTGCGCCTACGAAAACGGTATGCTCACCGAAATTGTGGAGCGCACCAAAATCGGCGTAAGACCGAATGGCGAGATTTATTATATCGAGGAGGACGGAGAGCATCCGCTTGACCCCGATACCCTCGTTTCGATGAACCTTTGGGGACTTACCCCGATGTATCTTGAGGCTTGCCGCGACAGATTCCCCGCATTCCTTGACGAAAACGTTCCGAAAAACCCAATGAAGTGCGAGTACCTTCTCCCCACTCTCGTCTCCGACCTTCTTAAGGAGGGAAAGGCGGACGTCCGTGTCCTCGACAGCAAGGATAAATGGTACGGCGTCACCTACAAGGAGGATAAGCCGGGCGTCGTAGAAGCCTTCAAGCAGCTCAAGGCGGCTGGCGTTTACCCCGAAAAGTTCTAAAAAATTTCACCTTAAAAGGCGGTCAAGGCGTGAAGCAAAATGCTCTTGCATATCTTCAAAGCCCCACCGCCTTTTTCGTATTGTTGACAAAGAAACGGATGTGTGATATGATACAGTTAAGCTAATGCGGAGATATTTACGAAGGGGAGGTACAGTATGAAATATTTACGTTTTACGCTCGTTTTTATTACGCTTTTGTTTGCTTTGTCGCTTGTCGGATGTAAAGAGAGAGGCGAGAATGAATGTAAGCATTTATATGCCGAGGAAATTACCAAAGAGCCGACATGCCTCAAGGCGGGGGTAAAAACACATAAATGTACCCTTTGCGGCGACTCTTATGACACGGAAATCGACTTTTTGGGACATGATTTCGGCGACAAATGGTTTATGGATAAGGAACCAAATTGCATTTCGGACGGAAAGCTGAAGCGTCAATGCTCAAGATGTGAACTTGCCGAAACAAAGACCGTTGAAAAAAACGGCGTACATAACGTTCAAAACGGATATTGCATTTTCTGTAACGGACGCGAAAGCACTCCGGGATTAGAGTATGTGAAAAATTCTCTTGACGGTACGTATATGGTTACGGGCATTGGAGCCTGCGAGGAAACGGATATTTATATTGGAATATACAATAACGTTGACGTATCATCGGTTTACAGAGAAGCGTTTAAAGGAGTCGAACAGCTTAAAAGCGTCAGCTTTGCTCCCCACGTTATAAGCATTCGAGATTACGCCTTTAGCGATTGCATTAATCTTGAAAAGGTTGATATACCCGAAGGGGTTAAGTCAATCAGCTCCTATGCATTCAAGGGATGCTCTTCATTAAAAAATATATATCTTCCCGAAAGCTTATTTATGATTAACAACTCCGCTTTCAGTTATTGTGAAGCACTTGAATGTATAACTGTAAACGAAAACAACACCAACCTTTGCTCTATTGACGAAAACCTTTATTACCGTGAGGGTAACTCTATAACGCAAAACGGGGAAATGGTTCTTCACACGTACGCAAGTGGAAAAAAAGAGGAAAGCTTTACCGTGCCGGTCGGAGTAAAGCGTATTTTGACAGGGGCATTTCACAGTTCAAATAACCTCACCACACTGATAATATCGGATGGAGTTACCGACCTATCCGCCTCCTGTATTGTAAGCTGTAAAAATCTCACCGATATCGTTTTGCCAAGCAGCCTGAAAAACGTTAGTGCCATATTTGGCGGATGTGATAAGCTTCGGTATAACGAGTACAAGGGGGCGCTCTATCTCGGAAGCGGGGATAATCCGTATTTCGTTTACGTAAAAAGAAACGGAGAAAGCATAATTACGGGAATACATCCCGACACCCGTATAATATCTGATTTGACGCTCAAAAATAAAGATAACATTTCGGGTGCGGTAATACCGGATGGGGTTTGCTCTATTGACAGAATGAATTTCATCAGTTGCGCATGGTTAACTACCTTTGTATTTCCAAAAAACGTTAGCGTGTATATTGGCGCGGTAGTGTTTTCGGACTGCGATAACCTTACAAGCGTTGTGATACCAAAGGGCTTGCAATATTTCCAGGGTCCGATATCAAGCGGTTGCGATAATCTTTCGGTTATATATTGCGAGATGGACGAGCAACCGTCAACGTGGTATGAAAATTGGAATCCGGATGGAATTCCCGTCGTATGGGGCTACACCGGCGAGGAAGTTGAATAGCAAAAAGAGCAGACACCGTCTGCTCTTTTCGTTTTACATAAGCAAAATACCAAATCCGCTACCCATTTTTCCGCCGCGCTTGTAATGCTCAAGAAGGGCAGAACCAATTTTTGTCGTCGGATTTATTTTAGACGTGTCGCCGTTAAATTCTTGATTGAATACGCGCCATGCATTTGGGTACTTGCCATCATCGTCTGTATCTGATGATATAATATCAAATCTCGCCGCAAATTTTGCTGTGTTTGAAAGAGGAGAGAGAAATTCGAGATTATCGGGATAAAGCATCCAGCTGGAGCAACAAAAAACAACTTGCCCACCGTTAAAATCACCTGCAAAAAACTCCCTCGCCATACAAAGCGAAAGGTCAACGCTCTCCGCGGAAAGCGGCTCAAGCGAGCGCGGGATATGCACAAAAACAGCCTTGTCCTCCGGCTTTAAAACCACGCCGCAATGCTCGTATTCCCGACCAAAGCTGCAAAGCTCGTACTGAAGCCTGCCAAATGCAAATCTCGCAACGCGAAACCAACCTACAAGCCACTCCTTCACAAAAGAACCCCATACACCCTTTACACCGTGGCATTCGAGAAGCTTCCATTTGAGGTCCAGCACCGCCCCGCGGTACATATCCTCCGAAAAGCCGCGTTTGTCATACCTCCGACGAAGCCCCCGTGTCAGAATCATAAAAAGCAGGAGGTCAACCGTGTATTCGCTAACACCGATACGCTCGGATATCGTCACAGCCCCATCAAAAAGAAGGTTGTAATTCATATCCGCATTTTTTTCGTATTCATCGGCAATTTCCTGCATAATTCGGTTGCACTCCGCATCCCCCGCTGCAAGCTCAAACGCCACAATCAGAGTCTCCCTTGCCTCAACGGGATAGTCGGAGTATTCCATAAAGTCCAAAATATAATCTCTCATTATCGCTCCTTGTGTGAATTATCTCACAATTTACCCCACAATTGCATCAAGGCTGACCCTCGCATTTTCCTCGCTCGGCGCGTATCCGAAATAGTTTTTGTAGCCGCGGAAAAAGGTCGCATAGTCGAGATATCCAACGGCGCTTGCCGCCTCGGATGCCCGCTTTCCCTGACGGATAAGCCTCTGTGCCAGGAGCAACCGCTTTGAATTAACGTATCTTTTTGGCGTAACACCGAGATGCGTTATAAACAGGTGATGCAAATGGCTCTTCGTAATATAAAGATGCTCGCAAATCTCGTCCACCCCACTGATTGAGGTAAGGTTTTCGTCTATATACGAAAGAGCCTCGGCTATCAACGGATTGGTTGGCGTTTGCCCTGTTACAAGGCTGTCCGAAACCGTGAGATTGTACATCACCTCTATAATCAGATTTCCGACCAAAAGCGAAAGCTCCTCGCCCGAAAAGCTCTCGGCATATTCATTGATTTTGGTAAAAATATCAAAAACCCTGCCTGCCGCACCAAGTGCGAAAACGTCCACCCCGTCGGGGATTTTCTTCATAATACTCTCGGGTATCATATTCTCGTCGAATATTACGTTTACGCGCTCGTATTTGTCGCTTCCCGTCGGCTCGATTCGGTGCAGCACCGTCGGACGGGAAAGCACAAGGTCGCCGCGCTTGAGCTTGTAGCTTTTACCAAGCACGTTGTATCTTATATCCCCTCGAAGAAAGAATAAAAGCTCCCACGCCTCGTGAATATGGGGAGGAAAGCTCTCGGGCTCGGGGGATTCCACCATACCGTGATTTAAGACAAAGCTCTCGCCCGAAACGGCTATAATATTCTTTGTTTTCATAAAAACACCTGCCTTTTCTTTATTTTACCACGGGATTACACTTTTTGCAATATATTTTACATCTTTTTCATATTTACTTACGCTTTTTGTTACTTTATAATGTAGTTGTAATAACTTTTTATAAAGAAAGGACAGAAGAAATGAAAAAACTCCGTCTTGCCGTAATCGGACAGGGAAGAAGCGGAAGGGATATCCACGGCGCTTACTTCAAATCCGACTTGAATGATATCTGCGAGGTTAAATACGTCGTAGAGCGCGACCCCGCCCGCAGAGAAAGAGCAGAGGCTGAATACGCGGGCTGTAAGGCGTTTGCCTCGCACGAGGAGCTTTATTCGATAGGCGACATCGACCTTGTCGTAAACGCTACCTATTCCGACGAGCATTATTCGGTTACCCGCGACCTTATCACTCACGGCTTTAACGTTGTCGTTGAAAAGCCGTTTGCACGCACCCGTCTGGAGTGCGACACCCTTATTTCTCTTGCCGAAAAGCACGGCGTAACCCTCGCCGTATTCCAGCAGACCTTCCTCGCACCCATTTACACCGAAACCTGCCGCGTTATTTCGGAGGGAAAGCTCGGTGACGTCAAGCAAATCGCAATAAAATACAACGGCTTTTCCCGTCGTTGGGATTGGCAGACCCTGCTCTCTCGCTGTGCGGGAAGCATCTATAACACGGGACCCCACCCAATCGGAATGGCGCTCGGCTTCCTTGATTTTTCAAAGGATGCACGCGTTGTATTCTCCCGACTTGACACCGCGCTTACCTCGGGCGATGGAGAGGACTATGCAAAAATCATTATGACCGCCCCGAATAAGCCGGTAATCGACGTAGAAATGAACTCCGCCGATGCCTTTAACGACTATAATATCAAGATTTGCGGCTCTCGCGGCACATATAAATGCACCACCACCCGATATGAAATGAAGTATATCGTTGACGGTGAAAATCCCGAAAGACCCGTAATATTTAGCTCTCTCTCGGACGAAAACGGACTTCCCGCATATTGCTCCGAAAAGCTCGTTATACACGAGGAAAGCGCCGATTTCAAGGGCTCGGCATTCGATACCGCCGTCGATGCCTTTTACCGTATGGTTTACGCCAAAATCACAGAGGGAAAGCCGATGCAGGTAACTCCCGAAATGGCGGCAAAAATTATCTCGGTGATAGAGGAGTGCCACGCGCAAAATCCGCTTCCGCTTCGCTATCCCACTACGGAGGGTTAATTTATGTTTAAAATTGCAATTCTCGGCTGTGAAAACTCGCACGCCGACGCGTTTATAAAGCTTATTCAGGAGGGGAAGTACCCGGAGCTTGAGGTTGTGGGCGTGTACACCGACGACGAGAGCGCAAACGAGCGTATGAGAACGAATTACGGAGTCTATACCGCAAAATCCCACGACGAATTTGTCGGTGCTGTTGACGGAATAATGATTACCGCACGTCACGGTGACAACCACCTCAAATACGCGCTCCCGTATATTGAAACGGGTATGCCTATCTTTATTGACAAGCCCGCAACCGCATCCGTCGAGGATGCCCGCAAATTTGCCGCCCTTCTTGAAAAATACAAGAACCCCTTTTCGGGAGGCTCCTCCTGTATTTGCACCGAGGAGGTACGCGCGATTAAAGCGGGAATTGAAGGCGGTGAATACGGAAGGGTTATCGGAGGATATCTTCGCGCCCCCGTTGATCTCAAAAACGCCTACGGCGATTTCTGGTTTTATGCACAGCACCTTGTTCAGATTATGCAGGAGACCTTTGGCTACTATCCCAAAAGCGTAAGGGCATTTGTAAGAGAAGGTGCCGTAAATTGCTTATACCGATACGACGACTACGACGTTTATGCGGAGTTTGTGGCGGGGAATTACCTCTACCACCTTTCGGTAAGCGGAGAAAAGACTGTTGCCCATACCGACATTCTGGTTAACGAGGCAATATACGTCCACGAAATGAACGAGTATTACAGCGTTACGAGGGGAGGGGAAAACCCGTTCAGCCTCTCGGATTTCTTTGCACCCGTCTTTGTGATAGATGCGACAATTCGCGCCATTGCATCGGGTAACGAGGAAAAAATCCACCGTCTTTAATCCCAAATCGGTTTAAATCTACCGTCTTTAATTCTCAAAACGGTTTAAATCCACCGTCTTTGATTAACCTCAAAATTTTACACGGGGGCGCACAATCCCCCAAAAAAGTAAATAAAACTATACATAATGGAGTAAATATGGCAAAGCTTATCCTCTCTGCCTTCGCCGACGAGTATTCTCGCGACGTTGACGGGCAAATTGACGTTCTTACCTCTCTTGGCTACTCTTATCTTGAGCCGAGATTTATCGGAGAAAAAAACATTGCCGACCTCACAGAAAGTGAGGCAACCGAGCTTCGGGCAAAGCTTGATAACGCGGGCATTGGTGTTTATTCTATCGGCTCTCCGATTGGAAAAATCAATCTTTCCGACGATTTTGACGCCCACCTTGCGCTTGCCGAAAACTGTTTTCGCGTGGCAAATATCCTTGGTGCAACCCGTGTACGTATGTTTTCCTTCTATCTTCCCGAGGGCAAAACACGGGAGGAGTGCTTTGACGCCGTCCTTGAACGCATAAATGCGCTTCTCGACCTCGCCGATAAATACGGACTTATCCTCTGCCACGAAAACGAGGCAAGAATCTTTGGCGAATCGCCCGAGGATTGCAAAAAGCTCCTTGACGCCACGGGTAAAAGGCTCCGCGCCGTGTTTGATATGGGCAACTTCGTGCTTGATAAATACAACCCCGAAAATGCGTATGCGCTCCTTTCGGACCACGTTGACTACTTCCATATAAAGGACGCACTCTACGAAAGAGCAATCGTCCCCGCGGGACTTGGCGAAGCTAAAATTGCCGAAATCCTCGCCGCACATCTTAAACGTGGAAAGGACACCGTCATCACCCTCGAGCCTCACCTTGAAAGCTTTGACGGTCTTAATAAGCTTGCGGGCACAAGCTTCAAAAACCCCTACGTCTTTGAAAGCCCGAAGCACGCCTTCCTCGCCGGCGCCGATTACCTCGCAAAGCTCGTAAGTGGTATAGAAAAGGACTAAATTTATAAATCGCGATAAACGCCTGTGCGACACTTGCATAGGCGTTTTTAATATTTTGCTTTCGGATCTTGACATTGTTCGCGTTTTGGAATATAATATACTTGACAAAAATCGGAGGGACTATGCTACAATACATAACTGCAAAGGAAGCGGCGGAAAAATGGAACATCTCGCAAAGGCGTGTGTCTATTTTGTGCGCAGAAAACAGAATACCCGATGTTGCAATGCTTGGCAATATGTGGATTATTCCGCGAGATGCAAAAAAGCCTGAGGATGCGAGAAAAACGAAATCTCGAAAAAGCGCAAATACCGCGCGCCCGTTCGTGAAATGGGCGGGTGGAAAGACTCAGCTTCTTCCAATACTGAAGGAAAATCTTCCCGAAAATCTCGGAGAAGGAATAAAAAAATACGCCGAGCCGTTTGTCGGCGGCGGTGCATTGCTTTTCGCCCTGCTTGCGGAATATTCCTTTGACGAGGTATATATTTGCGATAATAACAGGGAGCTTATTAACGCTTATACCGTGATAAGGGATTTTTGCGGAGAGCTTATACAGCACCTTGCAAATATGCAAAGCGAGTATAAATCGATGGATAATCTCGATAAAAAGCAGGAGTATTATTACGCGCGGCGTGAGAGATACAATACGCTTTCCTTGAACGAGGAAACGAAAATAGAGAAGGCAGCGCTGTTTATATTTTTAAATAAAACCTGCTTCAACGGGCTTTACCGTGTGAATAAAAAGGGAAATTATAACGTTCCCTTCGGAAAGCACGAAAGTCCAACGATTTGCGATACCGAAAACCTTTTAAAAATATCGGAAATGCTTGTGGGGGTTACGATGCGCTTTTGTGACTACCACGACGTCTTGAATTTTGCGGATGCCGACACCTTCGTTTATATTGATCCGCCGTACCGTCCCTTGAACGCAACCTCGGGCTTTACATCTTATACCGAGGAGCAGTTCGACGATACCGATCAAATAGAGCTTGCAAGGCTTTACGGCGAACTGTCCGAAATCGGAGCGAGGGTTATGCTAAGCAACTCGGATCCTCATAACGTTGATGAAAACGACAGCTTTTTCGACGATCTGTATTCGGAATATACGGTAATGCGAATAGACGCCTCGCGCGCTATTAACAGTAAGGGAAATAAGCGTGGAAAAATCAAAGAGCTGCTTATTAAAAACTATTAAGGAGTGAGATTATGATAAAAGGCGGAAAGGGCGGTGGAAACACTCGCACCGGCTTGGTTTTTGAGGGAAAAACGGATTTGTCCGTATTTTTAAATTCTCAACCTCATTACGAGGTAAAGGGCTTTGACGTTTTATACGACGGGCAAAAGGTTGCGGAGGTTTATAAAAAGCATAAATTCTACTCCGTATTTTTGCAAAAGCTCGGTATAGAATGGACGAAGTATATTTCAAAGCAATTGTTGCCGGATGACAGCATATTTGTGTTGCTTAATAATACACTGTTTATTATTGAATGCAAGCACCAGCAGGTTGCGGGATCGGTTGATGAAAAATTACAGACCTGCGATTTTAAGAAAAAGCAATATAAAAAGCTTATGTCGGCTGCAAATATCGACGTGGAGTATATTTATCTTTTAGACGGATGGTTCAGAGATCCGAAATATAAGGACGTGCTTGATTATATTCACTCGGTCGGTTGCGACTATTATTTTGAGTACATACCGTTATACAGACTCGGGTTGCCCGTTCCGCCCGAATTGATAAGCGACTGATATGGCAAGGAAAATACCGTTACAGCCGGAAAATTTTGAGCTTGAAACCAATACCGTGTGGTCGTTTCCAAGCCGTGGCAAATGGGCAACTCACGATGCAAAATATCGCGGAAATTGGTCGCCGTACATTCCAAGAAACGTAATCTTGAGGTATTCGGAGGAGGGCGACACGGTTTTGGATCAGTTTGTCGGAAGCGGCACAACCGCCGTTGAGGCTCGTTTGACAAATCGTAATTTTATAGGCGTTGATATAAATCCGTATGCAGTTGAGCTTTCCGCCGAAAAGTGCCGATTTGATTGTGAAACCTCCGCAACTACCGAAATTATGCTGGGTGACGCGAGGAATTTGAGCTTGCCCGACGACTCGGTGGATTTGATTTGCACGCATCCGCCGTATGCAGATATAATCCAATACAGCGAGGGTATCGAAGGGGATCTTTCGCAGCTTGAAATGAAGGACTTTTTACCCGAAATTCATAAGTCTGCAAACGAAGCCTTTCGCGTACTGAAGAAGGGCAAATACTGTGCAGTTCTTATGGGGGATATCCGTAAAAACGGTATGGTACAGCCACTCGCCTTTGAAACTATGACGATGTTCCGGCTTGCGGGCTTCAAGCTAAAGGAGATTATAATAAAGGAGCAGCATAATTGCCAAGCCACGGGCTATTGGAAAACGAACAGCATCAAGTATAATTTTCTTTTACTCGCTCACGAGTATTTGTTCGTTTTTAAAAAGCCGTAGGTTATATGACGCTTTTTCCTTTTAATCCCATAAAAACCGTGCTAAAATATATCAAAAGGAAATCTACAAAACACACGGAGGCGCTATGCTTTATTCAACACAAACGTTAGAGCTTGCCCGAAATTTCGGGATACTCACGGCTATTGACATTCTTGCCGAGGCGGGATTTTCCGCGCTTGACCTTTCGCTTGACGGCGAGGTTGGAAAAATTCTCGACGGCGATTATATCACCGCGGCAAATGAAATTAAAAAACGCGCCGACGAAAAAGGGGTAAGCTTCATACAGGCACACGCCCCGTTTGGCGGTGGCTACGACTACTATCTTGGCACAACCGTCCCGAAATTCCCCGCAATGCTTGAGGTGTGCAAAATCCTCGGAATAAAGTACGTAGTTATTCACCCCCTTCAAACGGGAAGATACTACGGCAATGAGGAAAAGCTATTCGAAATGAACCTGAAATTTTATTCCGCGCTTGCACCGCTTGCAAAATCGGCGGGAGTCAAAATCGCCATTGAAAATATGTGGCAGCGCCACCCCGTAACAAAAGCAATTTGCGACGACGTCCTCGCTCCGCCCGAGGAGCTTTGCCGTATGTATGACGCTCTTGCCGACCCCGAGGCGTTTACCGTTTGCCTTGACCTTGGGCACGTTGCCCTCTGTGGCAGAGAGCCGCAGGACGCTATCCGAATTATCGGAAGGGAAAGGCTCGGCACTCTCCACGTCCACGACGTTGACTACGTTTCCGACCTTCATACGCTCCCCGGCTGCGGCAAAATCAATTGGGACAGCGTCTGCCAAGCCCTCGGTGAAATCAACTATACGGGAAGCATTAACCTGGAGGCGGACGGCTTTTTCCGCGGTCTTTCTCTTGGCAACGAGCGCGGCTTTTTCCCCGAGGTATATAGGGAAGCCTCTCGCTTTATGGCGGTGGTTTCGAAATCCCTCGCCGACAAGGTTGACCTTTATCGCATAGGCTTATTTTACTAAAGGTGCTTTCCAAGGACACGCATTTTTAAAAAATACAGAAAAGCATAGAAAACACGGGGTCGTACCGACCCCGTGTTAAATTTTTTCTATATTAGGTTGCTTGACGGCAATAGAATGATGTAAATAAATATTTACATTATTCGCCCATCATTCTCCTTACCGTGGCGAGAATGGTTTCCGCCGCCCCATCTATCCCGAGGGTAGAGGCGTTTATCGCGACGTCGTAATTGTCAAGCTTGCCCCACTTGTTTCCCGTGTAGAAGTTGTAATAGGACGCGCGCCTCTTGTCGGTCTTGTTGATTATATCCATAATCTGCCCCTGCTTTACGTCGGGGTGTCGCTCCTTTACTCTTGCATATCTGAAATCGGTGCTTCCGTAAACGAATACGCGAAAAACGTCCTTTTCGTCGCGAAGCACGTAATCCGCACATCTACCCACAATGACACAGCTGCCCTGTCTTGCATATCCGCGTATCACGTCGGACTGTAAAAGAAACAGCTTGTCGTTAAGCGGCATACGGTATCCGAAATGCGCCTGTGTCCCGAAAACGTTTGACCCCATAGCAAGCGTGTAAAGAAGCGAATTTGCCGCCTCGTCAACGCGGGTCTTTACCTCCTCGGAGAGCGTGCCGTCCGCCGCCGCCGCAGTTATAACCTCCTTGTCGTAAAGAGGAATGCCGAGGGCGCTTGCAACCTTTTCTCCAATCTCCCGTCCGCCGCTTCCGTATTGGCGTGATATAGTTATTATAATCTTTTTCATAAAGGTTACCCCCTCCTTGTGCTTTGTATTACTATTATTTTATCAAAAAAACGCCGCCTTGTAAATAGTTTTATGACATTTTTGTTAAAAAACATTGAAATATTTATTTGTATATGTTAAAATAATACAAATTAAATTAAAGAAAACCGCAATGGCGGATTGAATATGACGGAGGTTACTGAATGCTGCTTGCTCTTTCTAACAAAATTTCGGAGATTGACCGCTATTCCGCACAAAATCTCGGGCTTTCGCTCCATACCCTTATGGGCAGAAGCGGCGAAGCCGTTGCCGCGGCTGTACGCGATATGCTAAAGCCTCCCGCCCGCATCGTAATTCTCGCGGGAAAGGGAAATAACGGAGGTGACGGATATGCCGCCGCCTGCATTTTGGGGCGTGATTACGACGTCACCGTTTACGATGTTTTCTCTGCGGGTCAAAAAAGCGAGCAGGGGCGCGCCTACCTTGAAAAATTCAAAAACGGCGGGGGGCGTGTCGAGAATTTCACCGCCGACGAAGCTGTTATTGCCGATATAAAGAGTGCCGACTGCATAATCGACGCGGTTTTCGGCACGGGCTACCGCGGCGACCCGCCCGAGTGCGTGCGTACCCTTTGCCGAATTGTAAACGAGAGCGTGCGACCTTTAAAAATCGCAATCGACGTGCCTATGGGAATTAACGCGGATAACGGAAGCGTCGATACCACCTCCGCCGTGACGGTAAGCGCAACCGTCGCGCTCTCCTTTATAAAGCCGGGGCTTGTTTCCTTCCCCGCAAAGGCATACGTCGGACGCCTTATCTACTCCGACCTCGGAATACCGCAGGACAAAATCCGCGAAAGCTTTTCCTTCTCCTATAACCTCGTTGACCGTGAGCTGGCGGCGGAGCTTTTGCCAAAGCGGGAGGAAAACGGCAGCAAGGGCAGCTTCGGCCGCCTCCTTCTCATAACAGGCTCGGATAAATACCGCGGCGCGGCGGGTCTTTCGCTCTCTGCGGCACTTCGCGGCGGTGCGGGCTATACCGTTTTTATGGGCACGGAGGGGCTTGTTCGGCATCTTTGCCAAACCTATCCCGAGGCAATTTATGAAAAAATCACGCCGATAGAGTCTATGTCCGCCGAGCAAATCGAAAGGGCAGTAAGCCTCTCTCGCACGGCGAGCGCAATTCTTGTCGGCTCCGGCTCGGGCGCTACCGAAGGGCTTTATAGGCTCGTTGAGGCTCTCCTAAACTCCGAGGGCGGAGTCCTGGTGCTTGATGCCGACGCAATAAACGTCCTCGCCGACAGGGGAGAGGAGGGAAGACTCCTCCTGAAAAATTCAAGGCGGACGGTTGTGCTGACCCCGCATCCGCTTGAGTTTGCGCGTCTTTCGGGCAATACCGTATCCGACGTACAGCTCCACCGCATAGAGGCGGCGCTGAAGTTTGCCGCCGAAAACAAGCTAATCCTCGCCCTTAAGGGTGCGGCTACCGTCGTCACCGACGGAACGCAGGTGTATATCAATTCAAGCGGCTCGTCCGCGCTTTCAAAGGCGGGCAGCGGCGACGTCCTCGCGGGCTTTACCGCCTCGCTTCTTGCATTGGGCGCGGATACGCTTCGCACGGTTGCGCTGTCGGTTTATCTGCACGGAGCTGCCGCCGACGCCCTCTCTACCGAGCTTTCCGCCTTTTCCGTGACCCCCTCCGACCTCCCGCGCGAAATGGGGCGTCAAATCACCCTTTGCAAAAAGGACTAAAGGCGCGGCACCAGTTCTTGGCTTGGCTTTACTCCTTGCACCAAAACCGCCCTTGGCACACCGCCCTTGGCAAACCGCCCTTGGCACACCGCCCTTGGCACACCGCCCTCGGCACACCGCCCGCCGCACGAAAGGCCCGCCGAAAACCGCTTTACATCATTATATAACGTAAACGAAATACCCATATAACGTAAACAAAGCACCCCGTGAAATTTAACACGGGGTGCGCTTTCTTTGACGAGCGTTTGCAAAAATGCAAACCTTACTTTACCTTTACGAGCCTGTAAAGACATTCCGCGACGTCGGCGCGGCAAAGGGGCGTATCCCCCGAAAAGCCGCCGTCCGAGTAATCGAAAATGCCGAGCGTGACGGTAGCCCAAACTTGTCCGCTTGCCCAGGGGCGCACCCCGTCGATAGGTGAAAGCACCGCCTCCTCGCCTCCTTCTATTCCCAAAAGGCGGGCAATTATAACCGCCGCCTCCTCCTTCGTTACCGTGTCGTTGGGTCGGAAAACAAGACCCTCCGTCCCGAAATCTCCGTCCACTATCCCGACGCTTGCGGCAAGTGCAACGTAGGCTGCCAACGGCTCGGGAATATCCTCCGCGTCATCGAAAAACGGTGAAAGCTCCGCCGTGGGCGAAAGCCCGCACGCCTTCATTGCCATCATAACGAATTCCGCCCTCGTAACCCTTTCCTCGGGGGAGAAGTAGTAAAGACCTCCGCGCTCGCTCGGCGACATAATTCCGAGGGCGCACATCGCAACCGCCGCACCGTATTCGCTTCGCTCCTGCATATCGAGAAGCACCACCGAGCTAAAACGCTCTCCAACCGTAACGCTTACCCGCGCCACCTCCGAATAATTCCCGTACTCGTCGCGAAGGACGTAGCCGAAAGCGTCCGTCCCGCAAAAATCCGCCCGCGGGGTGTATTTGTATTCGCCGCTTGATTTGTCGGTGATTGAAAGAGAGCCGTTCTTCGGGAAAATCACGGGAATAAATTCAACCGCATCCCCGTCGGGGTCCTCTCCCGAAAGTCTGCCGTAAAGCGGTATGCCCGATTGCGTGCTTACCGAAAGAGCCGCACTTGCCGCCTCGGCTATGCTCGGCGCGCCGTTACCGCCGTCGATAAAGCGAAGCCTAAAGCATACCTCCTCGCCCGCGCCCGCACCGTTCATCACGAAGCCGAAGCTTGCCTCCCTCACCTCCTTGCTCTCGGGAACGAAAACGAGATTGACGAGTGCGCGCCTTTTCACCGTCTGTCCCTCCTTTACCCGCCGTCCCGCCAAAAGCAGAGTCCCCTCGCTTGATTTCGGGAGTCTTGTAACCGTGACGCTGTCGAAATCCGTAACCGCAAGCGCGCTTTTAAAGTCCTCCTCGCAAAGCTTGATTTTTTCTCCCGCCTTCGCCGTCTTTACCGCAGAGGCCTCTGCCGATAACACCTCCACGCCGCAGCCGAGTGACGCCGCACCCGCGAAAATACCAAAGCAAAGCGCAAGCAGGAGCGCCGCCGAAGCCAAAGTTAAAGCCCTTTTCATTAAAACCTCCGTTAATTTTTTTCTATTTTCCCCGTTTTTTCCCTCGGTATTCGCGATAAACCGATAATCGCTTGTCCAAAGTTACCGAAAATCTCCGTTAAAATAAATGAAAACGCCTCGGTGCAATTGACACGGGAGAAATAATGTAGTATAATTGTCAAGGTTAAATATTTTTACGCGCAAAGGATTAAAAATGAGTTTTTTAAAATCAAAGAAAAACAAAATATTCTTCCTTTTGGGCTTGGGACTTCTTGTTCTCGGAGCTGCCGCCGCAATTCTCGTTGGCTGCTTGACGAGAGTGCCGCCCGAAAGAACGCTTTTTAATTACGGTGACTTCGATTACGTGCTTGTGGAGGACGGGGTCGAGATAGTTGCCTATAACGGAAACGACTCGGTGGTGGTTATTCCCACCGCAATCGACGGCGAATTCGTTACTTCGGTCGGTGACGGAGCCTTTTACGGCACTACGGTTACCGAGGTTACGGTAAGCGACTTCGTTACCCGAATCGGACGGGGTGCGTTTTATAACTGCACCGCACTGAAGAAGGTGAAATTCGGCGACTCCGTAAGGACGGTGGGGGAAAGCGCGTTTTATAACTGCCTCGCTCTTACCGAGCTTAATCTGCCCGACTCGCTTACCGCTATCGGAGAGAGCGCGTTTTATAATCTCGCTATTGAAACGCTCACGCTTCCCGCGGGAATAACCTCGCTTCCTCCCTACGCCTTTTCCTACTGCGTACAGCTTACCGCCTTCGATACGAAGGGAACGGTAACCGAAATCGGCGAGGGCGCGTTTTATCATTGCGAGGCTATGGAGCAGCTGAAGCTCGACGGTGTAAAATCGGTTGGCACGCTTGCCTTTTTGTCCTGTGTAAAGCTTACCGAGATTGAAATTCCCGATACCCTCGTGAGCATCGGGGTGGACGCCTTCGGTGACTGCGACGCTCTTGCCGCATTTAAGGTTGGCGAGGCAAACCCGAGCTACTCCTCGCCCCTCGGCGCACTCGTTGACAAGCAAAGCGGAGTCCTGCTCTCTTATCCGCAGTCTGCCGCCGCTACCGAAATCACCCTTCCGAACGATATAACCGAAATCGGACGGCGCGCCTTTGCCGACTGTCTGTATCTTACCGAGGTAGTATTGCCCGACGGGCTGAAGGTAATCGGTGAATTTGCCTTCCATAACGCCGCGGCGTTAAAGCGCATCGCCCTTTCGGATACCCCGAGTGACGTTGCCTTCTCTTTGCCGGAGGGGATACTCTTTGTCGGAGGCTGTGCCTTCGAGGAAACGCCCGTTTTACGCGGGATTGACACCGAAATGCTTATTGTCGGCGACGGAATACTCATTAAATATACCGCGCCGCGCGACTCCACGGGAAAAATCGACACCGACGAAAGCGAGTATATCTCCTACGAGAGCGTAATCGTTGACCAAAACGGCGTAAGCGTTACGATGAAAAAGTACGTCGTAACCGTCCCGAGCGTAGTTAAATCGGAAAGCTCCGCCTTCTACGGCGAACGAGATATTTCGGTCGTAATCCTACCCGAAAGCGTGGAGTATATCGGCGACTACGCCTTTATGAATGCCGTTTCGATTGAAAAATGCGATATGTCGCGCACTCGCACCGCGCATATCGGAGAAAGTGCCTTCGCCTCCTGCCAGGCATTGTCCGAGGTGCTTCTCCCCGAAACGCTTCAAACGGTAGGCACAAACCTGTTCGTCGATTGCGTTGCGCTTACCTCCGTCCGCCTTCCCGAGGGGCTTACAGCTATCAGCGCGTTTATGTTCGGCGGCTGTACCTCTCTTTCCGAGATTAACGTACCCGAAAGCGTAAAATCGCTCGGCACGTACGCCTTTTCAAAGGCAACCGCGCTTACCTCCTTTACCGTAGGTAAAAATCTCACCTACATCGGTGACTACGCCTTCTCCGAAAGCGGAATAACCGAATTTACTCTCCCCGAATGGTGTACCGTTGGCGGATATATCTTCCTTGCCTGCGAGTCGCTTGAAAAAATCACCCTGAACGGGGAAGGGGAGCTTCCCGTCGGTATCTGTATGGGCTGTACCGCATTAAAGGAGGTCAGCATTGCACAGGGCTACACCGACATCTCGCGCGAGGCGTTCTTCAACTGTCAGTCCTTGCCCGAAATTACCCTGCCAAAGGGGGTTACGAAAATCGGCTACGCCGCCTTCCAGCAGTGTAAGGCACTCGTAACCGTCAACAACGGCAAAAAAATAACCGAAATCTCGGATTACGCCTTCTTCGGCGCGGTAAAGCTGAAGAGCTTCGCCTTTACCCGAAGCATAACGAGCGTCGGCGCATATTCCTTCTACGGCTGCTACGAGCTTCAGATAAAGGACTTGAGCCACGTCACCTACGCGGGCATACACGCATTTGAATACTGCACCTCGCTTACCGAGGTTGATATATCCTCTCTTTATTATAGCGTGCCGCAGGGGCTTTTCTCCCGCTGCACCTCTCTTAAAAAGGTAAAATTCGCGCCTACCGTTACCGAAATCGGAAACGTCGCCTTCCTCGCCTGCTCATCGCTCGAGAGGATAAGCCTTCCGAACAATCTCGAATACATCGGCACGAGTGCCTTTTCGGGCTGCGAGAGCCTTTCGGTCATCGAATGGAACGGCTGCTTGCGGGAAATCGACGATAACGCCTTTTACTGGTGCGACTCGCTTACCGCGATAAGCCTTCCCGACAGCGTGGAGATCGTCGGAAACGCCGTGTTCCAGGAGTGTCACTACCTCGGCGTTGTCGATATGGGAACGGGACTTAAAAGGCTTGGCACGGCGGTGTTTATGAACTGCTACGCGCTTTACGACGCGCCCATCCCCGCCGCGATTTACGAAATTCCCGAATATACCTTCTACGGCTGTGCATCTCTTGTGAACTTTGAGCTTACCTACGGTACGACCGCTATCGGCACGTCCGCCTTCGAGGGCTGCGGCTCGCTTCGCCGCCTCGTCCTTCCCGTGACGGCAAATAAGGTCGGCGAAAACGCCTTTCTCGATTGCTCCGCGCTTGAAACCCTCATTTACGACGGCACGGACCAAATGTTCTACGCGATTATAATTAACAACGGCAACGACGCCTTTATTTCGGCTTATATGAAGGGGGCGGAGTGATATGATAAAAATTAAAATTGCCGGGCTTACGGTCGGCATCGACAATAAATACGGGTATATCGAAAAGCTCGCCGCCGACTATCTTACAGAGGGAGAGCCTAATTTTACCGTTACGGCAACCGAGGAGCAAATCCGCGAGGAGGCCGGCGTCCTTGACGTTAAATTCTCCGACGGGTATCTCGAATCGATTGTGGTTTACCGCAATATTGCCGAAATTTTACCGAGCTACGACGCCTTCGTTTTTCACGGCGCCGTCCTTAACTACGGCGGGGAGGCATACGCCTTCACCGCAAAAAGCGGAGTCGGAAAGACCACACACACCCGCCTTTGGCTAAAGGAATTTGGCGACGGTGTGCATTACCTCAACGGTGACAAGCCGATTATACGCTTTATCGACGGAGTGCCGTATGCCTGCGGTACACCGTGGAGAGGGAAGGAGGGCTACGGCGTAAACGAAATTGCGCCGCTTCGTGCGATTGCCTTTTTAGAGCGCGGAGCTACGAACAGCGCCGCCCCGATACCCTCCGAAAGCATCGTTACCCGACTTTTGACCCAAATGTATATGCCTCGCACGAATAGGCTTGGGGCAATCCTCACGATGCGCCTGGCTGACAGAATAACGAAGGCAGTCCGCCTTGTCGGACTTAAATGTAATATGGACCCCTCCGCCGCGCACGTTTCGCTCGCTGCGATGAGTGGAAAAACCGAAAATGGAGAAGAAAATGACTAAAAACAACGAATTTAACATTAAAACCCTTTGGCGAGTTATCGTAGCCTTTTGGCTCGTCATTGCAATTGCAACTGCGGCGGGTGCCGTCGCGGGCGGAGTGTATTCTCTGTTGCGCGATAAAACCGTTTATACCGCATACGCCTCCTTTTGGGTTAACGTAAAGGCTACGGGCGGAGTTTCTCAATCCTCCACGATGGGCGCGGCACAGCTTGCCACAAACTACGTGGAGCTTGCCGACAGCACCGCACTCCTTACCCGCGCGGTAAAGGACGGAAACCTCTCCGCGAAATGGAACACTACGGAGGATAACGCGGTTAAAGCCCTTCGCTCTATGATTTCCGCGGGAAAGACCGATGTTGACTCTCTTATGTTTACCGTGTATATCACCTCGGGTGACGCAAATCTCACCTACGACGCAATCTCCGCGGTACAGCAGTCTATGGTTACCGTAATCGGCGAGGTCAACAACGACGGAAGCGTCGTGCGCGTTGCGGAGGTTTATTCTCTCGACGACGTTTACGTCTCCCGTCCCTCACCCCTCAAGAAGGCGGTAATCGGAGCCGCCGCCGCCTTCGTCCTCTCCTACGCTATATGCTTCGCCATCTTCATTTTCGATAAGCGGGCAAGGGGCACGGAGGAGGTAAAGGCAGCAACCGACCTTCCCGTAATTGCCTTTCCAGAGCATTTTTACAGAAGGAATTTTGAAAGAAAAATCAGTCCCGCCGACGAAGCCTGCGCCTACGCAACCGCCGCGGAGCGCGTGATAAAGCTCGCCCCCGAAAACGCAAGGGTTATTGCCCTTTTGCCTACGGGCTATGCCGATACCGACGCGGTGCTTTCGCTTGCCGACGTCTATGCGGGAGAGGGAAAGCGGACTCTCGTCGTGGAGTGCGACTCGCGTATTCCGCTTATTACCGATATGCTCGACTGCGAGGACGGGGAGCTTGTCGGTCTTGATAAATTTATCGAGGACGGAAGCCTACCTACCGTAACCGATTTCGGCGAATGCCTTGACGTCATTGCCGTCGGAGGGGAGGGCGAGGGCTATATCTCCGTCCGCTATATAAAGGCGCTTCTCGATGCGGTTGGCGGTGATTACGATAAAATACTTCTCTCGCTTCCCGCCGCGGAGCTTATGACCGACCTGTCACAGCTTGCCTTGATTGCCGACTGTGCCGTTGAGAGCGTTTGCTACGGCGAAAGCACCGACCGTCTTGAAAAAACGAGGGAGCTTCTCGAGTCACTCGGAATTAACGTAAGCGCGGTTTACTTCCTCCCGCTTTAAGCGAAGGGGACGGGCATTTTCCCCGACGCCGTATAAACGGCGGGGCAGACCCTCGCGTATCCCAACGGCTTAATTTCCGCCATTGACGGTGGCTTTTGCAAGGGCGGACATTCCCCGCGGCGTGGGCAACGCCGCCCCCAAATAATTTTTCTAAAAGGGATAAAAATGAACACGAACTACGATTTGATTATAGTCGGCGCAGGACCTGCGGGCATATTTACCGCGCTTGAAATGCTTCGCCGCAATTCAAAGCAAAAAATTCTCATTATCGAAAAGGGCAGAGCAATCGAAAAGCGCGCCTGCCCGAAGCATAAAACCGGCAAATGCGTGAGCTGTAAGCCCTGTGCAATCACAACGGGCTTTTCGGGCGCGGGTGCGTTTTCGGACGGAAAGCTCTCGCTCTCCGAGGAGGTTGGAGGCGACCTGCCCTCGCTTATCGGCGCGGACCTTGCGCGCGAAACCATAAAATATACCGACGGAATTTATCTTGAATTTGGCGCGGATACACACGTGGAGGGAATCGGCTTCGACGAGGAGAAAAAGGAAATCAGGCGCAACGCCATAAAGGCGGGCTTGAAGCTCGTGGACTGCCCAATCCGTCACCTCGGCACCGAAAAGGCACAGGAGATTTACTACGCGATAGAGCAGTATCTCCTTGACGGCGGGGTTGAAATTCTTTTTAACACCGAGTGCCTTAACCTCGTTATCGGAGAGGACGAGGTCTGCCGCGGAGTTATCGCAAAAATAAAGGGCGAGGAGCTTACCATCACCGCAAATAACGTGGTAGTAGCAACGGGAAGACGCGGCGCGGACTGGCTTGAAAGGCTTTGCGCCGAGCATAATATAGCGCACCAGCCGGGCACGGTTGACATCGGCGTGCGCGTTGAGGTGAGAAACGAGGTAATGGAGCGCGTCAATAACGTCCTCTACGAGTCAAAGCTCGTCGGTCACCCGGCACCCTTTAAAAACAAGGTGCGCACCTTCTGCCAAAACCCGGGCGGATATGTGAGCCAGGAAAACTACGACGACGACCTCGCCGTTGTAAACGGCCACTCGTATAAGGACCATAAGAGCAGCAACACCAACCTCGCAATTCTCGTATCGCATAATTTCTCCACTCCCTTTAATCAGCCGATAGAGTATGCGAAAAAGGTTGGAGAGCTTACCAATATGCTTGGAAACGGACATATTCTCGTCCAACGCTTCGGCGATATTCTCGACGGAAAGCGCACCTGGCCGAAGGAGCTTTCCGAGTCTAACGTAAGACCAACCCTCCCCGATGCGGAGGCGGGCGACATCACCGCGGCAATGCCTTACCGCGCAATGATGAATATTATCAATTTCATAAAGGCGGTTGACGAGGTAGTCCCGGGCTTTGCCTCCTACGAAACGCTGCTTTATTCACCCGAGCTTAAATTCTATTCCAACCGCGTAAAAATGGACGAAAGCCTTACCACGAGCGTGAAAGGCTTATTCTGCCTCGGCGACTCGTCGGGCTGGACTCGCGGGCTTATGATGGCGTCGGTTATGGGCGTGCTTATGGGTCGCCGCCTTGCCGAGCTTGGTTGATTTTATAGGTGAAAGGGACAATAGGATTTTTTCACCGACGGGCGTGGCTTGACCTATAAAAAACACTTTAGTACCACCCCGTGTTAAAAAACACACAAAAATAACCGCTTACCCGACCTTCTTTTGGGGTCGGGCAAAGATTTAGGAGTAGGAAATGTCACGTGAAATTGCAAGGCGTCATCTTGAAAAATACGGCTTCGGTGATAAAATTTTAGAGCTTGAGGTATCGAGCGCAACCGTTGCTCTTGCCGCACTTGCCCTCGGCTGCGAGGAGGCAAGGATTGCCAAAACCCTATCCTTCGCCGACGGCGAGGGAGCAATTCTCGTAGTTGCCGCGGGAGATGCAAAGATTGATAACCGACGGTTTAAGGACTGCTTCGGTAAAAAGGCGAAAATGCTACCCGCAGAGGACGTGGAAAGGCTTATCGGTCACGCCGTCGGCGGAGTCTGCCCCTTCGGTGTAAGGGCGGGCGTGCCCGTCTATCTTGATGAGTCGTTAAAGCGCTTTGAAACCGTATTTCCCGCCGCGGGCGCGTCTAACAACGCGGTTGAAATGACGATTGCCGAGCTTGAGCGCACCTCCGAATACACCGACTGGGTCTTTGTAACCCAAATTCCCGAGCAATGATTGACCGCACCGCCTTTAACGTCGCACGGGCGCGCGCCCTTGCCGAAAACGGGGAGGGCTACGCGGGAATAGGCCGACTTTCGGAAAAGACGCTTCACCGCACGCTAAAGCTTTATTTTGAGCCTGACGGGCAAAAGCACGAAATCGAATTTCTCGGCTCGGTTGCCGATATTAAAAACGAGTGCGGAATTGTCGAAATACAGCGCGCCGCCTTTTCCTACCTAACGCCGAAGCTAAACCGATTTTTGCCTCACTGTCCCGTCACCGTCGTGCATCCGATTGTGGCAAAAAAGCGGGTAAAGCGGCTTGACCCCGAAAGCGGCGAAATCTCCTTTTCCGGACGCACCGTAAAGGGAAAGACCGTATTCGATTCCGCGCTTGAAATCTACAAAATCCGCGAATTTATCGGCAGGGAGGGCTTTACCCTCGTGCTTCTTTTGCTTGACTGCGACGAGTACAGAATCCCCGATAAAAGCGCACGCCGCGGAAGGGGAGGGGAGCGCCGCCTTGAGGCAATACCCAACGAAATCATCGTGGAATACGTTTTAAAATCCCCGACCGACTATCTTACGCTGATGCCCGAGGGGCTGTCCGACTCCTTTACCGAGGCGGAATTCAGAGCCGCGGCGAAAAGCCGCTCACGCTATGCCTATTACTATCTTCGCCTGCTCGTTGATTTAAAGCTCTTGCACCGCGAGCGCGACGGTAGAAAATATATATATTCAAGGATAAAAAATGAGCTTTCTTGTTAAAAAGGTAAGGGGCGACGTCGATATGACGGAGGGCAAAATCGCCCGCCATCTTATAACCTTTGCAATCCCCCTTCTCATAGGAAATCTTTTCCAAATAATGTACAATATGGTGGACACCTGGGTCGTTGGCAATTTCGTCAGCACGGAGGCGTTTTCCGCCGTCGGCACGCTCGGACCCGTTACCAATCTTATGATCGGCTTTTTCATCGGGCTTTCAAGCGGCGCGGGCGTCGTAATATCGCAGTTTTTCGGCTCTGCCCGCCTTAACCGTGTCCGCGATACCGTCGGCACGTCGGTTATCCTTACCGCAGTGCTTGCCGTGGTGTTTACCCTGCTCGGTCTTGCGCTCGTCCCCGTCTTTCTTTTGATTTTGGATATGCCCGCGGAGGTCGCCGCCGAGGCGCGCATCTACCTCCTTATATGGTTTTCGGGCATCGTCGGACCTATGATTTACAATATGGGTGCCGCCCTTTTACGCGCGGTAGGCGATTCCCGCCGTCCGTTTTTGTTCCTCGTAGTTGCCGCGGTTGCCAACACCGTCTTGGACCTTCTTTTCGTGCTTGTATTCGGTTGGGGAGTTGCGGGCGTTGCTGTTGCCACCGTAATTGCACAGCTTCTTTCCGCCCTTTTGGTGGTTATAACCCTCGTTCGCACCGACTCCGCCGTTGGCATAAGGCGGGGTATGATACGCCTCGACCGTGAAATCCTCGGTAAAATCCTTCGCGTCGGACTTCCCGCCGCAATCCAAATGGCTATAACCTCCTTCTCCAATATCTTCGTGCAAAGCTATATAAACTACTTTGGAAAGGGTGCGATGGGCGGCTGGACCGCTTATACCAAAATCGACCAGATTATACTTCTCCCGATGCAGTCGCTCGGACTTGCCGCAACGACCTTCGTCGGTCAAAACCTCGGAAAAGGAGAGATAAAAAGGGCGGAGAAGGGCGCGAATACCGCCTTCCTTATGTCGCTCGTTTCCACGGGAATACTCATAATTCCCGTAATGCTCTTTACCCCCACGCTCGTTACCTTCTTTAACTCCGACCCCTCGGTAAACGAGTTTGGAGTGCTTTTCCTTCGCTGGCTTACCCCGTTTTACCTCGTCTGGTGCGTAAATCAAATTTATGCAGGCTCGCTCCGCGGTGCGGGCAACTCCACCGCCCCGATGATAATAATGCTGTCCTCCTTCGTCGGCTTTCGCCAGCTGTACCTTTTCGTAATGGCGAATTTTATATCGAATACGATATTGCCGATTGCGATGGCGTTTCCCGCGGGCTGGATTCTCGCCGCGCTTATAACCTATATTTACTACCGCGCCGTCGGTCTTAAAAAAGGCTCGCTCGTAAATAAGCAAGCACCCGAAAGCACCCCCGCCGAAGAAGGCACGGCAGACCCCGATACCGCCCATTTCTTTGATTTCGGTGCGGAGGACGGCGACAACGCTTAACCGCATGCCAAACGGCTTTAATTTTGCAAGCCTACATAAAGCTTTCCACTACGGATTAAAGTATGGTGCAAGCTTCCTTAAAGCTCGCCAAAGCAGCATAAAGCTTCCCATAACGCCATAAAGTATGACGCAAGCCTGCTTAAAGCTCGGCACGAAACGGCTTAAAATTTAACACGCCCCCGTACTAAACGCCCGTTTTCTTGCGGAGCCATAAACCCGACTAAATAAAAAAAGAGAGCCGCTCGGCTCTCTTTTTTGCCGTCATATGTAAACAATAATTTACAATAACGCATATTATATCCTTACTCGCATCATTAAAACCGCGCCGATGTCTGCCCCCCATACGGGTCGCGTCTCAAGTCCACCGCTATACGATACGTACCACACGTGGTTATCCCGCTTCGGGTCGTAGGGCGGCTTGTGCGGGGTTCTCGTCCAATACCAGCCGTTGCCCTCGAGATGTCGGTATTTTTTACCCTGATACGGATATGCGGATGCCTTTGTCGATACGGCGTAGGGCGTAACCTTTCTTATGCGGCTATCTCTTTCGATTGCCTTTAATTCGTCAAGCGAGGGAAGGTAAACTCTGTCGCACACTCCGTCCTCAAGCTCGGTGGGCAAAATCAACTCCTGCTCCTCGCTTGAAAATGCAAATTGAAAAAATTCCTCGGTAATATATTTTCTTACGTCGCTCGTCCGATAGTCGCTGTAACGGTTATCAAAATCGCGGTTAAACAAAATCACGTCGGTAATGAGGGTAAGCACGCCGCCCCCGTTACAAAGCACGCGCCATTTTATCGGCTCCTTCACCGTGCCCGTCTGCGGATATTCTCCGAGCAAAACGTATCCGTCGGTAATCTTGACCTCCATAGCATTCCGTCCCTTCTTTAATAATCAAATCGTAATTCGGTAATATTCAAATTGTAATTTAATCGAACTTTATTCGCGGATTTAATACCGCGGGCGACCTCCATTCGATGCCGTAGTCCTCGCGCAAAATTTTCCTTTTCGTCGCCCAATATAAATGGCAATAGCCCATTCCGCGGCTTGGACCGATTAGTGCGAGTATTTTTGCCTCAAGCTCGTCCTTTACGGCTTGATACTCGGGTGTATCCTCAACGGGATCGTGTTTAATCACGGAAATACGCCTCCTTTCCGAAGCAGTTACCTTTAGCTGAATTCCTCCGCCAGCCTTACCGACCCGAAATCGCCCTCGTCCTCCCCGAAGAAGAAGTAGAGAAAGCCGTCAAGGTGATCGAGAAATCCCATATCATTGTCGAGTGGGTCGAATTGCAGAAGAAGCCGCGGCGGCTCCTCGCCGTAATTCCAATCGGAGGGGTTGCCGAGAAGTCGGGTACAGACCTCGTCACCGTCCGCCTCGTAAAACTCCATAACGTACGCGTCGTTAAAATTCTCGTAGCCATCAACCGCCGCATTAAAGCCGTCTATTGCAAGCTCCGGCTCGCCCTCAAAATATCTCACGTCCGCCCGAAGACAGTAATCCGTGCCCTCGGTGTCGAGGAATATGTAAAGATAGCCCGTGTGCGGAAGGCGGTTTTCGGTGTCAAGCTCCGCAATGTCGGAAAGCCTTATTTGGCAAAAAAAGATTTCGCCGTCGGAAAAATCCCCGTCCCATACGAGCGGCACGGTCGGATTTCCAAAGAATTTAGATGCCGAAATATCATAGTCCGAGGCGGCGGCTTTTACCCTTATCCCGATTGCCATTTTAATCCTCCCTTAACTCTTTAAGAGTTAAGACAACGCTGTCGCTGCGCGACCAAGCATATTCGTTTCTGCCGCCCTGCGCGCTCTCGCCGCGAAGACATATCCGCGGACTTTCGCGGGAAACGACGCCCTCTATGCCCGCCGTTGCCTTTTCGTCAAAGAAGGTGAAATAAATCCCGTCCTCGGTCAATTTATCAATGCGAATTCTCTCGCCGCGGCTTACCTTGTCCGCGCCCTCCTCAATCTCGAATACCTCGTCCCAGGAATGGTTATACCAATCACCGTAGGTGTATTCGCTCGTCGTGCGCTCGAGGCGGAGATAATATCCCGCCCATCCTTCGTTAACAGTACTCATTTTGCCTCCTTTTGACGTTTATTGCGGCTTCTTATTGCCGCCCTTATCTCAATTATACCACGGCGGAAGGGAAAAATCAACAAAAAACTCCGCCTACCGAGGGAAAAATTTCAAGCCGAAAAAACGGTGCGAAAAAGGGGTGTTTGTTAAGCCGATACCGAAAAAACGAATTGTGCAAGTCGCCCGTCGGCTGCGAAATATTTTGGCGCGTCGGCGCGCAAAGTTTTATTAAGCCTCGCTTATACCGCCGAAACCGTCTTGATTTTTCCTTATATCTATGCTATAATATTTAGGCTACCGATTTAATTTAATATTAACCGATAAAAGGCTTTTATAAAGGAGTATTTATGAAACGAACACCGATGTTAAAGAGAATTTTGGTATTTCTTTGCTTAATATCCTTGTTGGTCGGACTGTTAAGCTGTACCCGCGTAAATCCCGATACCGACAACGGCGGCAACGGGGAAACGGTATTACCCGATACACCCCCGTCGGACGGTAACGACGGCAATACGGGTGACGAGGGTAACACCGGTGACAACGGCAATACGGGTGACGAGGGCAACACCGACGGCGGCAACACCGACGGCGGAGATAGCGGCAACGAAAATACAAGGGTTGATTTGCCCGACGATTACGTTATTACAATGTCGGATATGGAGCGCTTTCTCTTAACGAAGGATGAGCAATATCCTATAACCAACGAATACGTTGAATTATACCAGCAGGAAAGCGGCGGATATATCGCAAACGCAATAAAGGCGGGCTTGATCGTAGATAAGGCACAGCACCTTCCGTCACAAAAATGGCATTATTTTGAATCCTGGCTTTATCCCACCCTTGAGGAGGGAATGCTTTGGGACGCCTCCGCCTCTGATAGGTCGTACGGCAAATTTTCCTGCCCCGAGCTGCTGCTTTGGATAATAGAAGCAACAGGAGTTGACGCCGAAAAGGTAAGAGAAGCGAAGGACATAGCCGTCGAAGGAAAGCAAAACGGCACGAAGGTAGCCACAATCTGTGCAAGCATCCGTGCCGCAGTCCCCTTTAATACCTATTTAAGACCGCTGATTATTGAATATTTGGAAAATAATCCCGCAAATTATAAGGACTACGGGCTTACGGCAAATTCGGACAGCGCATATCAGCTAACGGGGTTAAAGACGGAGTATAAGGAACGGGAAACGGTTACCCTTTCCGTACTTATGACCGATAATACGAAGGAAATTGCAAAGGTTACGGCTAACGGCACGGTGCTTGAGGCATCAAGCGGCACGACCTATAAATTCTCAATGCCCGGCGAGGATGTACAAATTCTCATAACCCTGAAGGATAAGGACGTCCTTCCCCCGCCAATCGAGGCTACTAACGGTTACTTTTACGATATAGATTATGAGCTGCCGGGAAAAACGGCGGTAAAATTTGACGACCCAACCGACGCATACAACGTAATTCGCTTTAACGGAACGGAGGAAAATATTATTTCCTCGGTAAGCAACGTCACCAACGTTTACGGCGGCGGCAGAGGCGGCTCGGGCGATAATATCTGGTACTCGGGCGATATGATAAAGCTCGGTACTACCAGCGTTACGGGCAGTATTACGATAGAATTGACCGAAAACGTCACGGGAGTTATTATCACGGGCTACGTAACCAACAATAATTGTATTATTCGTGTCGGTGATAGCAGCTCAACCGTCTGGTCGGACGGGGGTGACGACGGCAAAACCACCCAAATCACCGCAAAGGACGAGTATTATATGAACGTCGCGGGAAAGGAAACCGTGGAAGCGGGCGCGACCTCAACGATTCAAATCAATTTTGAAAGCACCGACAGCATTACCATCTCAACCGAAAAAAGCGGCTCGAAATATTACGTGCTGTATATAACCTCCATCGAGTTTATAGTTGACGAGGGCGCTTAAAATCACGCCCAAGGCGTGTATATCATCAAAACGAAGTTTTGTATATCACCAAGGCGAAAGCCTTGCATATCATCATTGCGAAAGAAGATACAGCCTACGGCTGATGAGATACTCGCCTTGTCGAGATATACTCGGCAAGGCGGATAATATCCACGACTGCGTCGTGATGATATACCATTGCTTTCGCAATGGATAAAAAAATTCGACAAGTCGAAACTTGTCGAATTTTTTGTGAGTAATTGTATAAAAGGATACAAAAATCCTAATGGGTTCATTTTGCAAAATGGGTTCACTTTTTATAGAAAACGGGTTCACTTTTTATAGAAAACGGGTTCACTTTTTTTGCAAAAAATGGGTTCAAATTTAACGATAGGTTCATTTTTATAGTCTGCAGACAACAATACCAAACTCACCAATAAATTTGGATTTGTCAGTTTAATTTGGTTAGCAAGAAGTAAGGTCGTTCCCCAACTGTAATCAAACTTGTTA
>JAFXHU010000006.1 GCA_017533565.1 Clostridia bacterium
CCTTGCCTGCGGGAGCAGAGATAACAACCTTCTTAGCGCCTGCGTTGATGTGAGCCATAGACTTCTCAACGGAGCAGTAGAAACCGGTGCACTCAAGAACTACGTCAACGCCAAGCTCGCCCCAAGGGCAGTTAGCAGCGTCCTTTTCAGCGTAGATCTTAAGAACCTTTCCGTCAACGGTGATGGTGTTTGCCTCGTCATCGGCAACAACGGTGTGACCGTCGTAACGACCCTGTGCGGTGTCGTACTTAAGAAGATGAGCGAGCATGGAAGCCTTGGTAAGGTCGTTGATAGCTACGATTTCGTAACCCTCCGCACCGAACATCTGTCTGAATGCAAGGCGACCGATACGGCCAAAGCCGTTAATTGCAACCTTTACGTTTGCCATTTTGAAAATCCTCCAAAAATTTATTTATTTTTTTATTTGCGTATTTATGCGAGCCTTTCTCGCCAAATGTAATTATATCATATAATTTTTAATTATACAATAGGATTGTAGAATTTTTATCAATTTTGTTAGGTTTTTTAAATCGGTAGGGCGGCAGGATGGAGTTTTTTGGCGTTTTATATAAACGATATATAAAAATTTTGTCGCTTTAGAACAAAATCCGCCCTCTCTATTGACAAATCGGGCGTTTGGGAGTATAATACGGAGGACTGGATGGGACGGTCGCGCGGTATGCTGCCGAAAGGTATTACCGTGAGGAAAGTCCGGGCATCACAGAGCAGGATAACGGATAACGTCCGCCCGGGGTGACCCGCGGGAAAGTGCAACAGAAATAAACCGCCGTTTTTACGGTAAGGATGGAAAGGCGAGGTAAGAGCTCACCCGTTTCTACGGTAACGTAGATCCGCTGTAAACCCTATCCGATGCAACACCTTGATTTCGGGTAATGCCGAGGCTGCTCGTCGCTTTCAAGGTGGCAGAGCCGTTTGGCTTGAACCGTTCGGCAACGGACGGTGAAGATAGATGACCGTCACTCGCAAGAGTACAGAACCCGGCTTACAAGTTCAGTCAACAAAAAAGAGCTTTGCAATTCGCGAGGCTCTTTTTTGTATATTTTCGTTTACATTTTTACCCGAATTTTATCCGAAAATTTAACACGGGTGCGTGGTTTTGCCGTTTTGTTTAACCTTCGGAAAGCGGTAATATTTTCGCAAGGCAGCGTCATAGAATATAGGAGAAAAAGATTTTTCACCATTCTACTTGATTTATTGTGCGAAAATATTTATAATATAAGGAGGCACCGTGACCGTAAGAGATTACGTCGTAAGAGAGTCAACACGCATAAAAAGGCGGGTGACGGTTGGACTTATCGGCTTTGGAATAACGAACCGCGCGGTATATGGGAAAATATCCGAGCTTTGCAATATCACAGTAAGATGCAAAGGGGAGCTTCAAATACCAAATGGGGCGCGGGGGATTTTCGGCGACGGCTACCTTGACGGGATTTTTGAGGATATACTCTTTCTATCTCCGTCGGTAAGGCGGGACACTCCCGAATTATTGCTTGCAGACTCCCGCGGGGTGAAAATCACCGCAGAATGCGACGTGTTTTTCGAGTGCGATGAAAACGGCGGAAGGAAAGCCTTCCCACTCACAGGCTCGGACACAAACGGCGGAAGTAAAATTTTCGCGGTCACAGGCTCGGACGGAAAAACGACGGTTACGGCTATGCTTTCGCAAATGCTTTCGGCGCGGGCGGTTGGCAATATAGGTGTTCCCTATTCCGAGGCGGAGGGGGAGGACCGCTACGTTGCGGAGCTTTCAAGCTTTAATTTAAATTCATTTGCACCGCACTCAACGGCGGCGGTTATAACCTCGCTTTCGCCAAATCATTTGAACTGGCACAGCTCGCTTGACGAGTATTATGCCGCAAAGCTTCGGATTTTTGAAAATACGGGCAGGGCGGTTATGTACGCAGGCGGTGACTGTATGCAATTTACGGATAGGGCAGATACGCTTTTTTCCGACGCTTTGACAAGAGAGGAGCTTTTGGCACTCGGCGCGCGGCATACGGTTTCTCTTTCGTGCGGCGTTATACTTTACGACGGCACTCCGCTTATGCGCGAGTCGGAGCTTTCGCTGCGCGAGAGGCACAACCTTTTGAATTTTATGGCGGCGGCGGGTGTGGCATTTGGCTACGCGCCCATAGAGAGCATACGAGAGGTTGGCACGGGCTTTCGCGCTCCGCGTCACAGGTGCGAACGTGTGCATACGAGCAGTCGGGGGACGGTTTTTATAAATTCGTCAATCGATACTACGCCGACGAGGACGGCAACAACGCTTTCGGGAATTAACAAAAGGGTTTTGCTTATTCTCGGAGGACGGGGAAAGGGGCTTTCGCCCCTGCCGCTTAAGGAACCGATTTTAAAATACGCCGACGGGATTATCGCATACGGCGAGTTCGGTGCGGAGCTTTGCGAGCTTTTTTTGAGGGATGCGGAGCTTTCCCGCGTTCCCGTGATATACAAAGATAGGCTTTCGGACGGTCTATACGAGCTTAAGCACATATTACGCGGAGGCGAAACGGTGGTTTTATCACCCGCCGCAACCGCATACGGAGAATTTGAAAATTTTGAGAGGCGGGGAGAGCTTTTCGGGGACTTCGTGAAAAAGCAATTTCCGTAAGGAAGCGCAGAACGCGCAGATAAAGGAGAAGAAATGAAAAAAATTTTATGCTTTGTACTTGCGGTAGCAGCCGTTTTGTCGGTGCTTTCGCTCACCTCCTGCAAAAAGGACAACGGCGCACCCGAGGGTATGCAGCCGCTTCGCTGCGGAAGCGAATACGGATATAACCTGTACGCGCCCGAGGAATGGACGATATCCTGCTACGGTGAAATCGCGGCGGCATACGTTTCAAAGCTCGACGGTACGAGCATAACCTTTGTAAAGGCGGATATGCCCACCGTCACCCTCGACGAGTATTTCGACAGCGAGATGGCAAGGCTTCCCTTTGCGGTAAGCGTGGGAATAAGAAACGAGAAAACCGCCTTCGGCAATGCGCCCGAGGCATACAAATTCACCTACACCTACGAATACAGCGAGGCAGAGGTAGGCGTTATGCAGATATTCGTCAAAAACGGCGAGGATTTTTACATTTTCACCTACACCTCGGGTCTTAAGGACAAGGGCGACGGCACGAGCTATTACGAATCCTACCTTGAAAAGGTAGCTTCGGTTATCGGCAGCTTTGAGTTTATCGAAAAGAACGGCGAAGCAAGCACGCCGACCTACGAAACCGACGATAGAGGCTACATTCTCGCCTCCGACAAGAAAATATGCGGCTTTACGATGTACGTGCCGAGCGAATACAGGGTTGATTATTCCTCCGGTATGGTAAGCGTTTCGCGCGAGGACGGTACGAGCATCAACGTGTCGAAGGCAACCTACACCAACGTAGAAAAGGAAACCTATTGGGAGCATAGACTCGGCGAAATCGAGAAGCTTGCCGACAAGACAACCGATGCAAGCGGCAATGAGGTTACTACCGTAAAGGAGATAGCGACGCTCGTTGACGTTACGGACGAGGTTTTCGGCGGTGAGGGCGGAATTTCGATAAAGTGGGCGTATGCCTTTGAATACAGCTACTCGCTCGGCGGCGTTGAATACCGCGTTTACCAGGTGCTTATACGCAAGAATTTTAACGGATACGTATTCACCTATACGGCAGAGGCAAATAGCTTTGACACGCATATCGACGAGGCGAAATCCGTTCTTTCGGAGATTAAGTTCTAATATGAGGGCAATATATTTAGACAACGCGGCGACAACGAAAATATGCCCCGAGGCACTAAAAAAATACGTTGAGGTGTCCGAGGCAAGCTTTGGAAATCCCTCCTCACTTCACCCGGTGGGGCTTGACGCGCAGAGTGAAATCGAGGCGGCAAGGCAAAAAATTCTCAACAGCGTGGGCGGCAAGAATTGTAAACTAATCTTTACATCGTCGGGGAGTGAGGCGAACAACCTTGCAATAATCGGACGAGCCTGTGCAAAGGAGAGATACAGACGGGGCATGAAGATTATATCAACCGAGGGAGAGCATGCCTCCGTAAGAGAGCCGATTTTGCATCTTTCAAGCCTCGGTCACAGGGCGGTTTTCCTTCCTACGGTGGGGGGCGTGTTAGATTTTGATGCGCTTTTGCGGGAGCTTTCGCCCGAGGTCATACTCGTTTCGGTGATGATGGTAAACAACGAAACGGGTGCGGTTTACAACCTCCCCGCCATAGCAAAAGCCATAAAGGAAAGATGCCCCGACGCGCTCCTTCACGTCGATGCAACGCAGGGGTATATGAAGCTACCGTTTACAATGTCGGCTATCGGCGCGGATATGCTTACGGTTTCGGCACACAAGATTGAGGGTCCGAAGGGCGTCGGCGCGCTTATAGTAAACGAAAGAGTTATAAAGGAAAGGGGACTTTCCCCGTTGGTTTTCGGCGGAGGGCAGGAGCTTTCGCTTCGCTCGGGGACGGAAAACGTGCCCGCGATTGCGGCGTTTGGAGTAGCGGCGGAGCTTATGCTCGCGCACCGTGACGAAATAATATGGCATTGCGCGATGCTTCGCTCTCTTTTAATAGAGCGTCTTTCGGAGGACGGTCTTTCCGAGATACGCCCCACCCTCCCGCCGAGGTATGCTCCGCACATTTTGAATATTACCCTTCCCGATATTAAGAGCGAAACTATGCTCCATTTTCTTTCGCAATCGGGGATATACGTTTCCTCCGGCTCTGCCTGCTCATCAAACGGCGGTGGGCATAAATCAAGCGCGCTTCTTGCCTACGGTCACACCGAGGGCGAGGCGGATTGCTCGGTAAGAATATCCTTTTCACGACACAACACGGCAGAGGACGTGCACAGGCTTGCAGACGCCCTGTCGGACGGTCTTAAAAGGCTCGCAAGGGTTAGGAGATAAAAATGGCAGACATTACGTTTATAACGGTTGGTGCGCTCAAGGAGGGCTACCTCAAGGAGGCAACCGCCGAATACAAAAAGCGGATTACGCAATACGCGAGGGTTGAGGAAATAGAGCTTCGCGAGGAGCGTATTTCCGACGAGGACAACTCGCGCGAGGTTGCCGCGGCGCTTGAAAGGGAGGCAGACAAAATCCTCGCAGCCGTGCCAAAGGGTGCAAGAATTATCGCGCTTTGCGTAGAGGGCAAGCAAATGGACTCGCTCGAGCTTGCGGGCTACGTTGGCGACACGGTAAACGCCTGTGGAAGGCTTGCCTTTATTATCGGCTCATCGCACGGTCTTTCCCCGAGGGTAAAGTCGGCGGCATCGCTGAAGCTTTCCTTTTCTCGCCTAACCTTTCCGCATCAGCTTATGCGGGTTAATCTTTACGAGGCGGTGTATCGCTCGTTTACGATTTTGGCAGGAAAGAAATACCATAAATGAAAAAAGCCACCGATCGGTGGCTTTTTGTAATGCTTTGTTTACATATTGTACAAATGCTTTTTGTTTACAAATAGAGCTACAGTGCCAAAACGGGCATACCCGTGTTAATTTCTCCGCGTTTTCGGAAGCTTTCGTATTGGCTTAATCAATGCCCGGCTCGGGTGGGAAGGAGCGAGCCATAGACGCATTGGAATACCTCTTGTCCCCCGTAACGTCAAGGAGAATTTTTATATAGCTCGGAATAGTCGGCAGGGCTTCACGGCTCGGCAATTCGATTTCCATAATACAGCAACGCTTCCAGGCGGGATATACGTCGATTTCAAGCGTTCTGCCGCAGTATGGGACTGTGTGCCGAGTTTTTTCAACGGGATTTGCGGCAGGGTCGGAAAGGGCAAGCAAAGAGCTGTACTCCTCCTCGTCAATCTCCCTCTCGTCCTCAAAGGCGGAAATTTTATCGATGCGCACCTTTTTCGTTTCGGTGTAAACCACCGCATCCCCGTAATCGCGGCGGCGCACTCGGTGCGTCACGTGCGGATGGCTTATAAGATAGGTTTGCACTATTCGGCTTTTCGTGTAGCCGTCAAGTCCCGAAAGCATATCAAGCTCGGGTATTTCGATAACGTATTTTCTTTCTATTTCAATCGGAGTATCCATTTTCCCCTCCCGCACATTGTTTTCGTTGCCGCGCGTAAAACCCGTTTGGCGGCAGGTTTATTTTAACAATTTTTCGCGAAGTTGTCAATAAAGTTCGGCTTTTTTTATTTTTTACTTGACTTATTTTTAAAAGTATGCTAAAATATTCTGGAAATAAGCTTTAAAGGAGGCTGTTATGAGCGAAATTAACGAGGAAGTAGCTCTCACCGAGGAAGTAACCCTCACCGAGGAAGTAGCTCCTAACGAGGAAGAGGTTTTAAAGGCGAAGAAGGCAAAGCGAGCAGCAATTTGGGATAAGGTTACCACCGGTATCCTCATTCTGCTTATGGCATCCCCCGTTCTTATCCTTACCTATATCTTTATTTGGCTCGCTCTCCAGCTTGCCTGAATTATCACAAAGCCGCCGTTAGGGGCGGTTTTTGTTTGATACGCACAAATTGTTTTCATATTTTTAATTAAAGTTGGACATAATTTGTTAACAATTTGTAAATTATTTCCTGCGGGCGATTTTTTTAAAATAATATATGGATTTTAGAATTTTTATGTGATATAATTGCCCTTGCTGTGCCTTTGGCACATTAAAATGCTTTATAAAAAATTTCAATATTGGAGGAAAACCAAAAAATGAGCAAGAAGTACGTTTATCTCTTCTCTGAAGGAAACAAGGACATGCGCAACCTTCTCGGCGGTAAGGGTGCAAACCTCGCGGAAATGACCCACATCGGTCTCCCCGTGCCCCAGGGCTTTACCATCACCACCGAAGCTTGCACACAGTACTACGAGGACGGCAGACAGATTAACCCTGCTATCCAGGCAGAAATCAACGAGTACATCGTTAAAATGGAGGAGGTTACCGGCAAGAAGTTCGGCGACAAGAAGAACCCCCTTCTCGTTTCGGTTCGTTCCGGCGCACGCGCATCCATGCCCGGTATGATGGACACCATTCTTAACCTCGGTATCAACGAGGACGTTGTAGAGTATATGGCAGAAAGCTCCGGCAATGCAAGATGGGCTTGGGACTGCTACAGAAGATTTATACAGATGTATTCCGACGTCATTATGGAGGTTGGTAAGAAGTATTTTGAAGAGCTTATCGACAAGATGAAGGAAGAAAAGGGTGTAACCCAGGATATCGAGCTTACCGCAGACGACCTCAAGGAGCTTGCTAACCAGTTCAAGGCAGAGTACAAGGCGAAGATCGGTTCTGACTTCCCCTCTGATCCTAAGGAACAGCTTATCGGTGCTGTTAAGGCA
>JAFXHU010000007.1 GCA_017533565.1 Clostridia bacterium
CTCGTGACGATCAATACCAAGGGCAAGGATAAAAAGACGCTCACCCCAAGCCTTGACGGGGAGAACATATACGATATGGAGATAGTCGGGGACACGCTTATATACTACGTTGCTACCTCGCCAAACGAGGAGAAGCGTGCGGTGCGCGTGCGGCTTTATCCCGAGAGCGAGGAAACCACCGTTCCCGAAACTACAGTTCCCGAAACCACCGTTCCCGAAACTACAGTTCCCGAAACCACCGTTCCCGAAACCACAGTTCCCGAAACTACAGTTCCCGAAACTACCGTTCTCGAAACTACCGTTCTTGAAACTACCGTTCTCGAAACTACAGTTCCCGAATCAACTCCTGACAGCACAAAAGCTCCCGCCGGCACGACGGGGCGCACAGGCGGCGAGGCGTTTGGCTGTAAAATGAGCGTTTGCGTAACGCTTATTCCCGCGCTTGTCGCGCTTGGTGCGTGCCTTATCAAGAGGAAGGAATAACATAAAGGGCAGAGGCTAAAGCCTCTGCCTTTTGTGTTTATCGGTTATTTGAGCGTTGCGTCAAGCGCAAAATTTTTGCAAGGGTATATATACGATATATCAAAATTCCCTTGCAACGAAACGTAGAAAAACTCATCGCCCTCAAGGGATACGTTTTCAAGCCCCCGAGTGCTGACGTAATATTCCTTGCTCCATCTGTAGTGCTTGTCGACTTTAGGAACGCGCCAACGTCGCCCTGCTTCGAAATAAAAGAACGTTGCGGTGCTTGTGATCTTTGTCTTTGTGGGCGTTTTGCGCGGCTCGATGACGGTTTCCGCCGCCACGTGGCTGAACCTTTCAACAGATATCGAAACGTCGCCGCGCTCAATGCCGCCTGATATTATTTGCATTTTTGCCTTGTGCTCTCGGTACTCCGACACAAATCGCACGGCGTGATATGCGGCAACGGCGAGGAAGGGAAGCGATATCCAAAAGCTTTTAAGAAAAATGCCGCCGAGGATAGCTAAGATGGTAAGCGGAATGATAAAGCCGAGTCGGCTGTCGCTCTCGTTTGATATTTGAAGCCTAGCCACAAGCGCAAGATCCTCTTGGATATTTGAAAGCGTTACGGTTTCCTTTTTCATTATGCGTTTGATTCCTTGATCTTGCCAAGGTTTTCCATAGTGAACGTTGCTCTGTCACCTATCGGAATGAAGTCCCAGAACGCGGACATATCAAGCTCGCTTTGGCTGACGAATACGGTGATGCTGTCATAACTTCTATAAAGGCATATCTGATAATATTTTCCGTCGTCAAGTCGGCAAATTACCCTCGTTTCCGGTTGAAGCTCGTCGCAAACGTCACGCTCGGTCGCGGGGGATTTCTTGTGTGCCTCTACGGCGTTATCATAAAGTATCTTCAATACGTTTTTGTCTATTTCCACGTCGGCAAGGATCTGCAAGCCGTCCTGACCGTCGTAGAGTGTCATAAGATAATACGGCTCGTTTCCGATTTCGGCGTCAACGTAAGACACACGCCAGCGGCCTCTGTCGTCGATCTCGCCGCCGAGAACCGTTATAGGGTACGTCACGGTGTGCGAGGTGATAAGGTCCGCGTTTGCGGGATCGTTCAAAAAGGATTCGAGCCTTTGTATATCACCCGCATCGAGGGGGCTGGAGTTGGGGCTTGGAGAGGGAGTGTTGACGCTCGGCTCAAGACTGACTTCGAACTTGGCGCAGAGGGCTTCAAGGCTAAGAGGGCCGCGCACGTGAATTACGTTGCCAAGCACGCTTCTGTCGTCCGATAGCTCGCTTATCTGCACCGTTTCGGTGTGTGGCTGATATTCGGGGTCAACGTCAAGGAAGGTATAATGAAGCAGCAGTGCGCCGTCCTTTACCTCGTACGTTCCACCCTCGTAGGGATACCCCATGGGGGCGCTGCCCCAGCCCTCGTCTATGCTATTGAAAAATTGGGGATAGTCCTTTGAGTGTATATATTCGTGATACGATACCAAAAAGCTGCCGTCGGCGTTTAATACGTAGCCGCTTGTGGTTATGGTGTCGCCATCTCTTTTGGCGTTTTCCCACGAGCCGACGATTTTTTGGCGAATCTCGTCGTCGGTCGGCTTCTCGTCACTCGGCGTGGTCTCGCTCGGCGTGGTCTCGCTCGGCGTGGTCTCGCTCGGCGTGGTCTCGCTCGGAGTGGTTTCGCTCGGAGTGGTCTCGCTCGGAGTGGTTTCACTTGGAGTAGTTTCGCTCGGAGTAGTTTCATTCGGAGTGGTCTCGCTCGGAGTGGTTTCACTCGGAGTATTTGTTCCCTCGTTGCAAGCTGCAAGCGAGACGAGCATAAGCACGGATAAAAGCAGAACGATAAATCTTTTTTTCATTTTTGACCTCCTTTGTAAAAGCTTTCATTATCATTTTACCACTTAATGAAAGTAAAGTCAATCGAGCGATGGTTGTATTTACTAAAAAACAAAAAAGCACCCCGCGGGGTGCTTTTTATTGTAATAAAATATTACTCAATCGTAGGATTTTCGTTATAGCTTTCGC